>QTVU01000039.1 GCA_003460745.1 Firmicutes bacterium AM55-24TS
TATATAAGATAATTATTTAGGAGTGAATTGAGTGGTTAATATAGGAAATGATTGGGACGAAATTCTTAAAGATGAATTTAGTAAAGAATATTATCTGAAACTTCGTGCTTTTTTGAAATCTGAATATAAATTGCATTGTATTCATCCTGATATGTATGATATTTTTAATGCTTTGAAATGGACATCTTATGCAAATACGAAGATTGTCATTCTTGGTCAAGACCCGTATCATGAAGTAGGTCAAGCACACGGGTTGGCTTTCTCGGTTCAAAAAGGTGTTAAAATTCCTCCGTCATTATTGAATATGTATAAGGAACTTCATAATGAATTGGGATTGTACATTCCAAATAACGGTTATCTTGAAAAATGGGCAAGGCAAGGTGTGTTGTTGCTTAACTCAGCATTGACTGTCCGTGACGGTCAGGCAAATTCGCACAGAAACAAAGGTTGGGAGATATTTACCAACAGAGTTGTCGAGTGTTTGAATGAACGCAAAGACCCGGTAATATTTATGCTTTGGGGTAACAATGCGAAAGAGAAAATAAAGGTTATTACTAATCATTATCATAAAATTTTAACTGCCGCACATCCGAGTCCGTTGTCGGCAAACAGAGGATTTTTCGGCTGCGGTCATTTTGAAACGGCAAACAGAATGTTGACGGAAATGGGTAAAACACCGATAGATTGGCAAATTGAGAACATTTAAGAGGGGATAGAAATGGTTGTTTTCGGTATAACAGGTGGAAGCGGAAGCGGAAAAACATCTGTTTCAAAAATGCTTGAAAAATTGGGTGTGCATATTATTGACACAGATGTAATTGCACACGAAATTGTAGAACCAAACAGTGATTGTCTTAATGAATTGGTCGATTATTTCGGTGATAGCATACTAAATGACGATAAGACATTGAATAGAAAGAAATTAGCATCAATCGCTTTTTCTGACAAACAAAAAACAGAGGCATTAAGCAACATAACGCATAAATATATAAAGGCGGAAGTGGTAAAAGACATAAACACGACTGATGCCGAATTGGTTGGTGTAGACGGAGCAGTGATAATCGGAAGTAATGTTGAACCGCTTTGTGAATTTATAGTGTCGGTTATTGCTGATAAACAAAGCAGAATCACACGAATTAAGACGCGTGACAATATTACCGATGAACAGGCGATACAAAGAATTAATGCTCAAAATGATGATGAGTTCTATAAGGAAAATTCAATGTATATCATATATAATAACGGTGATATTGCACAGCTTGAAAGTGATGTTGTCGGGTTATTTAATAAAATAAAGGGGAATAGTTTTGAGTAAAATTTTTAAAGCATTCCTTGTACTTCTTGCAATATTTGTTGCGGTACTGGGTATATTAGGCGGTTATCAAACAAGTCAAAAATTCAAATATCCTGTTGCGTATGCAGATTATATTGTAAAATATTCAAAAGCCAACGACCTTGATCCGTTCTTGGTTATGGCGGTTATAAAGGTTGAAAGTAATTTTGTGCCTGAGGCACATTCGGGTGTTGCCGGCGGACTTATGCAGCTTACTGAGGAAACTGCTGAATGGAACGCTAAAGAATTAGGGATAACGACTGAATATGATTATATGGATCCCGAAACAAATATACGTTTTGGCTGTCATTATTTACGTCACTTGATTGATGTTTACGGAAATATTGACACCGCCTTGGCGGCTTACAACGGTGGTATGGGAAATGTTTATAGTTGGCTTAATGACTCGCGATACAGTGATGACGGAGTGACACTCAAGTATATTCCGTTTTCTGAAACTCGTAATTATGTTGTAAAGGTAAATTCGAGTTGGGAACACTATAAAGAAATGTATCAGTAATGTATATCATTAACATAAAATTAAAACAGAGAGGAGAATGAATTATGTCATTGATAATTACAATAGGAAGACAGTTCGGAAGTGGCGGACGTGATATAGGTGAAAAGGTTGCGGAGTATTTTAACATACCTTTTTATGACAAGGAGCTTGTTGAACTTGCGGCACAAAAGAGCAATATCAGCAAAGAGGCGTTGAAAGAGGTTGACGAACACGCAACAAACAGTTTTCTTTACTCGCTTGCAAGCGGCAACTACTCAATGAGAGGTATAAACGCACCGATTTATTACGAAATGCCTATAAACGATAAATTATTTATCGCACAGGCTGACGTTATTAAAGAGGTTGCAAAGAGAGGCTCTTGCGTTATCGTCGGACGTTGTGCAGATTATGTTCTTGAAAATGAAAATGTGGACGTTTTGAGCGTATTTGTATACGGCTCGGTTGATTATCGTGCAAAGAGAGTTATGTCGGCACTTGATATTACTCAAGCCAAAGCAAAAGACAAGGTTTTGAAAACCGACAAACAACGTCGTACATATTACGATTACTACACAAGCAAAAATTGGGGCGTTATGTCTAATTACGACTTGTGTATTGATGCTGAAAAATTTGGCATTGAAGAAACTGCAAATATGATAATAAATGCAGCAAAGAAGAAAATTAAATAAGGAGTTGTTATATTTTGTTTCTCGAAATGATTAAATCGATTGTTCTGGGCATTGTGGAAGGTATATCCGAATGGTTGCCTATAAGTTCGACAGGACATATGATACTTGTAAACGAACTTATAAACAATACAGAGGGATTTACCGCATCTGATTTGTATTTGTATGTAATACAGCTTGGAGCAATTTTGGCGGTAGTAACACTATATTTTCACAAGTTAAATCCGTTTTCACCGAAAAAGACAAATGTTGAAAAAGAGAATACTTGGAAAATGTGGTTCAAGGTTATTATTGCCTGTGTACCGGCTGCGGTTATCGGTCTTGTACTTGATAACTTTATGTCGGCTTGGGAAAATTGGCAGGTCGTTTCGGCGATGCTTATTTTGTACGGTGTAGCGTTCATAGTTGTTGAATCGTTGCACAAGGAAACAAAAATCGAAAGCATGGACGATATGACATACAAAACAGCACTTTTAATCGGACTGTTTCAAGTGTTGTCAATCGTTCCGGGTACATCGCGTTCAGGTGCAACAATACTTGGTGCAATGCTTATAGGTTGTTCACGTTCGGTTGCGGCTGAATTTTCGTTCTTTTTGGCTATACCGGTTATGTTCGGCGTAAGCCTACTGAAAGTGCTTAAATACGGCTTGGCTATGCCTATGGAAGATGTGATTGTGCTTTTGACAGGTATGGTTGTTGCGTACATTGTGTCGATGCTTGCAATTAAGTTCTTGATGAACTATGTAAGAAAACACAATTTTAAATCATTCGGTTATTACAGAATTATACTTGGTATATTGGTAATTTTATATTTTAGTTTTATACACTAAAAACAACAAAAAAAGCTCCGTAAGCATTGCTTACGGAGCTTTTATTATACAAGTCTTATTGTTTTTATAATTTGGTCTTCGATTGGCTTATCCTGCATATCGGTCGGTGTTTCGGCTATTTCGTCAACAACCTCGATACCCTCTGTAACCTTGCCGAAAGCGGCATATTGACCGTCAAGATGAGGTGCGTCCTCGTGCATAATGAAGAACTGACTCGACGCACTGTTCGGGAACATTGTTCTTGCCATTGAAAGCACACCTCTTGTATGCTTTAATGGATTTGTAACACCGTTACCGTCAAATTCGCCCTTGATTGAATCTGTTTCTTTGTGTTGACCGTCTGCCGTAAAACCGCCGCCTTGAATCATAAAGCCCGGAATTACACGGTGGAAAATAAGACCGTCAAAGAAGTTTCTTTCGATTAGTGAAACAAAGTTTTCTACTGTGATTGGTGCAACGTCCGGATAAAGCTCTGCTTTTATAATTCCGCCGTTTTCCATTTCGATTTCAATATTCATAATTTATCTCCTTACTTTTTAAGAATTTGACTCTGTTGAGCCTGACTGTAAGAATGGAAGAATGTCATTAAGTTCATCTTCGCTTAATTCATCATCGTTGTTTTTGTCATCATTTGAATTGCTTGATTTACTGCTTGATGAAGAATTTGAACTGCTCGATTTTGAACTTGAGTTTGACTTAGGTGTTGATTTCGGAGCAGTTGTTGATTTTGATGATGATTTAGATGACTTTGAAGATGATGTATCTTCGTCTTCATCATCAGTATCTTTTGAGTTTTTGTCTGTGTCTTTATCTTTTGACGGCTTTGAAGTAGCCTTTGTTTTGCTTGATTTACCGCTTGATACAGATGTGTCAATGGTGATAGTGTCAATCACGATAGGCTCGATAGGGACGTCCTCCATATTTGATGAGGCAACTGTACCTGTTTTTACAGATGCGATTTCATCAACTATATCCATACCCTCTGTAACTCTACCGAAAGCGGCATATTGACCGTCAAGGTAAGTCGCATCTTTTTGAACGATAAAGAATTGACTTGTTGCACTGTCATAATCCTGTGCTCTTGCCATTGAAATTACACCTCTGGTGTGAGAAAGTGTGTTTTCAAAACCGTTCTTTGCAAATTCACCTTTGATAGACTCAGTTTTTTGCTCTTTCAGATTTTCGTCATAGCCGCCGCCTTGAATCATAAAATCTTCAATAACTCTGTGGAATATTGTGCCATCATAAAAACCGTCTTCTGCAAGTTCAACGAAGTTTTCAACCGTATCAGGTGCAAGGTCCGGATATAATTCAAGCATAATTTCGTCACCGTCTTCAAGTTCTATTGTGGCGTTGACTGTGTTTTTTACAAGTTCCGGATCAGGTGTTGAAACGGGTTCTTCATCTTTGCCGTTTTGGTTTGTGCCGCATGACGCAAGCACCATTACCATTGATAGAATTATAGCTATAACACTAATTGATTTTTTCATAATTACTCGACATCTCCTTCTGTTTCGCTTTCGTCAGCAATTTGAGTTTCGGTTGTATCATCAGCAATAACTTCTTCAGAATTTTCTGTTTCTTCATCAGTTTCTTCTTCGCGTTCTGTTCGTGCAATACTCATAACACTTACACCGTCGTCAAGACGCATAACTCTTACACCCTGAGTTTGACGGCTGTATGAAGAAATTTCATCTGTGTGCATTCTTATAATAACACCGTCAGATGTGATAAGAATAATATCGTCATTATCTGTGACAGTTTTCATACCGGCAAGTTTGCCTGTTTTCTCGGTAATACGATAAGTGAAAATACCTTTACCGCCTCTTGACTGAATACGATACTCGTCAAGCGGTGTTTTCTTGCCGTAACCGTTTTCTGTGACAGTAAGAAGCTGGCTGTCGGGCAGTGCAACAGACGCACCGATAACATAGTCGCCGTCGTGAAGGCGGATACCCATAACACCTCTTGTTGTACGGCCTGTTGAACGTACCTCAGTTTCGTTAAAGCGGATTGCATAACCGTCATGTGTAGCAATAATAATATCTTGAGTATTGTCTGTAAGTTTAACTCTGATAAGCTCATCGTTTTCGTCAAGGTCAATCGCACGAAGTCCGCCGTTACGGATTTTTGAGTAATCCATAACGTTTGTCTTTTTGACAATACCGTTTTTGGTGATGAATGTAAGGTATTTGCCGTCCTCGAAGTCCTTAATAGGAATCATTGCGGAAATCTTTTCATCATTTTCAAGCGGAAGTAGGTTTACAATCGCTGTACCCTTTGCCTGTCTGCTTGCCTCAGGAATTTGATAACCTTTCAGCTTGTACACAACACCGTGAGTTGTAAAGAACAACAATGTGTGGTGTGTTGTGGTTGTAAACAGGTGTTCAACGAAGTCCTCTTCACGAGTTGTAAGACCTGAAATACCGCGACCTCCGCGTCTTTGCGATTTATAAGTATCGACAGGCAGACGTTTTGTGTAACCTTTATGAGTAACTGTAACGACAATATCTTCTTCGTCGATAAGGTCGTCAATATCAATTTCAGTTGTAACCATTGATATTTCAGTTCTTCTTTCATCGCCGTACTTATTCTTAATATCGGTAAGGTCGTTCTTAATTATTTCAAGAACTTTGCTTTCATCTGCAAGAATTGAACGTAAGTCTTCGATTTTTACAACAAGTGCTTGATATTCTTCTTCAATCTTGTCACGTTCCATACCGGACAAACGACCAAGCTGCATTTTTACGATTGCGTCTGACTGTGCGTCTGTAAGTGAGAATCGTTCGCACAATGTTTGTTTTGCATCAGGAATACTCTTTGACGCACGGATTATTTTGATTACTTCGTCAACGTTGTCTATAACAATCTTGTAACCCTCTAAGATATGTGCACGGTCAAGTGCTTTGTCAAGTTCAAACTGTGTACGTCTTGAAATAACATCTTCCTGGTGGGCGATGTAGTAGTCAATCATCTCACGAAGTGTAAGAATTTTCGGCTGTTTGTCTACAAGTGCAAGCAAGATGATGCCGAAAGTATCCTGCATTTGTGTATACTTGAACAGATTGTTAAGTACAACATTAGGGTTTGCGTCACGTTTAAGTTCGATAACAAGACGAATATGTTCGGTAGATTCGTCACGAGTTGATGAAATACCGTCAATCTTGCCGTCACGAACAAGTTCGTTAATATGCTTTTCAAGCTTTGCTTTGTTTACTTGATAAGGTATTTCTGTGACAACAATTCTGTTTCGGTCATTGTGTTCTTCTATTTCGGCTTTCGCACGAAGAATGATTTTTCCGCGACCTGTTGTATAAGCGTTTCTTATACCGCTTTTGCCCATAATAACGCCGCCGGTTGGGAAATCGGGACCTTGAATATGAGTCATAAGTTCCTCGGTTGTTATCATAGGGTCGTCTATAACTGCGATTATACCGTCAACAACTTCTGTAAGATTGTGCGGCGGAATATTTGTCGCCATACCGACTGCGATACCGGCAGAGCCGTTTACAATCAAATTCGGAAATCTTGACGGAAGAACGTCAGGCTCTTTTAATTTGTCATCATAGTTAGGTACATAGTCAACCGTATTTTTCTCAATATCGGTAAGCATAAGTGCCGATATTTTAGACATTTTCGCCTCGGTATAACGGTAAGCGGCAGGCGGGTCGCCGTCGACAGAACCGAAGTTACCTTTACCTTGTACAAGCGGATATCTAAGTGAGAAATCCTGTGCCAAACGTACCATTGCGTCATATACGGACGCGTCACCGTGAGGGTGATATTTACCAAGCACGTCACCGACAGTTGCGGCAGACTTTTTAAAATCATTTTCGTATAATAGGTTTGCCTCATACATATCATATAATATACGTCTGTGAACAGGTTTCATACCGTCACGAACGTCAGGAAGGGCACGGCTTACTATAACGCTCATAGCATAATCAATATAAGCTTTTTTCATTTCACTGTTAAGGTCAACATCAATAATATGTTGGTTATTGATTGCGTCCATATCCAGTTTCAATTCTTTGGACTTTTTTGCCATAATTTCCTCCTAATTTTCAGACTTGAAATGTAAATTCCAAGTACAAAATTTAATACTTTCAACTTATTTATTATACCACAAATTGGGCTTAAAATCAAGGAAAATCCTATAAATATTCAGTATTTAACGACACACGAACACTATGCGTTCGCTGTCTTTTTTCGGTTTATCAAACGACAGTTCGTCATATGTATCGACAGACTTAAAACCCGCTTTTTTGAGAAGTAATGTAAGTTCATTTACCGAATATGCTCTTTGCAGATGACGTTCTTCAAAACGGCTGTATTTTTTGCCTTGTTTTACAAAGAAAGTAAGGAACATATCGGATAATTTGCGTTTTTCGATAAAGCGATTTTGCCAGGTATAAAATATGTTTTTATCGCTGTGCACAAATGTGTTTGAGCCTATCACGTTTTTTAACTTATATTCTGTGCTTATATCAAATATAAAAAGACCGTCGGGATCGATAAAGCAAGTTTTGATTTTGGTAAAAAGAGTTAATAACGATTTCGGCGGAAGAATGTAATTTATACCGTCAATCATACATAGAAACGCACCCATTGTGCCGAAAAGGTCAAGATCGGTCATGCTTTGGTTCAGAAAAAGTATGTCAAGTCCGTTGGCTTTTTCGCGGGCAATGTTAAGCATATCCTCCGAAATATCAACACCTGTCATATCGTATCCGCGTTTGGCAAGAGGTATTGTTATATTGCCCGTACCGCATGCGAGGTCGCATACAAGGTCGGGGTTTACGTCATACATAATAAAAAGATTTTCTATATAGTCCGCCCATTTTTCATAATCAATATCCTTGTGCATAAGCGAATCGTAAATATAGGCGAAATCGGTATAGCTATTCATCTTTATTCTCCATTCTGTCAATTACTAAATTGTAGCCGTCTGAGCCGTAATTTATACATCTGTTTACGCGACTGATTGTTGCGGTTGACGCACCTGTTTTTGCGGCAATGTCCGTATAGATGTTTTTGTCTTTAAGCATAAGTGCGACTTCCATACGTTGACTCATTGATTTAAGTTCCGAAATAGTGCATAAATCAGTAAAAAATCTTCTGCATTCATCAACGGTTTTTAATTCAAGAACTGCTTTGAAAAGCGTGTCAATTCGTTCGTCATTTATTTCTTTCATTTGTTATCAGTAACCTTTCTGCTCACAATAAATCACTAATGCACATATATCTGCGAGCCGATAGTGTGCATTACAAAATATACTTTGATTATACCACTTTAACGCGTGAAAGTAAAGTGAAATACATAAATATTGTGCTTAAAGAGAATAATATGCAAAAGAAAATGTCTGAGGTGAAATATGCTTATACTTGTTGTTAGAACTTTGATTTTGTACGGTATGGTTATTGCCGCTATGCGTATAATGGGTAAAAGACAGCTCGGGGAATTGCAGCCGTCGGAGCTTGTTGTCGCTATAATGATTTCCGATTTGGCGTCTGTGCCTATGCAGGCTATCGATATACCGCTTTTGTCGGGGATTATTCCGGTGCTGACTTTGATTGTTGCGGAAGTTATGATGTCATATTTGAGCCTTAAAAGCAAAAATATTCGTAAATTTTTGAGCGGTGAACCGAGTATTGTCGTGTATGACGGGTGCATAAATGAAGCCGAGTTAAAAAAACTTCGGTTCAATATCAATGATTTGCTTGAGGAACTTCGCCTTAACGGTTGTCACGATATATCCGATGTGGCAGTGGCGGTTTTGGAAACAAGCGGTAAATTGAGCGTTATACCGAAAGATAAGGCAAGACCTGTGACGGTGGAGGATTTACAGCTTGAAAATGTTCGTCACGACGGATTGCCTTGTGTTATTGTGTCGGACGGAACACTTAATGAGGGTGAATTGACTCGTGCGAAAAAAGACCACATTTGGCTTACAAAGGAATTGAAAAAACGTAATATTAAAGATGTAAAAGAGATATTTGTTGCGTCACTTGACGCAGAGGACGAATTATTTATACAGTTAAAAGGGGAATGGAGAAAATGAAAGGAGTTATAGCGTCAGCGGTTATTGCGGTGGTTATTGTGGCAGGGAGTGTTGCATATACAAATCATATTGATAAAGTGTCGAGAGAACTGGGGGAGATTAATGACAGAGTTATGGCGTTTTTGTATGACGGCGATTATGAAAGTGCCGGTGATGAAATCGAAAAACTTGTACAGTATCTTGACGAAAATCGTACTGTACTTGCCGCAACAGGTAATCATGAGGACTTTGATAAAATTGAAATGAATATATCAGAAGTGGAGGGGTATATTAACGGCGGGGAGCAAACAGACGCAGTTTCA
The DNA here is from genome assembly GCA_003460745.1 of Firmicutes bacterium AM55-24TS. Taxonomy (GTDB): domain Bacteria; phylum Bacillota; class Clostridia; order UBA1381; family UBA1381; genus Hominilimicola; species Hominilimicola fabiformis. The sequence goes on from QTVU01000039.1 coordinate 9,713, forward strand.
CATTGTCGTGTGCTTGGTTTTTTGTTTGAACATTTGCCGAAAAATTATAAGTTTAAGTTGGAGAATATATTGTAGGTTTAGGGCAACCGATGGTCGCCTGTACGAAGGATTGCACAAAATGAGAGTATTAAAAAAGCGACTGACAGTCGCTTTTTTTAATTGAAGAATTGATATGAAACATCGTCAACTTTTGTCAATGTACCGACTATTGAATCATCATTGCGTTTAATGATGTAGTTATCGCCGTCTGCTACGAGTTTTACGGGAACGATTGTTCTGTCATATTCTATATTATAAAAATTGCAAACACCCTCAATATCAATAAACGGTTTAAGTTTATGAATATCTCCGTAAGTGAAAGGCATAACGTTATTTGTATTCGCAGTGCCGGTGATATGTCGCATACAACCTGTAAAATCAGCATAATTACCGCTGACGCCTCTTATATGATCGAGCCAGCTTACACATTTTGTTTCATCATAGTAATGCTGACCGCTGAATACATATACGTTTTTGTCTGTATTCGTGATATTCTCTTTGGTGTCAAGGTTTATAAGCTGTAATGTAAGAGCGACGTCAATGTCAGATGTTTTTTGATAATCGCTCACTTCACCGATACCTGTAACTGTAAATGAAAATGCCGAAAATGTAAGTAAAACCGCACATAAAATTCTGCTAAACGACAGCGGTAAAAGAACTATAAGTTCATCAATTACTATGCCTATTCCGAGATATGCGAAAAATACAAGTCTTAACGGTATTCTGTCAGAACCGAGAATGTAGTTTAGCGAAAGTCCGCCGAAAAACATCACAATTCCAAGCACAAGGATTTTCCAAGAAAAATTACGCTTTTTAATACATACAGCCGAAAACACACCGAATATAATCGAAAGTATTGCGATAAGTAATATTTTTATAAATTTATGACCGCCGAAAACGATAATAATACCTTTATCGTAACCGTTTTTGAATATTGAATTTGTAAAATCGGTGAATATATTTTTAGTAAAATCGGTAACGAGTGCGGTATGCTCCCATATATCTGTTTCAAGGAAACCGCCTCGCGATTCTATTTCGCCGGAACCGGAATTTAAAATGTAGTAAATTCCGATAATCGCTATATGTGCCGCCATTATTGCAAGCGGAAGCAAATCTTTTTTATTCTTATAATTGTTCCACACAATGAAAAGTGTAAGTATGATATAAACTACTATTGCCGGTTCGTAAAAACATACACTGAGCATACCGAATACGGCAAACATAACTAAAAATTTCACTTTATCCGATTTATAACAGTAATCAAGCGAAAGTGTGGCACAACCTATAAACAGCAGTGAATATACAACTCTTGTTGCGGCGGCAATCCAATAAGTAGCCTCAAGTCCGACAGGAAAAAGGCACACAAGGCACAAGAAAAATCCGCCGCTTGCAAAATTGTTTCTGCGAAGTGCTTTTATAATCAGAAATGAACCGAAAAGCAGTGAAAATGTCAAAAACAATTCGACAATCCACAAATGATTAAACAACGGTGCGTTTACGAAACAGTCAAACACTCCTGCGAGCGGGCGTATTGCAAACTTTTCATTCGGAATTGGTTTGCAAGTCGGTTTGATATACCTTTATACAAATCACCGTACAGAAACCAGTCGTCCATAACAGGCTTGTATACTCCGCTCAAAAATCGTTGAACAATCATAAGCAATCCCAAAGCGAAAGTCATAATATATTCACAATGTGAAGAAAGCAGTTCAAAAAACGAGGATATTTTGCTTTTTCGATTGATTTGATTCATACGAAAATCCTCCCAATATAATAGTTTTTACAAAAATAGGCGTGTTAAAAAGCACGCCCGAATTTGTTGTATTTATAATATTATTCGTATAAATGTTCAAGAATTTGAACAACTTCTTCCTTCGTAGGTACGCGAGGATTTGTTGCTGTACAAGCGTCTGCAAGAGCTTTTTCAGCCATTGAGTCGATTGCATTGAAGTATTCTGTTCTGTCAACACCGCATTGTGAAACCGAAACAGGAACGTTCATTTCCTTTAACATAAACTGAATCCAGCTTACAAGAGCGCGAACTGTTGTGATTTCATTGAAGTTATTTACACCAAGAAGTTTAGCAACGTTGACATACTTTTCAACGCACTTAGGATAGTGGCTTTGACTTCTTGAATGTTTGTTAATTCCTGAGTTGTATTCAATAACGTGAGGAAGTAACATTGCATTGGCTCTGCCGTGCGGAATGTGGAACTTAGCACCGATTGCGTGAGCAATACCGTGGTTAAGACCAAGTGATGCGCTGTTAAATGCAAGACCTGCAAGACATGACGCAACGTGCATTTTCTTTCTTGCGTGTGTATCGTTATTGTCAAGATATGAACGAAGTAGGAAAGTACCGCATATCTCGATTGACTTTTCTGCAAGTGCGGCTGAAAATTCGTTGTTGTTGATACTTACATATGCTTCGATTGCGTGAGTAAGTACATCCATACCTGTGTCGGCTGTTACGTTTGCCGGAACACTCTTTACAAGGTCGGCGTCCAAAATAGCCTCTGTCGGCAACATACTGTCTGATACAAGCGGATATTTTATATCGTTTGCCGGATCGGATACAACGGCAAAGCTTGTAACTTCACTGCCTGTACCGGAAGTGGTAGGAATAGCGATAAGTGCAACTTCTTTTTGAGATGCTCTTGTTGCAAATTCACGAATTGATTTTGCACTGTCGATAGCACTGCCGCCGCCGATTGCGATAACAACGTCAGGATCATAGTCAAGCATTGCCTTAACACCAAGAGAAATCTTTTCAATCGGTGGGTCCGGAACAACGTCTGAAAATACGTCAAATTCAGTATAACCGTCGTTTAAACGATATGTAATCATCTGTAGCATACCGCTCTTTACAACAAACGGGTCTGTGATGATAAGCGCTTTCTTATAAGGAAGGTCTGCAAGTCTGTCAAGTGCATTGTCACCAAAATAAATTTTTGTTTTTATATCGAAACTTTTCATTAAGTTTTTCACCCCTGTTTTATTAATACATTTATTATACAATATTTAAACAAATATTACAAGGGAAATTTGAAAAAAATAATGTAGAAAATTCGATTTTCCGGTATTGCATTTTTTGTTATGCTATGCTATAATAAATTTAGATTAGACGAGATGAGCAAAATTAAAAAGATGTTTTATATTTTATAGGGATATTACGCTCGTTTTGGTCAAAAACGGGCTTTTCTTTTACATTTTGCCTGAGATTAGAGGAGGACTATAATTATGAAAGAACTATTAAAAAAAGTAACAGAAGGACAAAATCTTACGCGTGAAGAAGCTGCAAAAGCAATGGATATGATGCTTGAGGGTACAGCGTCACCTGTATTGGTGTCGGCATTTTTGACGGCACTTCGCATGAAAGGCGAAACGATAGACGAGATTGTCGGCTGTACGGAAATGATGAAGTCAAAGGGCGGCAGCGTCAAGCTTGATACTGATGAGTACATAGACTTTGTCGGAACGGGCGGTGACGGTGCTAATTCGTTTAACATATCGACAACATCAATGTTTGTTTGTGCGGCGGCAGGTGTGACTGTAGCAAAGCACGGTAACAGAGCCGCATCTTCAAAGAGCGGTGCGTCCGATTTGCTTGAGGCACTCGGTGCAAACATTATGCTTGAACCGAAACAGGTTGAGCAATGTATAAATGAAACAGGTATGGGCTTTATGAATGCTATGAAGTTCCATAAGGCAATGAAAAATGTAGGACCTATCAGAAAAGAAATCGGTATCAGAACTATATTCAATATGCTTGGTCCGCTTTCAAATCCGTCAAATGCATCAAGACAGGTTATAGGTGTTTTCTCACCTGAAAAAGTCAGCGTTTTTGCTAAGGTAATGAGTGAAATGGGCGTTAAACGCGCTATGATTGTTTGCGGCAGTGACGGTATGGACGAAATTACAGTTACGGGTAAAACATTGGTAAACGAAATTATTGACGGTAAGATTGTCGTGTATGAAATCGATCCGCACGATTACGGTATCGAATATGCGGCTGCAAGCGATATTACCGGCGGTGACGGTAAGGAAAATGCCGAAATCGCAAAAAGTATTTTTAACGGCGAAAAGAGTGCAAGACGCGATATTATCGTTCTTAACAGTGCGGCAGGTATATATATCGGCGGTAAAGCAGATTCATACAAAGAGGCTGTCGAAATCGCAAAGCAGACTATTGACAGCGGTAAGGTTATGGATAAAGTAAACGAATTTGTGGCTGAAACTAGGAAATTTAATTAAGAAGAAAGGCTGCGGAATTTGATATGATACTTGATAAAATTATTGCATCTACGAAAATCAGAGTAGCGAAGGCGAAAGAAAATTTAAGCCCAAGCGGGCTTTTAAAGGCTTTGGATAAAGCGGAACTTAAAGCACCGAATTTCAAAAACGGACTTATGTCGATTGACGATGTTTCAATTATTGCGGAAATAAAAAAAGCATCGCCGTCAAAGGGACTTATACGCGGAGATTTTGACCATATGAAGATTGCCAAAGAATATGACAAATGCAATATTCAAGCAATGTCGGTACTTACCGAGCCTGAATATTTTAAAGGCAATATAGAATTTGTTAAGGATATTAAAAGTAAATTCAGTATTCCCGTACTTCGCAAGGATTTTACGGTTGACGAGTATCAGATATATGAGGCTAAACTGTACGGTGCGGACGCAATTTTGCTTATAATGGCGGCACTGACTGACGCGGAATACAAGAAGTTTCACGCTTTGGCAGACAGTATCGGACTTGATGTGCTTGTTGAAACGCACAACGAAGAAGAAGTCAAAAGAGCGGTTGAATACGGCAGGATAATAGGCGTAAACAACAGAAATCTTCAGACGTTTGACGAGGATATAACGACGTGCGAAAGACTTTTACCGCTGATACCGGCCGGTAAAGTAAAGGTTGCGGAAAGTGCGATAAGGAAACACAGTGACTTTGAATATCTGAGAGGATTAAAGTTTGACGCCGCACTTATCGGTGAGGCGTTTATGCGTGAAAAGGATATAAAAAAAGCTGTTGATAATTTGAGATATGGAAATTAAAATATGCGGTATTCGCCGTAAGGAAGATATAGATATAATTAATAAGTACAAACCCGATTACATCGGTTTTATATTCGCAAAGAGCAAACGTGAAGTCACACCCGAAACGGTCGCTGAAATCACGAAAAATCTTGATAAGGATATAAAAAAAGTCGGTGTGTTCGTCAATGCAACGTATGAAAAGATAAATGAGGCGGTAAATGTAGCAAAGCTTGACGTTGTTCAGCTTCACGGAGATGAAAACGAGGAGTATATTTCAAACATTGACTGCAAATGTGAAATTTGGAAAGCCGTAAGAGTGCGTGACGGAGAAGATATTTATGATGTAAAAGGGGTTGACAGACTGCTTTTAGACAAGTATACTGATAAAGAGTACGGTGGCAGCGGTCAAACTTTTGACTGGCACGGCGGCAGTAGGATAAAGACCGATAAGCCGATTATGCTTGCCGGAGGAATTAAAACCGAAAATGTTATAGAGGGTATTAATATTTTTAAGCCTGTCGGAGTGGATATTTCTTCTTCGGTTGAAACGGACGGTTTTAAAGATGAACAGAAGATAAAGAAATTTATAGAGACAGTGAGGAGTTATGAGAATGAATAGAATAGACGAGAGATTTGCTAAGGTGAAAGCAGACGGCAGAAAGGCGCTTATTACATTTTTGACGGTAGGCGACCCTAACATGGAAGTGAGTGAAAAGGCTATATACACAATGCAGGAGGAGGGCGTTGACCTTGTTGAATTGGGTGTACCTTTTTCGGATCCTGCGGCGGACGGCCCTGTAATTCAGCGTGCCGATGAAAGAGCTTTGGCACAAGGCGTGGATATTTTCAAGGTATTTGAACTTGTCCGAAAAATCAGAAATAATGTGGAAGTACCTATGGTATTTTTGCTTTACTATAATGTAATGGTACAATACGGAATTGAAAAATTCTTTAAACGTTGTCAGGAAACAGGCGTTGACGGACTTATTATTCCCGATTTGCCTTATGAAGAAAGCGATGAAATCAAGGAATATACCGAAAAATACGGTGTATATCAGATAAGCCTTGTATCACCGACTTCAAAAGACAGAATTAAAAATATTGCGAAAGACGCAAAAGGATTTTTGTATTGTATTTCTTCACTCGGCGTTACGGGTGAGAAATCATCATTTGTCACAAATTTTGATGAATTTGTGGGAACAATAAAGAAATATACTGACGTTCCGGCTTGCGTGGGATTTGGTGTTTCAAACGGCAGGCAGGTTAAGGAACTTACAAAATATTTCGACGGTGCTATTGTCGGCAGTGCAATCGTTAAGTCTATTGCAACCGGTGAGAGTGTAGAAGAAAGAATTAATAATCTTCGTGAAAAAATAAAAGATTTAAAGTCGGGATTGTGATAAATGTCCCGAAGAAGGGGTAGTTTAATTATGAAATTAAAAAAAACGGTCAGTGCGGTACTTGCAGGTGCAATGCTTTTAGGCACAAGTGCATTTGCAAAAGATAACATATATGCTTATAATAAGTTTATTTCGACAGTGATTGGCCCTCAGGTCGGTTATTGTGATTTTGCGGCGTCATTTGCCGGTCACGAAAATGAATATGACAATGTAAATAATTATTTTTCGGGACTTATCTCTGCATTTTACGATGATATAGATATGGACTTTGACAATGAACTTATTACTGTTGAGAGCAGCGGTGTATCGGTTTATCAAGGCAGCGAAAACGGTGTTACGTTCCTTGGCTCGATAGATACCGATTTAATTGCAAATTACGGTAATTCTTATGCAAACGTTTTTACTATCCCTGTCGGAAATAAGAAATATATAGGTGTTGAAACGTTCAGCAGTGTTGATACGACATATCTTCTTCAAATGTATATGCTTGATCCCGATACGGATGAATTACAGCCGAAAGTAAAAATCGAAAAGACTGTAAATGAGGACGGCCGTGAAGAAAATGTTTGGGCAAACGGTAAAACATATTATTCATATACGTTGGGTGAGGGATTGCAGACTGTTATGAATCCCGATAATTATAAGGATTCGGTTGCGGCGGCAAGAGCGGCTTTGACAGAAAGCAATATTCCGGATGCATTCGTTGCGTCATATGATAGAATGTGGTTTGGTGACGATAAAAACAATACGGATAATTTAACTCAAAATCAAATTTCAAACAGAGATAATTTAAAGGATCAAGATGATTTCAGAATTTCTCATATTGAAAGCAATGCAAGTCAGAAAAGTTATATTCGTGCAAAGGGTGTAAGATTTGACGAAAAGCCTGTTGTGCTGTTTGAAGATTACAGCAGTTTGAGCGAGCTTAGCAAAAAACCTGATATTGTGACTGTAGTTCTTGACGGTCAGACTTTGCAGTTCCCGACGCAAGACCCTGTTATAAAAAATGACTCTACACTTGTGCCTATGCGTACGATTTTCGAGGCATTGAATGCAGAAGTTGAATGGGTTGATGAAAACGGTGTGCAACAAATTATTGCAAAAACGGCAGATAAAACTATAACAATGACAATAAACAGCAAGGAATTTTATGTGAACGGCGAAAAACAACCGGAACTTAACGAGCCTGCGCAACTTATGAATGATAAAACAATGGTACCTTTAAGAGCGGTAAGCGAATCGCTTGATTGTACCGTTGAATGGGACCAAGAAACAAAAACTGTTATAATACAGTCTAAAAAATGATAAAAAGGAGAGATAAGGTATGTCTAACATTTGGCACGATATTAACCCAAGAAGAATTTCACCTGAAAAATTTATGGCGGTAATCGAAATTCCGAAAGGCGTTAAAAACAAGTATGAAATGGATAAGGAAACAGGACTTTTGCGCCTTGACCGCGTACTTTACACATCAACTCACTATCCTGCAAACTACGGATTTATTCCGAGAACGTATGCGGCGGATAATGACCCGCTTGACGTTCTTGTACTTTGTCAGGAATCAATAGTTCCGATGACGCTTGTTGAATGTTATCCGATTGGTGTTATGAAAATGATTGATGATGACCAAGTCGATGAAAAGATAATCGCAATTCCGTTTAATGACCCGTCATATGCGGAATTTAAGGATATTAACCAATTACCTCAACATACTTTCAGCGAAATTTCTCACTTCTTCAGAGTGTATAAATCTCTTGAGGGTAAGGAAACTGTTGTAAATGAGGTGCTTGGTCCGGACGAGGCGAAAGAAGTTATTAAGAATTGTATTGCGGCATACAAGGATATGTACTGCTAACGAAAATGACTGTCGGTTTATCGGCAGTCATTTTTTTGTTCACTTTTGAAATAAAATGTCGCATTGTGAAAAGTGTTGTATAATTATAAATTAGAAATAAAATATTTTTGCAGGTTTTACAAATATTCCTTGACTTTTTGGAATTAAAATGATATACTACGGTTTGTACTTATATCAGAGGGAAGAATAGGTGACGGTATTGGAAACGGAAAGAAAAAATCTAAAGACGTTATCGGACGAAGAACTTGTTAAAGCCGCTCAAAACGGTGATAACGAGGCTTTGGAGGCGATATTGTCGAGATATAAAAATCTTGTTTATGCAAAATCAAAACCTTATTTTCTTGCCGGTGCCGATGATGACGATATTATTCAGGAGGGACTTATAGGACTGTACAAAGCCGTTATGGATTTTGACGGCGACAGATTTCCGTTTTTTAAAGTCTTTGCAGGAGTATGCGTGACAAGGCACATTATAACTGCCGTTAAAGCGGCGTCGAGAAAAAAACACCTTCCCTTAAATTCTTATGTATCACTTGATAAGAATACTTATGACGATGACAGCGATACAACCTTGCTTGACATCATAGCGTTCAGTGAGCTCAAGACCCTGAGGCCATATTGATTGATCGAGAGAATATGGATGGTATGGAGTATAAAATCAATAAAGTACTCAGCAAGCTTGAAACAGAAGTGCTTGTATATTATCTTGAGGGACTTTCCTATCAGGAAATTGCGGAAAAGTTGGGGAAAGATACGAAAGCGGTTGACAATGCCGTCCAACGTATTAAGAAAAAACTTGAAAGCGCTTTGCGTGAGGGCGACGAGGGGAATTATTGAAGGCAGAAAACAAACAAATAACCAAAGTGAGGTAAAAACAATGTACGAAGACAAGACATTAGTATGTAAGGATTGCGGTAAGGAATTTACATTCTCAGCCGGTGAACAGGAATTTTACGCTGAAAAGGGTTTTGAAAATGAACCTCAGCGCTGTAAGGAATGTCGTCAGGCAAGAAAGAACAGTATGCGTCAAAACAAGGAGATGTATGAAATAGTTTGTGCATCTTGCGGTAAGGTTGACAAAGTTCCGTTTGAACCGAGAAACGACAAGCCTGTATATTGCAGTGAATGTTTCGCAAAACAAAACAACTAATACGGTCCAAGACCCGTATGAATAATTGTCTTTCGGACAGTTTTTCATAGAAATGATTTAAAAACAGTATCTTTTCTTAAAGATACTGTTTTTGTTTTGTACTTTATTACGTTAAAGTTGCATAAAATGTGTTTAAATGTTTTGGAAATATCGTTAATTGACAATCTTTGCGATATGTGATAAAATTTTATTGTATTTTTGTAAAAAGGAAGGATTGATAAGGAAAATGACAGGTGAAGGTTTTAAGACGTTCGGCGAGATTTTGAAACAAATCGACGGATTTGTATGGGGAGTTCCGCTTATTGTATTGATAATTCTTACGGGTATTTATCTTACAATCAGAGTAAGAGGATTGCAGGTAAGACACCTCGGTAAGGCTTTGAAGTTTATGGTTAAAAACGAAGAAGGCGGAGAAGGCGAAGTTACAAGTTTCGGTGCTTTGTGTACGGCACTTTCGGCGACTATCGGAACAGGTAATATTGTCGGTGTTGCAACTGCTCTTGCGGCAGGCGGTCCGGGTGCGTTGTTCTGGATGATTGTAGCGGCATTTTTCGGAATGGCTACAAAGTATACCGAGGGTTTCTTGGCTATTAAGTATCGTACTATAGATGAAGAAGGTCACGTTCTTGGCGGACCTTTCTATTACATAGAAAACGGTATGGGTAAAAAGTGGAAGTGGCTTGCAAAGATTTTTGCGTTTTTCGGTGTTTGTGTAGGTCTTATGGGTATAGGTACTTTTACACAGGTAAACGGTATCGCAAGTGCGGTTACTAATTTCTTTGACCCGAATACAAGCTGGGCAATTCATTTGTTCGGCAGAGATATTTCTTGGGTGGTTGTAATTGCCGGTCTTATTGTAACGGTATGTACGGCACTTGTTATTATTGGCGGTATCAAGAGAATTGCCAATGTATCACAAGTTGTTGTACCGTTTATGGCAGTGCTTTATGTTGTATTTGCTGTGTTGTTGTTACTTTGCAATGTTACAAAAATTCCTGATGCGATTGTGCAAATTGTTCAAGGTGCGTTTGGATACGGTGACGGCATACAGGGAATCAGAGCGGTTGCCGGAGGCGTACTTGGTGCAATGATGGCAGCAATGCAAAACGGTGTTGCAAGAGGTATATTCTCGAACGAGGCAGGTCTTGGTTCTGCTCCGATTGCGGCAGCTGCGGCAAAAACTAAGGATACAGTTCGTCAAGGTCTTGTTTCAATGACAGGTACATTTATTGATACTATCGTTATTTGTACAATGACAGGTCTTGCAATCGTAATTGCAGGTTCATGGGCAAATCCTGACTTAAAGGGTGTTGCGATAACGACAGAAGCATTCCAAAGCGGTCTTCCGTTCCCATCAGTTGTGTCATCATTTGTTCTTATGATTTGTCTTGCATTCTTTGCATTTACAACAATTCTTGGTTGGGACTATTACAGCGAACGTTGTCTTGAATACCTATCAAACAGAAATAAAACTGTTGTTAAGGTTTATAGATGGATATATGTACTTGCAGTGTTCATCGGTCCGTACCTTACTGTTGCGGCTGTTTGGACTATTGCAGATATTTTCAACGGACTTATGGCGATACCAAACGTTATTGCGCTTATCGCACTTAGCGGTGTTGTCGCGAAAGAAACGAGAGATTATTTTAAAGAATTTGATAGATTGTCAAAGTGATTTAAGCGGTCGGAAACGACCGCTTTTTTGTATGTATTTTGGTGTGGTAAAGTTGAAAGCAGGGGACAGCACCTTTATGTTCCGTACGAAGTGAGTTTGAGGGCGGCCAATGACCGCCCCTGCTTACGAAGTCATATGTGTCTTATTTTAGACAGTATGAAGAAAATATGTAGGGGCGACCATTGGTCGCCCGTTGAGCGAGATAACCGAAAAAATAGTGAAGCCACCCCACAGTCAACTGCGTTGACAGCTCCCATCAATGGGAGCCTTTTAAAAGCCTCTCCTTGAGGAGAGGCGTCACGAAGTGACGGAGTGGTGGCAATATAAAAATCCGCAAAAAAACAGGTATGCGTTGCACACCTGTTTAAAGCAAAATTAATCAACGATTGTCTTAACGTATTCGGCAATCTTATCGCACTTGCAGTTAGCGAAGAACAAGTCTTTGAATTGCTTACCTGCAACAGCACCCTTAACAAGGTCTTGGTCAAGGTTAGGAAGAATATCAAGAAGATCTCTGTGAGTTACCTTTTTAACTTCGTTAAGAATTTTAGCATTTCTCTGTTCAGGAACTGCTCTTTCTTTAGGATAACCGCCGCCCCATTCTTCAACGAACAGTTTTTCAAACACGTATTGTAGGTTAAGTTCAGCACCCCAACCCCAGCCTTTTGCGAAAGGCATTGCAATACAGTTACCGTTATTAACCTGTGTAAACTGATAAGCGTCTGTCGGATCTACAACGTGACCGCAAAGCACACCCGGGAATGCGTTACAAGCAAGGCAAGCACCTTCGCCTGTACCGCAACCTGTGATTACAAGGTCAGCCGCACCTGAGTTTAGAAGTATTGCGGCAAGAATACCGATTTGTACATATGTAAGTTGTTCTGCATCGTCAGCTGAGTACATACCGTAGTTAAATACTTCGTGACCAAGCGGTTCAACAACTTTCTTTAGTGTTTCAACAATAACGCCATTCTTTGCAGCTTGGCTGTTTTCGTTAATTAAAGCAATTTTCATTTGAAATTTACCTTCTTTCTTTTATTTTACACTTCTATTATATCTAATTTTCAATAAGTTTGCAATATTATAAATAAAAAAATTAATATAACTATTGACAAATAATATTATACGATATATAATATTATTAAATAAAACATATTATAAATAAAACAGTAAAAGGCGGTGAATATATGATATTTAATATTAATGCGGCACTGCTTGACGCACTCGTACTTGCAATAGTGAAAAAAGAGGACACTTACGGATATGAAATAACAAGAGTTTTAAAAAATGAACTTGATGTATCGGAATCTACTTTATATCCTGTTCTTCGCAGATTGCAAAAGGACGATTGTCTTGAAATTTATGACAAAGAGTATTCCGGACGAAACAGGCGTTATTACAAGATAACAGACAGAGGTCGGAAACAGCTTGATATGTACCGTGACGAATGGCAGAAGTACAAAGCGACTATAACAAATATATTTGAGGGAGTGATAGATGATGAATAAAACGGAATTTCTTGCGGCGTTAAGGCATGAGCTTGGTTTTCTTCCGAAAGATGAGCTTGATGACGCTATTCGTTATTATGATGAATATATCAATGACGCCGGAGATGACGAAGAGAAAGTGATTGCGGAAATGGGTACTCCGCATAAAGTGGCGGAAGAGTTTAAAAATGAGTATTACGACAGAAAAAACGTTAATGATGAAAGTGCAAAACACAATAACCAAATTTCTTGGAAAACAGTGCTTGTATGTATATTGGCGGTTGGGTTTGGCGTACCTGTATTAAATATGATAAGAAACGCTCTTCCGGGGATAACCGGAATTGTAATTCTTGTTGTGGTAATAGTATTGCTCATAAAATTTCTCGGCAACAAGACCGATCAACGAATTGCTGTTTCAAATGCAACAGTTCAAACTTGCTCCGATATTGAAAATATACACCTTGATTTGAAAGCGGGAAATTTTGAATTCAGAACAGGCGACAGCTTTGCTGTTGATACAATGGCGGCCGGTGAGGTGAAGGTTAAAAGTTATATTGCAAATAACACTTGGACAGTTGAGGGTTCAAAGACTATCGGAAATAATGAAAACGGGGTTGTTTCTATAATAATACCAAAGGGATTTCACGCAAAGAAAGCTGTTATGAAATTAACCGCCGGAAATATTCTTGTGTCGGGATTGTCAGCCGATAATACAAAAGTTGAAGTCGGTATGGGAAAATGTGAAATTAAAAATATGTATTCTCAGCATTTGAATATGAAGTGCGGAATGGGTGACATAGTCGGCAGTTGTAGTATGAACGGTGACGTGAATGTTGACTGTGGAATGGGTAATGTAACACTAACGCTTACAAACAGTGCAGACAACTTTAATATGTCAGCGACGGCAGGTATGGGATGCGTTGATATTGGCGGCACGAAAATTCATGGTGCAGGAAGTAAGTTGGATAACAATATCGGCGCGTTGCATAATATTAATGTAAAATGCGGAATGGGTAACGTCAAAATTGGATTTAATGAAAGGGATGAGGCTTAATGACTAAGAAAGAATTTTTAGACGAAATCAAAAAAGAACTTGGATTTATGCCGTATGAGGAAGTAATAAAAGCCGAAAAATATTTTGAATCATATTTCAACGGCAGTGAGGCGGACGAAAAAGTGATTGAAAGATTCGGAAGTCCTAAATATGCGGCACAAAATTATTACAGAACGCACGTAGCAAACAGCAACGCAAACATTAAACCACCAAAGAAAAACGGTGTCGGAATATGGGCATTGATAATTATTCTTATATTATTGTCGCCGATACTTATACCGTTGACAATAGCAGTCGGATTTTTTGCGGTAGCGATAATATTCGGTATATTGTGTATTTTTCCGTTTGCATTTTTCAGCGGTGTTTCAATGTGGCTCGGCGGTGCGGGAATGATACTTAAAAGCTTTTTTGCTCACGCGGGATTTGCGAATATGGTTATGCAAATAGGGGTTGGATGTATATTCTTCGGCTTGGGATTGTTTATAGCTTGGGCGACTGTGGTTGTATGCATAAAACTGTTTCCGTGGATAATCAGAAAAATCGTTGCTTTAGGCTCAAGACTTTTTAATAAAAAAGCGTGATGGATAAGGAGGATAAAATGAGAAAGACTATAACAAAAGTTGTACTTATTATCTGTGCTGTGTCGGTTGCACTCGGAATTGCTTTGTGTGCAAGCGGTGTTGTGATGGGTGCTGATGTTGAAAAAGCACTTCGCGGAATTGGAATTAACGTCGAAACAAGAATAGAGCCGAATAATATGTATGATGATTATAATGATGATATAAATGATTTCTTTAAAGAATTCGGAATAGATAATATGGAGGGTGATTATAATGAAGAAACTGTTTAGAAGTTCAACTGACAGAAAAATATGTGGCGTGTGCGGCGGTATTGCCGAATATTTCAATATTGATTCCACTTTGGTAAGATTGGGTGTGGTATTGTTATCGTGTCTTGCATTCGGTACAGGTGTGCTTGCCTATATTATTGCAGCAATAGTAATGCCGGAGGCGTAAAACTTTTTGTCATTGACAAACTATTTGTTAATATGTATAATAGAAGTAATATGATAAATAGTGAGGATTGAAAAATGGCAATATTTAAAAAGAACAAAAAAGAAGAAACGAAAAAAGTTTCAACTCAAGAGGATAATGAACTAAAGGACGAAATATCCAAGGCTTATGATGAAATAATGAGCGGCAACAAAGAAGAAAAAGCGGAAGAGCAACCGCAACAAGCACCTAAAGACGACATAGCTTTTGAAAATGAAGTTTTTAAATCAAAGGTGAAAGCATTTAAACAAGAAAGAAATCAACAGAATTTGATTGCTGTATTAAAAATGCTGTCAGGCAGAAAGTTTTTGCTTCCGTCAGTATGTAATGTGGAAGATCCGTTTGAAAAACTTGAAAACGGTAATGTAAGATTGAAAGAGGGAACTGTATTTAATCCGGCATTTTTGACAAGTAGTGATAAGAAAGTATTTCTGCCTATATTTACTGATGAAGAATCTATGGTTCAAAAGTCACCGTCGGGTGTATTATTGAAACTTAACTTCGAGCAATGCGTTACAGTAGTGTATGATGAAAAGAATCCTGTTGAGGCGGTTGTAATTAATCCGTTTACCGAAAATATGATAATCGGTATTGATTTGCTTAAGATGGTTTTCAAAGAAAAGAAAAAAGAAGAAAAATAAGATTAATATGAAATATGCCGACGGAAGTCGGCATATTTTTTTGTTTTTATAGCATGAATAGTATATATGATAGAAAGTAATCCACAATATATAGTGTGGCAAAAAGAAAAATAAAAAAAGATGAAAAAAAATGAAAAAAAGTGTTGACAAAAGGGGTAATAGAGTGTATAATAATCAAGTCGTCAGTTGAGAGGACTAAAGAACACGGGAAGAGAAGTGTTCGGGTTGAGAAGAAGTTAAAAACTTTTTCAAAAAACTTTTAAAAAAGTCTTGACAAACTGAAAACGATGTGATAGAATAAACAAGCTGTCGCAAGAGAGCATGTACATTGAAAGATAAATA
>QTVU01000004.1 GCA_003460745.1 Firmicutes bacterium AM55-24TS
GGTAAAAAAGGTATTGCAAATTTTTGAATTTGTGATATAATAAATAAGTATTTAATGATTTACTTTAGAAGAAAAAGGAGGTTTATATAATGCAAACTCTTATTTTTGGTATTACATTTGATAGTATCTGTTATACTTATATTCGTAGTTATGGCTCAGGAAGGTAAAGATCCGGGTATGAGAGGTATTCAAGGCGCATCTTCTGATATGGGCGATTCATTCTTTAAGAAGAACGGCGGAACTACTAAGGAAGCAATGTTCATCAAACTTACAACAACTATTGCAATTCTTTTCCTTATAACAACAACAGTTCTTGTTATTTTAGGTGCATAATTTTAATCAGTAAAATGTCTCTGATACTCCATCAGAGACATTTTTATTTTTAATTAAATTTGAAAAATGTTGTACTGAGCTAAAATTTTAGATGTCAAATTTTCTATGAACATATCACAAATCGAAATTGATTTCGGTAATTTTTTTTGTAAAAGTGCAATATTGACATTTTTCTTTTTTAAGTCTAAAATAAAGCTATCAACGGACAAGGAAGTTCAGAGCTTCCTTGTCCGGTTTTTTTATTTTCAAAACGAAAAGAGGTAATTACTATGAAAAAAAGACACGGATTTATCGCAGCGGCAGTAGCAGTATCATTGCTTGCAGCACAGACATTTGCGGGAGCTATTACACGCAGGATTTGACATTTCCTTTGCAGTCCTCCGATAATGAAACCGTTACCGGAGATTATTATGTGAAATCTACTTTGGATAATATCAGTTGGGGATTCCTTCCTAACAGAGATTCGGAGCCTATTCTTACTGTTCCGTCAGGAAGTACGGTCACATTTGATACAGTATCACACGAGGGTATTCTTGAGGACCAAGGACGTGATCCGGTGAAATATTTCGGACAATACGGCGTAAGCAGTGATATGGTGCTTGATGACGCTAAAGCGATTGCGGCGTCAGACGATCCTCACGATTTTCTTGCTGACGGTCCTCATGTCGTGACAGGCCCTATTGCGGTTGAAGGTGCAGAACCTGGCGATGTACTTAAGGTAGAAGTGCTTGATCTTGCACCGAGAGTTCCTTACGGAGTAATTACAAACAGACATTTCAAGGGCGCACTTCCTGATGAATTCCCTGAAAAAGAAAGACTTGAAACAGCAAGCGTTGAAAATCCCGAAGCATACGGTGATGTATCGGTATTCTGTCCTATTCATCAGGAGGACGGCATATGGTACGGCACAGTAGACGACAACGGTACAGAGATGAAATTCCCACTAAGTCCGTTCCTTGGAATTATGGGTGTTGCTCCCGATACAAGTGAAAAGGTAAGCACTGTACCTCCGATTAACGTAGGCGGTAACCTTGACATAAACGAACTTGGTGTAGGTGCTACATTGTATTTGCCGGTTGAAGTAGAGGGAGCTAAATTCTACACAGGTGACCCACATTTTGTACAAGGTGACGGCGAAGTTGCACTTACGGCTCTTGAAGGCTCACTACGTGGAACAGTAAGACTTACTCTTTTAAAAGCAGGCGATTCATCAATTCCGAAAACTTCCGAAAAATTCACACAGGCATTCGCCGAAACAGAGAAATACTGGATTCCGATCGGACTTAACGAGGATCTTGACGAAGCAATGAAACAGTCGGTAAGAGAATCTGTAAACTTCCTTTCAAACCAGTTCAATTTGGATCGTGCAAAGGTATACGCTTATCTAAGCGCAGGTGTTGATTATGAGGTATCACAGGTTGTCGATAAGACAAAAGGTATACATGCTCTTATCCCGAAAGTTGATTTCAGAGATATTCTTACATTAAAACTTAATGCAGGCAGCAAATCGATTGATGTCGGTATTTCAAGCAATCAGTTCTATGTACCACTGAGAGAAACAATGGAAGCGTTGGGATATACAGTAGAATGGGACGGAGCGACAAATAGTATTGTGATGACAAAGGACGGTAAGTCTGTGACAGCAGTTGTTGAGTCAAACATATATAACGCTGACGGACAAAACATTGTTCTGACATCATCACCGTTTATTTCGGAAGACGGTGTTACAATGCTTCCTGTATCGGCTCTAAGCGATGCGGCAGGCTTATCTGTAAACTGGACAACAAGCGGTTCGGTTGTAACAGGTTCTGTTCAATAAAGCAAAATGACACTCAAAAGTATAACTTTTGAGTGTCATTTTTTAATATACTTCTTATTTTATAAGTATTTCTTCAAGCGAACGTTTCGGAACGTTTATAACTCCGTTTTCGTCCTCATAGTATTTAACGTCATTATCTTTCATATCCACGATTTTGCTTTCCTGTTTCGGATAACCAACAGCAAGTAAATATACAACATCAAGATTTTCGTCCAACTTCAAAAGCTTTTTGATTTCATCACGCTGTATAGCGCCGAGCCAGCAAGTACCAAGTCCCATTTCAACCGCCTCAAGCATCATTGTTGTTACTGCCGCACCTGCCTCAACTTCGTACATTTTATTCGATTTAATACTACTGTCGCCAAGCACCGCTATATATGCCATAGGGCGTTCATTCTCTTTTGGTGCACCGTCTGCAAGATAGCCTGCCCACTTTGTCATCGGGTATATTTTTTGAAGTGTTTCGCTGTTGTTTACAATCATAAATTTTAGTGGCTGAACATTCGCACCGTATGCCGCAACTCTTGCACAGTCCACAATTTTCACAAGATTATCTTCACTGACTGCCTTTTGTTCAAACTTTCTTATCGTTCTTCTTTTCATTATCGCATCATATACATTCATAATTTATCTGTCCTTTCCAAAAATAACTATTGTTATTGAACCTGTCACTATTATATCATATTCTTTTGTGTTTTTCAATTTTGTATTCCATATTACTTTACATATACGCAAAAATTTTATATAATAATAGGAAATAACTAAGGAGATGTATCTATGTCAGCACCACTGTATGAGCATTTGCTTGCATACTCAAAACAAAACAGAATATCATTTGCAATGCCCGGTCACAAAAACGGCAGAGGATTAAAAAAAGATTTACTGTCCCTTGATGTAACGGAACTTTCCGCAACGGAAAATCTTATCCACCCCGGTGAGTATGTTTTAAAAGCACAAGAGCTTTTGTCAAGCCTTTACGGCAGTGACAAAAGCTACATACTCACAGGCGGTTCAACATCTGCAATTCAGTCTATGATATGTGCAGGCGTAAAGCCCGGCGGCACACTGCTTTCGGCAGGCGACTGCCATATGAGCGTTATAAACACTTGCGCTTTACTCGGTATCAATTTAAAATTGTTTCCGAAAGAAATAGACAACAGTTTTAGTGTCCCCAAAGGTACAGGGACACTAAAAAAACATTTAACGGACGACATTGACGCGGTTATAATTACATCACCGAATTACTACGGAATATGTTCCGACATTAAAAACACAGCCGAAGAATGTCACGCAAAAAATATTCCTTTACTTGTTGACGAGGCACACGGAGCGCACTTTATCGCAAGCAATTTATTTCCGCAAACCGCAGTAAAATATGCAGACGCAGTATGCCAAAGTGCTCACAAAACGCTTAATGCAATGAACGGAAGTTCGTATCTTCACATAAACGGCGATTTAATCGACAGAAAACGTCTTGAAAAATCACTTTATATGTTTCAATCGTCAAGTCCGTCATACGTCATCGCATCATCGGCGGACATTGCAAGAGATGAATTAACCGACGGTGCAATGTGGGAGAAAACATATGATATGTGCAAATCATTTAAAGAAAAAATCACCGATACAGGTATCAAAGTTCTTGAAAATGACGATATGACAAGGCTTGTGCTAAATTTTTCAAATTTTGATATTACAGGCTTTGACGTTGATGACATACTTTCAAATAACGGCATAGACATTGAAATGGCTGATTTATTCAACATAGTTTTAATCGTTACGCCGTCAAACACGCAATCGGATATGGACGTGCTTTTTGATGAGCTTATCAAAATTACAAACAATACACCTAAAGCAAAAAGCACATTAAATCTAACGCCTCCACCGATTTGCAAAGAAAAACTGTTTCCGCAAAAAGCATTTTTCTCAAATCAAAGGGACACTAAATTGCAGAATTCAATCGGACATATTTCTTGCAGTACGGTTGTACCTTATCCGCCCGGAGTACCGGTTATATACACAGGCGAAACTATCAGAAAAGAACAGATTGATTACATAGAATACCTTGAAACAAAAGGCGCAGAAATCACAGGAATTTCAAACGGCACAATAGCCGTATCGGAGCAAAATAATGAGTGAAATTATTACAGTAACAGGCACAGTTGAAGAAATTATATATTCCAATCCCGACAACGGTTATTCTGTTGTCGGAATCGACAGCATTGAAGAAGGACAGTTCACCGCAACGGGATATATGCCGTTTATAACAGAGGGTGAAAGCGTTGCCCTGTCGGGTAATTGGACAACTCACCCCGATTACGGCGAACAATTCAAAGCGGAATATTATGAAACAGTTATGCCGTCGGACGAGGAGTCTATTATTAAATATTTAAGTTCGGGAATAATAAGCGGTATACGCGAGGCTACCGCAAAAAAACTTGTCGACCATTTCGGACTGGACGTACTTCAAATAATGCTTACCCAGCCGTCAAAACTTGCCGAAATCAAAGGAATAAGCAAAGAAAAAGCGAAGAAAATAGGCGAACAATTTGCAGAAATACAGTCTATGCAAAATATCGTTATGTTCCTTCAACAGTACGGAATTTCCGCAACTACCGCAGTAAAAGTACACAATTCTCTCGGTGCAAATTCGGTTGAACTCATAAAGAAAAATCCGTATATCCTTTCTGATATGGTTGACGGCATTTCTTTTAAAACTTCGGACACAATAGCCTTTAATATGGGATTGCCTAAAAACAGCATTATGCGTATACGTTCGGGAATTATACATATTTTACGCAGTGCCGCATATACAAGCGGTCATGTATATATGCCGAAAGATGTATTAATCGAGCATACCGTCTACACATTAAAAGTCACCGATGACGAAGTAATTGCGGCTGTTTCCGAATTGCTTTCTTCAAAAGAACTGTTCCAAGATAAAGTTGACGGAATTGACGCATACTATCTTTACAGCTATTATGAGTCTGAATATTACATTGCGCGCCGACTTATTGCAATGTCGCAAAACACGCAAAAATTCACAATGACCGAAGAAAAAGCAGAAAAAGCCATTGACGCGCTTGAAGCAAAAACAAATTTATACCTTGCCGCCGAGCAGCGCAATGCCGTTGTTACCGCACTTTCGGCAGGTTGTATGATTCTTACCGGCGGTCCTGGAACAGGTAAAACAACAACAATAAACACAATAATAAAGCTTTTGGAAGATTTAAAGCTTTCAATCGCACTTGCCGCGCCGACAGGACGCGCCGCAAAGCGAATGAGCCAAGTTACGGGTTACGAGGCAAAGACAATACACCGTCTTTTATGCACTCAACGGTCTTCTGAGGGTTACAGTATTTTTACGCACAACGAAGAAAATCCACTGCCGTATGACGTTATAATTCTTGACGAAGTCAGTATGATTGACGTAAATCTTATGTCGTCATTTTTAAAAGCGGTCAAAACAGGTGCAAGAATTATCCTTTCGGGTGACGCAGACCAACTGCCGTCAGTCGGACCGGGAAACATCATTCACGATATAATCGAAAGTAAAACAATACCGGTAATTCAGCTTAACAAAATTTTCAGGCAAGCCGAAGAAAGTCTTATAATCGTAAACGCACACAAAATTAATCACGGAGAACTTCCCGATTTATCGGTAAAATCAAGCGATTTCTTCTTTTTAAGAAGAAAAACACCGCAGGACAGTGCTTTTACGGTGATGGATTTATTCAAAAACAGACTGCCGAAAAGCTATAATGTAAACCCGATTTCATCAATACAAGTCCTATCGCCGACAAAAAAAGGACTTGCCGGAACGATTGCATTAAACAAACTGTTGCAGTCACACATCAATCCATATGACGAAAGACGTCCGCAACACGTTTTCGGCAATATAACTTTCCGTGTCGGCGACAAAGTTATGCAGACAAAAAACAATTACGATATGGTCTATTCACGTGAAAACGGCGAGGACGGTATGGGAATTTTCAACGGTGATATGGGAATTATAGAGAGTATTTCCGTCCGCGACAAGTGTATGAATATCGTGTTTGATGAGGACAAGCTCGTTGAATATCCGTTTACCAATCTTGATGAGCTTGACCTTGCGTACGCGATAACCGTCCACAAAAGTCAAGGCAGTGAGTTCCCTATCGTGATTATGCCCGTATGCTCATTCTCGCCTATGCTTATGAGCCGCAATTTATTTTACACCGCCGTAACGCGTGCAAGAGATATGGTTGTGCTTGTCGGCAGCGAAAAGACTATTCAAAATATGACTATGAACAACCAATTTCATCAACGATTTACGGGACTTACGGAAAAGTTAGTTGCGGTAAAAAAATTTGTTGCCGAGAAAGAGGAAAATTCATAAACGCTTGAAATATTCGGCAAATTATTGTATAATAGAAATACAGAGGTGATATAATGCGAGGAGCGATTTTTGACGTTGACGGAACATTGCTTGATTCAATGCAGGTTTGGTGGGACGTTGTAGTAGATTTTTACAAAGAACACGGTGTTGAATTGCCTTACGAGGAAGCAAAGGAATACAAAGAAATGACTATGAAAGAATCTATCCCAACAATAAAAAACAGACTTAATCTTGACTTGTCGTTTGAAGAACTTTCAAATACTTTTATGCACATGGGATTAAAGCAATACGAAACAACCATACCGCTAAAAAAAGGTGCAGACAAATATTTAAAGAAATTGCACAACAGCGGAATTAAAATCGCAATAGCCACATCAGGTTATGAAGAACTTTGCAAAACGGCTTTTACCAGGCTCGGAGTTTGGAATTACATTGACGCTTGTGCATTCTCGTCCGAGGTCGGAGTGAACAAATCAAATCCCGATGTTTATTTGCTTGCCGCAAAACGTATCGGAATACCTCCGGAAGAATGTACAGTATTTGAAGATATAACCACAGGTATCGGCGGTGCTAAAAAGGGTGGTTTCTCAACCTGTGCAATATTTGACGAAACAAACGCCGATGAAACAGATGCGCTTAAACAACTGTCTGACCATTATATTACGGGGTGGGAAGAACTGTTGTAGCGATAAAAAAAATGGAACTTGGCATTTTTGCTAAGTCCCATTTTTTATTACTTGATTTTCTTATATTGTGTCTTTGTTTTTATAAAACCCGAAAAACTTTCGACATCTCCGCTAAAATGAGTCTTATCAACGATACTCACACTTTCCGAATTGTGAAATATAAAAAAATACTTTCCCGTTTCAAGCACTTTTTGTATATCGTCATATTTATATTCATTTACATGTGATTTTGTTTTTTCCGACATATAATTTTCAAAAAAAGCAAAGTGCGTTGTCTGACTGTTGTCTTTTGCGTTTTTGTATGGCTTGCGGTATATCATACGCGGATAAAAAAGCAGAAATGCACCAATCCAAAGTGCAATCGCTCCCCACAAAATTCCATATCCGTTTGCAAGTATATAAAATGCACCGAAAATCGCAATCAATCCGACTATTTCGGCAACGATTTTAAACACCTTTAGTTTTTCGTTATAATATGTTTTATAAAAATCTTTATAAACAGCAGGCGTCATTTGGGTTGATGCACCATAAA
Organism: Firmicutes bacterium AM55-24TS; assembly: GCA_003460745.1. Lineage (GTDB taxonomy): Bacteria > Bacillota > Clostridia > UBA1381 > UBA1381 > Hominilimicola > Hominilimicola fabiformis. The sequence goes on from QTVU01000004.1 coordinate 7,746, forward strand.
GTTTTTTACTCTCCATAAATATATATCCTTTCTGTGATTACAGACGTAAAAGTCGTTTTACAAATGCTCCGATTACTGTTGCCGCAAATGAGAATATCGCATAAACTATACACATAATAATCGTTGTCATCATCATATTTGCCGCCGCGTCAAACTGATAGTACATCGGTATTGATACCATTGAGATAATCGCCATAAACAGCGGAAATTTAAAGTTAAATCCCTGTTTTATTCCGTATATAAGTCCCGACAATGCGATAAACATTGGGTTTAACATCATAAGGAAAAATTGTAACAGTAATAATTGACCGTTTTCGCCCATCATAACAAATACAAGCGGTACAATATGAAACATAATAATTGTCGCAATTATATATATTTTCGATTCGTAAAACGAAAAATCCGTTTTTGGAATTACAGGTTCTTTTTTCAGTGACTTTCTTCTGTTCTTGCTCATAAATTCCTCCTATAATCTGACGCTTTCACCGTTTTCACGCAGATAGTTTTTTAAATCGTTAATTTCAATTTCTCTGAAATGGAACAGACTCGCCGCCAAAACCGCGTCCGCCTTTCCCTCTGTAAATGCGTCAAGAAAATGTTCCATCTTGCCTGCACCGCCCGATGCTATAACAGGTATTTTTGCATTTTCCGAAACACGTCTTGTAAGTTCAATATCATATCCGGCTTTCGTACCGTCACAATCCATACTTGTAAGCAATATCTCACCTGCGCCAAGCTCCTCGGCTTTTTTCGCCCATTCAAGCGCATCAATTCCGGTATTCACACGGCCGCCGTTAAGGTACACATCCCAACCGCTCTTATCTTCACGTCTTTTTGCGTCAATCGCACAGACAACGCACTGTCTGCCGAATTTTTCAGCCGCCTCGCTGATAAGCTCGGGACGTTTTATCGCCGCACTGTTGACGGCAACCTTATCCGCACCGGCATTAAGAATTTTTCTGAAATCTTCAACTGTTCGTATTCCGCCGCCTACCGTAAACGGTATAAACACCTGTTTCGCAACAGCCTCAACCATATCGACAACCGTTTCACGTGCATCCGACGACGCGGTTATGTCAAGAAAAACAAGCTCGTCCGCACCGGCTTTATCATAAACCTTTGCACATTCGACAGGATCACCGGCGTCAATAAGATTTACAAAATTAACACCTTTAACCACTCTTCCCTCTTTAACGTCAAGGCACGGTATAATTCTTTTTGCGTACATATCGTAATCTCCTTATTATAATGCAATAAAATTCTTTAGTATAGTCATACCTGTTTCACCGCTCTTTTCAGGGTGGAACTGTGTAGCAAACACATTATCTTTTTCAACGGCTATGTCAAGCTTTTGACCGTACTCGGTGTATGCGGAAATAATGCTCTCGTCCTCCGCATTAACATAATATGAGTGAACAAAATATACATAAGGCTCACTGCCGATGTTCTTTAATATTCTGCTATTCTTATTAACAGTTATGCTGTTCCAGCCCATATGCGGAATTTTAAGCCCGTCTTTTTCGGGTATCTTTACAATTTTGCCTTTGAATATTCCAAGACCTTTCACACCCGGCGTTTCATCACTTTCTTCAAACATCAGATGAAGTCCCAAACATATTCCCAAAAGCGGTTTACCGCTCTTTGCAACAGCTTTAACCGTTTCAACAAGTCCGCTTTTTTCAAGACACTTCATTGCATCACCAAACGCACCGACACCCGGAAGTATCACCTTGTCAGCATTTAAAATCGTTTCACTGTCACCTGTTACAATGCTTTCTGCGTTCAAGAAATCAAGTGCATTTTTAACACTGTGCAGATTTCCCGCACCGTAATCTATAATCGCTATCATATTCTTCTCCTTAAAAACAATATAGATAAATTATATCACTATTTTTCAAAAGTTTCAATATATAAAAAGCGGATTGCTTAAGCAATCCGCTTCAGCGTGTGGACATTTTTGTCTACACGATGGCAGAAGCCGAAAAATTAGTTCGGATTTTGCGAAAATGAACTCGTCGGCGTACGATGGTACGTTAGAGTTTATTTTCGCAAAAAGTGCACAAGCAAGCCGTATATCGGAGATAGGCTTGCCTGTAATTTATTATAATAATAAATTATAGAATAAAAAATAATATTTTGCACGTTCCGGACAATTTATCGGCATTATAAAAGCGGATTGCTTTGAGCAATCCGCCTTGGTTCAAAATTTATTAAGCATTAGGAGCTTCTGTTGCATCTGCGCTTTCTGTTTCGGCAGGTGCTTCTGTTGATTCGGCACTGTCAGTATCCTTGTTCTTATCTGATTCTTTTTCAGCTTTTTCAGATTCAATTCTCTGTTGTCTGCTCTTCTCGTCAACAGTTTGTCTTACGTCTTTCCAAAGTGTATCTGCTGTTATATCATCACCAAAACCGTAAGTTTCTTTGAATTCAGCAAGATTATCTTCACCGACATAATCACCAAGTTTTACTTGACCTATAGCATCACCCCAAGCTGTATCTTCATCTACATCATCAGGGAACTTTAGCACTTCTTTGATTGTATTAAAGTCCATACCGTACATTTCTGCCATTTTTGATACAGGAATACAGTTATAAGCAGCTGATTCTGTTGTGTTACCAGGCATATCTGACGGTAAATCAAACTGTTCAAGGAATTCGTCAACGTCCATTCCCTGTTCTTCTGCAACCTGTGCAACTGTACGTCCGCTTACGTCAACATAACCAAGTCTGTTATACTTATTGAACATTGACGGACCGAACTTAACTGCAAGTACGACAACTATTGCAACAACGATTACCGCAGCTATGATTATAGCGATAAGTCCGCCTTTGCCGCCCTTTTTCTGTTCGTCCTTTTGAACGTTTTCAAAAGCAGCTTGTGCCGCCGCAACAGCCTCGTCAACTTCTACGTCTGTATTTTCTTCGGCAACCGCCGGAGTTTCCTCTGTTTCGGCTGTTTCCGATACTTCAGTTTCAACCGGTGTTTCGGCTGTTTCAGCCAGTGTTTCTTCTGTTTCAGCCGGTGTTTCGGCTGTTTCTTCTGCCTGTTCGGCAGTTGTTTCTTCTGTTTCTACAGGAGTTTGTTCTTCATTGTTTACTGATTCGTTATTTTCTTCATTTAGATTCTTTTCGTCGCTCACTGTTCTAAATCTCCTTATATAATATTATTCAGCAGGTGTTTCTGTTGTTTCTGCTGTCGGTGCATCAGTTGCCTGTGCGGCTTGTGATGCGGCTGATGCCTTTTGATAAAGCACTTTTTGGAATTCTTCGTAAGTAGTTGAATCTGAAATTTCATCATCACCTATTTGATACTGCTTCTTAACCTGTGCAAGAGCATCTGCGTCTATAACTTGAGATACAGGCATTGCCATTAAGTCTTTCCATACAGTATCTTTTGTTACTGAATCGCTCATTCCTTGCAGAAAGCTGTCAGCCTCTTGACCATTGTATTTAGCATAATTTTCAATAGTCATATTGTCAAGCATTTCGCTTTCAGTAGTCTTTGCTTTGATTGTATCGCCAAGAGTAAGACCGTACTGTGCAAGGTAATCTTCAACAGATTGACCGGCTTGATTTGCAAGATATTCAACAGTTGCCTCCGCTTTACCGCTTTCAATCTCCTTGTTTGTAACACCTTCCGATATTTTACCGTATGTTGCGTAAACTCCTACAGCGACAAATACCAATATAATTAAAACTATAATCGCATTTACCGCTTTATCGGCAGGAGTTGCTTTTTTCTTTTCGGCTCCGTTCATAACTGTATTTTCTCCTTTCATTTTATTGTACCAATATAAAATGATCATTCCTCATTTTACATCATCTTTAACAATATACCACTTTAGCATAAAAAAATCAATATCTTTTTTATTAATTTTTTGTTAAAGGTAACATTTGACTTGTATATTGTAGGGGATTATAATATTAAGAGATAATATTATCGGTGTGATTTTATTTATGTGTTGCCAGTTTCACGCAATACTCCGTAGGGGATGACGCCTCGACGTCCCTTATCCAAAATAATAATATCGCCACGCTCCGTCACTTCGTGACACCTCTCCTCAAGGAGAGGCTTTTATATGGCTCCCCTCAAGGGGAGCTGTCGCGACCGCGACTGAGGGGTGGTATCTATTATCTGTAATGAGGGCGACCAACGATCGCCCTACGATATTTTCCCGCAATAGGCGGAACGTTGAGGCCCCATTCCCTACGACCGAAAAAATCACACCGCACAAGAAAGGTACAATGCAATGAATTACGAACAATCGATAAACTACATACATTCAATCCCCAAATTTCGCCGACCGTTAGGCAATGCAAATCTTGAAAAATTATTAAACCACCTCGGCAATCCGCAAAAAAAACTAAAATTCATACACATTGCCGGAACAAACGGCAAAGGCTCAACTGCGGCAATGACTGCGGAAATACTGAAAAAAAGCGGTTTTAAAACAGGGCTTTTTACATCTCCGTATCTTGAAGTATTCAATGAACGCATAAGAATAAACGGTGAAAATATTACAGACAATGACCTTGCCAAATACGTTACAAGAGTAAAAAACACTATGGAAGAAAACAACGCACTTGTTTCGGAATTTGCTTTTATCACCGCAGTATCGTTCCTGTATTTTTACGAAAAGCAATGCGATATTGTCGTTCTTGAAGTCGGTATGGGCGGTAAGCTTGACGCAACAAACGTCATAGACTCAAGCCTTGTAAGTGTAATATGCAAAATCGGTCTTGACCACACGCAATATCTCGGCAACACTATCGAAGAAATCGCTAAAGAAAAATGCGGTATTATGCGTAACGGAGGCACAGCTGTTTCATATCCGAATAATGATGTAAGAGATATAATAGAAGAATATGCAAAGAGCAAAAATGTATCACTTACATTCGCCGACACCGCATTACCGACTGAAAACGGTTTTATTTACAAATGCAAAGAATACCCTCTTTCATTAAAAGGTACATACCAACCGCAAAATGCGGCGGTTGTGCTTGAAATCATAAGTGCACTTAATAAGCAGGGCTTTAACGTTTCCGACAAAGATATATCATACGGTTTGTCGCACACATCTTGGGCGGCACGATTTGAATTTGTATCCGACAGAGTGGTCATTGACGGCGGTCACAACATTGACGGAATTAAGGCATTAAAAAAATCGCTTTTATCATTAAATAGTGATATAGTACTTGTCATTGCAATGATGGAGGACAAGGATTACAAAGCCTGTATTCGTGAAATATCGCCTGTCGCAAAAGCTGTTTTTGCGACACAGCTTGATATGCCAAGGTGTCTTTCGTCCGAAAAAATTTCCGATATTATCGGAAGTATTAACATTCCCGTCTTTGTTAACAATAACCCTAAAGACGCACTTCAAAACGCTCTCGATTTTTCGGACAATTCAATCGTTTGCGTATGCGGTTCACTTTACCTCGCAGGCGAAATCAAAAAAATTTTTCATAAAAAGTAAAAAAAGACTTGCAAACAGTCGTTTTATATGTTAAAATACATAGTGGTATTTTTTGTACCGTAAAATTTTTAAAGGAGGCTGACGGTAGTGAAAGAAGGAATTCATCCTGATTACAAGCAGACTACCATTACTTGTGCTTGTGGCGAAGTAATCGAAACAGGTTCAACAAAGGAAAATATTCAAGTTGAAATTTGTTCAAAGTGCCACCCATTCTTCACAGGTAAGCAAAAGCTTGTCGATACAGGCGGTAGAGTTGAAAAGTTCAACAGACGTTTCAACAGAACAGCAAAGCAAGACTAATTTTCTTGCAACAATTATTTTTATTACAGTTTATAAGTTGAACCCGTATCTTAGAAAACCGAATCACCAACGGTATCTCAGACTCGGGCGATGATTTATTATAGGAGGTGAAATCATGACAAAGGAACGTAAGGAAGAAATCATAAAGACTTTCGCAACTCATGAAGGTGATACAGGTTCTCCTGAAGTACAAATTGCACTTCTTACAGAAAGAATCAACCACCTTAACAATGACCACCTTAACATTCACAAGAAAGACCACCACTCAAGAAGAGGTCTTCTTATGATGGTTGGTAAAAGACGTGGTCTTATGAATTACCTAAAGAGTCAGGATATCGAAAGATACCGTGCTTTAGTTGCTAAGCTTGGTCTTAGAAAGTAATTTTATATTTGTTATAAGGCAAACGGGATTTATTCCTGTTTGCCTATATATATTTATGGAGATATTTGTTTAGCAAATAAATAGAGCGTTAAGCCATATACGAGCTGTTGGCAAAACTAAGTTTATCGTTGTATTTATCTGCTAAAACGTATCTCCGAAGAAATAAATTTAAAGGAGAAAAACTATGTTTAGAACATTTGAAACAACTCTTGCAGGCAGACCGCTTGTAATTGAAACAGGCAAAATGGCACAACTTGCAAACGGACATTGTCTTGTACGTTACGGCGACACAGTTGTAATGGTAAACGTAACAGCATCTCGTTCACCGAGAGAGGGCGTTGACTTCTTCCCTCTAAGCGTTGATTACGAAGAAAAGCTTTATTCCGTAGGTAAAATTCCGGGCGGATACATCAAGCGTGAGGGTAAGCCGTCTGAAAAGGCTATTCTTACAAGCCGTGTTATCGACAGACCTATCAGACCACTTTTCCCGTCAGATTTGAGAAATGACGTGTCTGTTGTCGCAACAGTACTTTCAGTTGAACAGGACAACCCACCGGAAGTTGCCGCTATGATCGGTACTTCAATCGCTATTTCTATTTCAGACGTTCCTTGGAACGGTCCTATCGGCGGTGTTTGGCTTGGTCTTGTTGACGGCGAATACGTTATCAACCCAACTGTTGAACAAAGAGAAAAGAGCGAAATGCTTGTAACTGTTGCAGGTACAAAGCAAAAGGTTGTTATGATTGAGGCCGGTGCTAACGAAGTTGAAGAAAGCGTTATGCTTGAAGGCATCAAATTCGCTCACAAGCACATTATCGAACTTTGCGATTTTATAAGCGGTATTCAAGCTGAAATCGGCAAAGAGAAGTTCACATACGAATCACACGATGTTGACCATGACCTATATGACGCAATCAAGAATATGGCTTTTGAGAAGTTACAGTATGCTCTTGATACAGACGACAAAAATGTTCGTGATGAAAGAATCGGTGAAATTACAGATGAAATTATCCCTGCTCTTGAAGAACAGTTCCCTGACATAAACGAGCAAATCGGCGAAATTCTTTACAAAATGCAAAAGGAAATCGTTCGTGCATGGCTTGTTCAGGGCAGACGTGTTGACGGCAGAGGCCTTGATGAAATCAGACCGCTTGCGGCAGAAGTTGACCTGCTTCCGAGAACACACGGCAGCGGTATGTTTACAAGAGGACAAACTCAAGTGCTTTCAGTTGCTACACTTGCTCCTCTTTCAGAAATTCAAAAGCTTGACGGTATCGATCTTGAAGAAACAAAGAGATATATCCATCACTATAACTTCCCGTCATACTCAGTAGGTGAAACAAGACCTTCAAGAGGTCCGGGCAGACGTGAAATCGGTCACGGTGCACTTGCAGAACGTTCACTTGTTCCTGTACTTCCGTCAGAGGACGAGTTCCCATATGCTATCAGAGTTGTATCAGAAGTTCTTTCTTCAAACGGTTCAACTTCACAAGGCAGTGTCTGCGGTTCTACACTTGCACTTATGGCAGCAGGCGTTCCTATTAAAGCCCCTGTTGCAGGTATCTCTTGCGGTCTTATAACAACAGAAGACGGCTTTACAACAATGGTTGATATTCAGGGTCTTGAGGACTTCTACGGCGAAATGGACTTTAAGGTAGCCGGTACTAAAAAGGGTATCACATCAATTCAGGTTGATATAAAGAATGACGGTCTGCCATACGAAGTAATTGAAGAGGCGCTTGCTAAGACAAGAAAAGCAAGATGTTATATCATTGACGAAATACTTCTAAAGGCTATCCCTGCTCCGAGAGAAGAACTTTCGGCATATGCTCCGAAAGCTGAAACAATGAAAATTGACGTTGATAAAATTCGTGAAGTAATCGGTCAAGGCGGTAAGGTTATTCAAAAGATTGTTGCAGAAACAGGTGCTAAAATTGATATAGAAGAAGACGGTACAATCCATATCTTCGCAGTTGACCAAGAAAGCGGTAAGGCTGCAAAAGACGCTATTGAAGCTATTGTTAAAGAACCTGAAGTAGGCGAAATCTATAACGGTCTTGTTAAGACAATTCAACCGTTCGGTGCATTCGTTGAAATTCTTCCGGGTAAAGACGGTCTATGCCATATTTCAAAACTTGCTAATCACAGGGTTGAAAAGGTTGAGGACGTTGTTAAGGAAGGCGATTGGCTAAAGGTTAAGGTTATGGAAGTTGATAAAAAGACAGGTAAAATATCACTTTCACATAAAGACGCTATCGAAGAAGGCGAAGAATAATTTTTTCGGCAATGTGGGGCGACCGTTGGTCGCCTCTTTTTTGTGTATCTTCAAAACATTTCTGTATTTAACGATGCAATCAACATTCCTTTGCTGATATTTGAAAATTTTATGCCACCCCTCAGTCGACTTTCTCGACAGCTCCCCTCAAAAGCTCTCCTTGAGGAGAGGTGCCTGAAAGGCGGAGTGGTGGCTTTATCCAAAAGACCGTCATATGAAATAATTCGAGAAAAATGGACATCATCGGCACTGCCCCTACAAAAAAAGTACACTGATTATTGAATGTACCAAAAAGGGCGACCATTGGTCGCCCCTACGAAAACAAATCACATACCACAACGCAAAATTACCACACATAAAGACCGCTCTTTAATATGCACCGCGTTTAAAAATAACCGCAAAAACAGTTTTAACGATAAGTTTAATATCAAGGAAAATATTCCTACGTTTTATGTACTTCATATCCATATCCATCCAATCGTCAAAAGACAGATCACTGCGGCCGTACGCCTGCCAAAAGCACGTCAAACCGGGCGTAACAAGCAATCTTTGCATTTGATATGAATTATACTGTTCAACCTCCCTTACAAGCGGAGGACGCGGTCCTACTATGCTCATATCGCCTTTAACAATATTTAAAAGCTGTGGAAGTTCGTCTATGCTGTATTTTCTGATAAATTTACCGACCTTTGTTATTCTCGGGTCGCCCTTAATCTTAAATACAGGACCGTCCATTTCATTATATTTCATCAAATCATCTTGCAGATTCTCTGCATTTTTACACATACTGCGGAATTTATACATCTCAAAATGAGTATTATTCTTCCCCACTCTTGTCTGCTTATAAAACGCAGGTCCGCCGTCACTTCTTACAGCCAATGCCGTTACCAGAAAAACAGGGGAAAGAACAATCAGAGCCACAACCGAACAAATTACATCAAGAATTCTTTTAAAAAATTCATATATCGGTTTATGCAAATCTTGTGATGTTATAATGATTTCACCTTTATTAAGCTCTTTTGTTTTCATTCGCCCCACTTCTTTCATTAATACCAGCTTATATCTGCAATTACGATTTCAGGCTTGTTATTAATTCTCGGAACAATTCCCGATTTACCCAAACCGCGTGAAACGATGAACTTACTGTTACCGTCTTCGTGGTATCCGTCACAAAGCTTAGGGAACAAGCCTTGATCCGCCGCATAAAGTCCACCTATAAACGGAAGTCTGACTTGACCGCCGTGTGCGTGACCTGTAATTGCAAGGTCAATATCATAGTCATTTAATTTACCCAAGAAATATTCCGGATAATGCGTCAACAAAAGTTTGAAATTATCGTCCGCACTCATTGCTTTTTCAAAGAAATCTTTTCCGTATTCATCAAACTCCGTCGGATTTTGCGTCAAACCGATTATATCAATAGCAGTTCCGCCGATATTGACAGTTTCGGTTTCATTATTGAATATCTTAATACCTTCCGCCTTAATATCCTTATATATATTGGAATTTTTGAAAAGCATTGCGTCAATTTCGTGATTACCAAGACAATAATACACTGGTGCAATTTCATTAAGCTGTTTACAAAGCGATATTACACTGCTGTAATTGTCCGGCTGACTTTCCAAATTCATATCACCGACTATTGCGACAATATCCGGACTGAGGTTTTTAACCTCAGCCACAAGTTTTTCGTTGTCCTTGCCAAATTCCTTTAAATGCAAATCGGCAAGTGCCACAATTCGGATATTATCTACAACTTTATTTGATTTTACCTGATAAAATTTCTTTTCAAGTTGATTATTCTGATGAACAATCATCAGCGAGCATACGCCCAAAAATGCAACTATAACAGCTAAAATTATAATCAGCTTTTTGCCGAATCCCATTTTCTTTTTCGGCTGAATTACTTGAGTTTGTTCACTCTCTGCCATTAACGTATCCTCCCCGATTATTTGTTATCTTTATTTTCTTCTTTTTTATCTTCCGACTTATTTTCAGCCTCACGTCTTGGCTGTTGAGCAGAAGCTTTACGGAATGTAGCACCCATAAGTTTTCTTATATCATAAATCTGCTCTGAATTTGTTTCCGAAACAGCTACGCTTACTTGCATTGTAACGTTAGGCATCTGTACATTATGATAATGCACAAGTTCTTCAAGGTACTGCTTAAAGTCCTCTGCACGCTGAACGGTACACTCTTCAAACATACCGATAAACTGGTCACTTCCGTTATATCCGACAAATCCGTAACTTGACGCGGCTCTCTTTAGCACCTTACCGAATACTTTCAAAAGTGCATCGCCTGCCTCACGTCCTCCCTTGTCATTGACATACTTCAAGTTATCAAGCTTAATAAGCAAGAATACAAATGAGTCTTTAAGCTTATCAGCTGCATACTTTTCAATCTCAATATCACACATTGCTCTGTTCGGAAGTCCTGTCTTACGGTCAGTGTACATAATATAATCAAGGAAGTCTTTTGAACGACCGAGTATAATAGCACCGATACAACCGCCGAAGAAGAATATGATAATCGCAAGAACGATATACATTTTTACATTAATCTTCTCACTTGTCGAAATACTTGAAAGTGTTGAAACGTTATATGCACCGATATATTGGTTGTATTCATCAACAGTTGTCGAAACACTTGAATACATATCACCAAGCTTTTGTGAAAGTTCTTCAAGGCTCTGTTCGATTTCGTCCTTATTGCTCATATCATCCGATTGAGCGCCGTCAGTAAATACGGCAAGCAGCTTTTTCTTATGCTCAAGGTCAACTTCAAGTTTTTCCTTTTCTGTTTCAATGTCTACGTACTCATTAATAAGAGTATCATATGTTGTTTCACTCTGAACGTGACCGTCCTCTTGATTCCATTCATCATACACATTCTTCAAGATGTAGTCACTTGCGTCATTGCCCTCGTCACTTTGTGTACCGTAGTGATATTCAACGCCCTCTTTATTCTTATCACTGTACTTTGTAATAAGGTCATTTAAGTCGTTGATTTTCTCCTCCATATTCTGCAAATCAAGTTCATATGTACTTATATCACTCTGATACTTCTTAATAAGAGTTTCCTTATCGCCTGTAACCTCTTGTTCCAATATAAGCGAATAAATCTGCGGAATATCGTAATCTATATATGACTTATAAATTTCATACAAGTCACTGAATGAATATCCCGTTTCCGCACTTCTGTAATTCGGCTGAGTTTCCTTCTTAGCCGCAAGATAGTCGGAAATATTAAGTGCCCACGCGTCAAGGATTTCCACACGTTCAATATAATCATACTGATCGTCCGTTCCGCGCACGTTATTATTAGGCAATGTTTGTTGGTTGATATACTTTTCACCGTATGTTGCGAAGTAATTCTTGATTATCGAATCAAGCACGGTTCTTGCAAAATCTTGGCTGTACTCACTGCCGACAGAGAACGACACAACATAGTCTGTAGGGAAATAAGTATATTCTTCACCGGCTTCCAAAAGAGCCTGTTTTTTAACTTCTTCGTCCGGAGGGATAATTTCCGTAACCTTACATTTTGAACGGATTGCGTCCGCACCGATATTCAAGTTAAGGTCCTCCAAAACATTGGTTATTACCGCCGCCGAATAAATTTCCGTAACGTCTATATCGTCACCGCTCGGAGTTTTTCCGTCTGCGGCATTCTGTCCGGTATAACTGATAACCGTACTTGCTGTATATTCCTGATTATACATGGCATACTTGTAAACAATCAATGCACCGAGTACGCAGACAGCAAAAATAAGATATTTCCATTTACTAAGATATTTAAGCAAATTAAATTTATTCATATCTGCCGTCCTCCTTTCGTCTGATATATCCGTCTATAACGTAATATACAGCACAAAGTATAATAAAGAATACTACGGCAGTTCCGATAACCGTTTCAAGAATAAACATCTTGTTACCCGAGCCTGTATATTCGGTAAATGTCAAGTAATCCTTTGTTGTATGCTTGATATACTCCTTGTCGGTTGTATCAGCAGTATTTGCTACTTGCTTTAATTCTTCATCAACTGTTTTGATAAGCTCATCAGCTTTTTTATAGCTTTCCTCATCAGCCGTTGACGCGTTTACTTTTGCAATTATATCGTTGTTGTCAATAATGTCACGGTCAACCGCATTACCTTGCGAAAGACTGTAATCAGCCTCTTTTGTAAGGTAGTCTGTACCCGTATTTGTTCTCGACATATAATATTCCTGTTTTTCGTTGATTGACGGCACCATAACCGTACCAATCATTGCCGAATCATAGTCCTGTACCTGTTGTTTTCTGACATTGTAATCAATCATAAATTTCTGGTAGTTTATATTCAGCATATCGTTTTTATAATTCAATGTTCTTATGTAGTGGTCTTTGTTTCTTGAAAGTCCCGATTCAAGTACGAATGCACTGTATTTTTTAATACTGTAATTCTGAACATTCTGAATCATTTTCTTTATAGTCTGAAAGCTCTGACCGGTTATTTCTGAACGATATGTAGCATTTTCTTCAATTCTTTGCTGAATATATCTAAGCATTTGATCCGATTTGTTTGTAAACAGCTTTGCGATTTCGATATATTCCTTGCCCTCAATATCGCCAAGGTCGTACTTTAGGACAGACTTTGTACCTACATATTCCTCATGGAACATATCGTTATACGATTTACAAATAAGCGTCATCATATCGTCAACAGAAATATTTTTAATCTCCCTGTTCATTCTGTACGAAACCGTATAGCTTGTTGAAATATAGTAAGTGCTTGAATCGTTAGGATCTATCGTCTTACCGCTGCTGTTTTCGGCAATATCAATATGTTCCGAAAGTTCAGTCGGTGTCAAAACGTCCTGAAGTCCGGCATTACTGATTACCCTTTCCATTACTCTGTCAGACTTTAATTCATAGACATTGTAACGTGTAAGGTTAGGGTTCTGCCCCTTTGACGCTTCCTCATAGTTAAGCGACAACACTACGCTTTTCTTGTTAAAACTGCCTGTATACGTCACGATAAGAGATATAAATACAAACACACACATAAGTACGACTATCGTTTTTATATTGCTGAGCACTATAAAAAGAATACGCTTGAATATGTTTGCGTCTTCCAAATTTACATTTGTAAATTTCTCATCACTTCTCTTAAAGAAACGACGCAGACCTTTCCACATTTTTTTCACCTTCTCTCTCCCAACTATAATTTATAATATTAAAATATCATAACTACTTTATATTTTATCACATTCTTCCATTAATTTCAATCATAGTTTTCTGCATTTAACCATTTTTTTCCTTTACCCATGGCCACAGCTTTATATCTTGTGTTGTCGGAATATGGAATGCATAAGCCAGCGGCATAAGTCTCAGTACAAGACTTGTAAAGAAATAGTATAATGTATTATCTGTTGTGTATGTTATAAAGATGTACATTTCACAGAGGAAGAACAGCATACCTGTTTTTTCTCCCCAGTGATTTATCATCCAATTAACCTGAAATACCCAAGTATATATCATCCATGCCCAGAATCCCAAGAAACCGAGTTCTATATAGATTGTAAGTATGTTATTGTGAAGTGCAACGACACCGATATGTGCGTTAGGATTGTCAACCATAATTTTCTGTAAAATTACTGTTGTGTACTCAAATCCGTACCCCATAAAACCTAAGCTTATCTGATAGTATTTTTCAATGTACTTGTACACATCATTTCTACCCATTGTATCTATGCCGAAGTAATTCGTTATGTATTCAAATGCACCTGTTTTTGTTACAACCACATACCCAAACGAAATGATAACCGCACACCAGCCGATGAATTTCATAAATCCGATACGTCTGTTAGGTTTCATTCGCCCCATAATCAATCCGAAAAACAACGCAACCGGCAAAGCCAAAAGTGCAATTCTTTTCCATCCGAGTATGAAGAAGAATATTGACACCAAAAGACATAATATTCTTTCTTTCGTGTGTTGTGCAAAAAACAGTAAGTATATTATGAAAAAGCCGTATGTAAACGTAATATCGTGTATTTCCATTGCCCTTGCAAAACCTTCTTGTGCATCACTGCCCATAAGCATTGCAATTACGGAATTTATACTGTCCGATATTCCGTATACGCCCAAGTTGTACACGACCATTAGCATATTTGCCGCCGCAAGTCCATAAAATGTAGTAAATATCGCTCGTTCTCCGAACAAATATGCACCGGAGAAAATAATGAGCAGCACCAGAAACTGATACATAAATTTCGATGCGCCACGCAGAATGAAGTCGATAGATTCAATGTTGATTATCCACAAAAATATCGACCATACGATAATTCCGATAAGGACAAAGCCGTAAACACCGACAAAGCTTGCCGCCGTTTTAACTCTTTCCAACCGTCCTGATATAAACAGGTACGTCGCAGCCATAACAACAATGAAAAGACTTATCGCTTTCATCATACGGGTTTGGGAAACGGAAAACACTTTTAGGTCACCCATAGCCGCAGACATAAGCATTAAAATATACGCAATTTCCATTGCTATTTTTCGTTTTTCACCGTTTATAATCAACCGCTTACACGCCCTTTCTCATAAATATTTTCAGTTCGTTTCTGCACTATCACACTTCCTGCGGGATATACGCCTTTCAGCACCGAACCCGCACCGACAACGCAGTCACGCCCTATTACCGTTCCGCGAAGTATAACGGTATTTGCACCGATCCACACATCATCACCTATAACGACAGGCGACGTTTTATAACCGCTGTCGTGTATGCTTTCAGCTGATGATATGTCATGGTCGTGGTCATATATAAGCACATTCGGACCGAATGCCG
This sequence comes from Firmicutes bacterium AM55-24TS, assembly GCA_003460745.1. GTDB lineage: Bacteria > Bacillota > Clostridia > UBA1381 > UBA1381 > Hominilimicola > Hominilimicola fabiformis. Next base: position 23,015 of record QTVU01000004.1, read on the forward strand.
CTCGATTTCCTATAGTTATTCTTTCTTTTGCAACCGCCATACAGCCGTTGTTGAAAAAACACCCTTCGCCGATTTCAAGAGTTCCGCCCTCTGCACATAAAATAACATTACGTTTAGTATGTATATGCTTTTTTAATAAAATCTTCCCTCTTTCATTTACAGATATTTTTGTTGTAATCGAAAAATCCTGTATAAATGCAGAGTGAAAACCTTTTATATTAAATATTTTTGTTATTACTATACGCAAAAATGTCAATACACTTCTGACGTACAGTGAAATTCTTTTTTTCATTCAATTCACCTTTTTGACAGAAAACAAATCTCCGTCATTTATCATTTTTTATATAATTCCAATGTTCTGTCCGTAATTTCGTCCCAACTGTAATTGTTTTTTACATATTCAATCTGCTCTGCCTTATCCGCTTTCGGTTTGCCGAGTATTTCACACAGCTTGTTTTTAAGGTCATTTACATCACTTTTCTTAAATGTATACCCATACTCCCCTACTACGTTTTTTGCAGTATCTATATCGCTTACAAGACACTCACAACCGCAAGCCATTGCTTCAAGCAGGCTTATCGGCATACCCTCAACGTCACTCGGAAGTACATACATTCTGCAATTATAATAAAGCTCCCAAAGCTCGTCCCCCTCGACAAAGCCGGTAAATATTATTCTGTCGTCTTTTGCCATATCGTGAATTTGTTTTGCATATTCGCCTGAATGACTTACTCCTCCGGCAATTACAAGTTTTTTATCAGTATCCGTCTGCATAAATGCGTCTATCAAATAATGCAATCCTTTTTCCGGAACAATTCTTGCAAGAAACAATATATATCCGTCTTTTTCAAGACCGTATTTTTTTGTGATTATATCGGCTTTCTTTTCATTTTGAACATCTATTCCGTTCGGTATGAAAACCGTTTCTCTGCCGTAAGCTTCTTTGAAATAGTCACGCGTTCCCTCAGACAGTACAATAAGTTCATCTGCATATTTCGCCGCCGTTTTTTCGCCGAATTTGAGAAATTTCGTGGCAAATCCGCCCCATTTGGCTCTCTGCCAATCAAGTCCGTGTATTGTCGCAACGGTATGTATTCCGAATAAATGCGGCAGCCATATCATCGAACAAGGACCTTCGGCGTGAAAATGTATAACGTCATATCTGCCGAAAAGTGCCAGAAATGTTGCTATAACCGAATAAACTATTGCGTTGAGTTTACCGTTTTCAAACGTCGGTACACTCTTTATCTTAACGCCCTTATATTCTTTCAAATTAACGGTCTTACCGCCGGAAACGTGTTTTCCTTTGCGGTTATACACCGTCACGCTATGACCTTTTTCGACCATTCTTGTGGCAAGTTCTTCAACAACTATTTCAACACCGCCCTCGCGTGACGGTATTCTTTTATGTCCTATCATTGCGATTTTCATTTTATAACTTCCTTATACAGTTTTATCAGTTTTTCGGAATATTCTTTTATTGTGTCATACTTTATACCTCTGCAATTTTCACTCATTCGTCTGCAAAGTTCTTTGTTGTTATACAAATATTCTATCTTTTCAGTCAACTCTTTCAAGTTTCCGCTTTCAAAAAGTATGCCTGTTTTGCCGTCATCGATAAGTTCGAGAATACCGCCGATTTTTGCACCGAGCACGGGAGTCATAAGACTCTGCGACTCCATAACAGAAAAAGGACAATTTTCCGACCATTCGGCAGGAAGTACGGTAAACAACGCTTTTTCTATAATATTCCTTAATTCATCGCCTGTCTTAAAACCTACATTTTTAATATTATCCGCACTGTTCACTTCATTTTCAAGTTCGCCCTTGCCTGCGAATACAAACGGTATATTACTAAGTTTCTTTGCCGCTTTGACAAGGTTGGATATTCCCTTTTCCTCTGAATATCTGCCGAAATACAAAACATAATTTTCACATTCTGCTCCCAATGGTTTTATCTCGTCAATAAAATTGTACATCGTAACAGTTCTTCCGTTTATATCATCATTACGGCTGATTTCTTTTTCCATAAATTCAGACGGACAGACGGTTAAATCTATCATTTTGTATGTATGACGCAATTTATAGTACCAAGCCTCGACCGCTCCAAGAATACTGCGTATTTTTGAAGAATGTACGCAATTATTTTTTACACACTCAAAATACTTACCGCCGTCACATTTTCTGCAAAGACCGTCCGTATAATCATTTTTTAATTTATGATTCGGACATACAAGCTGTACGTCATGTGCGGTATAAACAATCGGTATATTATGTTTCTTTATTTCATATATTATTGACGGCGTAAGCTGATAATTAAAGTTATTCAAATGTACAACATCCGGTTTAAAATCGCTTAGCACCTTGCGGATTTGTTTTCTTGCATTAACCGAATAAATAATTTTAAAAGGGTAAGTGATATGCTTTAACGATTTTTTGTGAAAATCAATGTTTTCCGTATATGCCTCTACCCTATTTCCTACACAGTTACGCTCATCTGCCATACCGAAATATTCAACCTCGTTGCCGAGTGATTTCAGATATTCGCCTAATTTTATAAAATAAGTTTCCGCACCGCCTTTTCGGTACAGATATTTATTTACCAACAATATCTTCAAGGCAGACTCCTCCCACTATAATATGTGTAACAATTATATCAAATTTAATATTTCAAATCAAATAACAATACTTGACACTATTGTTACAACTATTATATAATCATACATATAATTTATAATCAAGGAAGGTTAATCGCTATGAATACAAAAAGACTTGATTGGATAGACATTGCAAAAGGTATCGGAATAATCCTCGTTGTACTCGGTCATACACTTGTTCCGCAAGTTCGCGAAACAGGTTTTGCAGGCTTTTTATGGATATTTATATATAATTTTCATATGCCGTTATTCTTCTTTTTATCGGGGTATTTGTTTGAAAAAGGACTTTTTCACTACACAAACAAAAGAAAATTCATACTCGGAAAATTACAATATCTGATGTTGCCGTATTTGATATTCTCAACATTTGCATATTTATTTATCGGTTTTTCGTTAAAAATTCCACTGCTTGCAAAAGTTCTTGAAAACGGCGGATATACGGCAGTAGATTTAAAAGATGCAATTCTGCAAATTGTTACATACAATAACCACATTGACAAGCATTTATGGTTTGTTTTTTCACTGTTTATTGTATTCCTTGTGAATATACTTATTCCGAAAATTATGAAATCAAAACCAATGCTTATTGTACTTCTCGGATTGTATATTTCAAAAGCATATGTGCATTATTACGGAATACTTGACTATGTAACAAGCGATTTACTGTTTTTCTCACTTGCAAGAATTGCGTTTAGCACCGGCAACAAAAAATCAATTAACACTATTGTCACCGCAGTGATATTCGTTGTTACCAACTGTCTGTACAGTTATTTTTACGTTACACAAATGCCGTCGGGTGTTTTGAAAGGTGTATTGTATTTGATAAGAAGTATCTCGTCCGTAACAGGAATTATGACGGTATGCAACATTTCAAAACATCTCCAAAACAAAGCACCGCAAAGATTATTAAAAACACTCGGTATGTATTCGTATGACATTTATCTTATGCACGCACCGTTTCTTGTGTCGGGATTGATGGGAATACTGCTCGCATATTCACCGCTTCCGACTGTTATATGCTGTGTATCGGTGCTTGTGTTGGGATTGTTTATTCCGATTGTCTTGTCAAAATTCATAATACGGAAAATACCATTTCTGTCGGTTTTGATACTCGGCAAAAATTACAAAAACAGCACACCTATAAACGCAAGCAACAATTTATCGCATAATTTGTAATTACTCGCACATACTATTACAGGGTGATTTTATGGATTGCGAAAATATAAGTCAGCTTATTTCGTCGAATGTTGAGGCAACGCAATATTTCAACTCGCTTTCCGCCGAAATGCAGCAAAAAATTCTTGACCGCGGAACAGGTGTGAATACACTTGATAAGCTGAAGGAATTTAAAAATCTCGTAGAAAACAACGGACTAAAATAGCCAAAACCTAAACGGTTTTGGCTACTTTATTTTTGTGTACTGATTTTATAATGATGTTTTATTTTTCTCGTTCGCTTATAATACCTTGTCTGTACGCCTCTATAAGCTCTTTTAAATCGGCTATATTTTCTTTCAATTTCTTACCGTTATCGGTATCGCCGACAAGTATTCTGTTAAATGCGTGTTGAACGGCGACTTGATTTGACACAATATCTTTACCGTTTTGAATAACTTGTTCCGCCGATTCAAACGGCTCGTGTGCTGTCAATGTCAGTCCGTATGAATTATATGTAAGAGTATATCCCGCAATGCCGGTAACTTTATGATACGGCTTTGAAAAACCGCCGTCAATCATTATAACCTTGCCGTCACATTTAAGCGGATTTTCACCCTCGCTTTGATGTACGGGAACATGGCCGTTTATAATATGCCCTGTTCCGTCAAGACCAAACTCTTCAAAAATCCTGTTTGTCGCGTCCTCCGTTTCAATCAAATCATAATACGCATTTTTTTCTTCGTGATGTGAAGTTTTATCCTCAACAAAGTATCTTTCAAACGTTGTCATTCTGTCACGACCAAACAATGGTGACCCCGAACCGCTCCAAAGATACCACAAAATATCACCGTCGACGCTTTTTTCTTTTTTATTGTTTGAAACAAGTACTTTTCTCACGCAAGCCTCATAGGCATCATACAACTCTTTACCTCTATAATCCTTGCCGTTCACATTAACCGCCTTGAAACTGCCGTCACTGTTCATCGGTACACAACCGTGAAACAGCAAGTTACCGTTATAAACCTTATACATACCGCCCTTTTTCAGCATTAACTGCATATGTTTCTGCAATTTTTCACACTTCACAAAGGCGCTGTAAAGTTTATTCATCATATCTTCTTCACGTTCGGTGAGTTTATACGGATTTTCCTTGTCAATCGTAGGGAAATTGACATCTTTCATTTTATAAACATTTTCACCGATAGTTACCGTACCGTTTTCAAAGTCAATTTTATCAAGCAAGCACCTTTCGTTCATATCAAATTCAGGGTGATTTTGTATAAGCTGTCCCTCAAGTTTGAATTGAATAACGGTAATCGCCTTGTGCATTTTCATTTCAAGTTCGATTTCCGTTTCGTATGAGTGCTTTTTATTTTTAATTTCAAAACAACTGCAGTCATCATCTGCATACACGCTCATAGCAAACGTTGCAAGCGGTATCATATTAATTCCGTAACCGTCCTCGATAACGTCAAGATTGCCGTATCTGATACTGTTTCTGATAACGGTTGCAATGCAAGCAGGATTGCCGACAGCCGCACCCATCCAAAGAATATCGTGGTTGCCCCACTGAATATCAAGTGAATGATAAGAGCAAAGCTTATCCATTATCTTATGCGCACCGCTGCCCCTGTCGTATATATCGCCTATTATGTGCAAATGGTCAACGACAAGTCGTTGTATAAGTTCCGCTATTGCGATAATAAACTTTTCCGCCGCACCGATTTCAAGAATTGTATTCACTATTCCGTCATAATACGCACCGCGATTTAAAACCTCAGGTTTTTCCGTTATAAGTTCTTCGATAACATACGCATATGCCGGAGGAAGTGCTTTTCTGACCTTTGAACGCGTGTATTTTGACGAAACCACCTTACATATTTCAATAAGCCTGTAAAGCGTTATTTTGTACCAATTTTCCGTATCTTTATCAAGGCTTTTTATGTAATCTATTTTTTCTTTTGGATAGTAAATAAGTGACGCAAGCTCACTCTTGTCATTTGTACCGAGTGTATGCCCGAATACATCATCAATCTTCTTTCTGACCGCACCGCTGCCGTTTCTCAAAACGTGCGAAAACGACTCATATTCACCGTGAATATCAGAAAGAAAATGTTCCGTTCCCTTTGGCAAATTCAGAATTGACTGCAAGTTGATAATCTCCGTAGACGCTTTGTCTATCGTCGGATAAAGTTCCGATAGTCTTTCGAGGTATCTCACAAATTCCGTTTTCATATCTCCGCTCCTTAATTTTGGTACTTTATTTTTATTATACTATGCTATATTTGTTTTGTCAATTTGATACATTTTTAACAAAAAAAGCTACCGCAAAATACGATAGCTTTTAGACTTATTCTTCACCTTTAAATTCATCACTGTGACCTGCAAGATAATCTTCAAAATTCTTGTATTCTGCCTTATGCTGTTGAGGCTTGAAGTCAGCTTTGTAAGTTGTTGTGTAACTTCCTGTCTTTTCTGCAACAGGCTTATCCGAATGATTTCTGTGCGGCTTTGGACCTCTCTTTTTATAGCCGTCCTTTTTATAACCGCCCTTACCGTAAGGCTTTGCATTCTTAGGTGCAATTACGACTTTACGATACGGTTCTGAACCTACAGAATAAGTTGTTACTGTTTCGCTGTCTTGAAGATTTGAATGAATTATTCTTCTTTCATACGGATTCATCGGCTCTAAAGTAAACTTCTTACCTGTCTTTGTAACCTTATCGGCAAGACGTGTTGAAAGTGCCAACAATGCCTCCGCACGTTTTTCTCTGTAATTTTCAGTATCTATTGAAACCTTGATATAATCATCTGATCTTTGGTTTACAACAAGTGAAGTAAGATACTGCAAGCTGTCAAGAGTATCACCTCTTTTACCGATTACAATACCCATATTTTCGCCTGAAAGGTCGATTGAAACAGACTGTTCTTCCATCTTTGCGTCAATGGCAACGTCAAGATCCATTGCGTTAAATATGTCGCTTAGGAATTTCTTAGCGTCATCAGCCGGATCGCCAAGTGATTCTTTCTTCACTTTCGGCTCACGCTTTACAGGCTTAATTTCTGTTTCTGCTACTTCTTCTTTTTCTTGAACATAAGTTTCATTTACAGGTTCTTCGCTCTTTATAAGAGTTACTCTAACACGCGCATCTCTTGCACCGATTCCCAAAAATCCTTTTGAGCCCTCGTCAAGAACTTCTATTTCAACGTCCTCTCTGCTTGCGTTAAGCTCTTTTAATGCAAGTTCGATTGCGTCTTGTTTATTTTTTGCGTTTTTTTCTATGCTGTTGTTTCTTTTCTGGAACTGTGACAACGATCTCTTCCCCTTTCTTATCTAAAAAAGCATTTAGTATCAACTGCTGAAGAATTTGTACAACTGAGCTTATAATCCAGTACAATCCAAGACCTGCCGGAAGTGTAACTGTAAAGAACGCTGTCATTACCGGCATCATAAGATTCATTGACTTTGTCATTTGAGCAGCCTGTCCTTCTGTATTTTGATTTTGACCTGTCTGTGCCTGAGTAACTTTCATTGAAATTACCGACGCAATAACCGCCAAAACAGGAATTAACAACAATAATATAACACTCATATTTGAAAAATCAAGTGCCATAATATGTCCGAAAGCCGCTGACGGTGCGTTTGAAAGGTCAAGACCAAGGAAATTGAAATTCAATACCCAAGGGTGAACTCCGCCCGAAACACCTTCAAGAGCCGTTCCCTGTGTTCCGACAATACCTGCCCACTTTGAAAGCTGGATTTGCGAATTGTTCGCAAGCTGTTCCATTGTAGCATTAGCAAGATTACCAATGTTATATCCCAAATTTACCATTGCGTCCTTTAGACGGATAACTTCGTTAATAACCGACGCATTAGCCCAATCAACACCTGCAAGGTATGAAAGAGGTTTCTGAATAACCTGATAAAGACCAATCAATATAGGCATTTGAATAAGCATAGGCAAGCAGCCGCCTGTCATACTTATATTATTTTCCTTATAAATCTTCATCATTTCACGCTGAAGTTTTTCTTGGTCATTTGCATACTTCTTTTGAAGTTCAGCCATAATCGGCTGTATTTTTTGCTGTTTCTTCATAGCCTTTTGCGAATGTATGTTAAGCGGAATTAAAATCAGCTTTATAAGAATCGTAAAGATAATTATCGCAAGACCATAATTTGAAACAAGATTATAGATGTGCTCAATTATAAAGCCCATCGGTCGTGTAATAAGATATTCAAACATATGTCTTATTTTTCCTCTCCGCTGCCTTTATGTTTATCGGGTACAGGGTCATAGCCGCCCTTATGAAACGGATGACATCTCAATATTCTTCTTACGGCAAGATATGTCCCGTACAAAGCACCGTATTTCTCTATTGCCTCTCTTGCATATTGTGAACAGGTCGGGACAAACCGGCAGCACGCCCCGCCTTTATACGGTGAAATTTGGTGTCTGTAAAAATCAATCAAAGCGATTAAAAATTTTTTCATTTAATTAGTCCCAGCTTTCTCATAGCAAACCTAATATCGCCTTGAATCTGCGACTGTGTTTTTCCAACAGCTCTGTTTCGTGCAACAATTATGAAGTCATAACCCTTTTCAATATCATCTTCCATAAGGCGATAACTCTCACGCATAAGCCTTTTCAAGCGATTTCGCGTAACAGCCTTACCGGTCGCCTTACCGACTCTCAAACCAAGACGGTTAAACTGATATTTATTTTTCTTCATATATACAACGGTATATCCTCCGACAAAGTTATCACCCTTGTATGCACGTCTGAAATCTCTGTTGAGTTTTAAACTTTGAGTGTTTTTCATATTAAACCTCATTTGTCTTATTATGAAAAAAAGGCAACAAGCAAAGAATTCCTCCCCGCTTCCTGCCTACATCTTCATATATTATGCAGATAACTTCTTTCTGCCCTTCTGTCTTCTGCTAGCCAAAATCTTTCTGCCTGACTTAGTAGACATTCTCTTTCTGAAACCGTGTTCCTTAGCTCTTTGACGCTTTTTCGGTTGAAATGTTCTTTTCATTGTTACAGCACCTCCTCTGCTTAATTCCGGCCCCAATCAGCCGTCTTTATTCCTATCATAAAAATAGACACCTCAAATATTATATAGATTTTCTCTCGGATTGTCAAGCATTTTTTACTAAATTCTTTATTTATTTTGCTTTTTCCAATAAATCTTCGAGTTCTTTCTTATTGAAATGGTATTTATTATCACAGAACTGGCAAGTAAGTTCAGCTTCCCCCTGATCCTCAATCAGTTCTTCAAGCTCTTTTTTACCTATTGAAATAAGTGCTTTTTCCATACGCTCTTTTGAACACGTACACTTATATTCCGGTACAACCGCCTTGTTTTCACATACCATCGAAAATCCTTCCGTTACTCTGAACAGAATATCCTCCGCAGTCATACCCTCTTTAATCATTGTCGTAACAGGAGGCAACTCCTTTAATATATCTTCAAGCTGAACCGCCATTTCTTCGGTAGCCTCCGGCATAAGCTGTATCATAAAACCGCCTGCCGCTATTACGCTGTTGTCTGTATCAACAAGCACGCCAAGTGCAACCGATGTAGGTATCTGCTCACTTTTTGCATAATAATATGTCAAGTCCTCCGCAATTTCGCCCGATACAAGCGGAATTTGTCCGACATACGGCTCTTTCAATCCCAAATCGCGTACAACACTCAAATATCCGCCGCCGATAGCACCGCCGACATCAAGTTTACCTTTATTGTTAAGCGGTCTGTCAACATACGGGTTTGAAACGTAACCTCTGACCCTACTGTGACAATCCGTAACGGCAACAAGGTTTGTAATTTCACCCTCACCCTTTATCTGAACCGTCATACTGTCTGTTTCATTCTTCAATCCTGCCGCACCCATAATTGCCGCACCTGTAAGCAATCTGCCGAGTGCCGCCGTTGCAACCGGATAAGTATGATGTATTCTCTGTGCCTCATTCACAAGGTCGGTTGTCACCGCCGCAAAAACACGGATTGCACCGTCCATACTGTTTCCTCTTACTAATTTATCTGCCATTTATTTATTCTCCTATTCTACAGTAACTTCTATTGTATAATTTTCTGCGAAACTAACATTTTCACCTTCAATTTTTACAGGCAAATTGTATGTTCCCGCTCCAAGTCCGCTTACGTCAACGTAAGCCTTTACATTATCTGCGGTAATTTTACCGTCCTCACCCCAAACCTGTGCGATGAGTTTATTGTTTATCTTAGCCGTCAAACCTGATTGTACATTTTGTGCCTGTACGGTAAGTTCAAGCTGTGCAACGGCTTTTTTTACTATATCCAATTTATACTTGACTTTTTTATTATCCTCCGGTATATACATACCGCTTGACGATTCAAGTTCATATTCGCCGAAACCGTCTGACGGAACTTTATCTATAAGTGCAATGACTTTATCATCCGTATTAGTTTCGTCCACGCCAACCGTAACGCTTGCAGGTGTGGCAAAAGATTTATCCGCTTTCAAAATATATTCCTTGTCAAGCTCTGCCGAAAGTCTTGGCACAACAGGCAAAAGTTTTGCGTCATATATCGTATTTACAACCTCCACATAAGAACGTGCACTTTCAATCGTTTCATTCTTGTTTATAAGTTCACCGTTTGTGTCCGTCAGAAGATAGTTCACGTTTTCCACGCCGTCCTCTTGAATACTTGACACATCAACCGTTGCAATAGCACCTGCAACCTCGTCTATTTCACTTTTTGCACCTGTTATTGTGACAGTCGGATTATTTACAGACGATTTTACTATCTTGTCTTTGAGCATACCGGTCTGTTTTACAGTAACCTCAATATCTTTCATTTCAAGCGGTTCAACCGTAATCGGAATATCTCCGTACTTTTCCTTTTCAACTGAAATTCTCGTTGTCGGAATTGAAATCACTCCCGACAAATTATATTCACCCGTTGAGTCAATATCGCTGACATCAACCTGAACATATATATCGTCCATAAAATTCATAAGGTCACTTCGTTTACCCGTTACAACAACCGACAATTCGGGAATTTTATCCTTACCGGTCACCGCAAGTTTTTTATCCCTAAGCGACATTTCACCGACAAATCTTACATTCAAATCCGAAACGGTAGTCGTAATATCGGGGTCATTCACATATATAACCATAAACCACACGATTACTGCAAGGAAAACCGAAAGTATTACGGTTTTCAGCTTTTGAGTATTCGTTACATTCGCTTTCTTCTCCGTCATTTCGTCCTCCAAAACATAATCTTATCTATCTTTTCGTTCGTTTCCTGCTTTTGACTCATAATCTTTTTAAGTGCCTTTGCAAGCGACTCTCTTGAAAGATTACGCGTAAGCGAGCCGTTTAACGCTATGGAAATCTTGCCTGTTTCTTCGCTAACCACTATAATAACCGCGTCTGTGACTTCGCTGAGTCCTATCGCCGCTCTGTGACGCGTACCCAAATCTCTTGATAAATTATTATTTGCGGTAAGCGGCAAAAGACAGCCGGCTGTCACAATTTTATTATTCCTTATTATAACCGCACCGTCATGCAAAGGTGTGTTCGGTACAAATATATTCTCCAAAAGTCCGCTTGATACATTCGCGTCAAGCATTGTCCCCGTACTTATATATTCACCCAATCGCGTTGCACGTTCCATTACAATAAGCGCACCCGTCTTTGTCGCCGACATATTCGCGGCGGCTTGTGCAATCGAATCTATAACCCTGTGTAAATCGTCCTCTGTAGTGTCCGACGCAAAATCAATTATACGTCCGACTTTGAAACGCCCCATTCTTTCAAGCAAATTACGCAATTCTGGCTGAAATATTACGATTACCGCAAATGCACCGATTTGCATTGCACCGCCTAAAATATAGTTTAAAGCATTAAGTTTCAGCCACTGACTTAAAAAGAATGCCATAAACAAAAATATAATACCCTTCACAAGCTGCATTGCTCTTGTTTCACGAATTAAATTTATAAGATAATACACTATAACCGAAACTATCAATATATCAATTAAATCACTTATTCTAAGCAACTGTACATATTTTACTAAGTATTCCAAAAACGCATTCATATTCAGATACTCCTTTCATTTTTCTTGGAGCTTAAGGCGATATATCCTCTATATGACCTCAGTTGTTTACTATTATACTACATTTTCGATTGTATGGCTATACAAATTTTAAAAATTTTATTGTATATTTCGAGTTTTTGTGTTATAATGTTTGATAAATTCGTAAAACGAAAGGAAGTATTTTTTATGAAGAAACAAATTTTAAGCATTACTCTTGCAGCTGCACTTGCAGTTTCATGCACAGGTATTGCTATGGCAGAGGATAAAACTCCTACTGTATTCGTAAACCAAGGTCAAATCTTTTTTGATGACCAAGCTCCTGTAATTCTTGGCGAAGGTACTACTCTTGTTCCTGCAAGAGGCGTATTTGAGGCTATGGGTGCAAAGGTTGAATGGAAAGAAGATACAAGAACTGTTGACGTTACAAGTTCTGATAACAAAACTCTTATCAGATTGACTATCGACGACAGTACAATGAAAGTTTTTGACGTAAGTGGTGTTTTCGGAGCTCTTATGTCAGGACAAGACTTCGTTGCTCCTGAAAATGACGTAACTTTGGACGTTGCTCCTCAAATCATCAGCGACAGAACTATGATTCCTCTAAGAGCAATCAGCGAGGCTCTTGACGCAGATGTTCAATGGAACGGTGAAGATTACACAATCAATATCACAACAGCTAACGCTCCTTCAGCAGACGCAGGCGTTCCTGCATTGTCACTTTCAGCTGACAAGCTAACAGCCGCTAAGGACGAAGAAGTTGTTCTTTCTGTAAACGCAGAAAATCTTCCGACTGAAAAATTTGTTTCAGGCGTAACTGCAACTGTTAAGTATGACCCTACTGCATTTGAATTCGTAAAAGCCGAACTTGTAAACGGCGACAACGTAATCGAAGGTGCAATCGGTGCAGCAAACCCTGAATTTACATACGGTTATGTAAAAGCCGCATCTGTTACTGTTAATGCCGAAACAGCTGTTAAGACAGACGGTGCTGTTATGAAACTTACATTCAAGTCACTTACAGGCGAAAAGGGTTCATTCCAACTTTCAAACGGATACAACACAAAGCTTGGTTACAACACATCACTTCTTGTTGACTCAGTTAGCAATGTAGGCAATAAATCAGTACAATATGAAGGTGATGATCTAAAGATCAGCCAAGCTGAAGTTGTTATAAACGGTACTGATACTCCTGCCGAAACAGTTGAACCAACTGCTACTGCAGACCCAACAGCTACTGTTGCTCCTAAGGCTACTGTAGACCCAACAGCCACTGTTGCTCCTGAGGCTACCGCAGACCCATCTGCTACTGTAGCACCGACAGAAGCTCCTGCAGAAACAACTGCACCGACAGCTACTCCTGCTGCATAATTAAATACAAAAATTTATATAGTTGCTCAAATGAGCAACTATATTTTTTTGCATAAATAAGGCAGTCGCAAAAATGTGACTGCCTTATTTAGGTTTTATTTTTTAACAGTAAACTTATCGTCCTCAACATCTACAGTAATGCTGTCACCGCTCTTAATGTTACCGTCAATGATTTCTTCCGAAAGCATATCTTCGATTTCGTTTTGAATTGCACGTCTCAAAGGTCTTGCACCGTATACAGGGTCAAAGCCCGACTTAGCAATTTTACTTACGGCGCTCTCCGTAAATGTTACATTGATTTCATTCGCATTCAAACGTTTTTCAAGAGATTTAAGCATAAGTTTTGCAATTTCCTTGATGTTATCCTCTGTCAATCTGTCAAATACGATTATATCGTCAATTCTGTTAAGGAATTCAGGTTTAAACGCACGTTTAACTTCTTCCATAACTTTATTCTTTATACTGTCGTGTTCACTGATATTCTTGTCTTTTTCCTCGTCTTTCTTGAAACCAAGTTTAGATGATACATTGCCAAGAATTTCTTTCGCACCAAGGTTAGATGTCATAATGATAACAGTGTTCTTGAAGTCTACTTTTCTGCCTTGTGCGTCTGTAAGAATACCGTCATCAAGAATTTGCAGCATAATGTTGAATACGTCAGGATGTGCCTTTTCGATTTCATCGAACAAGATTACCGAATAAGGGTGTTTTCTGATTTTTTCAGTAAGCTGACCGCCCTCTTCAAATCCTACATATCCCGGAGGCGAACCGATAAATTTAGATACGGCGTGTTTCTCCATATATTCAGACATATCTACACGGATAAGTGCATTTTCACTGCCGAACATTGCTTCAGCCAAAGTCTTTGAAAGTTCTGTTTTACCTACACCAGTAGGACCTAAGAACAAGAACGAGCCAATCGGACGTTTAGGGTCTTTAAGTCCGGCTCTGCCACGCTTGATTGCTTTCGCAACCGCACTTACAGCCTCATCCTGACCGATAACTCTTGCGTGAAGAATATTTTCAAGATTCTTTAATCTCTCAATTTCTTCCTCTTTCAATCTTGCGGCAGGAATATGAGTCCAGTCTGCCAAGATATCGGCAATATCGTCCTCGTCTACAACAAGTCCCGAAGATGAGCCTGTACCTTTCCAAGAAGATTTTAGTTTGTCAACTTCTTCTTTCAATACCTTTTCTTCATCACGGATTTTTGCGGCTTTTTCAAAGTCTTGTGCAGTTATAGCCTCTTGTTTTTCCGACTGCAATTTTTCAAGTTTCTTTTCTTTTTCTTTCAAATCATCAGGCTCTGTCTGTGATCCAAGACGTTTTTTAGATGCCGCCTCATCAATAAGGTCGATTGCCTTATCGGGAAGAAATCTGTCTGTGATATAACGTGACGACAATGTTGCGGCGGCTTTCAATGCGTCATCTGTGATTGTTACGCTGTGATGTGCCTCGTACTTGTCACGAATACCTTTTAATATCTCAACCGTTTCTTCTACTGTCGGCTCACCGACTGTTACAGGTTGGAAACGTCTTTCAAGTGCGGCGTCTTTTTCGATATATTTCTTATATTCTTTAAGCGTTGTCGCACCGATAAGCTGCAATTCACCTCTTGCAAGGAACGGTTTTAGGATATTCGACGCGTCCATCGAACCTTCGGCACTGCCTGCACCGACGATTGTATGAAATTCATCAATGAACAATATTACATTCTTTGCCGCAAGAACTTCATTTACAACTTTCTTCAAACGTTCTTCAAATTCACCTCTGTATTTTGCACCGGCAACCATACTTGAAAGGTCAACCGATACAAGACGTTTTGTCTTTAACGGCTCAGGAACGTCGCCTGACGCAATTTTCTGAGCAAGTCCCTCAATTACGGCTGTTTTACCTACACCCGGTTCACCTATAAGGCACGGGTTATTCTTTGTACGTCTTGACAAAATCTGAGTTACACGTTCGATTTCCTTACTTCTGCCGATTACGGGGTCAAATTTACCCTCTTTCGCAATAGCTGTAAAGTCACGTCCGAACTGGTCAAGAGTCGGTGTTGACGAATTTGGATTTGGGTGATATTCGCCGCCCGGCTGTGACTCCATTTCAACGTCACCCTCTATTGAACGGACTGTATCCGTATAGAAATTCGGCAAATTAACACCAAGCGATTCAAGAATTTTTGCGGCAACTCCGTCACCGTCACGAATGATAGCCATTAACAAGTGTTCTGTACCGATATAACTGTGGTTCAAACGTCTTGCTTCAAGAGCACTCATTTCCAAAATACGTTTTGAACGCGGTGTAAGCGGAAGTTCGGTCTGCTGTGGGAGAGAAACTCCGATACCGATATATTCGTTTATTTTATCTTTAACCTTTTCGGCGGTTACGCCGTTTTTCTCAAGCACTTTAGCAGCCACTCCGCTGCCCTCTCTAATAAGTCCCATAAGAAGATGTTCACTGCCAATATAGTTATGACCCATTTCCGCAGCCGCATCGTGAGCCTCGCTAATCGCAATTCTTGCTTTTTCTGTGAAATTTGAGAATAACATAATAATCAACTCCTTTTCTTCTATGTGTTATTTGTTATTTAGATATTGTTTCTTATTAATTCTGCACGTTTTTTATCACGTTCATTCGGCGATAATTCCTTACCGTCACACACAAGTGCCGGCTCTGAAAGCACCATACATTCAAGCGGTGCAATTTTGCTTTCCTTTGGAATTATACCCAAACTTTGTCCAAGCATTACATCGGACAAAAGTGATTTCGCCTCTGATGACGACACACTTCGTGCATATTTAAGTGTACCGTATGAGCGGAACAATCTGTCCGCAATGACGTCATAATTTTTTTCTTTAAGTATATTTCTTGCTTTTGTTTCCATATCGATAATCTGATTAACCACATTAGTCAATTTTTCGATTACCTGACTTTCGGAAAGTCCCAAAGTAATTCTGTTTGAAATCTGATACAAATTACCGTATGCCTTTGTACCCTCACCGTAAAGACCTCTTACTTCAATGCCAAGACTGCCTGCCGAAGAAATAACTCTGTTGATATTCTCGGTCATTGTAAGTGCAGGCAAGTGCATCATTACCGACGCTCTCATACCTGTACCTGTATTAGTAGGGCAAGCTGTCAAGTAACCGAAATCATTATCAAAAGCATATGTGATATTTTCTTCGATTACATCATCAACCTTGCTTGCAAGTGAGTAAGCCTCGTCAAGTGCAAAGCCGTCTTTTATAATCTGAAGTCTGATATGGTCCTCCTCCATAAGCATAATGCTCATTGTCCGGTCTTTGCTTATCATAACCGACTTACCTTTGCCCTCGCACATAACAGGACTTATAAGATGTTCTTCGGCAAGCTCCTGTTTTCTGATAAGCGGTGTATTATCAAGGTCAATAAAGTCAAAATCCTTTGCCAATGTCGAATTACCGCCCAAAACAGCGCTTTTAATTTTTTCGGTTACTTCCTTTGTGTCCTTTAGGGCATTCGGGAACGGTGTTTTATCAACATTTCTCGCAAGACGTATTCTTGTTGAAACAACTATGTCCGAATTATTATTTTTATACCAAATCATGACTTTTTCACCTCATTTTCTATTTCACGAATCTGTTTATGAAGTTTTGCGGCTGTTTCGTAATCCTCATTTTTAACCGCCGCCGAAAGTTCTTGCTTTAATGTTTCGTACTTTCTCTTTAATTTAAGTTCTTCGCCTGACTTTGACGGTATCTTACCGACATGAACGGTACTCGGATGAATTTGCCGTAATGTTTCGGTTACAGGACCTCTGAACACTTTGTAACATTCACTGCACCCAAGCTTGCCATCTCGTCTGAAATCGGAATAAGTACGTCCGCAAACGGGACATTTCTTTTCCTCTTTATAAGTTGTCGGCTGCATAAACCAATCAAACCCATCAAACAAATCTGAAAATAAATCATACATTCCAATCATCCTCCTTATTTACCTGCCATAGCAAGCATATTCTTAAATATATTTGCTCTTACTTTGTCTTTTTGCGGTTGATTAACAGTCAAAGAATTATCACATATTCCGCTGAATATAATTGAGGCTGTTCTTTCATCAAGAGCGTTGTGCCTGATTAAGTTTGCCAAATATGATTTAGCGGTTTTCTCGTCAAGGCTTTCGCCTACGGCTTTGATGGTCTGCATTATGATACCATCTTCGTGCTTTACCTGTTTAATCCTCAAATAACCTCCGCCGCCTCGTCTTGATTCGACGATGTAACCGTGGTCGGGATTAAACCTTGTTGAAATAACGTAATTAATTTGTGACGGAACACATCCGAATATTGAAGCAAGTTCGTTTCGTTTAAGCTCCAACCATTCGTCCGTATCGTCTTTGAGAAGTTCGTTTATGAAAGCTTCTATCTTATCACTCATACCCATTTTTCAATCACCTCTTTGACTTTGACTTTCTTTGACCTTTCATCTATTATTATACTCACATTGTTTCTTTTGTCAATGAATATTTTGTATTTAGTTTTTTAACAATTTGTGAACACAAAAAAAGATGAGGTTTCCCTCATCTTTGATTGCAAGTAAAAAGGACAGTTTTTAAACTGCCCTTTGGTTTTAGTTATTAAACAATGTACCGTTTTTCTGCCTTTCACAAGCGTCATAATAGCTTTCCGGTGTACCGATGTCAATACGAACTGCGTCAAACACATATGCGTACACATCGTTTTTACCGATAAGCCACGGTATAAAATGTCCCGGTGCGTCGGGATTATTGCCCTCTTTCAAATATTTATCTATAAGAGGTAGTGTATCGCGTTTATACAGATAAAACGGCGGTACACCCAAATCCGATTTAGGCCGTTTCGGCTTTTCTTCAAAACTTGTCACCTTGCCGTCACCGTCAAGTTCAACAACGCCCATAGAATGTAAATCTTCTTTATTCTCAATCGTATGCGCACAAATCATATCAGCGTTTTTACTGCGGTACATATCCACAAAATAGCAAAGCGAAAAATCAAATATATTATCGCTTGCCATAACAAGAATTTCGTCATTGATATTTTCCGTATCAATAACGTACTTCAAGTCACCGATTGCGCCGAGTCTGTTATCATTACTCGTTGTATGGTCGTTAATAACCTTAACTTTTTTCGGACCTTTATAGCTTTCGCACCACTTTTCAAACTGCTTATAAAACTTTTCGTTAGTCACAATGTAGATATTTTCGACGTCGCTAACCTCGTCAATTTTATCCGTAACCATTTCCAAAATAGTCTTGTCACCGAGTTTTAAAAGTGCCTTAGGCATATTTTCCGTAAGCGGATACAATCTTGTGGCATAGCCTGCCGCCAACAACACACACTGCATAATTATCTCCTATTTATTTTCAAGTTTACTAACAAGATTCTTAATCTTTGTAACAGGGTTAAGAAGACTTGATATAGTTTCATCATGGTTAAGAGTATCGATAAGAAGTGATATATATTTTGACATATCAACTTCACAGTACCATTCACGAGTTGCAAGGTCAGGATTTCTGTAAATCAAGTTTGTTGTGAAAATCTTATCAACAATACCGTCTGCAGCCGCTTTATCAAAGCACTCAAGACCGTTACAGAAAAGACCGAACGATGCAAATACGAATATTCTCTTTGCACCCTGCTTCTTAAGGTTATTTGCAACATCAATTACAGATTCACCCGATGAAATCATATCGTCAACGATAATAACGTCCTTACCGTTTACGTCACGTCCCAAATATTCGTGAGCCTCAATAGGGTTTTTGCCGTTTACGATTACAGAGTAATCACGTCTTTTATAGAACATACCAAGGTCAAGCTTTAGCACTGATGAATAGTACATACATCTTGACATACCGCCTTCATCAGGAGAGATTACAATAGTATCTTTTTTGTTTAGTGATATATCAGGAACGGCTCTGACAAGTGCCTTTATCATCTGATATGTCGCTTGAACATCATCAAAACCTGCAAGTGGAATTGCATTTGAAATTCTCGGATCGTGTGCGTCAAATGTAATGATATTTGACACTCCCATATGAACAAGCTCTTGCAGCATAAGTGCGGCATCAAGTGATTCACGACCGTTTCTTCTGTGCTGTCTGCCCTCGTAAAGCATAGGCATTACGACAGTAACACGTCTTGCCTTACCGCCCATTGCGGCAATAACACGTTTCAAATCCTGATAGTGGTCATCAGGACTCATATGATTTTCAACTCCGTACATTTTATAGGTAACACCGTAATTGAACACATCGCATATGATATACACGTCATGACCTCTTACAGTTTCATCGATAACGCATTTTCCTTCGCCTGTACCAAATCTCGGACAAGTTACATGAGTAACATAAGTTTCTGTATCCTCATAACCTCTAAAAGCTCTAAGATATTCATCAATCTTAGCCGTTATGCCTTCACAGCCTTTCATACTTATGATACTAAGCTTGCCGACTATCGGTGTTTCGTTACTTATAAAGTTGTTTGTCATTGTAATTCTCCTTCTTACTGGATATGTATTAAATTTTCTCTCTCTTTGACGGTTTTCGTCCGTCTACGACCTTATTTTACATTTACATTACAAATATATCATAAGTAGCGATATTTTTCAAGTGACATATCGTATTATTTTGCATAAAAAGTATAAAAATATTTTGTACAAAATTATTTATTTTTGAATTTCACTTAAAAGTTGTTTTATTGATTTTCCATTTACAGGATTTTTTATATAAGGTGCTATCTCACAAAGCGGTTTTAAAACAAATTCTCTGTTTTCCATTTCGATATGAGGTATGATTAAATCGTCCTCGTACATAACAACATCGTCATAAAGAATAATATCCAAATCAAGTGTTCTCGGCCCCCAACGAACAATGCGTTCTCTGTTATGTGCCTGTTCGATTTTATGCAAAAAATCAAGCAATTCATACGGTGTGTAAAGCGTTTCAAGTTCAAGACAGCCGTTTAAAAAATCGTCCTGTTCAACACCGCCGACAGGCTCTGTCACGATAAACTCCGATACTTTTTTCACTCTGCAACACTTATCCGCGTCAAGTTCTTTGACAGCACCGTCAAGGTGACCTTTGCTGTCACCCATATTTGAACCGAGTGCAATATATGCCCTATGCCATTTTCTCGTTATACTCACTTCCACAGTATCAACACTCATCATAATCGGTGCCCAAGGTTTCTTTAATGTTATTGCGACTTCTCTTATCAAATCGTATTCAAGCAATATTTTCTCGGCAATATTTTCCGCCGCCGCCTCAATAAGCTTAAATGTGTTGTTTCTCATTACTTCGGTAATAAGATTGCACACTTCTGCATAATTCACTGATTTTTCAAGATTATCCTCTTTGCCCGCACTTCTTGTGTCACACACAAGCTCCGCATTCACGATAAATTTTTGTCCAAGTACGTTTTCTTCTTTAAAAACACCGTGATTTGCAAAAACTTCAAGTCCTCTGATAGATATTTTGTCCATTTTTCGCTCCTTTTATCAGCTGTTTATTATTGCCTCGGTCATAAGTATCGCACGTTTGTTTTCAAGTACATCGTGTACCCTTACAAATCTGCAGCCTTTCATAACTCCTATAACCGATGTTGCAACAGTTCCCTCAACTCTTTGATCTGACGGCAAATCGAGCGTCAAGCCTATCATTGATTTTCTTGATGTACCGAGCAAAACAGGGTAGCCGAGTTCGTTAAGTCTGTCTACGTTATTCGTTATAATAAGATTTTGTTCATACGACTTCGCAAAACCCACACCGGGGTCAAGTATTATTTTATCGTCAGCAATACCCGCTTTTTTCGCAATGGCTATTGTTTCTCTAAGATCGTCAAGTACGTCCTCCACAAAGGAATTATATTCTGCTCTTTCTCTGTTGTGCATAAGACAACACGCCGCACCCGATTTTGCAATCACTTCCGCCATATTCTTATCGTATTTCAATCCCCATATATCATTTACAAGGTCCGCGCCTGCTCCGACAGCCGCCGCGGCTACCTTGCTTTTATATGTGTCTATCGAAACAGGCACATCAAAATCAGCCTTGATTTTTTCTATTACAGGCACAACTCTTTCAATTTCTTCTTCATCACTGATTTTTGTATAATTCGGTCTTGTCGATTCACCGCCGACATCAATTATATCCGCACCGTCATTTATAAGCTGTTCGGTATGCTTTAAAGCACTGTCAATATTATTAAACTTACCTCCGTCCGAAAATGAATCGGGCGTCACATTCAATATACCCATTACATATGTATGATTTCTGAATTCCTTGTTTCCTATTATCATTTTTATCCCCCTTACAACACTATATCTGTATTTTTCTCATTTTCGCTCCACTTGCAGGTATCTATTGCGTTGCACATCATACACAAACGTGTTCTCTTATCCGCAATCGCAATAATATCGCCGAGTGTTTCCGCTTTTTCGGGTATTTCCCTATGCGCCCTTACCGCCTCAACCATATATTCAATCTCATCACTTGCAAACCCACATTCACAAAGTATTTTTTTCGCAATTTCACCGCCTGCTTTGTGATGATTTATGCCGTTTTTATACTGCTCATACCGTCCTATATCGTGCAGTAAAGCCGTACCGTATATAATCTCTTTCGGTATGTTAAGTCCGTTTTCCAAATTCAAAATATACGCACTTCTTGCAACGTCTAAAAGATGGTCAATTCCGTGATTGCAGTAAATTCTGTCCTTTTCGGCAGAATTTATTTTTGACAGAATGTCACGAAAATTTTTATTATTCAAAATATTGTTGCATTTTCGCATACTTATTATGTCGTCCGTTTTTCTTTTCAATTCACCCAAAAACGACAATGAACCGAACGCAATAACAACGCAATCCGTCATATTAAGGCACAATTTAAGTGCTGTATCAAGGCTTACCGCCTCAACATTTTGATTATATTCACTTATTGCACTTGCATATTTTTCGTTTGATAATGCTCGCGGATTGTTCGGTGTAATCGTGTATATCTTCTGTGCAAGCGGTGCGGTTATTTCAGCAATTTGCTTGTATGCCTTATCCGCAAACACACCTGTTATATACACGATTTTTCGATTGCCGTAATACTTTTCGATACTTTCTTTGAGCCTTTTCGCGCCGTCAATATTATGTGCGCCGTCAATTATAAATTCCGGTTTATCGCATATTTTTTCAAACCTGCCGTGCCATACCGTATTTATTAAACCGTTCTTTATATCATTTTCGCTCACACCGTCAATATGCCTGCACACTTCTTCCGCAACGGCGGCATTTTCGCGTTGATATTCACCGTCAAGCGATATTTCATATTCCGTCACATTGTCGGCTTTTATAAGCCGTGCATTTTTTTCACAGCACTCGTTTTCTATGACATTCATCACACAATTTTCCTGTTTTGCCGTAACTACAAGTCCGTTATTTTTTATAATACCCGACTTTTGATATGCGATTTCTTCCAGCGTGTTGCCGAGGAATTTCATATGGTCCATACTTATCGGAGTTATCACCGATACAAGACTTTTCGGAATAATATTGGTTGCGTCCTCACGTCCGCCCATACCGACTTCAATCAAAACAACATCACATTGTTCTTCTTTAAAATACAAAAATGCCGCCGCCGTTTCCATTTCAAAAGGTGTAGGGTGCGGAGTCATTTTGTCCGCAACTTCACTGATACGGCTTATATAATAAGCATATCTGTCCTCACTCATATTTTCTGCATTTATACGAAACTGTTCAAGATAATCAAAAACCGACGGTGAAACATATCGTCCGACTTTCTTGCCGGACTCAATCAAAATCTGTTCGACAAAAGCACCTACACTTCCTTTACCGTTAGTGCCGGCGATGTGAATAACCTCAAGTTCATTCTGCGGATTACCGAGTTTATCGCAGAGATTTGATATATTATCCAATCCCGGAACAATCCCATATTGCGAGGCTTTTTTTATGTACTCTCTTGCCTCTTTGTAATTCATCAACTTCATATCCTTTCAGACAAAGCCGTCCCGTTAAAAAGAAAAAACTCCCTTGCCATAGGGAGCTTAAATAATATTTTCTACCGTAAATCAGCGGGATGCAATCCGTATACCGCAAGCCTAAGGCTTTTCGTCAAAGTGACAACTCCCCGTTCACTCCGCACTTCACGCACACGAATCTACTCTGTTATTTTTTAATGCTGAGCCTGTCAACAAAATAAAGCAGACAAAACTGCAACGGTTTTGTCTGCAGCATATCTATATTATATACCACTTCACGCCTAATTGCAATTATATTTTAATCAAATTCACATCGTCTGTCCTAAAAGTAGAAAAATAGACAAAAAATTTTATTAATTTTGTTTTTTTTGCTGTCTTGATAAAATGCACTTATAGGAGTAAAATTAATTCTTAGATTTAAAAAATTAATACTTATTTATATAGGAGGCAACAACAATGGAATCTTACAAATATTTACTCGACATCGCACTTATTTTGATAAGTACAAAAATCCTCGGACTTTTAACAAGACGTATCCAACTGCCACAGGTAGTCGGCGCTCTTATCGCCGGACTTCTTTTAGGTCCTGCCTGTTTCGGAGTTTTGCAGGAAACCGATTTTATCAAGAACATTGCCGAAATCGGTGTTATCGTACTTATGTTCGCAGCCGGTCTTGAAACAGACGTTCAGGAACTGAAAAAGACAGGTCTTGCGTCGTTTATAATCGCTCTGCTCGGCGTTATCGTACCGCTTGTCGGCGGATACTTTGTAGCCACGATCTACAACCCGGTAACCGACCAACAGACAATGCTGCAAAACATATTTGTCGGTGTCGTTCTAACCGCAACATCTGTCAGTATCACAGTTGAAACACTTAAAGAACTCGGCAAACTTTCGACAAAAACAGGTAACGCAATCTTGGGTGCGGCACTTATAGACGACGTACTCGGTATTATTGCACTTACTGTTATTTCAAGCTTTGCCGGCAGTGACGTTTCTCTGTGGGTAATACTTCTGAAGATACTCGGTTTCTTCATATTCTGCGGAGTTGTGGCATTTCTTTTCATCAAGTTTGTCAATCCGTGGATTAACAAATACAAAAAGGATTTAAGACGTTTCGTAATTCTTGCATTTGCATTCTGTTTGCTTATGTCATTCGCCGCCGAATATTTCTTCGGTGTAAGTGATATTACAGGTGCTTTCGTTGCAGGTCTTATCCTTTCAAACAACAAAAAAACTTCGTATATGCTAAACCGTTTCGATACGGTTTCATACGTTCTTCTTTCACCGGTATTCTTTGCAAGCGTCGGTCTTAAAGTAACATTCAGCAATATGTCTGCAACGGTTGTAGTACTTACCGTATTATTGCTTGTAGTTGCAATTCTTTCAAAGATGATTGGTTGCGGACTTGGTGCCAAGATATGCAAATACACAAATCTTCAATCTGTTAAAATCGGTATCGGTATGATTTCAAGAGGTGAAGTTGCACTTATCGTTGCCACAAAGGGTATGTCAATGGGACTTATGAAAGACGAATTTTTCGCACCGCTTGTACTTGTCGTTGTTGCAACAACCATCGTTACACCGATACTTTTGAAACTTGCATATAAATATCAGGCAAGCCGTGAGGCGGACGTTCCTATGGCATCATCACTTGTCGATAAGGTTGAGGAAAGAAACGACCTTGAAAAAATTACTCAAAATGCCGCAAATATGCACGAAGAAATGAAGGAAATTCATAAATAACACCACTAAAGAGCCGACAATAAAATCGGTTCTTTTTTCTTGATATTATATACTGTTTTATGCTATAATATAATCAATCAAACGAAAGGATATTTAAAATGCTGACAGATTTTCATACACATATTTTCCCAGACAAAATGGCGGACAAAACGATAAAATTACTTGAATCGAACATCAAAGAAGAATACAGACCACACAAAGCCGAACTACGCGGTACACTTGACGCACTCAAGCAGTCAATGCGTGAAAACAACGTTGACATATCGCTTGTACTTCCGATTGCCACGAACGTAAAGCAATCAACAACAATAAATAACTTCGCCGCATCAATAAACGGTATTGACGGTATTTATTCACTCGGCAGTCTGCACCCTATGCAATCTGATTGGGAAAGTGTTTTGTATGGCATCAAAGAAAAAGGGCTTAAAGGTATCAAGCTACACCCCGAATATCAGCAATTTTACATCGACAGCAAAGAATCAATACAAATTCTGAAAAAATGTGAGGAACTCGACCTTATAACCGTACTTCATTCGGGCAAAGATATAGGTATCGATCCGCCTGTTCACTGTACTCCCGAAAGGCTTTCTCACGTTCTTGACTACGTTAAAGGTGACAAAATCGTTGCCGCACATTTGGGCGGCTGGAAGTTATGGGACGATGTCGAAAAATACCTTGTCGGCACACCTATATATTTCGACACAGCCTTTACGCTTGACTTTATCACAGATGAACAGCTTTTACGCATAATCAAAAATCACGGCAGTGAAAAAATACTTCACGCGACAGATTCACCTTGGGAAAAGCAAGGTCGAATGGCAAAACATTTATCTGCCTTGCCTCTTTCAGAGGAAGATTGTAACAATATTTTTTACAAAAATGCGAAAAAACTTCTGAAAATAGGTTGAGTTAAAACGAATAATACGATATAATAATAGTATATGGCTATAAGCATTTTGCGTATAGTCCGATTTTGTTAATTTAGGAGCAGAAATATGTTCAATAATGATATAAGTATAGACTTAGGCACTGCGACGGTGCTTGTCTATATCAAAAACAAGGGCATTGTACTGCGTGAGCCGACCGTTATCGCGGTAAACACCAAAACAAACGAAGTTTGTGCCGTAGGCAAAGACGCACTCGCAATGCTCGGAAGAACTCCGCCGCATATACAGGCCGTTCGTCCGCTTATTGACGGTGTAATTTCAAATCTTACGCTTACACAGGAAATGATTAAACATTTCTTTTCAAAAATATTTTCACGAACAATCGGTCACCCACGCATAATGATGTGCGTTCCGAGCGGTGTTACGGACGTTGAACAAAGAGCCGTAATTGAGGCGGCAAGAGATGTCGGTGCAAAAGATATTTACATTATCGAAGAACCTGTTGCTGCGGCACTCGGTGCAGGGTTTGATATTTCACGTCCGCACGGTACTATGGTTGTGGACATAGGCGGAGGTACAACCGACATTGCAGTATTATCACTTGGCGGTATCGTTGTTAGCCGTTCGCTGAAAATCGCCGGTGACGAATTTAACGAGGCGATTATTCGTTATATGCGCAAAGAAATGGGTATGATTATCGGTCCGCGAACAGCCGAAAGAATTAAAATGGAAATCGGCGGTGTTATACCGCGTTCAAATGAGCTGTTATGCAAAGCAAAAGGTATCAGCGTACTTTCGGGGCTTCCGAAAGAAGTAACTATTTCTTCAAACGACCTATACCCCGCATTTGATGATTTTGTTTATAATATGACTGAGAGAATTAAGGAAGTTCTTGAAGAAACACCTCCCGAACTTCACGGTGACATTATACAAGACGGAATAATAATGACAGGCGGCGGTTCTTTGATTTACGGTTTGGACAAGCGTATTTCGGACGACATCGGCGTCAAAGTGGTGCTTGCACCGGATATAATCGACTGCGTTGCAAAAGGTGCGGGAATTGCACTTGACAATATCGACACAGTTACCGAGCCGACTCATATATTCCACAAAAAAGCATACATCAGAGATTAAAAAAGAGAGGATATATTAATTATGAAAAACGAACCAATCACACTAACAAACGTAGAAATCCAAAAAATTCTTCCGCACCGTTATCCGTTTTTGCTTATAGACAAAATCGTTGATTTTGAAGAAGGCAAAAGCATAACAGGTATCAAAAACGTAACGGCAAACGAGCCTCAATTTACAGGTCACTTCCCGGGTAACCCAATTATGCCGGGCGTACTTATTACAGAGGCACTTGCACAAGTCGGTGCTGTAATGCTTTTGTCAATGCCTGAAAACAGAGGTAAACTCGGTGTATTCACAGGTATCAACAATTTCAAATTCCGCCGTCAGGTAGTTCCGGGCGATACATTGGAGCTTCACGCTGATTTGGTTACTTACCGTCACGGAATGGGTAAAGCAAACGTAAAAGCAACAGTAGGCGGTCAAGTTGCGGCAGCAGGCGAAATCAGCTTTGCGGTTGTTGACAACATTGCAAACGAGGACTGATGATAAAAGATGATGAATGTTTGGACGATTTGCAAAACGGTCTTTTCATAATCCAAAAGCAAAACGGTTTCAAGTTTGGTATTGACGCTGTTTTATTATCCGATTTTGCAAAGGAAACAAGGTCTAAAAAAACACTTGATTTATGCACAGGTACAGGTATTGTACCCTTGCTTTTATCCGCAAAAACAAACACACCGAAAATTTTCGGTCTTGAAATACAGGAAGATATTGCACAAATGGCACAGCGCAGTGTGGAACATAACAAACTTGAAGATCGTATTTCCATAGAATGCGGCGATTTAAAAAACGCCGTTTCTATATACGGTCGTGACAGTTTTGACAAAATAACCTGCAATCCGCCGTATATGAAGTGCGGCAGCGGTAATCAAAATGATATTGACACAAAATCAATTTCACGTCACGAGGTTATGTGTACTTTTGATGACGTTATAAATGTCAGTGCAAAACTGCTTATTCCGAAAGGCAGATTTTTTATGATTCACAGACCTAACAGACTTGTAGACATTATGTGTGCCATGCGTAAATACAAAATAGAGCCGAAACGTATGCGTTTCGTCCATCCGTCATATGATAAAGTACCGAATATGGTATTAATCGAGGGTATGCGTGACGGCGGTGAGGAATTAAAGCTTTTGCCGCCGCTTTATGTGTATAATCAAGACGGTACTTATTCCGATGAAATTCACAAGATTTACGGAAATTAACAAATAAAACGAAAGAAGTGATAAATGTGTTAGAGTACGATGAGTACAGACTAAAGCTGCAAGGCTTTGAAGACAGCATAAACGATTTGAGGGATTCACTTTGACATCGCAGGTGCGGAAAGTGAAATAACAAAACTTGAAGAACAAAGTGCCCAGCCCGGATTTTGGGACGATATGGATAATTCACAGAAAGTTCTTCAAAAAACAAAGCAATTAAAAGACAAGGTTGAGGCATTTAACAGCCTTGTTTCAAAATGGGAAGATACACTTGTTTTAATCGACCTTGCAAACGAGGAAAACGACGAAAGTATGTTACCCGATGTTGTTTCGGCAACTGAAGAAATCGAGGCGGATATTGACAAAATGACGCTTGAAACCCTTTTGAGCGGTCATTACGACAAAAGCAACGCAATTATGACGTTCCACGCAGGTGCAGGCGGTACAGAGGCACAGGATTGGTGCGAAATGCTTATCCGTATGTATCAAATGTGGGCGCAGAAAAACGGCTATACCGCAACTGTTCTCGATTCACTTCCGGGTGACGAGGCAGGTATTAAAAGCTGTACAATAGAAATCGACGGTCTTAATGCTTACGGCTATCTTAAAGCCGAAAAAGGCGTACACCGTCTTGTGAGAATTTCACCTTTCAACTCTGCCGGCAAGCGTATGACTTCATTTGCATCAATCGAAGTTATGCCTGAACTTGACGACAACGTGGAAGTTGATATTCGTCCCGAAGATATTAAGATGGAGGCATTTCGTGCGAGCGGTGCGGGCGGTCAGCATATCAACAAGACAAGTTCCGCAGTCCGTCTTACACATATCCCGACAGGTGTCGTAACATCTTGTCAAACACAGCGTTCTCAACACCAAAACAGAGATTATGCAATGAAAATGCTTAAAGCAAAGCTTGTCGAGCTTGCCGAGCAACAGCAGAAAGAAAAAATTTCCGACATCAAAGGCGAACAGATGGATAACGGTTGGGGCAGTCAAATCCGCTCATATGTATTCCAGCCTTACACTATGGTTAAAGACCTTAGAACAGGTTTTGAAATGGGTAATATCGGTGCGGTTATGGACGGCGACTTAAACGGTTTTATTAACGCCTATCTTAAAGCCGCAAGTCTTGGAACTCTGAAAAAATAAAAAACACGGCATTGCAAATTTTCCGCAATGCCGTATTTTTTTCTTAAAAATTGTTTTGGTTGTTTTTTTGATTGTTAAAGTTATTATTTTTCTTGTTTTGTTTTTGATTTTGCTGTTGGTTTTGTTGCTGATCTTGGTTTTGGTTCTGCTGTTGGTTTTGGTTATTGCGATTATTGAATTTACTGCTCATTTATATTCACTCCCTTCTTCAAATTCTATTTTAACCATTGTTGATTATTTTATTCAAAAAAGCCTGTTTTACTTGAATTTTTCTTAAAAAAATGTTATAATAATAAGTAGTATTTATGTTAAAAAAATTGCGTTTTGGAGTAAAATATGATAGATAAGATTTGGAATATAAAAAGTAAAAAAATCAAAGAAGAAACCATTGACGAAATATCTAAGGAACACCATATTCCCCGCGTTATTTCAACCATACTTTTAAACAGAGGAATTGAAAGCAAGGATATTGCACCTTATCTGAGAAAATCAATGGCTGATATTATAAATCCAATGCTTATGCTTGATATGGACAAGGCAGTCGAACGCATAACAAACGCAATTCAAAACAACGAAAAAATCGCGGTTTACGGTGACTATGACGTTGACGGAATTACCTCAACCGCACTTTTATACAAATTTTTACTTTCACTCGGTGCAGATGTCGAATACTACATACCTGACCGCAAAGGTGAGGGATACGGTATAAACATCATGGCTGTAAACAAGCTATTCAAACAAGGTATAAAACTTATGATAACCGTTGACTGCGGTATAACCGCTATCGGTGAAGTGGAATTTGCAAAACTTCAGGGAATGGACGTTATTATTACCGACCACCACACTTGCAAAGACCGACTTCCGACAGCCGCAGCGGCTATTTTAAACCCGAAAAGACCCGACTGCGACTATCCGTTTGACGCACTTGCAGGAGTAGGTGTGGCTTTCAAGCTTATTTTGGCTCTTGCAATTAAAAACGGACTTAAAACCACAGATGTATTTAACCAATATGTCGATATTGCCACTCTCGGCACTATTGCCGACGTTGTACCGCTTTTGGGCGAAAACAGAGTTATCGTTGATAAAGGCTTAAAACTTTTGCACAATCCAAAAAGAATAGGCATTCGTGCAGTAATGGAAGTTGCAGGTGTTTTGGATAAACCTTTAAGCGCGTCAACTATTGCTTTTTCAATCGCGCCGCGATTGAATGCCGCAGGCAGACTCGGCAGTGCGGCAACAGCCGTTGAACTGCTGCTTACAAATGACGAAAGCCGTGCAAGAGAATTGGCACTTTTACTTGATACTGAAAATAAAGAACGTCAGCAAACCGAACGTCAAATATTTGACGAGGCATTGGAACTGATTGCAAAAGATCCGAATTTTGAAAAGAAAAAAGTTATCGTGCTTGCACAGGAAAATTGGCATCAAGGTGTAATCGGAATTGTTGCGTCAAGGTTATGTGATATGTATTACAAGCCTTGCATACTTATTTCCCACACTAACGGTGTCGGAAAAGGTTCGGGAAGAAGTATAAAGGGTTTCAACCTTTTTGACGCACTTACGCATTGCGAAAAACAGCTTATTGATTTCGGCGGTCACGCAGTGGCGGCAGGATTGAACGTCAATATGTCCGATATTGACTCATTCATAAAAGAGATAAACAAATATGCAGACGAAGTATTGACCGAACAGGATATGATACCGACAGTCGATATTGACTGTCCGCTTTCAGAGCGTTCCGTAACTCTTGAAAATGCAAAACTGCTTTCAAAACTTGAGCCGTTCGGTATGAACAATGAAAAGCCCGTATTCGCACTTGCACACGCACAGGTTATGAATATCGCCCCTGTCGGTGCGGATAACAAGCATTTAAGACTTCGCATTGTGAAAAATAATCAGACAATAAACTGTATCGGCTTCGGAATGGGTGAATTTGCGGAATTTATCCATCAAGGCGATACTGTAAATATAGCATTCCAAATGGACATTAACCATTATCAAGGGAATGAAACCGTACAACTAATTTTAAAAGACATAAAAAGGAAGTGAGCATATGCCCGAAGCAAAAGAGCCGGTAATTCTTTCGCCGGAAAAAATACCTCAACACGCTGATGATACAGATGTACTTGTAGATAAAATTATCGGTATGGTTAAGGGTTACAGCCCGAATGCCAACACAGATATGATTTACGTTGCCTATAAGCTTGCAAAATCTGCTCACAGTCACCAATTCCGCCGCA
The DNA here is from genome assembly GCA_003460745.1 of Firmicutes bacterium AM55-24TS. Lineage (GTDB taxonomy): Bacteria > Bacillota > Clostridia > UBA1381 > UBA1381 > Hominilimicola > Hominilimicola fabiformis. The sequence goes on from QTVU01000004.1 coordinate 54,643, forward strand.
GCGGTGCACCGTATATCGAGCACCCTGTTCAGCTTGCATATATTGCGGCACAGCTTTCGCTTGATGCAACGGCAATTTCGGCAGCACTTTTACACGATGTTGTAGAGGATACGCCTTACACTTATGAGAATATCGAAACGATATTCGGCAAAAGCGTTGCGGAACTTGTTGACGGAGTTACGAAACTTAGAAAAATCAAATACAACACCCGTGAGGAACAGCAGGTCGAAAACTTAAGAAAAATGTTTCTTGCAATGGCAAAGGATATACGCGTTGTTATAATAAAGCTAATCGACAGACTGCACAATATGCGTACATTGAACTTTATGCCGCGTGCAAAACAGCTTTTAATTTCAAAAGAAACGCTTGACGTATATGCTCCTCTTGCCCACCGTCTCGGTATGTCAAAAATCAAAATCGAACTTGAGGATTTGGCTTTAAAGTACCTTGACCCTGTCGCATACGAAGAAATTCGTCAGAGCATAAATCAGAAAAAGGACGAACGCGAAAAGTACATACGCGACATTATGGACGTACTTCGTGAAAAACTTGACCAAATGAATATTAAAAGTCAGGTTACGGGACGTGCAAAGCATTTTTACAGTATTTTCAGAAAAATGTACACGCAGAACAAGACAATTGACGAACTTTACGACCTTTTCGCAGTCAGAATTATTGTTGATACCGTTGCGGACTGTTACGCGGTACTCGGTATGGTACACGATTTATACACTCCCGTTCCTATGCGTTTCAAGGACTATATCGCAATGCCTAAACCGAATATGTATCAATCACTTCATACAACGGTTATAGGTCCTAACGGTACACCTTTTGAAATTCAAATTCGTACTTGGGAAATGCACAGAATTGCCGAAAACGGTATCGCGGCACACTGGAAGTACAAAGAAGGTATATCAGGTAAAACCGATATGGATTCAAAACTTGAATGGGTACGTCAACTGCTTGATACACAGACAAATATTATAGATACCGACGATTTCTTTAACACACTTAAATTCGACTTGTTTGAAGAAGAAGTTTTCGTATTTACCCCACAAGGTAAAGTTATTTCACTTCCTGCAAAAAGTACGGTTATTGACTTTGCTTTTGCAATACACTCGGAAGTCGGATATAAAATGAGCGGTGCAAAGGTAAACGGAAAAATCGTTCCGAACAACTATATGGTACAAAACGGTGAAATAGTTGAAATTCTAACCGCAAATACGCATGGTCCGAGCCGTGACTGGCTGAAAATCTGTCGCACTTCACAGGCGAAAAACAAGATTAATCAGTGGTTTAAACGTGAAAGACGTGACGAAAATATTGAACACGGCAAAGAACTTATCGAACGTGAATTAAGACGTATCGGCAACACTCACGAACAGCTTTTCAAGCAAGAATGGATTGCTATTCTTTTGAGAAGATACGGTTTTCAAAGTATTGACGACCTATATGCAAGCGTCGGATACGGTGGGCTTACCGCACAAAAAGTCGTTTTCAGACTTCGTGACGAATGGACAAAGCTGAACAAAACTCTTGAAGCAAAGAAAAATCTTGAGGCGGTATACAACGAGGAAAGCAAAACCGTTCAAGCCGAACCGGCTAAACGTCACGCATCAAGCAAAGGTATCGTTGTTAAAGACATTGATAACTGTCTTGTACGTCTTGCACGTTGCTGTAACCCCGTTGCCGGTGACGACATTGTCGGCTTTATCACGAAAGGCAGAGGCGTAAGTGTTCACAGACGCGACTGTCCGAATATGAATCCACAGTCAATGTCCGAAGAAGACAAGGGCAGATTTATTGACGTATGGTGGGACGATGAACGCAGTACGTCATACATTGCTAACTTGCAGGTGGAAGCACCTGACATCGACGGTATTTTGCTTGAAATCACAAACATTCTTTCGTCACTTAAAATACCTTTTAAATCGGTAAATGCGTATGTAAACAAAAAAGGTATCGCAATTATACAAATCGGTGTCGAAATCAGAAACACCTCCGATCTTGCACTTCTAAAAAAGAAAATAGTTCAAATTCAAGGTGTTACATCTGTAACAAGATTACAGAATTAATAATTTATTGAGGAATAAAGTCTTATGGAAAAAATGAATATAAACATCACAACCGAATATATAAAACTTGACCAACTGCTTAAATTTTCCGCACTTGCCGAAAGCGGTGCTATGGCTAAGGATATGATTTTTGACGGTATCGTATCGGTAAACGGTGAAGTTTGCACAATGCGCGGCAAGAAAATCCGTCCGGGTGACAAAGTTACGGTCGAATTTGAGGATGCGACAGTCGAAGTCGAAGTAGGAGCGGAATAAATGTATATTTCCTCACTGTCCCTTGCGAATTTCAGAAATTATACTTCCGAAAAAATTGAGTTTTCCCCGTACACAAACGTGATTTACGGCGACAATGCACAGGGTAAAACAAATATTTTAGAGGCGGTATATATTTTCTCACAAGGCAGAAGTCACAGAGCAAAGTCCGATAAAGAGCTTATAAAATTCGGTGAAGATTTTTCGCGTCTGTCGCTTGATTTTCACGATTCGGAACGTGATTACACAGCTGCTATGCAGCTTATGAAAAACGGCAGAAAGAACATTAAAATCAACCACGTTCAGATAACAAAACTAAGCAAACTTATGAATTATCTCAACGTTGTAATGTTTTCACCTGAAGATTTGGAGCTTGTCAAAGGTTCGCCGTCCGCAAGACGAAAGTTTATCGATTCATCGGTAAGTCAGCTTTATCCGCGATACCTTACAAGCCTAATCGACTATCACAAAGCGTTGGGTCAAAAAAACAGCTTACTCAAAGTTCTTCGTGCAAAAGGTGCAAAGTCGGATATGATGCTTTCCGTATGGAATGAACAGCTTGCCGCAGAGGGCGAAAAAATCATCAAATACCGCACCGATTTTGTCAAGCTGATAAATGACTTTTCAGCCGCTATACAAAATGAAATATCGGGCGAAAAATTGCAAATATCGTATATGCCGGGTATGAGGGCAAGCGGTGATGATAAAGATTCGATATACGAATATCTTGAAAAAAATCAAAGACGCGAAATTGATTTAGCCTCCGCCCAAGTCGGCGTACAGCGAGATGATTTGCACATCACAATCAACGGCAGTGAGGCGAAAATTTACGGATCACAAGGTCAACAGCGTACATCTGCACTGTCAATGAAAATTGCACAAGCCGATTACATTCATCACATAAAAAGCGAATATCCGATACTTCTGCTTGATGATATAATGAGTGAGCTTGACATCAACCGCCGAATGTACCTTTCGCAGAAAATTCGCGATAAGCAAGTTCTTATAACTTCAACGGACACCGACCTTATCGAAAGCACCGACAATACGAAGTTATTTAAAATAAAAAACGGCTCTGTCGTAAGGGAGGAAAATTAATGTACCTTAGAGTTGAGGAAAACATTGTTGTAAACACAAAAGATATAATAGGAATATTTGATATGGATAATACGACTGTTTCAAGGCTCGGCAGAAACTTTCTTGCCGAATCTCAAAAAAACGGTCTGATTATAAATTCAACCGACGATTTGCCGAAATCATTTGTTGTAGTTAAGGAAAAAGACGAAACGAAAGTTTTATATCCTCCGTTTCTTCAAAAGTATTGGCAAAACGTGGTTTATAATACACGCAAAACGGATAAAATTAAGATAAAGGGAGAAAAAAATATGAGTGATTTGGAAAAGATTGAAACCACCTATGACGAAAGTCAAATACAGGTACTCGAAGGTCTTGACGCAGTAAGAAAACGTCCGGGTATGTATATCGGCTCTACTTCGTCAGCAGGTCTGCATCACCTTGTCTATGAAATCGTGGACAACTCTATTGATGAGGCACTTGCAGGCTATTGTACGGAAATTAAAGTTGATATAAACCCTGACAATTCAGTGACCGTCACAGATAACGGTCGTGGTATTCCTGTCGGTATTCACCCACAGCAGGGTATTCCGACAGTCGAAGTTGTACTTACAATTCTTCACGCCGGCGGTAAATTCGGTGGCGGCGGATACAAGGTATCGGGCGGTTTGCACGGTGTTGGTTCTTCTGTTGTAAACGCACTTTCGGAACATCTTGAAGTAGAAGTAAGCGACGGCGAACACGTTCATTATCAAAGTTACGAACGCGGTAAGCCTACTTGTAAACTAAAGGTTATCGGTGATACCGACAAGACCGGTACAAAAATTACATTTAAGCCTGACCCCGAAATTTTTGAAGTGCTTGAATTTGATTACGATGTACTTTTAAAAAGACTTCGTGAACAGGCATTTCTTAATAAGGGTGTAAAAATCCTGTTTACCGATTATCGTGTTGAAAATCCCGAAACGGTCACTCTACACGCAGAAGGCGGTATAAAGGAATTTGTACAATACTTAAACAGAAACAAAGACCCGCTTCACGATGATATTATTTACTTTGAAGCACAGCGTGAGGATATGATGGTTGAAGTTGCTATGCAGTACACAACATCATACACAGAGTCACTTCTAGCTTTGCAAACAACATTCACACAGGCGAAGGCGGTACGCACGAAACAGGCTTTAAATCAGGTCTTACACGTGTCATAAATGACTACGCAAAAAAGAATAATTTACTAAAAGAAAAAGACCCTAACCTATCGGGTGAAGATACCCGTGAAGGACTTACCGCAGTAATCAGCGTTAAGGTTGTCGAGGCACAGTTTGAGGGTCAGACGAAAACAAAGCTTGGTAACAGTGAGGCAAGAGCGCTTGTTGAAAATGCTTTAAACGATAAGCTTTCTGCATTTCTTGAGGAAAATCCTAAAATTGCAAAAATTATTATCGAAAAGACTTTGACCGCGTCACGTGCTCGTGAGGCTGCCAAAAAGGCGCGTGAGGCATCGCGTAAAAACTCAAGCAGCAATTCTTCGCTTTTGGGTAAACTTGCAAGATGTACCGATGAGGGTGCGGATTATGCAGAATTGTTTATAGTCGAGGGTGATAGTGCCGGCGGCAGCGCAAAGCAAGGCAGAAACAGACGTTTCCAAGCAATCCTTCCTCTTTGGGGTAAAATGCTTAATGTTGAAAAATCAAGAATTGACAAGGTTTACTCAAACGAAAAGTTGTTGCCTATTATACAAGCACTCGGTACAGGTATCGGCGATGATTTCAATATCGATAATTTGAAATACGGTAAAATCGTTATTATGGCGGATGCCGATGTCGACGGTGCGCATATCAGAACATTGCTTTTGACATTCTTCTTCAGACATATGCGTCCGCTTATCGAAAACGGTAATGTGTATATCGCACAACCGCCACTTTTCAAGGTGTTCAAGGGTAAGAATAAAAACCTTGTTGAAAAGTTTGCGTTTACGGACGATGAACGTGACAGACTTATAGCCGAAATGGGCCCCGGTGCAAAAGTTCAGCGTTATAAAGGTCTTGGTGAGATGGACCCTGCCGAACTTAAAGAAACCACAATGGACCCTGCTAAGAGAACTATGTTAAAGGTTGATATCGAGGACGCAATGATTGCGGACGAAACATTTACCATACTTATGGGCGATAAGGTTGAACCGCGTCGTGAGTTTATTGAAAAACACGCGAAATATGTTTCAAACCTTGATATTTAATTATAGGGCGACCAATGATCGCCCCTACAATGCTCCCATTGAGGGGAGCTGTCAACTTAGTTGACCGTGGGGTGGCAACATCTCAAAACTATGTCTATCGTATGCCACCTCTCCGCTTTTCAGGCACCTCTCCTCAAGGAGAGGCTTAGTTCGGCTCTCCTTGAGGGGAGCTGTCAGCACAGCTGACTGTGGGGTGGCTTTTGGGACATCGAGATGCCGCTCCCTACGTTCGCCGACCGCAAGTGACTCATTATCACATACAAAAAGCAATACAAAAGAGATGAATTAAAATGTTTAAAGACAGTTGGGTAATTTACGCAATACTATCGGCATTTTTCGCTGCACTTACATCAATACTTGCAAAAATCGGAATAAGCGACATAAACTCAAACCTTGCCACCGCAATAAGAACAATCGTTGTACTTATAATGGCATGGGGAATTGTCTTTATGACAGGCGCACAAAGCGGAATACAGGATATAACCGCAAAAAGCTGGATATTCCTTGTACTTTCGGGAATTGCCACAGGTCTTTCTTGGCTATTCTACTACAAAGCACTTCAACTCGGTGATGCGTCAAAAGTAGTTCCGATTGACAAATTCAGTGTTGTTATATCAATGATACTTGCCTTTGTAATTCTTAAAGAGGACTTAACATTCAAGACTGTTATGGGCGGTATTCTTATAACAGCCGGTACTTTTGTAATGATTCTTTGATTAAAAAACACTTGCCCTACATATAATAATATCATATCTTCTGAAAGGATTGATATTGTATGGCAAGTGTTTTAAAATACTTCTTTTTATTTTCCTTCGGCGGCATAGTATACGTCTTGATTGAAATGCTTTGGCGCGGATATTCGCACTGGAGTATGTTTATATTGGGCGGAATATGCTTTGTACTTTTAGGACTTATAAACAAAAAATACACCTGGGATATTCCTTTGTTAATACAAATGCTGATAGGCACATTTATCATAACATTAATGGAATTTATCTTCGGGTGTATTTTTAATTTATTGCTAAATCTTAACGTATGGGATTACTACGATTTGCCGTTCAATATTATGGGGCAGATATGTCTGCCGTATATGTTTTTATGGTTTTTACTAAGTCCTGTCTGTATAGTCGTTGACGACTATATACGTTACCTGTTTTTCAACGAAGAAAAACCGCATTACAAATTATTTTAAATCACGCTCATAAGGTAATACACAAACGGCAATGTCAAAAGTCCCAACAGATGCGTTATAAACACACCCTCCGCACAATAAAGCACATCGCCGTCATATTCCATACCGAGTATTACAAGTATGGTTGACGCAGGCATTGCGGCTTGCAGTACGATAACCGCCGTAACCATTTCCCCGAGATTAAACGGTTTTAAAACAAACATCAATATAATCGGTATAATAACCATCTTAACCGCCGTCAATACAAACAGCCACACACGTTTATATATGTGCTTAAAATCAACAAGTGCAAGCGTACCGCCTATAAAGAACATCGACAAATACGTTGTTGTACTGCCGATACCGGTCATTACTTCCCCGAATATACCGCTGAATTTCAGTCCGAATGCCATCATCACAAATGCGACAACAAACGCAATCGTTCCGGGATTTACAAGATTTTTTATACTTCCCATAAACGATTTTTCTTTTTCCTCTATCGACTTCATCTGATACACGCCGAGCGTCCAAAGACAAGTATCGTTTGCAAGTTCATAAATCGCCGCATATAAAAGTCCCTCTGCACCGTAAAGTGCCTGTATAAGCGGAAATGCCATAAACACAACATTACCGAAACACGTCATGCATCGGTGCATTATCGCTCGCGATTTATCCATTTTACTTATTTTTGACGTGACCGTTCCGACTGCAAACAGAAACGCAACCACGACTATCGACACAAGCAACACATAAATCGAATTTTTCAATTTTTGTGTATCAAATTCAAGGCTTGTAAGCGAAGTTATAATGAGTATCGGAAGCGTCACTCTCACGATAACTTTTGAAAGTCCGTTGTTTTGCTCTTTCGTTATGTAACCCGTCTTTATGCACACAAATCCGACAAGCATTGCAATTCCGAGTTTAATAATACTGTTTATTATTGTTTCAAATCCTTGCATACCCTTATCCTTCTGTTATACTTATTATCGAAAATTATTATATTTCTGCGTTTTTCACAATCCGACAAAACATCATATTCAAATGTTTCAAACTGCAAATACTTGACTGTTTCTTTTGTCGGAATATCTGCATATTCACTCAAATTTTCTGCAATAAATTCATCTGTCAATATATCAAATCTTGTCTTTAAAATTGACCTGTCGTATTTTGTAAGCGACCATTTCGGCGAATTTACGCCCTTGTTGTATGTAAAATAATCGAGTTTTAAAATATCGCAAAACAATTCATCATCACAAAAATGCGACAATATTTCATACAAAGAATTTCGCGATTGTCCGACTTTATTGTATCCGTTTCCGTCGTAAAACAGCCACAATTTTTTAAACATTTCAAACGGTGAATTATATTTTTCAAGTAAATATTCCATTGCACCCTTAAAAACACCGCTGTTGTAGTACCGTTCAAAAACCTCCTCTATCCCCTTTAACAAAAGCACATCTTCATAGGAAATAAAGTCGTTTTTAAGCACTTCATACGGCGGTTTTGAGTTATATCGGTAACCGTATTTTTCTTCTTCACTTCTTATTTTCGTTCCGCGTAAAAGTTTTAGGAAACCAAGCTGAAGTACATCGGGACGAAGATTAAACACATCGTCAAACGATTTACCGAACGAATTAAAATCTTCAAAAGGCAATCCGACTATAAGGTCAAGGTGCATATGTACACCGCCTGCTTTTTGCACGAGTTTTACGGCACGTTTTATCATCTCAAAATCAGTTTTTCGGTCTATTGCCTTTATCGTCTTGTCGTTTGTTGACTGTACACCGATTTCAAGCTGAAAAAGTCCTTCGGGCGCTGTTTTGAACAATTCGACAAGTTCATCATTTATAAGGTCCGCCGCAACTTCAAAATGAAAAGTCGTATTTTTCGCATTGTCGATTAAAAACTTCACCAACTCACAAGTACGTTTTCTGTCCGCATTAAACGTTCTGTCCACAAATTTAACAATTCTCACATTATGTCGCACGAAGAACATCAATTCTTCTTTCACGACGTCCATATCCCTAAAACGCACACTATGCGTTGTTGACGAAAGGCAATAACTGCACCTAAACGGACAACCGCGGCTTGATTCGTAGTATATCAGCTTGCCGCTGTTTTTTTCAATATCTTCGTCCGTATACGGAAACGGAATTGACGTAATGTCGTGAATAAGCTCTCTGTCTTTGTTTCGTATTATCTCGCCGTTTTCACGATAGGTAATCCCGTCTGCCATTTCACCGATTTCAAGCCATTCTTTAAAGGTCGCTTCCCCCTCGCCGCGCATAATCGCGTCAATAAAATCGTACTTTTGCATATATTCCGTATCGTCAAAACTGACCTCCGGACCGCCGAAAATAATCTTTGTTTCCGGCGAAACCTTTTTCAGCATATCGGCAACATCAAGACAGACCTCAACATTCCAAATATAGCACGAAAACAAAACCACGTCCGTTTTTTTCAAAAAAATCGAACGCAGTATGTCCTCTACTCTCTCATTAATCGTGTATTCCGCCATCTCAACATTATCCGAATTTGCGTACGCTTTAAGCGTTCGTACACTAAGCGAAGTATGAATATATTTTGCATTAACTGCAACAAGCAGTGCTTTCATATCAGCCACCGTACACTTCTCTTTTTAGTATACCTATGTATGGCAAATTTCTGAATTTTTCGTCATAGTCCATACCGTAGCCGACAACAAATTCGTCAGGAATTTCAAAACCTTCGTATTTAACGTCAACCTGTGTTTCACGTCTTGCAGGCTTTGAAAGAAGTGTACAGATTTCAACGTTTGCACCTCTCTTTTTTAGAAGCTTAACAAGTGCGCTTAGCGTATTTCCGCTGTCAATAATATCTTCCGCAATAATTACATTTTTGCCGTTTACGTCAATTTGTCCGTCTTTCAAAATCTTCAATTCACCGGAAACAGACGAACCTCCGTAGCTTGAAACCTGCATAAAGTCAAGCGAAACGTTTACGTTAAGATAACGCATAAGATCAGCCGAAAAAACAACACTGCCCTTTAGGATAATCATAAGTACAATATCCTTACCGGCATAATCTTTATTGATTTGCTCAGCCAAATATTTTACTTTCTCTTGAATTTCGCTTTCATTAATCAATATTTCCTGTACTTCGTTTATCATTATTAGTATTCCCCTTTTTAGTATGATATTTTTATTATAACATATATTTTTGAATTTTTTAATAGAAAATGCGAAAAAAAATCGAAATTTCGGAAATAATATTTTTACAAAGTAACTATTAGTTAAAAAAATCGAGAAAGGCGTGGTTTTCTATGAAGAAAATACTGTTTTTTATACCAATCCTTACACTTATGTTCAATACCGTCTTTGCCATGCCCACAAAAACGAATGATGAAATCATAGCAGATTACCCTTTTACGAACAGAGTAAATGAGCTGTCCGTTTCGGAAAAGCAGGAAATCACAAAAACCCTTACCGCCTGTGCTGATGTTATGCGGTTTAATATAAGAAATTATGACTATGACAAACTTTTCAAATATGTACTTTACACTCACAAAAATTTTCAAATCCTTACTGACATTCCGGCTGATACGGGAAACAGCAGTAATTTGGGTTATAACAATGTTAAACTTGTGAACAGTGATTATATCGATTATATTATGACGAGAGTTTTCCGCATAACACCCGAAAAACCACCTGTAAATGAGCTTTTGGAACGCGGTTTCTGTTACAATGACGGTTACTATTATTATATCGGCGGTTTCGGTGTTTATTTTGCGACGAAAATTGTTGATATAAAAGGCGTTTATGATATTGGCGGCAGTGTTACATTTGTTATTTTCAGTGACATTTATTACGAGAGCGACACAAGAACACCCGAATACAGTTTTGCAATTCTGCAAAACACCGAAAACGGATATTCATTAATGCGTCTTGGTATGGGTGAAGATTTGCCGACAAGCGATGAAGTTCGATTGTATTCGCCGTTTAAAACTTACAACGAAATGAATTGGAATATAAATAATGTGGACAATAATAATGATGTTGATTTTGTAAAATCATATATCTCAATACCGATACTTTTGCTTGTCATATCCATTGGATTGATAGGACTTACCGCGTGTATCGTTGCACTTGCAAAAAGAAAATAGAGTGGAATTTTAAAGTCACTTCAAAAATTCACTCTATTAAAATCTTGTTTATAATACCGTACCGCCGCCGAGAACAATATCACCGTCATAAAATACGACAGCCTGTCCCGGAGTAACCGCTCTTTGCGGTTCGGGGAACATCAATTTAACCGTACCGTCTTTTTGCGGGCAAAGCATTGCCGCCGCAGGCGGTGCTTGGTAACGTACTTTTGCGGTGATAAGCATATTTTCTTTAGGAAATTCACCCGACACAAAATTCACATCGTATGCGGTTAATTCATTTGAAAATTCCATTCCCTTTTCGCCGAGAGTAATCGTATTGTTTTCCGCATCTATCTTCATAACAAACATAGGTCTGCCGTATGCACCGATACCCTTTCTCTGACCGATTGTATAATAAATCAAACCTCTGTGCTTGCCGATAACATTGCCGTTTACGTCAAGTATATCGCCCTCTTTAGGCTTGTAACCGGAATAGTCGGTTATAAATTTCGCATAATCATCATCTTCAACAAAGCATATTTCCTGACTGTCAGGCTTATGTGCAACGCCAAGTCCGAGTTCTTCCGCCTTTTGACGTACCCAATCCTTGTTATATCCGCCCAAAGGCATTAATGTATGTGCAAGCTGTTCTTGTGTGAAATTGTACAGCACATAGCTCTGGTCTTTCTTAACAGCCTCACTTGCACGGAGAATATACTTGCCGTCCTCACCTTTTTCGATTTTGGCATAGTGACCTGTCGCAACGTAATCAATACCCATAGCCAACGCTTTTTTTAACAATGCGTCAAACTTCAAATACTTATTGCACGCAATACAAGGATTAGGTGTTCTGCCGTGAATATATTCATCAACAAAATAATCAACGACCTTATCTTTGAACATATCCTTAAAATTCATCACATAAAAATCAATACCAAGCTTATCGCATACACGTCTTGCATCCTCTACCGCACTTTCCGCACAACAGCCCTCATGCTTCATATTACAACTGTCTGAATACGTCCAAAGACGCATAGTCGCACCGATTACGTGGTATCCCTGCTCCTTTAAAAGAGCCGCCGCAACGGAACTGTCAACGCCGCCCGACATTCCTATCAATACACTTTTCTGTTCCAATTTATGTTTCCTCCTCAGATATTAAAACGGTAGCCTACACCCCATATGGTTTCTATATACCGCTCATTTTCAGTATTTATCTTATCACGCACACGCTGAATATGCACCGTAACGGTAGACACATCACCTATTGCGTCCATACCCCATATTCTATCAAATAAAACCTCTTTTGAAAAGGTATGATTCGGATTTTCTGCAAGAAATAAAAGTAAATCGTATTCTTTTGCAGTAAGCGATATTTCTTTTCCGTCCACTGTAACCTTATGCGCATCTTTGTCTATCATAAGTTTACCGACTGTTATTACGTCACCGCTTTTTGATGTAAGCGTATCGTATCGCGATATATGTGCCTTAACTCTTGCGACAAGTTCGTTCGGTGAAAACGGTTTCGTCATATAATCGTCCGCACCCAAGCCAAGTCCGCGTATTTTATCTATATCGGTATTTTTCGCCGACAAAAATATTACGGGCGTTTGTTTCTTTTTTCTGAGTTCCGTTATAACCTCAAAACCGTCCATACCCGGAAGCATTATATCTATTATTATAAGGTCAAAATTTTCCGCAAGTGCTTTTTCAAGCCCCGTTGTCCCCCTTGCCGCAATTTCACACTCAAAATCATTTATTTCAAGATAATCTCTTTCAAGTTCTGCGATACTGCTGTCATCTTCTATAATCAATATTTTTTTCATTTTATTCTCCTTAGATTTTCGGCAAAAATACAACCGCCGTTGTACCCTTACCCAATCCGTCACTTTTCAGCCATATCTTGCCGCCGTGTTTTTCTACAATCTGTTTTGCAATACCAAGTCCAAGTCCGCTTCCCTTAATACTCCTCGAACTGTCCACGCGGTAAAATCCATCAAACACGTTTTTAAGCTCATTTTCGTCTATACCGATACCGTTATCGCTTATATTCACGTACACACCGCCGTCACTGCACATTGTACTGACGGAAAGCGTCGGATTATCCTCACTTCTGTACTTCACCGCATTGTCTATCAAATTAGAAAATACTCGGCTCATTTTCTCATAATCCATTCTCACTATAACTTCATCGGTCGGAATATCTGTTTCAAGTTTTATGCCGTTTTTCTCAAGGTCAAGTCTGTAATCATCTACAAAATCACGCATAAACAAATTAATATCGCCCTCTTTAAATTCAAATATCAGTCTTGATAATTCCAGTTTTGAAAATACGGACAAATTATTCACCAAATCGTCTATAACCTCCGCTTTTGTATGAATTGTATCAAGATAGCGTTTCATCTTTTCGGGTGTGTCGGCAATGCCGTCCTGTATACCTTCAACGTAACCTTTGATTGACGTAATCGGCGTCTTTAAATCGTGAGAAATATTTGCAAGGAGCATATTCCTCTCCTTTTTCATATACTTTTCACGTTTCCTGGCACGTTTCAATTCCTTACGCATCATATCAAAATTATTACAAAGCGTATCTATTTCGTCATATTCACTTCCCATAACCTCAAAATCAAGGTTATCGGCACGAATATAATCGGCGGCTCTTGCAAGGTCATTTATTGAATGTTCAATGCTTTTTGTCATCAATCTTGTGGCAACGGTAGTCGAAAGCACGACAAGCAACACGCATATCGTAAGCCACAACACCACATAAAATATTGCACTCGGATTACTTTTGAAAAATTCACCGACCGCCTGTGAAAACACATACGGATCAAGCATTGATGGTCTTGATATATTTAATTCTTCGACAGGAAATTTTAATATAAATATCAGCACAAAACATACCGAAATAACACCTATCAGAAGGATAGGTGTTATCAGCATAATTATATTATATATCGCAAATTTACTTTTAATCTTCATAACATTTAATAATCCTTACTATCAAATATTATATACGATAATGTGTATAAAATCAAGATTGAGCCGAACAAAATTCCAATCTTCGATATAAGTGCCGTAAACGGAAGCACATTGCCGATCCAAATCTTGTGCCATTGTGAATATGCCGTAAATACCATTTGTCCGACAGGCGTTATATAGTAATTCAAGTATTTAAAGAACACATACACAACTATACATAAAAGCATTGCAAGCGTTGGGCTTTTTGAAATCATATTTATGAGCAGCGCCATTGAAACTATCGCTATAAGCGGTATCATATTGATAAGATATGCCGCAAATGTTATCGGTACACTTCTTAAACTGTTGCCGGATACGATTTGAACGATTAACGAGATAACAAACATTGCAAGTGTCACCATACAACCAAGCACAAACACTGCCAATGACTTTGATGTCATAACTTTAAATCTTGTCAGCGGTCTTAAAAGTGAGGCTTTCATGCTGTCCTCCTGTACTTCGCTTGCAAACAAGTCTGTCACTGCCATAAATATTATAAGCGGAACAAGTATATCAAAAACAAATCCGACCATTTCCATTATCAGATTGCTTTTTATAACAACTTCACCGCCCGTAATCTTGCTTACAAGTACATTACCGCCAATTCGGAGATACATATAATCGCACCTAAAACAGTTAAAACAAGATACTTTTTTTTCATAAGAAGTTTTTTAAGTTCACTTCCGGTATTCAAAATCAGTGCTTTCATATAATAATCTCACCCCTTCTGTCCTTAACAACACTTAGGAAATAGTCCTCCATTGACGGATGAAGTCTTAAAGCGTCCTCCGTAGTTGATGTTGCTATCAATTCGCTTTCATATATAACCGCAACCTTGTTGCAAGTCTTTTCAATCTCGCCTGCCATATGACTTGAAATAAGAAAAGTCACGTTTTTCTCTGCATTGAGTTTTTTTATAATTTCTCTGATTTCCACAACGCCCTCAATATCAAGTCCGTTTACAGGCTCATCAAGAATTATCAAATCGGGGTTAGATGCGAATGCAACCGCCAAACCAAGTCTTTGTTTCATACCAAGTGAAAACTTACCCGCTTTATCATTTTTGTACGGCAGAAGATGTACAACGTCAAGTATATGTTCAATGCGTTTTCTGTCTACGTTTGGATACATATTCGCGTGCATTTTTACGTTTTGATATGCCGATAAATCTTTATATATCGCCGGTGATTCAATCAACGCGCCTGTTCTTTGCATAATACTTTCAAAATTATCGTGCAAGTCCATACCGAACACCTTAACACTGCCCTCCGCATTAACAAGATTAAGTATTGCTTTCATCGCTGTCGTTTTACCCGAACCGTTCGGTCCGAGTAATCCGAGAATGTCGCCCTGTTCAACGGTCAAATTCAAATTTTTGATACCTCTGCCATTGCCGTAAAGCTTTGTCAGATTTTTAATCTCGATTACATTCATAATCTCACCCCTATCCGTTTTTATAAATTATTCGTCATATCCGTAATATGTGTCAACTTCCGAGTTATTAGAATACTCAACATTCGGAAGTGTGGAAATATCAACTCTCTCAGGCTTTGTAGTTCCGTAGTCTGACATATCCAGTGTTATATTAACTGTTGCCTCATGCTTTTCGCCGTTTGAATCATTGCCGACCATACTTGCTTCCGCATTCAAATTAGTAAATCTGCCTTCATTGTCAACCGTAAATTTCACTGATACGTTTTTAACAATCGGATCTGTTCCAAGCAAGATGTACGGATCACTGTCATCATCAGAATCAGCGATATTTTCTGAGAACATTGCAGATAAGCCTGCATTCGCGACTTCAGGGATTTGAATTGCGTCAAGATTCATTTCATATGTTGAAGAATTATCATCACCTGACACATAGATTATGTTGTTTTTCAAATCACCAATCATTGTATCACCGATAAGCTCAACAAAATTAACCATTTTCTGATTTCTCTTATCCTCATTTGCATCTTCGGTATAGAATTTATCAAATTCTCCAAATAAATTTAGGTATTCAGATGCGTTTTCCTCAACAAGTGTTCTTTTTTCACCGTCATAATGCGTTGACGAAATTATATTGGTATCATCTTGAACCCATTCTCTGTACTCACTGTTATAATCATATGATGAAATCTTATTTTCCTTGTTGATTTTCACGTCACCGTTTCTGTCATACAATTCTTTCAACGTGTCGCTTGAAATTTCCTTACCGTCAAGGCTTATCTTTGTTGTCACATTCGCGGTGTAGTTTTCATTTTTCATCAAACCTTTAACAGCCGTCTTAGCCACGTCATATCCGTTTGATGTGCTGTAGCTTGCGAATGCCGCTCCGGCTAACACCGTTACACCCAAAACCATACCGATTGCCATTGTTATTTTCTTCTTGTTAGATTTCATTTTAATCATTCCTTTCTATCCCAAACACTGTCTATTATTTCTATAAGGTACCTTATGATTATATTCTATCTGTTCTTTATAAACATTATATAATACAATTCTAAATAATTTATAAAACAAAATATAAATAAATTATAAAATCCAAACAAAAAAAACCACTTGTCCAACATAACATTGAACAAGTGGTTTAATATTAACTAATTAAGTCAGTCAAAATCAATTATTTCTGAACTGAATCGTCTTCTTCATAAGCCTTGTTTAGTTCGTCGATAACCTTTTGACCACCTTGTTGTAGCCATCTGTCTCTTTGAGCCTTCCACTCGTCTTCGCTGATTTGACCAACGATGAACTTAGTATTAGCCTCACTCATGATAGCGTCAAGTTGTGGACCTCTTGTTGAATATGTATCTGATACATATGGTTCAGCAGGGTTAGCAACTGTATGAAGTTTGTTTTCATCATAAACTTCCTGAATCTTTTCAGCAACGTCTGTTGCATACTTAATTTGAAGTTCTGTAGCAACTATACCTGTTGAGAATTGGTTAAGGTCGTTATATTCTTTAGTTAGGTTAGCATCGTCCTTCTTAACTACATAACCGTCAGCGTCAAGATCATAGTTTCTGCCTTCGATACCGTAGTTCATTAGGTTTAGAGCTTCCTGTTCATTAGCCTTATCCATTACGCCAAGAATGAAGTCAAGGTCTTCTTCTGTAGCAACAGATGTCTTAGGGAATACATAGTATCCGTCATAACCTGTTGTAGGAAGTGTTCTTGGTTCTGAGCTTGCGTCCTTTGTAACGTAACCGAATACGTCAACAACTGCGTTAGGATCGATAGCTTGGATATTTTGTGCAAGTCTTCTTGCTCTGTCGGCAACGTCGATGATTACACCGGCTTTACCTGATAGGAACTGCTCATTCCACTTATCTGATGAATATGTAGCCATATCTTGGTTGATAAGACCTTCGTTATAGCACTTGTTCATGAACTTAAGTGCCTCAAGATATTCGTCAAACATAAATGCAGGAGCAAGCTTGCCGTCCTTTATACCATACTGGTTAGGAGCGCCCATCCAAATAGCGATATTGTTAAGAGGACCGTCAAGGTAATCTGTAACGATCATACCGTATGTATCATTAGCGCCGTTACCGTCAGGATCCTGTTCCTTAAATGCCTTTAGTACATTATAGAAATCATCTATAGTCTTTGGCTGTTCAAGACCAAGCTTATCAAGCCAGTCTTTTCTGATTGAAACGCCGGCTCTACCAAGTTCTCTTGAACGATATACACCGTAAACTTTACCGTCGATTGATGTGTTGTGGTTTACAGTTGGATCTGTTTGAGCAAGATTTGGGAACTTTTCAGCATCTGTTAGCTTATCTGTAACATCCCAGAATGTACCTGCTCTTGAGTTCTGGATAACGCTTGAACTTCTTGAACCAACAAGCATAACCTGTGGATATTCACCTGAACCCATAGCAGCTGTAACCTTTTCGTCATAGCTTGTTGACGGTACCCAAGTGATATTTAGCTTTGTACCAAGAAATTCTTCAAGCTTTTGAAGAACAGGGCTGTCCGGTGATGCTGATTCTGTATTGTAAGCCTTTGTCATAACATTAATTGATGGATTTTCCTTGTCGATAGAAACTGCTTGTTGACCGCAGCCGGCAAGTGAACCTGTAAGCATTACTGCTGCAAGTGAAACAGTAGCAATCTTCTTCCAAGTTTGTGTCATTGTATTTTCCTCCTTAAAAATATATATTTTTCTCTAATTAAGCGGCTATGCCGCAATAATTCATTTAAAACTACCTAAAAAATTATTTTCTTAAATTAACTCTCTTAATTAACCCTTAACGGCACCGACCATAACACCTGCTGCGAAGTGCTTTTGTAGGAACGGATATACGATAAGAATAGGAACTGTACCGATAACGATAACAGCCATCTTCAATGTATCTTCCGGAATAAGTGCATTCGGGTCAGTTTGTGTTTCAGCTGTCTGCATTACGATATTTCTAAGCACAAGCTGGAATGGGAACTTTGTTGAATCTTCAAGATATAGAAGAGCGCCAAAGTAGTTGTTCCAGTGACCAACCGCATAGAACAAACCGAATGTAGCCAAACACGGAAGTGACAACGGAAGTGCTATCTTTATGAAGATACCAATGTCACTGCATCCGTCGATAGATGCGGCCTCTTCAAGTTCTCTAGGAAGTTCCATAAAGAAGTTTCTTACGATAATCATATTATACGCACTGATTGCACCCGGCAAAATAAGTGCTGCATATGTATCGTACATACCAAGTCCTTTAACAACCAAGAACAACGGAATCATACCGCCGCCAAATACCATTGTGAAAAGAACCATATTAAGCAGTGGTTTTTTACCTATAAGATTTGTTCTTGAAAGACCGTATGCCATTGTCGTTGTAAAGAATAGGTTGATAAATGTACCTATTGCTGTTACACATACTGAAATTAACAATGAATGGAATACTCTTGTACCCATATCGTTCATATCAAAAATTCTTGCATAAGCGTCAAGAGTAGGACTATCAGGAATAAAGAAAATCGGTCTTGTTTGAATTTCCGCTTCAGTCGCAAAAGACGCTGCAATAACGTATATGAAAGGTATAACCATGATAACCGCTATAAGAGTAAGTAATATGTATATTACCACATTAGCAATTATATCACCGACACTTCTTCTTTTTATACTAATCATGTCTTATTTTCCTCCTTCTATTAGAATAGACCATCCTGACCGGCCTTCTTAGCAAGACGGTTAGCTGTCTGAATACATATGATACTGATTACAGATTTAAACAAACTTACGGCAGTTGAATAACCGTAGTTACCCTGTACTCTACCTATTTGGTAAACGTATGTATCGAATGTTTCTGATGTGATTCTGTTTAGGTCATTCTGCATAAGGATGATTTGCTCAAAACCTGTATCAAGAACGCTACCCATACGCAAGATAAACATTGTAACAACTGTGCCCATGATTGCCGGCAATGTTATGTATATAAGCTGTTGGAAACGGGTAGCACCGTCAACAATAGCTGCCTCGTATTGTTCTACGTCAACACCTGCCAAAGCTGCAAGGAAGATGATTGTGCCCCAACCTGTTTCCTTCCAAATGTTTTGGATAAGAAGCACCCAATAAATTGCGATAGGACTTCCAAGTGCATTTAGGTTTTTACCTGTCATTGACTTTACAATTTCATAAAGCGCACCACCGCTCATACCCTCCATTGACGGAGTCTTAACAAGCATGAATGTGATAGATGCGATGACAACCATTGATACAAAGTGAGGTACATAAACAAGTGTTTGAAGAACTTTCTTATACCATTGTACTTTGATTTCATTAAGTAAAAGTGCCAAAATAATCGGCAACGGGAAGAAGAATATAATGTTCATTCCCGAAATGATTAGAGTGTTTCTCAATAGTTGCAAGAAACTTGAGTCTGTAAAGAAGTTCTTGAAGTTATCAAAACCAATCCAACCGTTAAAGAAGTTTGAACCGAAGAACGGAATTCCTGCGTAGTAATCTTTGAAAGAAATAAGAATACCCCACATCGGAACAATCTTAAAGATTATAAAATACAAAAAGCCGGGCAATAATAATAAGTACATCCACTTATCTCTCTTTATTTGTGCCCATCTTTTTTGTTTCGCCTCTGCTTTCTCCTCAGGTGAAAGCACGACTTTCTGAGCTTTAGCCATAGTAGACCCTCCCTAAAAAAGTTTACTGTTGTTGTTTCAAGTCAATCGAAATCAGCAGAAACCGGGCAAGTATCCGCAAATTGCACAAAGACTAAAAACTGATAAATATATTATAGCTTATTTAATTAACTTTTGCAATAGATTTTGTGAATAAATTGCAAAAATTATTAATTTTTTTTGTGGTTTTGTATAAATTCACCACTCAAATTATGTTTTCGCACAAATATATTTAAAACGGTATTACCTATAATACCACTTTAACCATTTAAAAGTCCATAAAAAAATCAGTGGTTTTTTGTTCAATTTAACGATAAAAAAATGACGGATTTTAGTCCGTCATTTTTATTTGTTGATTATGACTAAAAGTTTTATTCGGCTAAGAATTTGTTAAGTCTTATAACTTCGATACCCGCAAGCATAACAATACCTGTACCGTGTGTATCGTTTAAGTTCCATCCAAGCTCATACTTATAATAGTCGGCAATAAACGAGAACTCACTTCCGCGGCATACGCCGTATACGTTACCGTTTGAGTCAACACTTGTCTTAGAAATACCTTTCCAAGCCTTGTATATAGCCTTAACGTACTTTTCAGGATTCTTTAACCAACCGAAACGAATACCTCTTGAGAACGCATATATGAACATTGATGTACAAGATGTTTCAGGATATGATTCATGGTCGTTAAGTACCTGGTGCCACATTCCCTCATCGTCCTGCAATGCAAGATAACCCTCGCATAAAGTGTTAAGGAATTCAATAAGGTCGTTTCTCTTTGGATGGTCCTCCGGAAGAACTTCAAGCAATTCTGTCATTGAGAACACTACCCAACCGTTACCGCGTCCCCAAGGAACGTTTGTCTTTGAATCATATTTAAAGTCATAAACGTGTGACATAATCTTTTCTTCCGGCATAAACAAACGTTTCTTAAAGCCGAAGAACTGATTTGCCGCATCGTCAAGATATTTTTGGTCGCCTGTAAACTGTGAATATCTCACAAGGAACGGAACTGACATATACAAATCGTCCGCCCACATAGTCATATTATGGAAGTGGTGCATCATTTCCTTACGGAAGAATGTACCGTCCTCAAGTCTTGACTGGTGGTTGTAAATATAATCACCGACATAATCGGCAACTTTCTTTACGTCACGAAGTCCAAGATACTTGTTTACTTCAAGCATCATTGACGCAAACGAACCGCAGTCGTCAAGGCTGTCGATACTTGTAAGCAAGTTGTGTATACTCGTAGCACCGCCGTACTGCTCTTTATCCCAAAGTGCATATTCAAGCGTATCAATACATAATTGAACGTGGTCTTTTATGTAATTCTTTATATCTTCCGAACCGATTGCAATGGCTGTATGAAGAAGTCCGTACATTGTAACACCCAATGGGTAGTTCCAACGACCGAACAGTGTATTTTCGTTATACGGTCTTACAAACGTATCAGGTGCGTCCAATCTCCAATATGTAGCAGGCTCACCGACAATGTGAAGCATATCAGACGCAGTGTCAAACGGAAATTCAAAATCGTTTACGAATGTACCGATATACATCCATACGTCATCTGTACCCTTAACTCTTGCCGCATTTTCAAATTCAACAGTGTCACATTCAAGTGTGTAACCCCAGTCACTGCCGTTGCAAATGCACTTTACATATATGTCATATGTGCCAAGAGGAAGTGTAGCGTCAAAAGTTTCTTTGCCGCCTTTTGTCTTGAACACTTCTTTCTTATCTATATACACAACTGTTTCACCCTTTGTATCAAGAGTAAACTTGTGTGTTGTGTTGTTAATATCGTCAGCAAATACCTTTGTGTAACCTACTGCGTATTGACCGTTAGGTGTACCGAACATACGAGTCAGCTGACCTTTTTTCATTTCGTCGTCAGACCAGTTTATTACAGGATAAAGCTTTTTGTCAAAATTCTTTTCGCTCATACCGATTTCAAAGTCAGGTACATAATCGTCCGGAACAAGTTCTGTAAATACAAAACCCTCTTGACCGTCACGTTCCTTTGTCGGCATAAGTGTGTACATATCCCACTTACCGATCCATGTGCCGAACTGACCGCCGAAGCCCGCCTTTGTCTTTTTGAACTGAATTCTGATGTCGTTCCAGCCTTCTTCAACGTCCATAAATACACGCGTTGAAGTTTCGGAATATCTCTCTTTGAAAATATCAGACTTATATGCAACTTCGCCGTTTACATATACAACCATAGGTCCGAAACAGTTTATATCCCAACCGAATGAAGATTTACCGGCTGAATAGAACTTTGTGAATGCCCATACACATTCCTTATCCTTGCTGTCAGGGAAAATCTTATTGAAATCAACAAGGTATCTGTAATCGGTTGTACGAACGATACCGTTGTTTGTGTATGCACGATAATAAAGTCCGTGCTTTAGATTTTGTCCCATATATCTGTATGCAAGCGATGAAATTATTGCCTGCGGGTCAGTGCCCTCGTAAGCGTTAATGCTTTGACTGTCATCAAAATAATAACCCATTTTACTACTCTCCTTAAAAACTTTTCTTATTAGTTTATTATATCATTATCCTTTATTGCTTGTCAATTAAAAATCAGTTGTTTTGGTTTTATTATTCGGTGTATATTAAAACGGTGTTCGTTTCTTCGTCATAGTCAACATTAATCCCAAGCACCTTGTTTTCGGCAAGTCCCCTGAGTAAGAAACAGTTATAACCGTTTACAAAAATCATTCCTCCGAAACGCACATTTTCACCGTTACGACAAAGCGAATATGTTCCGGCGGCTTTTTGTCCGGCGGTTTTAACCTCCGCAATTTCATCTGTATCATTTTCGTTAGCCGTATACGGCTTACCAGTTACAATGTTGATTTTACCAACAGTTTCATCATATTCCACATCAAATTGACTGCTTGTACCGTTTAACAACTTTGCAAGGTCACGAATTTTTATATAGTTAAATCCGCCTCTGTTATACGCAATCAATTTTTGAGTTTCTCCGCCGTTTACAGATACTTTTTGTTCGGTAGGAAAAACCTTTCCCAAATATGTACCGTTTTCAAAATAATCAAGTGCCGTATCATAATCAATGCCATATTCTGTTTTGAAAATATCATTTGTAATGCTCTTTAAATATTCGGCGGCATTGTCATCAAACGCACTGACAAGTCCGAGTTTTTCGGTTACTTCCTCGTATGTATCACCCTCACAATCACAAGCCTCAAAATATTTGTCTATACCCGCTTGCTTGTCCTTTAAGAAAATATCATATACCTGTATCGCATTAAACATAGTCAGCGAATATCCTAAGTAAGTACCCGGATTTGTAAAACAAAATTGGCACGTTTTATACCATTCCTCACCGAACTGATTTGTAAGCGCCTTGTCCAAATCTTCGTCGCTCATTTTAAGTACATTATCATTATATAACGAATTTTCAAAGTATGCCATTGTTGCACTCGTGACTATTTGAAAACAAGATACAAGAGTATCAAACTTCATTGCACCTGCATTATCTCCGTATATTTCATCATAATAATCAGTTGCAATAAGTTCAAACATCTGCGAATCAAATTCAACTATCGGCGAACTATGAGCTGTTCCGAAATAATAATCTTCACTGTCTACTTCTTTCCCGAAAAAATTTTGATAATGTCCGAATTCGTGTATAAGCGTTCTCATAACATCATTGTCGCCAAATGCCAAAATTTCGGAATCTTCACTTCCGATTAATCGGAATGTAACTCCTGCAACATCTTTTTCGTTGTCATCATAAAAACACAAATTGTTTTTAACCATATAGTCATATGCTTTTTTCAAATGCTCGTTAATCTCACCCACAAATGCAAGTTTTTTAATAGGATTGTCAATATTATTTTCGCCTTTAATCTCTGTCAATCCGAGATGCGCTCCGTAATTGTTGAATTTATTCACATAATACCTATAATCAGCAATACTATTGCAATAGTTGATGATTTTATGTAATCTTTCAGCAGTTTCTTCATCTAATTCTTCATCGTTCTTATTATGTGCAATCACTTCTTTAAGCAGACTTGCAAACTCCTTGCCGTCCGCATTTTTATTTAGAAGCTCATAATATCTGTCATTAAACTCTTTCGCCGCCATATCTGCTATGCCGCTCATATTTTGGACTTTTTCGGTTTTGTCATCGCCCCAATACTTTTTAAATTCATCAGCATATTTACTTTCAAGAATTGACTTTACCAGCTCATCAATCTTTTCTCTGTATTCGGTACACTCGTTGTAATTTTTATTAAGCTCGTCCCTCGTAGATGTCACATTCATACCATTATTAAGCTTTTCGGTTTCTGCCCAATTTAATGTCATAATGTCCGATATTTCTACCGACAAATCCATCAATGATTTATAATCTTCAAATACCTTATCATAATTGTTCGATTTCTTCAAATCGCTTTCAAACGCTTCGATAGCCTTGTCCGCCTTTACCGTATCTACCGCCATTGTCCTCTGTTCAAACGGTATGTCCGACGGTGCGGCAAGCACCGCAGCACCTGCACTCACTGTCATTGACAGAGCCAATAAAATTGATATAATTCTCTTTTTCATAAAATTCCCTCCTAATAATTCTGTTTATTTTTGTCCCGACCGTCTATCAGTTCTTTTGTTTCTTCAAAAAATATACCCTCACTTGCCCAGCTAAACTTTGTAAACACCGAAAACGGTTTTATTTTTCTTCGACTTTTTACGGCTATCATATACACCATAAAGCAAAACCACCAGCAGAAAAATTCTACACCGAACACCAAGTGGTCTTTAGGCAAAAATGGTACATAAAGCGGTGCAAACGGTATTTTCACATCGGTACAATACAAGTAATACCCATATTTAGATATACACGACGTTGATAACAGTAACACCATTGAAATCACCCAGCCGCTTAAAAAGCCTATCATTATATGTAACCAGTCACGCACCGATATTTTCAGCCGTCCTCGTCTAAGTAGAAGAAATTCACCAAACCAAGCAATACAATCAGCATAATAACAGTGGCAGTTTCATAACCTCTTAAATTTATCGTTCTGTTTTGAATTTTATATATAAGCGGATATGCCGTATAAACGATTAACGTCACAATACCCGACCATATTGCAAGACCGAATTTGTTGTCAAACGGCATACGATACTGACGGTTTAATTCTTCGCCTATTTCCGTTGCATTACCCAATTTTGAAAGCGACATATTCACCGCCGCTTCGTGACCTCTGCTGAATTTTTCAAATTCAAACACCGCTTCATCTATATGATTTTTAAATTCCTCACGTATTTCGCTGTGCATTGTTCTATACTTCACACTTGCACATATTTTGTCAAGAAAGTCATTGATTCTGTCACTCATAACATTCTTCTCCTATAATACTGTTCATAGCTTTCTTAAACACATTCCATTCTTTTTGCTTGCTTTCAAGCATTTCTTTGCCTGTATCAGTAAGTTTATAATACTTTCGCCTGCGTCCCTCATCTGTATCGTACCAATACGACTCAACCGCACCTTCCTTTTCAAGTGCGTGCAACATAGGATATAAAGTCCCCTCTTTCATTTCAAATGTGCTGTCCGAACGCCTTTCCAGTTCCTGCGTGATTTGATAGCCGTACATATCTTCACTTTTTAAAAGAGTCAATATCAATATTGATGTACTGCCTTTCATAAGTTCTTTATTGATTTTCATTTTGCAACTCTCCTCTCTGTATACATAGAATTACTATGTATATCTTATCACTATATATGTAGTTTGTCAATACATATTAAAAAAAGACTGCCAAAGCAGTCTTTCAGAGGTTAGATAAATTGTCAATAATTTATCCCAATATTGCTTTTGCTTTAAGTATTGCAACAGCGGTTTTTGCGTCATAAATTTTATTATCCATTACCATTTTATAAAGTTCGTCAAGGCTGTATTTCGACACATTCAAAAATTCGCCGTCGTCAAGATTTTGACCGACAAAAGTAAGTTTTCTTGCAAGAAAAATATTAAGTTTTTCTTCACAATATCCCGGTGTTGCGTAATATTCGCCGAGATGTGTAAATTCCTCCGCCTTGTATCCCGTTTCCTCAATAAGCTCCCTTGCACCACATTCCAAAGGATCTTCGCCGTACTCCATTTTACCGGCAGGAATTTCAAGCATTTCCGACTTAGCGGCAATTCTGTACTGCGTAACCATAAACACCTTACCGTCCCCGTCAACCGCAATAATTCCGACACCGCCCGGGTGACCGATAAGTTCACGCGTTGCCAAACGTCCGTCAGGAAGTTCGACTTTTTCCTTACGCACCTTTATGATTTTACCGTCATAAATTTCTTCGCTCGACACTGTTTTTTCTTCAAAATTCATTATATTTCACCCTTTCGACAAAATCTTTCAATAGCAGGTTTAACATTCAGCATTTCTTTCAGATTTTCAAAATCCTGTTTTGACTTTTCGTTTTTCTTGCCTGTATACACCGCACGAATCATAATATTTTTAGGGGTTTCAAGCGGTGATATATACTCAATCATACTAACCTTATATCCGACACTTTCAAGATATGCCGCACGAAGTCCGTCCGTCAATGTATCTGCAAGTCTGGCTTTTAAAATGCCGTGCTTTGTTATCGCCTCAAACGGCTCATACGAATACTGTTTTAAAATATCCTTATGACAACACGGAACAGACACAATCGCTCTCGACTTTGCTCTTATACCGAGTGCAAGTGCCATATCCGTTGCGGTATCGCAGGCGTGAAGCGACACGACTATATCGGGTCTTATAGGCGGTGTATACTCCGTAAGGTCGGCTTTGATGAACTCCATATTGTTGTATCCGAGATTTTTAGCCATTCTCTTTGACGCCTCTATTACAGTTTCAGAATAGTCAACACCGATAAAATGACACTTCTTTTTAAGTATTTCTTTCAAATAGAAATTCATAACGAATGACAAATAACTTTTACCGCAAGCCGCGTCAAAAATAACATATTCGTCCCTGTCACCGATTTCTTTAAGCACACCCTGCATTAATTCAACAAAATAATCTATCTGATTATACTTACGGATTTTATCATTTTTAATCTTGCCGTTCTTGGCAAGTATACCTATTTCTTCAAGCAACTCTTTCGCAAGTGCGGGATTTACGACATACTCTCTGCCCGTCTGCACAACGCTCGTCTTATTTATCTCTTTCGTAACATCCTCGTGACGCATATTGACTTTTTTATCGTTTGCGTCAATTACAATCTTCGCACCGCGTTCGCTGTAAATTATCTGCGCCTCGTCATATTTAAGCAATTCTTCCGCGATTATATCCCACAAACCGTCTTTTTCCACTTTGCGTTTAACCGCTTGATAATCAAGAGTTATATCGTCCGTATACAATATTTTTGCAGGGAAATTCTTAGTTCCCGACTTTAAATTAATAGTAATATCATTAAAAAAATCTTTGTTTTCTTCCATTCTCGAAACAAGTCCGCCGAAAAACAAATTTACTTTTGAAACAGTTTTCTTATTCATTATTTCTCCCTATTTTCTTTGTTAATTTTACACTATCATTCTATCATTTAAGCCTTACGCTGTCAACAAAAAAGGACAATCTCTGGGATTATCCTTTTTAATCATTTTTTTTATTTTTTCATATCGGCATAAGCCTGTTCTTTTTCGTCAAGAACAGCTTGATAACCTGCGTCAAGGTATTCCTTGCAAGCAGCCTCATACTTTGCGTCAAATTCTTCAGGCTTACAGTTAATCAAATCAACCTGAATAACTTCCCACTTACTCTTTAAAGTTTCGGCATAC
Source organism: Firmicutes bacterium AM55-24TS (assembly GCA_003460745.1). Lineage (GTDB taxonomy): Bacteria > Bacillota > Clostridia > UBA1381 > UBA1381 > Hominilimicola > Hominilimicola fabiformis. The sequence goes on from QTVU01000004.1 coordinate 82,517, forward strand.
TGCGAAAGGCTGTCGATTGATCTGTCGAACAAGAAATCTGTATACTTATATTCCTTAGTCTTTTGATAACCGTCATATGACTGTTGAATTAAGTCCTCAAATCCCGCCGGTGCGTATGTTTTCTTTTGTACGGCAAGGTTTTTCTCGTCACTGCCGTAGTCCTTACCCTCTGTTACAAGGCACCACATATCTTTATTTGAATTGTAGTTCAATCTTTCTTCACCTGTGTAATCGTCAATAAGTACAGGAATTTCGTCCTCAACTTTATATGTAACGTTTTCAATACCGTTTTGCATTACGAACAGGTTTTCATCTTGTGCAAGCCACTCAAAATACATTAGCACTGCCTCAGGGTGTTCACAGTCAACACTGATACCGCTTACCATACCGAACGGCCAATCTGCTCTGCCTGCAGGCTTTGTACCCTCCGGATAACCTGCACCTGCGTCAAGCACTGCAACCTTTGCGTCTGGGCAATTTTGAAGGAGTGTTTGAAGTACAGGAGGATTTTGTGACAAATAGAATCCGAACACGCCTGCTTTACCCGATACAAAATCGGCTTGCTTTTGGTTACCGTCCTTGTCAAGATACCATTCAGGACTGATAAGCCCATCGTTATAAAGCTGGTTCATATACTTTAACTTCTGCTTTGTTGCGTCATATGTAAGCGATGCAACAGTAATATCCGAATACATCGCGTTATCTTCTTCCGAAAGCGGATATTCTCTGTATTCATAGTTCGGGAAATATGCGTTGTAAAGGCTCTCCGTTGCAGGGATTGTATTTTCGCCGCCAAGCTTTAATTCCTTAAACTTCTTTAGTGCATTTACATATTCCTCTTGATTTGTCGGCATTGAAAGTCCTGCTTTTTCAAGCCAGTCTGTACGGATAAGAGTTACCCAGTTATAAGCCAACGGACGAGTTGCCGCAAGGAAATATCTTTGGTCGTCAACCTTTGTATATTCCTCCAAATCCTTTGTCTTTTCATAGAATGTCGGTGCGTATGTCTTTAACACGTCCTCATCAATCGGCTGGAACGCTCCTCTTGAATAATATGAAATCATTGTCGGATAGTCATAGCTGAAAAGAATATCGGGTTCTTCGCCTGCTGCAAGCAATTCATTAAATACCGTTACATCTTCCTTACGCGTAACAGGTACAAATGTCATTTTGATATTGTACTTGTCACCGAAATTCTTTTGAACATAATCCGTCCAATAGTTGTTGTCTACGTCTGCCTGTCCCTGCATACCTCTGTCATATACAGGTATTTTAAGCTCAATTTGCTCATCATAGGCTTTCGGGCCTGTAAGCTCCGCTTTATCCATCTGCATTTTACCCTTACCGCCGCATGACGCAAGCAAAGATACCGCAGTCACTGTGCTTAGTGCAGCACACAATACTTTCTTTAAATTCATTTTTCTTTTCCCCTCTCTTTTTAAATATGTTTTTTCATTATTCTTTTACTGCACCTATCATAACACCCTTAACAAAATACTTTTGTATGAAAGGATAAACAATTACGATAGGAATAGTTGCAAACATAATACAAGCCGATTTCAAAACTTCCTCAGCCTGCATACTCTCCCCTGCGACTTCCTGCGAAACCGACGAATTTGAACCTGCCGCATTAACAAGCTCATACAACTTTAACTGCAACGGTTTAAGCGGTGACTTTGTTATAAAGTAAAGTGCGTCTTGGAATGTATTCCAACGACCTACCGCATAGAACAGTGCAAGCGTCGCCAAAACAGGCACTGACAACGGCAATACAATTCTAATCAGTACAATAAAGTCGTTACAGCCGTCAATCGCAGCAGCCTCCTCCAAACTTTGCGGTACACTGTTTTGCATAAATGTACGAAGTATTATCAAATTATATGCCGAAAATGCAAGCGGTAGTATCAAAACCGCCGCCGTATTTATAAGGTGCAACTGGCTCATAAGTATGTAATCGGGAATTGTTCCGGCAGTGAAGTACATTGTTATAAGAAATATTACGCCTATAACTTTTCTGCCCTTCAGACGTTTTCTTGACAGTGCAAACGCACCGCATATTGTAAGGAACATACCGAGTGCCGTAAACGCAACCGTCACAAACACCGTAAACCACAATGAACGCATCATTGTCGCATCACCGAAAACCGTCTTATATGCGTCAAGATTGACGTCCTTAGGAATAAGGAACACTTGATTTGACATTACCGCACCGTTACCGCTGATTGAAACCGAAAGAACGTGTATAAACGGTATAAGACACAAAAGCGAAAGTACAGCCATAAACACATATATAAACACATCTGTCAAAACATCAGTAGCTTTTCTTTTCATTATATTATACCGTCCTCTCCCATAAGTTTTGCAAACTTATCCGATGCAAATACGAAGATAAGTCCTACGACCGACTGGAACAAACCAACCGCCGTTGCGATGTTATATCTGTGCGACTGCAAGCCGACACGATAAACGAATGTCGAAATAACGTCCGAGAAATCTCTTACAAGCGGATTGTCCAATGTATACGGACGTTCAAACGATATACCCAAAATTCTTCCCAAACTCATTATCAGCATTACAACGATTGTCGAACGAATACAAGGAAGTGTTATATTCCATATTTTTCTCCATCTGCCTGCACCGTCAACCGTTGCCGCTTCGTAAAGGTCAGCATTAATACCTGTGATTGCGGCAAGATATATAATCGTACCCCAACCCATGCTCTGCCATACGCCGATTAAACAGTACGACACAAGCCAATGCCATTTTTCCGTCAGGAACGGTATGCTTTCACCGCCGTGACGCATTATAAGTACGTTCACAAATCCCGTAGACGGTGACAAAAGCTGATAGAATATACCTGCAATGATTACCCACGAAAGAAAATGCGGTAAATATAAAACCGTTTGGCTGATACGTTTGAAATACTTATTGCGTATTTCATTTAATAATATCGCCAAAATTATCGGAGCCGGAAAACCTATTATAAGATCAAGACCGTTAAGCACGATAGTATTACGAAGTGCTATGTAAAAATCTTTCATTTTGAAGATTTCCTTAAACGCGTCAAAACCTATGAATTTCGCTCTCTCAAAACCGCCGACAACGTCATAATTAAGAAACGCTACCGACAACCCCAAAAGCGGTAAAAACTTAAAGACTATCGCAAATGCCAACGGAAAGAACAGCAGTACATACAACTGCCAGTCCCTTTTCAGATAGTATTTAAAGCCTTTTTTATCTCTCTCTTTTAACTTTTTACCCTTTTTCATTAAACAGCTTTACCCCCTCTTTTTACCTTAATTTGTTACTATGCAATATAAATACTATCATTTTTTATGCAATATGTCAATCAAATTACGTTTTTTATATAAAAAAGCCGTCTTTTTATACAAAACAAAAAAGACGTTTTAAAAACGTCCTTTTTGAGTGTTGTTGTTTATTTTTTAATTAATCGGCTGCCATTCCACACATAAACCGCATATTTACCTTGCGGCAGATTTACCGAAACGATCTCTGCCGTATTTGCGTTTACTTCTTTTGACACGTTTTGTACACTGTTTATGACATTGTTTTCGTCATAACCGATTACAATAACACTTACCTTTTTCGTACTGTCGGTATTGTTTTCAATTCGTGTTTTGACATTCTTTTCATCACTTATAGTTTGAATATTGACTTCTTCCTTACTGCTTGAAGAATGTTTATATACGTCAACCGATGGAATAGCTTTTCCGTCAAAATCGAAAAGCGTTGTGTTTTCGACAACGTTAACGTCTGTCTTATCGTCACTTTCCTTTACAGCCCAACCCGACAAAGACGCATTTTTATTATCTTTATCTTCGACGTGAATCATACAAGGGTCCCAATAAAGCACACCCAGACATCTGTTATCGTCAACGCTTTTTAATTCGTTGAAAAGTTCTGCCATAAAATTTTTATGTCCTGCCATTGTCGGCGGATAAATGTCCTTATACACATCTGAATCCTTTAACTGTCCCGCATAACCGTCTTTTCTTGTTTCGTTCCAATTAAAACCTGTTTCCATAATCATAATGTCTTTGTCGTACTTCTTTGAAATTTCATTACAAAATTCCTTACAGGCTTCCGCATTGTTGTCCGTCCATGCAGGATAATATGACGCACCGATTACGTCATACTTTGCACCGAGTTTGTCAAGTTCATCAAAGAAATATGTGAATTTGTTTGACTTTGAACCGTCATCAAGGTGAATTATAACCTTTGAGTCCTCCGACACCGCCTTTACCGCGTCATATCCGGCATTGATAAACTTAACAAGACCTTCCCAATCTTTTGGGCATTTTATATCTTTATCTGCGTTTTTATCGTCACCGAACACAAGTTCAAATCTATCTCTGTTCATACTTGCATCATATGTATTGCCGAACGGAAACAACATTCCGCCGCGAATTTCATTGCCAAGCGAAACATATTCCGGAACAGTCCCCTGTGCCTTTAACTTTGACATAATATCATATGTATAGTTGTATACTATTTCCGCAAGTTTATCTTGAATTTCCTCTCTTTGTTCACTTGTCATTGAGTTTAGAAAGTCCGCATTCTTAACGTCATAGCCAAGCTCGTCTTTAATCTGCTTAACCCATTCGGACGGAATAATCTGTCTTGAGCCGTTCGACCAATAATCGGAATAATTAAACGTGAACTGTATTCCCATACCTGCGTCCTTTGCACGTTTGGCAAGTTTCAGACAATCTTCTTCGTCCTGAAAACCACTCGGAAGATAATACACTCCGTCACCTGTACCTTTGCCCGGTGTATTGCTAAGACGTATTCTCGCCATATTCATACCGTTCTGCGACAAAAATTCAAATGGGTCAACCTTGTTTCCGTCACTGTCTTTATATTCACCGCCAAGGCTTTCGATATAATCAACTTCGGTCATATCGCCACCTTGTATAAAGCCGTTTTGCTTGTCCGTCTTAACAAGATCAACGTCCGATATTGCAATCACGCCGTTTCCGTCAGTACCAACGCCGATTGTGCATTTACCGTTTTCAACTTCAATTCCTCTTACGGTAACCTTAACACCGTCAGCCGAAACAGGTAAAACCGTACTTGCCGCAGTGTATCCGTCCGACACTCCGTACAAATACGACACACCCTCCTCCGAAGTATTTTTACATACCGCCGTAAGGTCATAATATCCGTTTTCAAGATTAGTTACTTCAACGCTTTTACCGCCCGTAACGTCACCGCTGAAATCAATGCTTTGTGCATATACCGCAGTCTGTAAAACAGCAACCGCCGCTATAACCATTAATATCTTTTTCATACAGCACACTCCTTTTTATTGTTTTAATATTTTTTTGCTTCTTATTGTAAACATTATCGTTGTACAGCTTGCCGCAACGACATCACTTACCGGCTCCGCCAAAAGCAATCCCCATACTCCCATATTTGCGATATTCGGAAGTATAAGTGCAAGCGGAAACAGAAGTATAATTTTTCTAAGGCACGCAAGAAACATTGATATTTTCGCCTCACCCAATGCCAAAAACGTCTGCTGACACGCACACTGTGCACCCATCACAGACATACCTGCAAGGAAAAGACGAGTTGAGTTTATACCTATATCTATAAGCTCTTGGTCATTTGTGAACATCTTCAAAAACGCTGTCGGGAACACTTCGACAAGCGCAACCGCAAAAAGCGAGAAACATATACTTACCGTAAATTGAAGTTTAAACGCTTTTTTCACTCTGTCAAAACGCTTTGCACCGTAATTATATCCGATAACAGGCTGTGCGCCTTGCGAAAAACCGTTAAGCGGCATCCATATAAGCTGTGTTAAGCTGAACAGTATCGACATCAGTGCAACATACAGGTCATTTCCGTATTTAAGCATACCGTTGTTGAATGTAAGCTGAATTAAACATTCCGTTGCCTGCATTATAAACGGTGACACACCGAGCGATAAAACCGAAGTAACGATTTTTCCGTCCAAAACAAGATTTTTAAGTCTGATTTTCAAAACGGTCTTTTTACCCGTCAAAAATTTAAGCACCCACAAACACGATACACCTTGCGAAATTATCGTTGCAAGCGCCGCACCCTTTACGCCCATTCCGAACACATATATAAAAATCGGGTCAAGCACAATATTCAGCACCGCACCTATGCAAACGGTCATCATACTTGTTTTTGCAAAGCCTTGATTTGTTATAAACAAATTCAGTCCCAACGCAATCTGTACAAATATCGTACCGACAAGATATATGCTTATATAATCCGACGCATACGGCAAAGTTGCCTCACTTGCGCCGAATTTCATCAATATCTGATTTTTCGTAAGCATAAACACAACCGCCAGCACTACCGAAAATATTATAAGCAGCATTGTACAGTTGCCGAGTATTTTCTCTGCTTTGTCGTTGTCTTTTTCTCCCATGCTTACCGCCGCTCTTGACGCACCGCCCATACCTGCAAGCATTGCAAATGCCGAAACAAGCAATATTATAGGAAACGTAACACCCAAGCCTGCAAGCGAAAGTGAGCCTATCTCCGGTATTCGTCCGACATAAATTCTGTCAACTATGTTATACAGCAAGTTTACAAGCTGTGCCATAACAGTCGGTATCGCAAGCTTAAACACAAGTTTTCCTATCGGTGCGGTTTCAAGCTGATTATTTTTATCCATTAAATACACCTCAATATACAAAACGAGCTGTTAATTTCTAACAGCTCGTTAGTTTTATTTTATTACAGCTGTACTATCTGTGTATCAAATGCACTAAGTGTTACAGTCTTATCACCTGCGTCAGTCTTAACTGTTGCAGTTTGTTCTGTATCCGCATTATTGATAACAACAAGCTGTTTGCCTTCAGGATAATAGCAGCACTCTGTATTTACGTTATCTGTCAAATACTTTTGGTCTGTGCTTTCGCCTGCGGCAGTAAGAATAAGGTTAAGAAGTGTTCTGTTATTAACTTCGCCATGCTTAAAGCTTGACATATAAACACCAACACCTTTACCGAACTTATGAGTTGTAACTGTCGGCATATCTCCGTCAGCCGCAAGCACCTTTGTTTCGCCGTCAACAAGATAAACCTTGTTTTTACCTGCAAGAACCGTGCCGTCTACAACCGCACCGTTGTTTTCAACGTCAAACGAATACTTACCGTGACAAATTCTTGCACCTGTATCTTCGCTTACGCCAAGAACGTGTGACATACGGAAGAATGTATCGTAACCGTCCGTTGCAGACGGTTCGTTTACACCGATGAATGCACCGCCGTTGTTAACCCACTCTGTAAGAAGTGAAACAACCTTTTCGTCTTTCCATTGTTCTCCGCCTGACCATGCGCTTCCTGCAAATCCGGCATTAATAACAACGTCGTAATTGTCAAGTCCCTTATTCTTTAGGTCGTCAAAGCTGATGAATTCAACGTCAAACGGCATACCTGAAAGAGCCTCGATAATGTTTATAAGATCAAGTTCAGGGTGTTCGTGATAGTGACCTGCACAAGTCCATGAACGCAGACTGCCCCAGAATGTAAGAACGGCAACTCTCGGTTTTAAAACGTATGGCTTACCTGCCTTATGGAATTCCTTTATTTCTCTGAATTCATCTGCAATCTTTTCGATATAGTCGTTGAAATCAGGGAACGGCAATGTCAATGAAAGGTAACCGCCAAGACCGATTCTGTCGATAGGTGCACGAAGAAGTGCACGTCTTACGTTCTTCCAATATCCCTTTGCTTCAAGTGTAGGATTACCGCCCTCCATAAATGTAGGAGCACCGCCAAGACCTACAGGGAACAAATATGGGTGAAGTCTGATTTCGTGAGTTTCAACTGCGTCAACGCCTGCACAAAGTCTTGCCTCAAAGCCGTTGAATACGCACTTGATAAGGCCGTCAAAGCCGAAGTCCTTAAATCTCTTGCCCCAAGGCTCAACACCTACCCAGCTGTCATCATAGAATACATAAGCCTTTTTACCATATGTATGTACAAGGTCAACAAGCTTTTTACCGAAGTCAACAACAAAATCATTGATGAATTCCATCCAATCAAGCTTTTTCTTGTCACAAGTCATATGTGTAGCGTGAAGTTCGCCCTTATTGATGAAGTCCTCTGAAGTAAGTGCATAACCGTACTTCTTTTCAAATTCCTTTAGAGCAAGCGGAGAAACCGTAAAGTCATATGACGCCCAATCTGAGAATAAATCTCTGTTTCTCTCGTTTGAACCCCAAATCCATACGAAGTTATAGAACATTGATGTGAAACGAACAACTGTTGTTGCAGGGTGTGTTTCGCACCAGTTCTTCATCCAATCAAGCATATATTGCTGTGTTTCAGGGTATCTCGGATCAATCTGCATTAGATGTTCCTTGTCCCAATTATTTGTTGTATGATTGTACATTGAAATTTCTTCCCAAATTCTGTATGCGAGGAAGTTTACTGTGTACTTATGCCAAGGTGTTACGCCATTTACCGTAACAACGCCGTTTTCGTACGTCCAATCCTTAACTTCTTCATTTGCAGTTCTGTCGAATACCTGCCAATATGCCTTTGATTCGTCAGACTCGTTAATCTTGAACTGTTCGTTAAAGAAGTCCTTCATAAGGTCAATCTTAACACTGTTGCTTTCCGCAACAACAGGATTTGTCATAAGGAATGACTGCTGTAATTTATCTGTGTTTTGCTTTGCCCACTCGTTATGGTCACGAATAATACAAATTGTAGAATAAATTCCGTAACCCGCATTTATAATTTCAGGTGACAATTCCGTACCGTCAGAATCTCTGATTACGTCTGCACCCCATTTTTCAGCCATTTCAAGTGTTAGCTTTTCATAACCGCTTTCACCCGGAAGTGTGAAACCGCCTTTAGTCTTACCCATTTCGTTCTCTCCTTTTTGTTTTTTCTCAATATTAGAATTATATCATAACGAATTGTTATTGTAAAGAAAAAAGCGGTAATTCTTTATAAAAAAGAAACCGCTTCTTTGTTAATTGTACAAATTTTTAAGCAAATTGCAATAATCCGTAAAAACAGTCGTGAAAATATAATTCACAACAAGCACCTCATCAGGCGAATACTTATCCAAAACCGTCTGAAAATCGCCGTCAAAAATTCTCGGATCGACAAGAATTACATTTTTATAGCTTTCTATAAGCCATGGTGCAAGTACGTTTGTATACGAATCTTTAAGCACAACCAACGTTTTACCGTCAGGATTTTTCTCATTCGTCATTTCGACAATCGGATGGTCACTGCCGAAGAAAAAGTTATAATTCGCTTTACTTCTGTCGTACATCACACCGTTGTACGAATACATTTCGCCTTTTTCGTCGGTTGCATACATTGTTGTTTTGATATGCTTATCATAGTCAATGTCGTACCATTCAATCGTGTCGGGTTCTGTCGCCACATCTGAACTTACTCTGTCATAAAGATAACCGAGTACGCCTTGTATCTTACCTGTTTCGTAATCATCTTTATTTACCGCTTGTCTGCCCTCTTTATTCATAAACGCACTGTAACCGTAATACGCGCCGAGTTGCGTCCAGTGGTGGTCGGTTCTGAAATATGTGTACTCATTTGAATGTTCGGACAGCAAACCGTATGCGTCAACAGTACCCACCCTGCTGTCAAGCTTTGAATAAATACTGTCTATCGTATCCTTTTGACTGTCCTGCAAATTCTTATATATAGGTTCTTTAAATTCAAGCTGTGTCGGAATTACCATACTGAAAAGTTTTATATTTTCAGGAAGTTTTTCGGCATAGCGATTTATCGCGTCGGCATATTCCTGCTCTGTTTTATCATTTCTTACAAACATCTCCATAATAGTGTTATCCGCAACAAGAAGAGTTTGTTTTTGAGTTGTACCCGTTCCTATATCTTTATTTGTGGAAATAATTTTACCTGTTTTCGGTACAAATCCTCTTTTTTCGTCCAACGTTTTTGAAAAATCGGTAATTTGTGAACGATAAGCGATATTATCCCCGATAAAACTTTCAAACCCTGTTTCAAATTCACCCGAAAACACTGTTTCCTCATTTACAGGCGGAATTGTTGCCATCACTCTGTTTTCAGATTTTATACTTTCCTCGTCCGCCGGAAGTGCGAGTACAACGATAAAAGCTGTCAACATAAGAAGAAATGCACCGATTGTAAGCTTATTTCTCATATTCGTCACCTTTCCTTAAAATCTGAAATACAAAAACGGATTATATGTTTGTCCCACAAGCAGAACAAAGCACACTCCAAGTCCGACAATAACCAAAATCGGCTCCGATATTGCCGCAAATACCTTTGATTTTTTGCAGAAATTCTTGTGTATAATTGTCGGTATCGGAGTTGACGCTATTACGCAAACCGCAATAAGCCATGCATTCGTACAGAATGTTGACACCGCCGTCAAGTCGTACAATGCCGTACCCACACCGAACGCACTCTTTATGAATGTCCAAAGTGCGTTTAAGTCCGTAAAATAGAACAGCGCCCAACCGAGTATTACGAAGAACATAGTGTATATATAGCAGATGGGAGCGGGAATTTTTTGAAGTTTCTTTTTAAACAGTGTTTTTTCAATAAACAAAAGTACACCGTAAAACAATCCCCAAAATATAAAATTCCAGCTTGCTCCGTGCCAAAGCCCGGTTAAAAGCCATACTATGAATATATTTCGTATTGCGTGGTATCTGTTACCGCCGAGCGGTATATAGACGTAATCTCTGAAAAATGTTGACAGTGATATGTGCCACCTTCTCCAAAATTCGGTTATACTTCTTGAAATGTACGGATATTCAAAGTTTTCACCAAAGTGAAAACCCAACATTCTTCCCAAGCCTATCGCCATATCACTGTAACCCGAAAAATCGAAATAAATCTGAAATGTATACATTATTATTCCGAGCCATGATGACGCAACCGTAAGTCTTGTACTGTCAAGCACCATTGACGCAACCGCACCCGAACTGTTTGCAAGCATTACTTTTTTGCACATACCTGCGGTAAATCTTTTTACGCCGTATGCAAAATCATCAGCCGTAACACGTCTGCTGTTCAGTTCGCTCGCAACCGTACTGTACCGCACAATAGGTCCTGCGACAAGCTGCGGAAACATTGAAACGTATGCCAAAAATCCCAAAAACGATTTTTGCACTCGCGTTTTTCCTCTGTACATATCTATCGTATACGACAGCGTTTGAAATGTGTAAAACGATATTCCGATAGGCAGTTTGAAATTCGGATTAGGGATTGACGTGTGTAAAAACGTGTTGATGTTTTCAATAAAAAATCCCGAATATTTAAACATTGCAAGCAAGCCTAAATTTATCACAAGCGACGAAACAAGCGCAATCGTTGCACCTGCCCTCGCATAGTATTTATCAATTATACGTCCGTTTATATAATCCACAAACGCACTGAATATCAAAAGCACTACCCATATCGGCTCACCCCACGCGTAGAAAAAAAGTGAGGCGATAATCAGTACTGTATTTTTATATGTAAGATTTTTCGATAAATTATATGCAATCAGCACTATCGGCAAAAATATGCACATAAATATTAAACTTGAAAATACCAAAAGAACAATCCTCCTGTTTTTTTCATTACAAAAACGATTATACTACATTACCGTCGTATAAGTCAATATCGCATAATAAATTCCATACAAGAAAAAGCTGTCTGAAATTTATCAGACAGCCTCAGACTGTCGACAAATTGTCCGGAACGTGCAATATATTATTTTTATATTTTAAAGTTTAATTTATAGCTATAAAAAGCAACAGGCAAGCCTATCTTCGATATACGGCTTGCCTGTGCACTTTTTGCGAAAATAAACTCTAACGTACAAACGTACGCCGACGAGTTCATTTTCGCAAAATCCGAACTATTTTCTCGACCTCTGCCAGCGTGTAGACACTTTTGTCTACACGCTGAGGCTGTCTGAAATTTATCAGACAGCCTTTATAATTATTTCGCAAATATTTTTGCAATTTCGGTCATTGTGTGACTGATTTTAATACTCTGCGGACAGACTTTTTCGCATTTTTTGCATTTCTTACATTGGTCCGCACCCTTGTTAAGTTCTGCATAAATTGCCTTTGCTCTGTCTGTACCGAGTGAAGCGGTTGCATTGTACGCCTCAAATGTTTTCGGTATGTCAAGTCCGAACGGACAAGGCATACAGTACGCACATTTTGTACACGGTACAAGTGCCATTTTGTCAAATACCTCTTTTGTCTTTGCAAGCATATCAAGATTTTCTTCCGTCAGCATACCCACTTCCGCTTTATCCGCATAGCCTATATTTGACTGCACCTGTTCCATTGCACCCATACCGCTCAAAAGAAGTGATACTTCTTCTCTGTTCCACAAGAAATCCATTGCCCACTCAACAGGCGTCTTTTCGTCAGACAACATTTTTGCAACCTGCGGTGACGGGTTCGCAAGTTTACCGCCCAAAAGCGGCTCCATTATAACCACGTCAAGTCCCTTTTTATGTGCATATTCAAGTCCCTCAAGACCCGCCTGATATTTTACGTTAATATAGTTAAGCTGTATCTGACAAAACTCCCAATCAGGATTTGCGTCAATAATCTTTTTAAATGTTTCAACATCATCATGGAAGGAAAAACCGATATGACGGATTTTGCCGTCGCTTTCGCCTTGTTGAGCTTATCGATAAGATTGAATTTTTCGACAACATTCTTAAATCTGTCCTTATCAAGTGCGTGCATAAGGTAAAAATCAATATAATCGGTTTGAAGTCTTTCAAGCTGTTCGTTAAGCAAACGGTCGAAATCCTCCTCACACTTCACTTCCCATGTAGGACATTTCGTAGCAATATGTATTTTATCACGATACGGCTTTAAAACTCCGCCTATAAAACTTTCACTTTTTCCGCCGTGATAAACATACGCGGTATCAAAATAGTTCACACCGTTTTCAATAGCGTATTCAAGTATTTTTGCTGATTTTTCGGCATCAATGTCTTCCGCATTTTTTGACGTTGTCGGAAATCTCATACAACCGAAGCCCAATACCGATATTTTCTCTCCCGCCATTTCTCTGTACTTCATATAATCTTCTCCTCTTTGTTTTTAGTTACCTTTTTCTTTTAGTATAATAAATTACAGTCAAATATTCAAGCGATATTCATAAAAACAGTGTCAGATTTGACAACACTAAAAAATTTTAGTATAATACAGATATTTAAAAAGAACTCGAACACTTTTTATTATGAAAGGAAAATTAAAATGAAAAAGATTATTTCGGCGATAATTGCCACTGCTATGATGTTTACGCTTTGCGTAACAAGTACATTTGCGGCAGAAAGTTGGCGTGAGGCGTTCGTTACACGTCTTATGAAAATTATGTCCTCAGATCCGTCATACAATCAAGTAGTTCTTACCGATCTTGACAGAAACGGTATACCGGAGGCATTCGTTATGCGTGACGGTATGGACGGAGGTATTTCAGCCGCATTCACTATGAAAGGCAATACAATTTCAAATATTGACGTTCCTAACAACATTATCGGTGCTTGCCTTTCAGACATCACCGTATACCAAGACGGTGGAAGATACATATTTGTCGGTCGTGAAGTACCGCGCTATTCTTCGGTTATCAACTTCTACAAACTTATGTTTGACGGTCAGACTTTCTCAACAGAAAAAATACTTAAATCATATGTAAGCTCATATCAAACCGTTCCTTACGTTGATATGTACGGCAACGACTTTTTGACAAACGGTTATCCGAACAGAGCAAAAATCAAGGATTTCGTTGACAGATACGAGGGTATCAACACTCTTACCGCAACAAATTCAAATGCAAAACTATCCGTAAACGGTGTAGACGTTGAAGTATCGGGTTATTCCGTAAACGACTCAAACTATTATAAAATTCGTGATATTGCAATGGTACTTCGTACAACAAATGCACGTTTTGACGTTGCGTGGGACGAGAATTTGAGTGCTATCGCAATTTCAACGGGAGTTAAATACACAATAGTCGGCGGCGAGCTTAACAGCGACCATTCAGCCGCACTTAATGTTGACCAAAACACCGCCCCTGTTTATGTGGACGGCGAAGAAAAAGAAGTTCTTTCTTACAACATCAACGGAAATACTTATTTCAAAATCCGTGACATTGCCGATATGGTAGGCTTTGACGTTGACTGGGACGGAGATACACAGACCGTTGTTATTCGTACAAACTAAAAATTACAAAAACATAAAAAAGCCGATTAATTAGATTTATTCGGCTTTTTTTATACCACTTTTGCGTTTTTTGTTGAATATTGCCTTGATTAAAGGCAGAATATATAGTATAATATAAATTCGAAGCTAAATTCTGGGGGAATACATAATGTCAATTTCAGAAATAGTTCTTATCGGTATAGCACTAAGTATGGACGCTTTTGCGGTCTGTATCGCAAGTTCAATGGTCTATACGAATATGACAGGGCCAAGAAAACTTTCAATGCCGATTATGTTCGGACTTTTTCAAGGAATAATGCCGATTTTAGGTTTCTTTCTCGGGAGTCTTTTTGCATCGTTTATTGAAAGATGGTCAGGACCGATTTCACTGCTTATTCTCGGTATAATCGGTATTAATATGATTCGTGAGGGTCTTGCCAAAGACGAAGAGTCCGAACCGAAAAAACTCACACTTTGGATATTACTTGTTCAAGCAGTTGCAACAAGCATTGACGCATTCGCCATAGGTGTTTCGTTTGCCGCAAACAGTGCAAACATATGGCAGTCCGCACCGATTATTGCGGTAACTACATTTGTTCTAAGTCTTATCGCAGTATTTGTCGGTACAAAAGCAGGTGAGAAACTTGGCGACAAAGCAGAAATACTCGGCGGAATTATTCTTATTATAATAGGTATAAAATCATTATTCTAAATAAACGAGCAGACGTGAAAGGAGGTTTTTAATATGTACAATGTACGACGCAAATTATGGATACTTACCGTACTTCTTTTTGCCGTGTCTGCTGTTATGTTAAAATTCTTTCCTTCTTCCGATAACAATGATGCAATCGCCACTCCGGCGAGTGCACAGCAAGCCGAAAGCGGTACATCAACCGTATTTTCAGACGGTAGCACGGAACGTTTTGTCGCACACAGAGGATATTCAAACTATGCGCCCGAAAACAGTATTCCGGCATTTGAGCTTGCCGGTAAAATCGGCTTTTGGGGTATTGAAACGGATATTTGCGAAACAAGCGACGGTCAATTCGTCTGTATGCATGACGACACTCTTGACAGAACAACAAACGGTTCGGGAGCTATTTCCGACTACACGCTTGACGATTTAAGTCAGTTCCAAATTGACTACGGAAATTATCTCGACACAAACGAAAACTTAAAAATACCTACTCTTGAAGAATACCTTTCGATATGCAGTACATACGGAAATGTACCGATTATCGAAATCAAAAATATCACCAATTACGATGCATTTCTAAACACAATCATAGCAAGCGGACTGAAACGCATTGTATAATCACAGGTGCGATTGATGATGTAAAAGAAATTCGTGCAAGAAACAGTATTATCCCTGTTATGACAATCGGTTACACTCCTGCACCGTATACGGATAATCTTGAACGTATTACGGAAATATCCGAAAACAGAGGTATTTTGTATAACTATCCGCAAGTGGATCAAGCCTCAATAGATATACTCCATCAACAAAATATTTTCTGCGGTGTATGGTCCGTTGACGACACGGAAACAGCACAAAAATACATTGATTACGGTGTGGACTTCATAGTAACAAACGAAATCCCCGCAAGAATTAATCATATGGTAAATGATAATGAATAGCAAAAAATGTGTGTCATATCAAATGACACACATTTTTTATTTGTTATCTTTTTTGTGATTCCAACCATACAATCAATACCGACATATCGGACGGTGAAACACCGGAAATTCTTGACGCTTGCCCAAGTGACTTTGGCTGTATCTTATTCAATTTTTGTCTTGCCTCCAAACGCAAGCCGTGTATATCAGAATAATCTTGATTTTCGGGAAGAAGTTTTTCCTCCATTTTCTTGAACTGCTCAGCCTGTGCTATCTGTCTTTTTATATAGCCGTCATACTTTAGTTTAATTTCAACCTGTTCACAAACTGCGTCCGGAAGTGTCGGACGGTTATGGTCGACAGGTGCAAGTTTTTCATAATCAAGTTCGGGACGTTTTATCATATCGCTAAGACGTATTCCCGTCTTAACTGCGGTCGAATTATACTGTTCCAAAAGCGGATTTGCGTCTTTCGGCGGTACTATAACCGACGTCACACGCTTAATTTCATTTTCAATCATATCCATTTTTTCAAGAAACTTTTTATATCTTTCTTCCGATATAAGACCGATTTTATATCCGAACGGAGTAAGTCTTTCATCTGCGTTATCCTGTCTTAAAAGCAAACGGTATTCCGAACGTGATGTCATCATTCGGTACGGCTCGTTTGTACCCTTTGTTATAAGGTCATCTATAAGTGTTCCGATATATCCGTCCGAACGTTTTAATGTAAGCGGTTCTTCGTTTTTAAGTTTCAATGCCGCATTAATTCCGGCAATAAGTCCTTGTGACGCCGCCTCCTCATAGCCGGACGTACCGTTAAACTGTCCTGCGCCGTAAAGTCCATGCACATTCTTAAATTCCAACGTTGCATACAGTTGAGTCGGATCGCAGCAATCATATTCTATTGCATATGCAGGACGCATAATTTCAACATTTTCAAGTCCCTCAACGCTTCGATACATTTCAAGTTGTACATCCTCAGGCATACTCGTTGAAAAGCCTTGTGCGTATACTTCCTTTGTATCAAGTCCCATAGGCTCCATAAAAAGCTGATGTCTTGGTTTTTCCGCAAAACGCACAACCTTATCTTCGATGGACGGACAGTATCGCGGACCTATACCCTCAACCATACCGCCGTACATTGCCGAACGACCGAGATTGTCGTGTATAATTTGGTGAGTTTTTTCATTTGTATACACAAGATAGCAAGGAACAAGATTTTTGCCGACATTCTCCGTTTCAAACGAGAACGGCACGATTTTTTCGTCACCCTCCTCAAGCTCCATCTTACTGTAGTCAAGTGTATCCGCGTGCACTCTTGCTGGAGTACCTGTTTTAAATCGCTTTAATTCAATACCCAATCTGCGAAGATTTTCCGAAAGTTCATTTGCAGGGAACATTCCGTCAGGACCGCTTTCACGCGAATAACTTCCGATAAGAATTTTACCCTTTAAATAAGTTCCGCTGGCAATAATAACCGCTTTTACCTTATATTCAACGCCTGTATGTGTTACAACTTCCGTTACATTATTATCTTCATCGGTAATTACATTTACGATTTCCGCTTGTTTAACCTGCAAATTCTCTTGATTTTCAACACGTTTTTTCATTTCAACGTGATACTTTTTTCTGTCAATCTGTGCTCTAAGTGAATGTACGGCAGGACCTTTGCCTTTATTAAGCATTTTTGACTGTATAAACGAAGCGTCCGCCGCTTTACCCATTTCACCGCCGAGTGCGTCAAGCTCACGAACAAGGTGACCTTTCGCCGTACCGCCTATACTTGGGTTACAAGGAAGATTTCCTATTGCGTCAAGGCTTATTGAAAACATAACCGTTTTCATACCCAATCTTGCCGCCGCCAAAGCCGCCTCACAGCCTGCGTGACCGCCTCCGATTACGGCAACATCATATTCACCTAAAACCATTATTCTTCCTCCCCGATATATTCAACCTTATGCTGTTTTTCTTTCATATCCTTTAATATTGAGCGTTCAATTACTCTTGCGGCATAAAATTGCGGCGGATAGCAAGTAACGCAAAGTCCGATAACTACTACTATAATTGCCGCTGCAAGCGGATTAACGAATGTAAACAACGCACCGTATATAAGTACTCCTATAAGCGTTGTAAAAAAGTTACCCGGTAATTTTGCAAGTGTTATAAGCAACGCATTTTTATAAAGCGAGCCGATTCCGCATTCAAATGTAACCATAATTTGATACAAATACGGGTGCATCATTGTATAAACAACAAGTACGAGTATCATAACATACAGCAACATCATCCAAAGCATACTGCCTGTTGAAACGTAAAGCGAATGATAGAAAAGAATTGCATTAAGTCCGAACACAAGCAAAACCGCGTCAATCAGCACAACTACCATACCCTGTTTAAAGTTTTCCTTAAACTTGTCCGCACCGTCACTCAAAACCCAAGTATGTTCACCGCGTGTGAAACATCTTGTTATATACGAATAAGCCGCCGTTGCAGGACCTGAACCCCAAAACGTGAACACACCGATTGAAAAAGCAAGCTGAATAAGTATCATAATGCTTCCCTGCACATTTTCCGCACTTGATTCCGTACCAAGCGAAATAATAGTGTCTGAAACATTCTGAACGATATGCGTACTGCTCAAAACTATACCGCCGAAAATATATAAAATCGCAATCCATATAATACTCGTTATCGCATAAAGACAGTTCGCACCCAAAAATTTAGTGAACTTACGTATCACAATATCAAAAAACAAGAAAAAGCCTTTCTTTTTAGGTTCGTTCTTATCCACTCCCTTACCCGGTTTATCATAACCGCCGCCGAAAATTCCCATATTTTTTCTCCTTCCAAAATTTGAATACAATTTTTCATTCATATAAAATATTTATGCAAACTATATTGTAACACAATTTTTTTTATGATACAATATCAAAAATAAATGTTTACAAATAAAATATCAATCGAGGTAACAAATGAGGGAAATCACGATAAATCAAAACGACGCAGGGCAACGGCTTGACAAGTTTCTTACAAAATATCTTGTCAATATGCCACAGAGTATGTTATATAAAAGTCTTAGAAAAAATTGCGTCAGAGTAAACGGCAAACACATTAAAGACGGCAAATATATGCTCCAAAACGGTGATGTGTTGAAGTTATTTTTTAAAGACGAATTTTACGAAAGCAAATCAAGCTTTAAAGCAGGCAATTCCGATATTGACGTTGTATATGAGGACGAAAATATTATACTTATTAATAAAGAAAGCGGTGTTGTAGTCCATTCGGACGATAAAGGCACAAAGGATACATTGCTTGAAAGAATGCAGAGTTATCTGTACAAAAAAGGCGAATACAATCCCGAAAACGAACACAGTTTTTCTCCTTCATTCTGCAATCGCCTTGACAGAAATACATCAGGTATAATAATCGGTGCAAAAAATGCCGCCGCACTTCGTATAATAAATGAAAAAATTCGCTGTCGCGAAATAAAAAAAATATATCTTTGCATTGTTGAAGGTCATCTTAAAAAAAGCGGTCACCTTACCGCATATCTTACACGCGGTGACAAAAAAGTTACGGTTTCAGATTATAATGAAGAAAATTCAAAGAAAATCGGCACAAAATATAATGTTATTGCCGAAAAAAAAGACACTTCACTTGTGGAAGTCGAGCTTGAAACAGGACGCACACACCAAATCAGAGCACAGTTTTCGCACATAGGAAATCCGCTGTACGGAGATACGAAATACGGCTCACGACACAGCGGAGGTATGAATCTTGCAAGTTACAAGCTTATATTCGATTTTAAAACTGACGCAGGCATATTAAATTACCTAAATCACAAAGAATTTCAAATAAGCGTTGATTTTGCCAAAACCTTTGCACAGCAGAAATTATAAAGGTCAGCCGTTGCATTTGGTTTACCGAGATGTCTTACGCTTTCCTCCATCATTGCAACACGCCATGGACAAGCAAACATTTGATTTATCGCTTCAGAAATCGGATAAGTGTCGTTTACCATAATTGCCGCACCATTATTTACAAGGAAATTAAGGTTTCTGTCCTCTTGTCCGGGAAGCGGATTCATTGTTATCATCGGCAATCCTTTTGCAAGCGATTCTGATGTTGTAAGTCCGCCCGGCTTTGTTATTATAAAGTCGGCGGCGTCCATCATTACGTCAACATTATCTACAAATCCGTATGAATATATTTTTTTATTCCACTCACATTCATCAACTACGATTTTTATTTTCTTATTCGTACCACAAACGCACAGCACTTGAAAATCTTTCGGATATGTATCTATTTGTGCCAAAATCTTTTTTATATTTCCGTATCCCATTGAACCCATCATTATAAGTATAGTGGGAATATTTTCAATCCCGAGTTTTTTCCGTGCCTCAATAGGGTCGTTTTTCTTTACAAACTGTTCTCTTATCGGTATACCGAAAGGCAAAAGTTTCTTTTTCGCTATACCTTTTTTCTGCATTTCGTGTTCCAAAAGCTCATCCGGAATTACGTAATAGTCAAGGAACGTACTTTCCCAAAACGGATGTACAGTGAAATCGGTTACTATTCCGACAGACGGACAGTCAAAAGCCGCACGGTCGGCAAGTATGCTTATACACACTCCGGCATAGCTATGCGTACCGATTATCAAATCGGGATTATATTCAACAACGAACTTTTCAAGTTTCTTTGAAACAAATCGCGAAAATATCGATACAAGCGAATTACGGTCATACGGCTCGTCCTTTTGCGTAAGTTTGCCGTAAGCCTTCGCATACGTCTTTGCAAGGTACTTTGTCGAAAGCAAGTATCCGTCCTGTATTGAATTTCCCAAACGATGATTTACATAGTCGAATATATCAAGCATATGACATTGATGTCCGTTCTCCTCGAAATATTCCATAATAGCCTTAGCCGTAGAATGATGTCCGTAACCGGCTTTTACGGATAACAACAACACTTTCAATTTTAAGACCCCCCTTGTCTTTTTTAACAATATTATAACAAATAAAAATAAATTTTTCAACCTTATTGACTTTATGAATTTAATAGACTATAATGTCATAAGTTATTAAAATGAGGGGCGGTGTATTGTGAAATGATAAGCGATATGACTAAAGGAAATCCGTTAAAATTGATACTTTCTTTTTCAGTTCCGATGCTGATCGGAAATATCTTTCAACAGGTGTATAACTTCGTTGACGCAGCGATTGTCGGTAAGTTTGTGGGTGCCGAATCTCTTGCGGCGGTAGGTTCGACAGGTACGATTGTCGGAGTTATGATTTGTCTTATGATGGGACTTACGAGCGGTGCGGGAATTATTATAGCGCAGTGTTTCGGTTCAAGGAATTTTGACGAACTGAGAAAAACAGTTACGGGACTTATTTACATAGTGGGAATTTTGGCGGTGGTTACGTCAGTTGCCGGAGTTGTGTTTTCACGGCCGATTTTATCGTTTCTGAACACACCCGATAACGTAATTGATGAGGCGGTTGCATACATAAACGTAATATTCGCATTTACAATCGGTACAGCTATGTATAACGCGTCAAGCGCAATACTCAGAAGTCTTGGCGACAGCCGTACACCGCTTTACGCACTTATACTTTCTTCTATATTAAATGTAATTTTCGACTTGTTGTTCGTTGTTGTGTTTAAAACAGGTGTTGTCGGTGCGGCAGTTGCGACTGTTATCGCACAGATTATCAGTGCGATTTATTGTATTATACATATGATAAGGCACCGCAGACAGCTTAATCTTGAGGGCATAAACTTCCAAACAACAAAACGTGCAATCAAGCGGATTTTCCAAACAGGAATACCGTCGGCACTTGAAAGCTGTCTGATTTCACTCGGCACAATGAGTGTGCAACGTCTTGTAAACTCATTCGGTGCAATGACTATGGCAGGCTATACCGCCGCCGTAAAAATCGACTCAATCGCAATCGCACCGATTGTATCGGTCGGCTCGGCATTGTCGGTTTTCTCGGGTCAAAATATCGGTGCAAATCAAATGGACAGAATAAAAAAGGGTATGTATCAAACACTTGCGTCACTTATCGGTATATGTATAGTGATTGCTGCCGGAATTGTATTGTTCCGTAATCAACTGCTTGGCTTGTTCCTTGACAAAACACAAGCCGCTGAGGCTATCGCAATAGGAAGCAAGTACCTTACTATTGTATGTGTTGCGTATATAGTTGCGGCGGTTATGAGAACATATTTGAACGTTCTTCGCGGTGCGGGTGATGTTAATACCTCCGCAGTCGCAGGTATACTTGAACTTATCGGAAGAATTATTTTCGCATATATACTTGTTCGCCCGCTCGGCTCAACAGGTATTTGGATTGCTACTCCGCTCGCCTGGGCAATGGGTGCGTCAGTACCCGTTATCCGATACTATTCGGGTAAGTGGATTAACAAAAAATTGGTATAGTACAAAGCCTGTCGACAAAATGTCGACAGGCTCTTTTTAATTTTTTATCAACCTTATTGTCGCAACGGTCATATCGTCGATTACTGCGTCACGGCTTTTTTTGACTGCGTTTTCAATTACGGATTGTGACATTTCGTCCATAGTGTCAAACGGCATTTTTATTTCTTTTTTCAGCCAATCGGTACGCACTGTACCAAAACCGGCCTCACTTATTCCGTCTGACATCATTATTATTATATCGCCGTCATCAAGGCGTTTGGCTTGTCCCTGTACCTTTATATCAGGCAGCATACCGACAGGCAACGATACAGAAAACACCGTTTCAACATTCGGACCGTGAAGTACAATACTCTCCGAACCGCCGATTTTGAAAAACTCACATATACCTGTCATAAGGTCTATACATAGCAGGTCCACGGTAGAAAAACACTCATAGTCAAGTTTTAAACAGAGTGCCGAATTTATCATATCAATAGACGTTTTCACGCCAAACCCCGACTGCAAAAATTCTCTCAACAATTTCAGTGTTATATGGCTCTCAAACATTGCCCTTTTACCGCTGCCCATACCGTCCGACAAAATCACATACTGTTTATAATCCTCCGTCACGAACGTATCTATACTGTCGCCCGACACTTCGCTGAAATCTCGGCTTATCTGTCTTATCGCAATATCTGCGGTAAATTTTGCGCGTGACACAAATTTCATAAGTCCGTTCGCACTGTCACACTCATAGCCCATAGGTGTTTCGACAACGTTTTCAAGCACGTTTTCAATCTTCCCGACTTCCGTACCCTTAGACGTTCCGAGATATACCTCCATTTTTCCGTGACTGCTTTCAATAACGCTTATTTCAAATGCCATAATTCCGACTTTGTCAAGCTCGGCAATAAGTGTTTCCTCCAAATCCTCTCTGAACGTAAAGCCGGAACATATATTTTCCGCCATTGTGTCCATAAGGCTTGACATTTCTTTATACTGTCTTGCAACCAAGTCACGGCTTGTAACCGCCTCACCCGTCCGTACAAGGTTTTTCTTATACAATTCATAGACGTGATTAAACTCCACAACGAACAAATCAGGTCGCAAGCATTTATCCTTAAAGCTGTTCGGTACTGATGTAAACTCCAATATCCCCCTTGTTTCAATCGTATCAAGCAACAGCATTATACTGCGGTATGTGCGTGTAAAGTCGGACTGCCAGCATTTAACCGCATTCGGACACCCCTCGCACACTCTGTCCGCAACCTCATCAAAAAGTGAGGCAACATCTTTATTATATGATTTCAGTCTTTTCTCCGAAGCATTTGAAAAACACTCCTCCAAGCTCTTAAATGCCTTTGCCGATTTTTCAAGCTGCATAGACAAATACTCTTTAACTCTTACGTCCGCACTCACCGTTTCAAGCTTTAGCGACCTTGCAAAAAACGATTTTATATACCCTTGAACTTTATTCGGTGTCAGTACAAAAAGCACCGCCCCTATCGCTGTTTCGATAATCGTCACAGGCAAAGACGATGCACTTCCCGCATACAAAAGCGCCACCGCACTGCCGCCCAAGAAACCCAACGCCACTCCGAAACGTCCGAACGATTTAAGCAAATTTCCGAACAATGCACTTATACCGAAAATACCCATAGTCACAACCGCCGACGGTGACGACATTGCCGACATAAACCCTATACAAAGTCCCCCGCTGCCCGCCGCCGCAATACCGCCGTGAAGTGCAATGCAAAGTACCGCATATACGGAAACTATATTGGCAAGACTGATATTATACGGAAACACAATTCCCGAAAGTCCCGTTATAAAAACACCCACGCTTACAGAAATACTGATAAGCTCGTCCTGCGCGGTCTGCGTGCGTTTTTTGCGGTTTGCAATCAATCCGTGTGCTTTTTTGAATATTATATACATCAATGAAGTGACTATCGACTCAACAAAAAGCATAAGTATATCATATGCTCCGACATATGTATATATAAGAAAAACAAGTCCGCCGACCATAACCGCACCGCCCACGCACGCCGCGTCAAGCACAAGATTTTCCTTATTTCTGAAACGTGTATATATCCAAAACAACAGTGCCGCAACAAGATATTTTGTAAGCACCGCACTGCCTGCCGACGTCATAAGTGCAATCGAAAGCACTGTTATACCGAGATACGCAATACTTTTATCAAAGCAAGAAGCAAAAAAAGCCACTCCGAACGGAAAAAGTCCCAAAACAGACGCTCGTCCTGCCAAAAGCAATAGCATACTCATTCCCACATCTCTAACAGACGGTGCTCGGAGCATTTCTGTATTCCGTTGTCTTTTTACCGCTGGCTGACTCATTTTTAATTCCTCCTACAAGTGCAATATAAGTTATTATACCACTTATTTATGGATAAATATGTAAAATCCTGTTGTCGATATATAAAAATATTTCGACATCATTTTTTGACAAATTGCGTTTGCATATGATATACTACATACATACTTTTTTATATTGAGAGGATTAGATTATGAAAAAAATTTTGATTTTTTCCGATACTCACGGCGATATTAACCGCTGTTTAGATATAATCGAAAAAGCCGACAGTGTAAGTGCGATTTTCCACGCAGGCGATTACACTGGTGACGCGGAAGATTTGGAGTCGATATACCCAAACATACCTATATATTATGTAAAAGGCAACAACGACTACTTTTCAAAAGCGCCGTCACATATGCTTGTTACAATAGACGGTGTTAAGATATTTATTACGCACGGTCACGAACAGAATGTAAAATACGAATATGAATTTATGACTCTCCGCAAGGCTGCCGAAAAATATGATCCCGATTTAATAATATTCGGTCACACGCACATTCCTTATACCGATTACAAAGGCAAAGCCACACTTTTAAACCCGGGAAGTATACGTTATACAGGCACATATGCAGAGGCTGAAATCGAAAACGGTAAACTAAAAACAAAAATCATAGAAGTTTGATATACAAATTATACAAAAATGTCACGTTATTTTATATATCCCCGTTATGCGTGACATTATTAATGAATTATTTGTAAAAATGTCACGTCTTGTCACGCAATATGACAATTTTAAACGATTTATACCTTTTTAATATAGAAGATTTATCCTTTATATTGCAATTTTTACAGTAATAATTTATACTATTATTGAACTTAATTGAGTTCATTAAACGAGAAAAGACGGTGCATTCCCCAATGTGCACCGTCTTTTTTATTATAGATTTTTTGTTACCTCTTTTAAATATTCCGCAAATTCATCTTTCAAATCATCTCTTGAAAGTGCAAAATCTACTGTTGCCTGTAAAAATCCCTGTTTACTTCCTATATCATATCTTCTGCCCTCAAAGTCATATGCGTACATATCTTCATTCTTTGCAAGCATTACAAGTGCGTCGGTAAGCTGTATTTCGCCGCCTGCACCCTTAGGTGTTTTTTCAAGGCAATCGAATATTGCAGGTGTGATTACATATCTGCCGAGTACCGCAACGTCTGACGGTGCGTCCTCTTTTTTCGGCTTTTCGACCATTCCTTTCAGCTTATACATTCTGCCTTCAACATTATCGCAGTCCACAATACCGTACTTTGAAACTTGATCCATTCCGACCTTTTGCACTCCAAGCACTGTCGCATTATATTTGTCAAACTGTTCGATAAGCTGACTCAAACACGGCTTTTCCGCCACAACCACATCATCGCCGAGCATTACCGCAAAAGGCTCGTTTCCGACAAAGCTTTTCGCACAAAGTACAGCGTGTCCAAGACCTTTCTGTTCCTTTTGACGTACAAACTGAACGTTTATTTTATCCGACACTTCACGAACAGCATTAAGCATTTCCTGCTTGCCGTCACGTTCAAGTATCGTTTCAAGCTCATATGCCTTATCAAAATGATTTACAAGTGCGTCCTTACCACGTGATGTAATTATAAGCAAATCCTCAATGCCCGATGCGATTGCCTCCTCAACAATATACTGAATTGTCGGCTTATCGACTATCGGCAGCATTTCTTTCGGCACTGCCTTAGTCGCCGGAAGAAATCTTGTTCCGAACCCTGCCGCCGGTATTACCGCTTTTGTTACTTTCATATTTTCTCCTCCCTCAATTTCTAATTTTATAACTATCTATTATTATACCACATAACTTCCATAATTGCGATATAAAAATCAGTTAATTTATTTCAAATTTCAACACTTGATATTGTTTCAAATCTGCGGTATAATATTTTTATATATATAATTACAGATTAAGGAGAAAAAACAGAATGTTTATAAGAGATATATTTGCTCAAAAAAAGCCGGTGCTTTCATTTGAAGTATTTCCGCCGAAAAAGGACAGCGGACTTGACAATGTAATTTCAGCAGTTGACGAGCTTTCAAAAATGCCTATTGACTATATGAGCGTTACATACGGTGCAGGCGGCAGCAATTCAAAAAATACCGCATACATCGCCTCACATTTAAAGAATAATCTTTCTATTCCGTCACTTGCACATCTTACTTGCGTTGCAAACTCAAAGGGCGATATTAAGGTAAAATTACAGGAATATAAAGACCTTGGAATTGAAAATATCCTTGCACTTCGCGGTGACAAGCCGAAAGATTATGACGGTGAAATATTCCCGGGTTATCACTATGCAAACGAACTTGTAGAGGCAATCAAAGATTTCGGCGATTTTTGTGTCGGCGGTGCTTGTTACCCTGAGTGTCACCCCGATTCTTCGAGCCTTGACGCCGATATTGAGAATTTAAAAGTAAAAGTTGACGCAGGTGTTGATTTTCTTGTTACTCAAATGTTTTTTGACAACAACGAATTTTACAAATTCCGCGACAAACTTGCAAAGAAAGGTATAAACAAACCTATCACAGCCGGAATAATGCCTCTTACAAATGCAGGTCAAATACAGCGTATGGCAATTCTTTCAGGCGGTGCGTCTATGCCGTCAAAATTCTTGCGTATGATTTCAAAATACCAAGACAATCCGGAGGCTCTGAAACAAGCAGGTATTGCGTATGCGGTTGATCAAATTATCGACCTGCTTTCAAACGACATTGACGGTATTCATCTTTACACAATGAACAAGCCTGAAACTGCACAAAAAATCGTAAATGTTATAAACAACCTATTTGTATAATTCGCATTTTGCAAGGAGAACTTATGAACGGAAAATTATATTTATGTGCCACACCGATAGGCAATCTCGGTGATGTGTCCGCGCGTTGTCTTGAGGCATTTAACAATGCCGATTTAATTGCCGCAGAAGATACAAGACGTACGCTTCAGCTTTTAAATCACTTTGAAATATCAAAGCCACTGACAAGCTACCACGAACACAACAAGCACGAAAAAGGCGAATACATTATATCACTTTTAAAGAACGGCAAAAACATTGTACTTGTATCTGACGCAGGTACTCCCGCAATTTCAGATCCCGGTGAGGACTTAGTTAAGCTATGTATCGAAAACGATATTGACGTCACCTCAATCCCCGGACCTGTCGCAGGTATAAACGCACTGATACTGTCGGGACTTCCGACAAGACGATTTGCATTTGAGGGATTTCTTTCGGTGAACAAGCGTCACAGAAAAGAACATCTTGAACTTGTGAAAAACGACACTCACACACTCATTTTTTACGAGGCACCGCACAAATTAAAAAACACACTTTCCGATATGCAAAAGACATTCGGCGGTGACAGAAAAATCGCTCTTGTGCGTGAGCTTACAAAAATTCACGAAGAAGTGAAAAGATGTACAATCGACGAGGCAATCGCATATTATTCCGAAAATAATCCGCGAGGTGAATATGTACTTGTAGTCGAGGGTGCAAAAGAAGTCGAAGAAACGGAAGAAAACGAATGGGAAAACATTTCAATTAAAGAACACGTTGACAAATACATTGCGGAAGGTATGACTTCAAAAGACGCAATAAAAAAAGCCGCCGCAGACAGAAATCTTCCGAAACGTGACGTATACAACGAATATCACAGAGGTGAATAACGTGAAAAAGAGAACATTATTTTTAATAGGTACTGCCGCCGCGGCAGGCATATACAGTGCAATAACAGGCAAAGGTTTATTCAACAAACCACGCTTTAAAGAACAGCACCAACGCGTTGCAAACTACGTTGAAACTCACTATCCGAACGCGGTTTACACTCCTATCGAAATGACCGCAAACGGTTGGGTAACGGTCATAAGACGTATTGCAAGACCGAACATAATCCTTTACATCACCCGTGACGGAAACGGCAATTATGTCTTTACCGAATCGGAAGTCCGAAATACGTAACCAAAAACAATGCTTTGGCATAGTATAAACCATAAACAAATTAAAGGAGGTTTTTACTATGTTTTTCGGCGGAGGATGTAATAACAATTCAGACAGTTGGATATGGATTGTGGTAATAGTGGCACTTGTTATACTTTGCTGTGACGGTAATATTTTCGGCGGAAGCAATAACAACTGCTGTTGCTGTTGCGATCCATGCTGCGACCCTTGCTGTGACAATCACAAAAACGATTGCTGCTAAAATCTACTGTACTTAAAGGTGCCGGCATATCGGCACCTTTTTTAGTGCAAAATAAATTTTACAAAAAATTAATAAAAAACAGTAGTAATCCTTACGTTTTTGTGATATAATATACGTTAATAATGCGATAATTCCATTCTTTGGGATTACACAGACCGATATTATTTATGAGGAGAAAAATAAATGAGTATATTCGACAAAATATTCGGCACATATTCTGACAGAGAACTAAAGAGAATACGTCCTATCGCAGACAAAGTTATGGCACTTGAGGACGATATGGCAAAACTTTCAGATGCAGAATTAAAAGCCAAGACACCTGAGTTTAAGGAAAGACTTAAAAACGGCGAAACACTTGATGATCTTCTTCCTGAGGCATTTGCGGTAATGCGTGAGGCAAGCTGGCGTGTACTTGGAATGAAACACTTCTATGTACAGGTTATCGGTGGTATTATTCTTCATCAAGGACGTATCGCAGAAATGAAAACAGGTGAAGGTAAAACTCTTGTTTCTACACTTCCTGCATATTTGAACGCTTTAACCGGTGACGGTGTACATATTGTCACCGTAAACGATTATCTTGCTAAGCGTGACAGTGAGTGGATGGGAAAAGTTTACCGTTATCTTGGTATGAGTGTCGGACTTATTATTCACGAGCTTGACAACGGTGAAAGACGTGAGGCATATGCCGCTGACATTACTTACGGTACAAATAACGAACTTGGTTTCGACTATCTTCGTGACAACATGGTTGTTCATAAAGAAGAAATGGTACAGCGCGGTCATAATTATGCAGTAGTCGATGAAGTTGACTCAATTCTTATAGATGAGGCGAGAACTCCGCTTATCATTTCCGGTATGGGCGAGGACGCAAATGACCTTTACAGAGTTGCCGATATGTTCGTTAAACGTCTTAAAAAGGTTGTCGTTACAGAACACGACGACAAACAGCTTGACGAAGATGTAGATGCAGATTATATCGTTGACGAAAAAGCAAAAACAGCTATGCTTACCGAACAGGGTATTAAAAAAGCTGAACAAGGTTTCGGTATCGAAAACCTTTCCGACCCTGAAAATATGAAACTTCAACACCACATCAACCAAGCCTTGCAGGCTAACGGTGTTATGCACCGTGACCAACAGTACGTTGTTCAGGACGGCGAGGTTATGATTGTTGATGAATTTACAGGACGTATAATGCCGGGCAGACGTTACAGTGACGGTTTGCACCAAGCTATCGAAGCAAAGGAAGGCGTTAAAATCGAAAACGAGTCAAAGACTCTTGCAACAATCACATTCCAAAACTTCTTCCGTCTTTACAACAAGCTTTCGGGTATGACAGGTACAGCTCTTACTGAAGAAGAAGAATTTCAACATATATATAAGCTTGACGTTGTTGCCGTTCCTACAAATAAGCCGGTAATCCGTAAGGATTTACATGACGTTGTATTCAAAACAGAAAAAGGCAAGTTTATGGCGGTTATCAAGCAAATTCAAGAATGTAACGCAAAGGGACAGCCTGTACTTGTAGGTACTGTAAACGTAGACAAGTCGGAAATACTTTCGGCACTTCTAAAGCGTGCAGGAATTAAACACGAAGTCCTAAATGCGAAGTATCACGCAAAAGAGGCTGAAATCGTTGCACAGGCAGGTAAAAAAGGTGCTGTAACAATCGCAACAAACATGGCGGGTCGTGGTACTGACATTAACCTTGGCGGTAATGCAGAATATATGGCTAAACATGAAATGGCACGTCAAGGATTTACAGATGAGCTTATCGCAGAGGCAACAGGTTTCGGTGATACAGATGATGAAGATATTATCAATGCAAGAAAAGTATTTACCGAACTTAACGACAAATTCAAAGCACAAATCAAGCCGGAACAAGACGAAGTCCGCGAGCTTGGCGGTTTGTATATTATAGGTACTGAACGTCACGAATCAAGACGTATCGACAATCAGCTTAGAGGTCGTGCAGGTCGTCAGGGTGACCCCGGTGTATCTCAATTCTTCCTTTCACTTGATGATGATCTTATGAGAATTTTCGGCAGTGACAAGGTTAAGTCTATGGTTGACGCACTCGGCCTTGAAGAGGACGAGCCTATTCAAGCAAAAATGCTTACAAATGCAATCGAAAATGCACAAAAAAATCTTGAAAGCAGAAACTTTGATTCTCGTAAACACGTTCTTCAATACGACGAAGTTATGAACGAACAGCGTAAGATTATATACGCACAGCGTCAAATGGTGCTTGACGGTGAGGATATAAGCGGTACTATCAAGAATATGATGGAATCTGCAATCGACAGTGCACTTGACGATTATATCGGAATTTCAGAAATTCCTGAAGATTGGAACATTCGTGCAATCACAGAATTTGCAAATCAATATCTAAATGCTCAAGGTGAATTTAAAATCCCTGAGGAAGATATGGAACTATCACAAAAGCAGACGTTAAGGATATGCTTATGGAGCTTGGCAACAAGCGTTACGAATCACAAGAAGAAGTATTCGGCGAGAATATGCGTGAGCTTGAAAGAGTGCTTATGCTTAGAGTTGTCGATACTCTTTGGATGGATCATCTTGACGAAATGGAACACGTTAAACGTGAAATCGGTCTTAGAGCATACGGTCAGCATGACCCTGTTCTTGAATACAGAAATGTCGGCAGTGAGCTTTACGAAAATATGCTTGACAGCATAAAGAAAGATACTGTAAGATACGTACTTTCAGCTATGCCGAGAGTTAAGATTGAACGTGAGCAAGTCGCTAAACCGCTTGATACAGGCGGTGACGGTTCTCTCGGAAACACACCTAAACGTGCAAAGAAAGAACCCGGCAGAAACGACCCTTGCCCATGCGGCAGCGGTAAGAAATACAAGAACTGCTGCGGTAAGAACAAATAATATAAACAAACCCTACGGTTTTTTTACACGCTGACAGACGTCAAGAAATTAGTTCGGATTTTGTGAAAATGAACTCGTCTGCGTACGTGGTTACGTTAGAGTTTATTTTCACAAAAAGTGCACAGGCAAGCCGTATATCGAAGATAGGTTTGCCTGTTATTTATTATAGCTATAAATTAAATTTTAAAATATATAAATAATATTTTGCACGTTCCGGACAATTTGTCGACAATCTGAGGGTATTGCAAAATGCAATACCCTTTTTACACGAAATTTTTACGAAAGGATATAAATAATGAACGTAAGAGAATTACTCGGCAAGAGAATGCTGTTTTTTGACGGCGGTATGGGTTCAATGCTGCAAAAAAACGGTATGGGTGCGGGTGAAATTCCCGAACTTTTAAACCTTACAAATGCCGCTTTAATAGAAAAAATACATACCGAATATCTTGAAGCGGGTGCAAACATCATTACCACAAACACCTTCGGTGCAAACCCGTTAAAATCAGAAGAAATCGGCGAAAGTCTTGATATGATTATCGCCGCCGCAATAGGAATTGCAAGAAAGGCGGTAAACAGTTTTCAATCAGAGGAAAATCCGCGATTTGTTGCATTCGACATCGGTCCTTGTGGTAAATTGTTAGAGCCTTTGGGCGACCTTTCTTTTGATGATTGCTATGACGCATTTGCGAAAATCGCAAAAACTGCCGAAAAATGTGGTGCCGACCTTGTTATAATAGAAACAATGTCTGACACTCTTGAGGCAAAAGCCGCCGTACTTGCAGTAAAGGAAAACACTTCACTCCCTATTTTCTGTACAATGACGTTTGACGAAAGCTATAAAACGCTTACGGGCGGTGACGTCAAGGTTATGTCGGCGATTATGGAAGGACTTGGTGTTGATTGTGTCGGTATAAACTGTGGTCTTGGTCCTGCTCAAATCGGTGAAATGATGACTGACCTTGCCGAAATTTCTTCAATTCCTATAATGGCACAGCCAAACGCAGGTTTGCCGCAAATCGAAAACGGCAAAACAGTTTACAATGTATTACCGGAACAATTTGCAGACGAATGTGAACATATGGCAAAGCTTGGTGCGTCTGTTCTCGGCGGTTGTTGCGGTACAACACCTGACCATATAAGAAGTCTTGTTGAAAAATGCAAAAACTACAAACCGATAGTCGAAGAAAAAAACATCACTGTCGTTGCGTCATATTCAAAAACGGTTGTACTCGGAAAAGGTCCTGTAATTGTCGGCGAACGTATCAATCCGACAGGTAAGAAAAAGTTTAAAGAAGCACTTAGAAACGGCGACATAGACTATATTCTAAACGAGGCATTTGCACAACGTGACGCAGGTGCGCACATACTTGACGTAAACGTCGGACTGCCTGAAATTGACGAATGTTCGACAATGGAAAAAGCGGTTAAGGCAATCAGTGCCGCAGTAAATCTTCCTTTACAGATAGACAGTTCCGACCCTGTAACAACCGAACGTGCATTGCGTATTTACAACGGTAAACCTATGGTAAACTCCGTAAACGGCAAGGAAGAAAGCATAAAAGCAATTATGCCGATAGTTCAAAAATACGGCGGTGTACTTGTCGGACTTTGTCTTGACGAGGAAGGTATCCCTCCTACTGCCGAACAAAGATTTGAAATTGCAAAAAAAATCCGTGACAGAGCGTCAGAATACGGCATAAAGCCGAAAAACCTTGTAATGGACGCACTTACTCTTACAATTTCGGCACAGCAAAAAGAGTCTGCCGAAACAATCAAAGCATTGAAAATGATAAAGGACCAACTTGGCATTTGTACAACGCTTGGCGTATCAAACATATCATTCGGACTTCCGCGCCGAGAAATAGTCAACGGAACATTCTTCGCATTGGCACTTAACAACGGTCTTGACGCCTGTATTATCAACCCGTGTGCCGATTCAATGATTAACACCTATCGTGCATTTATGGCACTTTCGTGCTATGATGCGGATTGTCAGGAATATGTAAGCAAATATGCAGGTACAAAGTCACAGACAACCGTAACAAAAGAAAATCAGGCGGAAGAAAAAGCTGAAAATGTCAATCCGCTTTTCGATATAATCATAAAAGGGCTTAAAGATCAGTCGTTTGACGAAACAGTTCGTCAGCTTGAAACTACCGATCCGATGGACATTATCAACAACATACTTGTTGAAGCGCTTAACGTTGTCGGTCGTGAGTTTGAAAAAGGTACAATGTTCCTACCTCAGCTTATGATGAGTGCGGAAACCGTCAAAAATTCATTTGACGCAATCAAGGCTCACATTGACCAAAGCGGCGAAGCACAGGAAAGCAAAGGTAAAATCTTGGTTGCAACGGTTAAAGGCGATATTCACGACATCGGCAAAAACATCGTAAAGGTGCTTTTGGAGAACTACGGTTATGATGTTTATGATTTAGGCAAGGACGTACCGCCCGAACTTATTGTCGAAACATTAAAAGAAAACGATATTCACATATGCGGACTTTCCGCACTTATGACTACAACAGTAGTAAGTATGGAAGATACAATCAAAGCAATTCGTGCGGCAGGACTTGATACAAAAGTATGGGTTGGCGGTGCGGTGCTTACACAGGAATATGCCGATATGATAGGTGCGGACAAATACTGCAAAGACGCACTTTCTTCGGTAACTTACGCAAACGAATTTTTCGGAAATTAATAAAAATTGAGAGTACGGCGACAAATTAATCTAAGCAGATAAATCAAATGTCGATTTATCTGCTTTATTTTTGCAATAATGACAGATTTGAATTGACAAAAAGCAAAAAGAATGTTATAATCAATTCATAGTGAACAAATAGGAAAATAGGAGTATAAAATTACGGTATGGAAAATCAATTTGAACGAACGGAACTTCTTTTAGGAAAAGATGCCATACAGAAACTGAAAAACGCACACGTTGCGGTTTTCGGTGTAGGCGGTGTAGGCGGTTTTGTTGTCGAGGCGCTCGTTAGGAGCGGTGTAGGCGAAATAGACGTTATAGACAAAGACACCGTTTCGCTTTCAAACATAAACCGACAGATAATCGCACTTCACAGTACTGTCGGACAACCTAAAGTCGAAGTTATAAAAAACCGTGCATTGGATATAAATCCCAATGTAAAAATAAACACATTTGAAACATTCTTCTTGCCCGATACGGCAGATATGTTTGATTTTTCCAAATATGATTACGTTGTTGACGCAATAGACACCGTAAAAGGTAAAATTGAAATAATACTTCGTGCCGAAAAAGCCGGAGTAAAAATTATCAGCTCTATGGGTGCTGGAAACAAGCTTGATCCGACACTTTTTGAAGTTTCGGATATTTACAAAACGTCCGTATGCCCTTTGGCGCGCGTTATGCGCCGTGAGCTTAAGGCAAGAGGTATAAAAAAATTAAAGGTAGTTTATTCAAAAGAAGGGGCTATCAAAATTCCGGCACCGGACGGCGAAAGACCTGTTCCGGGAAGTATTGCGTTTGTACCGTCAGTTGCGGGATTGATTATAGCCGGAGAAATAATTAAAGATTTGGTTAAGGAGGAATAACATTGAAAATTTCAACTAAAGGCAGATACGCCGTAAGGCTTATGCTTGACGTTGCAATTCACGGTATGGATAAAAACGTTTCTATGCGTGATGTTGCAGAACGTCAAAATATATCAATAAAATATCTCGAACAAATTGTGAGTATCCTTACCCGTGTGGGATACTTAAAGAGTGTGCGTGGTGCCCAAGGGGGTTACCGACTCACAAAAGCACCGTCAGAATACACAATCGGAGATATTTTGCGTACAACAGAAGGAACACTTTCACCCGTATCGTGTCTTGAAGATGAAGAAAATACTTGTCCGAGAGTTTCTGTGTGTCCGACAATAAAGCTTTGGAAGGGGCTTTATGATGTTATCAATAAATATGTTGACAGCATTACTCTTGAAGATTTGGTAAACGAAAGTATTGCAATCAATTCACCTGATTTTTGTATATAAAAATAACGGACGGCTATGGTTCGTCCGCTGCGAATACAGTGTGTAGGGGCGATCATTGGTCGCCCTTTTTTAATTTCCAGTATTGTGCCACCCCTCAGTCAACTTCGTTGACAGCTCCCCTCAAGGGGAGCCTTTTTTTTGCCTCTCCTTGAGGAGAGGTGGCACGAAGTGTCGGAGTGGTGGCTTTTGCGGGATGTCGTGGGACGCCGTCACCTACTAACAAACCACTCGGGCGACCAATGATTGCCTCTACGAATGTTCACATTTGGGACGTCGTGGGGGCTGTCCCATACGAAGTAAGGTATTTACTTATTAATTACTTCCCCGATATTATTAATCTGAATTGAAATAGTTCCGTCATCGTTATTTATAAATTCGATATACTCATTATTTTGATAATATTCAGCCGGGAAAATAACTTCAACACCGATATCCGTTACAATTTTCACGTTTGACGCCAATTTCTTTGTAACATAGCTGTTCACTTCAACCTTTTGAGGTACGTTTGCTTTCTCAATTTTGTCGATAAACTCACTTTTCATACCCGGTTTACCGTCAAAAATTTTATCGGCAACCTGTTCGGTATCAATAAATTCCGTTTCGCCCTCCTCAATATTTTCGGTTATGTATTCTTTCATTTTTGAAAGTGTTTCGATTGTGTCACCGCCGTTTTCTTCCGTAACCTTTTTCGCAATTTTACACACTGCATTTACGGATTCTCTTGAAGAAATATCATAAATACATTCAAGCAAAACATCTGCGATAAGGTCGGTTGTTTCACCGTCGATTTTACGCTTTTTACCGAGATATTTAATTGAAAAATCATCTTCAAAAATAAACGCACATTCCGCAATTTTTTGTGAAGTAGTCGGCAAAATCGCATAATGGTTTATAATCTGATTTTTCACTTTACCGTCGTCCTGCAAAACTTGGTGTGTATACCCTATTTTATTTTCACACTTTAAAACCGCAAGCAACGGACGTTCATTTATCATACAATCGCAAACTATAAGGTCAGACGAATCGGGCTTATCCGATTGAGTAACTCCCTCATAAACGCGTTGTGCAATAAATTTCGACATTGTAATAAAATAATTTTCGTCCTTTATATACTCTGCCAAATGATATTTAAAACCGCTGTTTTCCGAAAATTCGGCATTTCGCATACTTGCGTCCTCAAAAACTTTTTCTATATGCTTTGTAATAAAACTGTTTATACTTGCGTCTGTAACATCAAGTTCTTCTTCCGAGTACACACTCACACCCGAATTTGCGTCAAGTATATGTACAATCGCTCTTTTTAATGATGCTATCATTTTATCAATCCTTTCAAATCAAGTAAAATTTATTATACCATATCACTCAAAAAAAGTAAACATTGACAAACATAACTTTAGTGTTTATACTAAAAATATCTAACAGAAACGGCGGTGAAATTATGCAAAAATATAAAGACAGATCTTTGAATATTGAAGAAAGAATTGACGATTTACTCTCTAAAATGACAAACGAAGAAAAGGTCGGTCAAATGTTGCAAGTCAGCTACA
The DNA here is from genome assembly GCA_003460745.1 of Firmicutes bacterium AM55-24TS. GTDB lineage: Bacteria > Bacillota > Clostridia > UBA1381 > UBA1381 > Hominilimicola > Hominilimicola fabiformis. The sequence goes on from QTVU01000004.1 coordinate 119,792, forward strand.
ACACGTTGAGCAAAGAAGATTACGAAAAGTACAAAAATCTCGGTATCGGCTCATTCCTGCACGTTTTAGGTGATGAGGCAGACGATATAAAAAAACGCGCAGAAAAGACACGTCTCGGCATACCGCCGATATTCGGCATTGACTCAATCCACGGTCACTGTCTTTTAAACGGTGCAACAGTGTTTCCGTCACAGCTTGCAATGTCATCAAGTTTCAATCGCAAGTTAATACACGATATGGGCAAAGCTACTGCCAAAGAAGTTGCGGCGGATGGTCTTGACTGGACATTCTCCCCCGTTTTATGTATCGCAAGAGATTTAAGGTGGGGACGCGTAAACGAAACATTCGGCGAGGACAGTTATGTTATAGGCGAACTCGGCAAAGCCATAATTGAGGGATACGAAGAAGACAATTTGATTATTGCGTGTGCAAAACATTACATTGCATACGGTGAGGCAACAGGCGGACGTGACGCATACGATAGCGAAGTCAGTGAAAGAAAAATCAGAGAAGTATTCCTACCGCCGTTTGAAAAAGCCGCAAAAATCGGTTGCGGCTCGGTGATGACCGCTTACGGCTCTGTTGACTCCGTTCCGCTTAACGCCAATCCGCGTATGGTAAGAGAAATTCTTAAAGATGAAATCGGTTTTAACGGATTTGTTGTGAGCGATTACGAAAATGTTTTAAATCTTGTCACCAGGCAATTCATAGCCGAAAATTTAAAAGACGCGTCCAAACTGTCGATTGAGGCAGGCAACGACATGAGTATGAATACGCACGAATTTTACGATTGCGTGTCAGAACTTATAGAGAACAATGAAATTGACATAAAATATATTGATGACGCGGTAAGAAGAATACTTAGAGCAAAATTCAGAATAGGTCTTTTTGACGGTAAAAAGACAGTTGACAGAAGTGTCATAAATTGCGATGAACACAAAGAACTTAACCACAAACTTGCACAGGAAAGTGCAGTTTTACTTAAAAATGACGGTATACTGCCGCTGAAAGAAAACAAAACTATAGCCGTTATAGGACCTAATGCGGACGACATAAGAGCGATTTACGGCGACTGGACATATTTTTCACACCCTGTTCCGAAAGAAAACGTTACACCTATGGGCGACTACTACACGATACGTCGCGGTATGGAGGAAGTATTCGGAAAAGAGAATATTTTATACAGCAAAGGCTGTGACATTTTAGGTGAAGAAAATTATATTGATGACGCGGTAAAAATTGCCGAAAAGGCTGACGTGGTTGTATGTGTAATCGGCGACTGTCTTGCTCAAAACGGCGAGTATCGCGACAGAGCCGACCTTGAATTATCGGGTTATCAAACAGAACTTGTCAAACGTCTGATTGACACTAAAAAGCCCGTAATAGCCGTACTTGTAAACTGCAAACCGCTTTGCATATCGTACCTAAAAGAAAACTGCAATGCAATTATCGAAGACTTTAACGGCGGTGACTTTGCCGGTTTGGCGATTGCGGAAATGATTGGCGGTAAATTTAATCCGAGCGGTAAATTGACAATTTCTTTCCCGCGTCACAGTTCCCAAACACCTTGCTACTACAATCAATACGAGGGTTGGCACGGCGGTCAGTATGTTGATTTGGAAAAAGGCTATGTATACGAATTCGGTGACGGACTTTCCTACTCCGAATTTGAATATTCAAACCTATGCTTATCAAAAAACACAATAAAAAATGATGAAGAAATAACCGTATCGGTTGATGTTACAAACAAAAGCAATATGGACGGCAAAGAAACCGTACTTATGTTTGTCAACGACGTCATAAGCTCCGTCCTCACACCGACAAAACAATTAAAAGGTTTTGAAAAGGTATTTATAAAATCAGGCGAAACAGCAACGGTAAACCTAAAATTAAACATAAAAGACCTTGCAATCGTGACGAGAGATTTGGAATATATCGTTGAAAAAGGCAAGTTTGAAATTATGGTCGGCAGAAACACAAAAGAATATTTAAAAGATATTTTATCGGTCGAAGAAAACATAAAATTTTAAAATTTTTATCACTCATAATATAAAAATTATGAGTGATTCTTTTTTGATAAAATTCGCCTGATAATGAATATTTTAATCTCAAAATTCAATAATATACAAAAAATTTGTTTTAACATAAATATAAGTATCTAACAGTAACAATTCTGTATAAAAACAGTTGACAATTAGCTTATTCGCTGATAAAATAAAAATAGTACGATAATATATTTGTACATATTCCGCCATAAAATGACGGACAAAACAGCACCATCTTTTCAAAAAAGCATTAGCTTTTAGAAAATTCGATTTTCCACAAGACAAATCAAACATGGTGGTTTTTTTCGGCACAGAAAATCGGTGTGCCAATATTTATTACATTAAATTTCAAAGGGGGAATTTTTTTGAGAATGACCGGTGCTGAAATGGTTGTTAAAACACTTGAAAAGAACGGCGTTAAGGTTGTATTCGGTTATCCGGGTGCAGCTAACTGTCCTATTATAGATAAGCTGTCCTTTTCTTCCATAAAGCATATCCTTACTCGTAATGAGCAGGGTGCGGCTCATATGGCTTCCGGCTACGCAAGAGTTACGAAACAGGCAGGTGTCTGTACCGCAACTTCAGGTCCGGGTGCTACAAACCTTATAACAGGTATCGCAACCGCATATATGGATTCTATTCCGATGGTTGCACTTACAGGTCAGGTTGCTACAAAGCTAATCGGTAAAGACGCTTTCCAAGAAGTTGACATTACAGGTGCTACGTTGCCTTTTACAAAGCACAGCTACCTTATAAAAGACGGACTTGACATTCCGCGTGTTGTAAATGAGGCATTTCATATTGCAAACACAGGTCGTCCGGGTCCTGTACTTATCGACTTCCCTATGGATCTTCTAAAAAAGGAATTTGATTATCCGGACGAAGATGAGGACGTTAATATCCGTGGCTACAAGTTAATGGGCAAAGCTAACGAATCACAGGTTAAGAAGGTTGCCGAGGCAATCAAAGGTGCTAAAAAGCCGGTTATACTTGCCGGTGGCGGTGTCGTTATATCCGATGCTACAAATGAATTCAGAAAATTTGTAAAAGAAACAGATATTCCTGTTGTTTCAACAATGATGGGTATAGGTATTCTTCCGTCGGACAATCCGAGATACTACGGTATGATTGGTTCACACGGTGTTAAGAGAGCTAATCTTCTTTTCAATCGTGCAGACCTTGTAATCGTAATGGGTTCAAGACTTGGTGACAGAACTGTGGCAAATGTCAAAGGACTTGAGGAAGGCAACAAGCTTATACATATCGACCTTGACCCTGCCGAAATCGGCAAAAACACTCAGCCTTATATTCCTGTTGTTGGTGATATTAAAGATGTTCTTGAACAGCTTACATCGCAAATTTCAGGTTACAAGACAAGCAAAGAGTGGATTGACGAAGCTGACGAACTACGTCAAAGATTTACACATAAACCGGTATGTGAGGATAACGGATTTGTAAATCCGAAATATTTCTTAAACGTACTTTCGGAAAAGACAAATTCAGATGTATACCTTTCAACCGAAGTCGGTCAAAACCAGATTTGGTGTGCCAATAACTTCAACTTTAAAACACCACGTTCACTTTTGACTTCAGGCGGATTCGGTACAATGGGTTACGGACTTCCTGCCGCAATCGGTGCGTCTGTTGCCGCAAACGGCTCAAAGCCTGTTATCGCGGTAATGGGTGACGGCAGTTTCCAAATGGATTTACCGGAAATGGGTACTATGGCTCAATGGGATATTCCCGTTAAAATGGTATTGTTCCAAAACCACCGTCTTGGTATGGTACATGAACATCAGTATCTTCTTTATAAATCAAATTATCAGGCTGTTGAAATAGAAGGAAAACCTGATTTTGCAATGCTTGCAAAGGCATACGGCTTTGAGAGCGGCGTAGCTAACGAAAACAGTGAGGTTTCAGATGCGATAGATAAGATGATGGCACATGACGGTTCATATCTTCTTATCGTAAACGTAAATCCTTTTGAACCTACCGGTGATGCTCTTAATGAGGCTACTCTTCCGAAAAAGGAGGATAAGTAATATGGAAAGATATACATTATCAGTCCTTGTCGAAAACAATCCGGGTGTACTTTCAAGAGTTGTAGGCTTGTTTTCAAGACGTGGATTTAACATTCATTCACTTTCAGTGGGTACTACACAAGACCCGCAAGTATCTCGTATCACTATTGAAGTGAACGGTGACGCACAAATTGTCGAACAAGTGTCAAAACAGCTTTCAAAGATTATGGAAGTTATCAAAATTAAGACACTTCGTGACAGCGAAATCGTAAAGAGAGGGCTTTCACTTGTAAAAGTTAAGGTTACACCTAAGACAAGAAGTGAAGTTATCGAAATTACAAACGTATTCAGAGCAAAGATAGTTGATATTTCACCTAACACTTTGACTATCGAATTGACAGGTCATAATACAAAGCTTAACGCATTTATCGACCTTGTAGAGCCGTACGGAATTGAAGAAATCGCCCGTACCGGTATGACTGCTCTTGAACGCGGAGCAAACACATTAAAACTTGATAAATAATTATTATTTATAATACATATTTAAGAAAGAGGTAATCAAAATGGCAAAAACATTAGACCATGAAGCAAAAGTATTTTATGAAAGCGATTGTAATCTTGGACTACTAAAGGGCAAGACTATCGCAATTATCGGCTACGGTTCACAAGGTCACGCTCACGCACTAAACCTAAAGGACTCAGGCTGCGATGTAATCATCGGTCTTTATGAAGGTAGTAAGTCATGGAGCAAGGCTGAAAAGCAAGGCTTGAAAGTATATACATCAGCAGAGGCTGCAAAGAAGGCTGACATCATCATGATTCTTATCAACGATGAAAAGCAAGCTGACTTGTACAAGAACGAAATCGAACCAAATCTTGAACCGGGCAATATGCTTATGTTCGCTCACGGTTTCAACATTCACTTCGGAACAATCGTTCCTCCTGCAGACGTTGACGTTACAATGATCGCCCCTAAGGGTCCTGGTCACACAGTACGTTCAGAATATCTTGAAGGTAAGGGTGTTCCTTGTCTAATCGCTGTTGAACAAGACGCAACAGGTAAGGCACAGGATTTAGCACTTGCTTACGCTTTGGGTATCGGCGGTGCAAGAGCCGGTGTTCTTGAAACAACATTCAGAACAGAAACAGAAACAGACCTATTCGGTGAACAGGCAGTTCTTTGCGGCGGTGTTACAGCTCTTATGCAAGCAGGTTTTGAAACACTTGTTGAAGCAGGTTATGACCCAAGAAACGCTTATTTTGAGTGTATCCACGAAATGAAACTTATCGTTGACCTTATTTACCAAAGCGGTTTCAAGGGTATGAGATACTCAATTTCTAATACTGCTGAATACGGTGACTATGTAACAGGTCCTAAGATTGTTACTGCTGAAACAAAGAAGGCTATGAAGAAAGTTCTTTCTGATATTCAAGACGGTTCATTCGCTAAGGAATTCCTACTTGATATGTCACCTGCAGGTCGTCAAGTTCACTTCAAGGCTATGAGAAAGATTGCCGGAGAACACCAACTTGAACAAGTCGGTGAAGAAATCCGTAAGCTTTATAGCTGGAACAGCGAAGACGATAAGCTTATCAATAACTAATTTGATGTATTTAAAAAGACTTCACTTTCGTGAAGTCTTTTTTGTTGCATTTTTGCCACCACTCCGTCACTTCGTGACACCTCTCCTCAAGGAGAGCTTTTGGGCTCCACTTGAGGGGAGCCGGCAACAACATTGACTGTGGGTAGCTTTAATTTTATTTTAAGGGCGACCAATGGTCGCCACTACAACACCGATATTTTTTTATGCTTTTCTTGCCACCACTCCGTCACTTCGTGACACCTCTCCTCAAGGAGAGCTTTTTTGGCTCCACTTGAGGGGAGCTGTCAACAACGTTAACTGAGGGGGTTGCACTATCTGTTTCATTTTTAAGGGCGACCAAT
>QTVU01000040.1 GCA_003460745.1 Firmicutes bacterium AM55-24TS
GTAGTTTGTTTTTCCATGTTTATATTTCCTCTTGTTTACTTTATTATATTTCTAAAATTTATAAATTAATGTAATTTATATTTGATTATATCACAATAAATTCTTATATACAATTAGTTTTAACAAAAAATAAGGGTGGCATTACACCACCCTCAAAACTACTTATTATACATACCACATCTGTGCTCACGACAAATTGTCCTTAAATCTTTGTAGGATAAACCTAAACGACCTTGCTCATCTCCAACTAATGCACCGTAATCCATAGCCGCTTGCACGGCTTTTCTTGCCCAATCGGGCATATTGTCGTCCACATAATCGTAAATCATTGTTGTTTGTACTACAGCGACCAACTGTCTGTTGACATCTTGTAAATCAGCGATTTTTGCCGCTTGTGCGTTAATTAAATCTTTTAGTTCATTGTACTGTGACATAGTTAAATCCTCACTTCCTGTTAATCTTTTCTTAAAATTATCCCACAGCTCCGGCTGACGTACAAAAGGTTCGGGACACTTCTTGTCCCACACATCATAGTGTCGTAATACGTTTTCTACCGGCACACCGTATTTATTCATCAAATACCGTGTTAATTTAATTGTCTGTTCCACAATCCCGTCACGAATATAGTATTTACCGTCCGCACCGATACGACTACACATTTCAATCGAAATACTGTTCATATTCCTGCAATACGGGTGTTTGTAAATTTTTGTACCACCGACCGCCCATGCCGCCCATTTATCGGGTACAGATTGATATATACCGTCATCACCGATAAAATAATGTGCAGACGCACCACGATTTGCACCGCTGAAATAATTGCAGTTGTTCAATGCCGTATCGCCGTTATTTGACGTAAAATGAATGACGATATATTTAATATCGACATTCCTGTATGTGTAGCAATTAGACGTGTGGCACTGCGGACCCTGTTTGATTTGAATATCCATACTTATTCCTCCGTATCATCTTCGCCACGTAATTGCAACAATATATCTTTCAACTTTTGTGGCATTCGCGGGTAAATCACCGCCACATTTTCCAACACGCTTATACCCTCATTGGCTATGTAAAACATAATGACAATCTCACGAATTGCGACGTTATCGCCTGTAATCTGTTGCAGAACATTTGATAACGCTACTATAATTAATATAGTAATCTTTTTGAGTAATCCTTTAAACCCAATCTCACTTGACATTGTTTTTGTGTAAACCGCCTTGATAATACCCGTCAAATAATCCAACACCATTATCACTAACAACGCCCACAGAATACTATCCCATTGACCGAATATTGCGGCGAAAAATCCGCCCACAATTCCAATAACCGTACTTGTCCAATTAAAAATCTTATCCATAAATTAACCCTCCATCATTTGCATTAATTCTTTGTATTCATCATCAGTAATACGTTCTGCAAGAAGAAACACGTCAAGTTTATCCTTCATCGAATTCTTATCATATCTACCGCTTGCAATTATTTTTTTACAATATCCATATGTCATTGATATTTCCTCCTCTTTATAATCCTAATTCCATCTTAGACATTCTGTAGTCCATATCAAGATTAAATTCATCCTGTGCTTGTGGCAAAGACGCTTCATATGCTTCTTTACTACCGTATGAAGCAATTTCATTAATTTCTTTGTTAAAATCTTGCGTTTTTACTTCAAGACCACTCATATAGGAATACTGTTCATTATCAAGCTTTACCTTTGATATAAGTTCCAAAAGTTGGTGTTTTGGTATAATTTGAGTTTCTAACTCAATTAACCTATCATCATTTACATAATAGTCTTTATCTACAAACTCTTTTTTGTCAATATCTTTGTAGTGACGTATAACTAATTTATAGCTATTTAAACATATTTGATTATTTATTATCGAAAAATTATCAATTATATCCATTATGTCCTCCTTATCCCGTAATCATCGTTCCTGTATTAACACTCCCTGTCGGAAATGATGTATAGGATTGTGAATACTGCATTGCATTGCCTATAAACTGTACTTTATTTGAATTAAAATTCATTTCAGAACGTCCAATAAAAGTATTTCCTATCATTTGAGTTGGGCAAAGTATTTGAAGCTTGTAATTCTCGGACGAATTAACACCAGTAACCGTATTTATGAAAAAACAACCTTCAATTTTACCAAAAGTCAAATATGTACTTGCCGTATAATTGATAGTGCAATCTCTTAATGAACATAACTTTTGCTCTGTGTTTGTGGTGTAGTGACATAATGAATGATTTCTATTTTTCAGAGTAATATCACACTCATCAATAGTCACTTTCCCGTTTATAAAATTTGTTCTACCGTTACCTTGTCCTGTTAGTTTACTATTTCGTATATATCCTGTTACGTTAGTGTTATAAATAAAGTTTAAATCATCACCACTTACACTTTGTGATGACGGACACTCATTCTGCAATGATATGGAGCTGTCATCTATCTCTATTTTGGTACAATCAATACCGCAATAGCATATATAACTTGAGCTACTTCTAATCCAAAAGTCAATACTACTTCCGTTTTTCATTTTAAACAAACCAGATGACTTAATAGGTGTACTTCCCAAACTCTGTGCCGTAGTAACATCTAATCTTGAATACGCATTATCGAAATATATACTTGCCGCCTCGATACATAATTGTGGCCTTAGCTCCATTCCAATATTCTCAAAATATAATGAATGGTACATTTGTGAGTCAGAAGAACTGCTTCGTGAAGTTATGATACCTTTATTACTAAATTTTAATATAGGTCTATCAGTTGCTTGCTCACCAGACAGCTTATCAGCGTGGTTGCCTCCGTACATATAAATGGGAGCGTCTATTGAATAGTTACCTTTTTTTAAAATTATCCTCGAATGATTTCTCGAAGCATTTATAGCCTCTTGTATTACCTCAACATCAGACTTTCCATCAATTCCGCACATAAAATCAACATCACTTATTGAAGGAGGTATTCTGTAACCGTCAACATTAATTGTACCTACTACTATATTGTTGTGGTCGATTTTTCTTTTTTCGAGGGTACTTACCCATTCTGTACCGTCATATATAAATTCAACAATTTCACCTGCTTCCCAAGTATTTGGATATTGTTTGTCGGAGTTGCTACCACCATTATAACCCTTAAAAACGCCGTACCCCTTGTATCTGATACTTTTAGCACCTGTACTATTTACATTTAGAGTGGCTTTTGTTGTTGAGTCGTGTGCATATGTAAATTTGATAAACACACGCACACCTGTAACAAGTTTAAAATTTGTTATGGAAACTGTTTTTGCTACTGTACTTCCACTTGTATTGCATACCGCGTAAGGTGGTTGTTGCCATACAGGAGCACCACTACCATTACTAATCAAATTATACCCTGCCGTTCCCACACTCGTTGGTGCATACCACGACTTGCTTGCCGTTGCCGAACCGTTATAGCTTGATGATAAACCATTCATTGTCAATGTAAGTGAATTGGGATTTTGCATTGATGTAGGCTTGTTGGATAGGTCTGTGTATGACCCCGTAAACGCCACTGTTTTTAGGTCAGTAAAAAACTTTTTTATTTTGCCGAACAATGTACTCAGCGTTTCACCGGAAGTTATATTAACTCGTGTGCTTGCCTCTGTAAATGTCGGTTGTTGCAAATTCTTATCCGCCTCTGTTCTTGCGGTTTCTTCATTTGACAGTTTTGACTGAATTTCAGTAATGCACTTACTTACCAAACTCCAAAACCAATTAAAAACATTTGCCGACGGTTTATATCCGGCTTTAAATCCGTCGTTTTTTAGACTGTCACTCGGTTCTGTACCGCTATTCTTCCACTCGGGCAATTTATTATTAAAATTCATACAATTCCCTCCTTAAATATTTCCCAAATATCCGCCATGACCATTGCCATCGGCAAATCCGACTCCGATATTATATTCATTTTCACTTTCAGCAAATTCAAATGTCCCTGTATATTCATACGAATATGTTACAGACAGATGAGCGGGTTTCAGATCCTCGATAATATTCTTAATCACACTTTCAGGCACATTCGGTTGATGAAAAATCACCGTAAAGCTATAATTCGGAATATCTTCGGAAATATCCGCCAAAATGCTGTAACTCTCAATCACCGCTTTCAGATTTGCCCTTGTCGAAGTCTGTGTTCCGCGCAGTCTTGTTTTGATAAGACTTTTTCTCACTTCAATGGTATCGGCAATTTCTGATATACCCAAACTTTTTTCATATTCTCTTACGGCATCTTCATCGGCACTGTCAATAAATCTGTTTTTCATAAACATTTCTATCAACTCATACAAACGTTCAAATTCCGCATTGACGGGTGTATTTAATGCTTTTATATACCGTGACTTTTTATAGTACGACGGTAAATTCTGTCCTACATCAGCCAACGGCAACACCCCCAAGAACAGCAATTTCAGTTTCGGATATTGCGATATTTTCTGTTTTTGAATTGATTTTCAAATTTGAATAATCATCAACACCGTCTGTATTCAATATGGTTTGACCTATTTTTGCATATGACACATATCCGTTTGCAAAAGACACATCACGCAAATAACTTCTGATATTCGATTTAATACTTTCAATCGTGCTTTCGTCCACATCTGCCGAAAACGTAACATTTATACTTACTGCCGTTGCAGTGGTAACGGTCACATCTGCACCTATCGGGCATTGTTCATCTATATAACTCTGTACCTTATTTATAAGCTCACTTCCGGCAAGTTGTTTTTCACTGTCAACGATTATCACTTTAACCGTTCCTGCTCCGTTCCACAACGGCAAGCATTTTGCGTCACCCACTCCGTCAACTGATTTTGCCCAAGAGATATACTGCCACTTATTTCCGCTTGTTATAGGATGCGAAACATATTCGGTAAAACGCTTTCGCAGTTCAACATCACTTTCTTTGTCACTGCCTCCTGTGGTTGAAATTTCATTTGTTACGGATATAAGTCCTTGAATCGTAACCGGAAATCTGTTTATTTTCCCTTTTTCAACATTGCCTTTTACTCCGGCGCTGTCACACACAATTCGTACCGTTACACTTCCGTCGTTTGGTATAATCGCATTTTCGGTTATATTAAATATAACATTACCTGCCGCCACCTTTTCACCGACAGACACTTTTGCTCCGACGTTACCGCTTACAGTCACACAGCCTGTTGCATAGCTTGCCTCTTTGCGTTCCAATCCAAACTCACCTACACGCATATCAAGATACTTACCCGTAGCGGTTGACGCATAAAAATAGGAGTCAAGAGATGATATAATATCATAAACATTCTCAAACTCCGTTGCCGTTGATTTTTCTATATCGTATGTATAAGTTCCCGATGACGTATCATATCTTGACGGTATCTGCAAAAGCATACGTTCAAGTATTGTATCAATAGTTTCAGCCATTATATCGCCCCCTTAACGTCATTTATATCGCCGTACACGCTGTTTACGGTAAAAGATACTGTAAGCAGTGAGCCGTCTACTTCCATATTAAAGTTATCAATACTCACTATATCTTCATTTGCGGTAAGCATTTCGGTTATCTCACGCTTGACTTCCGAACGGATGTAGTCACGATTGTAATTCTTTCCGACAAAAGTATCTTCTATATTTATACCGTATCCTGTACCGTTATAAATTTTATATCTGCCCTTTTGCGTATTGAGTATTTTTTGCACCCAATTTTTTATACGTTCCCTGCCGACCGTCATTTTCGGACGACCGTTTATAATAATAAAATCGCCCTTTTGAAAATCAAATGCAGGTTCTGTTTTTGTGTAATCAGCCATTCTCCGTCACCCCCAACACCAAATATCTGTTATTGCCTCTGTACGGAATCATTGCAACTTCTCTGCCTTTATAAACATATCGTCCGTCAATATCCTGTTTGTATAAATCAATAAGACTTTTTATATGGTCCTTAGTCAGAATTATTTTAGAGGTGAATTGTATTTTAAGGTTCGGTAGCTCAATTATTTTACCGAATACGACAAAATCACTCGTTGCGTTTTCACGGTCCTTAAACATCTTTGCAAGTGTTTCGACTCCGTTTTTCATACTAATCTCTCCATATCAATTTTATTGTAGTGAACACCGTTTTTTATACTGTGCTGACTGCTTGTAATCACATATTTAACACCGTCTTTTTCTATCGTACTTCCGGCCCGTGTATAGCTTGTCAGCTCCTCGATTATTTCACCGGAATACGTTTCATCTTCCTTATTCAGCTCGCCAAGATTTTTCTTTGCCAAGTCCGATGCATTATTTCCGTCATTCATTTTTACCACTTCTTGTAGAAAGCCGTATTTTGATATACTCTCCTCGGCTTTCAGAGTAGTCATAACGTCCGTATCTGTTATCACCTTAACACTGTTCTTCATATTCTCAATACTGCCTTTATGCTCAATATTACCCATATACTGTACTGAGTTTTTGAGTTCGGTATTCGGCGATATTCTAAACTTCGGCTCGACCACCTTATCACTGCACAAATATATACGCATACCGTCGGGTACAAAGTCAAAGTTATACCCGTTTCCGCACTTATCAAGAATATCCTTGATAACGTCCGATACGGGCTTGTCGATATATATTTGCGTTATAAGCGTACTCAATTCGGGAATAAGCACAATCGGAATGTATAAATCGTTGCATATTTTCTTTATGCAGTCATCGGCTCGCATAGATGTAAACTGATATGTGTCGGTAGTTTTGTTCAGATACCACCCTACATCAACGGCAGTATATTTGTTTTCATACATTGCTCCGTCGTCAACCTCGATTATTACACCTCTGAAATCTTCTTTATCTCCTCCGCTGTACCTCATAATATCACCCATTTTTGGTATGTATATATTCATATACTTCATTTCTTTAGGTTTCGGAGTGCTGAAAGACATCGTTGTCGCAAGTGTATTTTTTGTATTTGTCCACGATATATCTCCTATATGCTTTGATACGTCTGTATCATTTACCACTACTTTCAAAGCACCGTCTAACAGCATAGGTGCTTGTTTGAAAATCGAATTGTGGATAGGTATTTTTTCGTTGGTATCCGCAAAATGATATTCTTTTTCACCGGATGTACTTCCTGTACTTCCGTATGTCGGCTCTGTATCGCTTGTCCAAATTCTCACAACACGGGCAGAGCGGTTAATCCCTTCAGCCTCTAATGCAGATGTGAATTTTTCATTGCCTGTCACAACATTTCCGTCAATGATAAACTCCGTCATATTTGCGTCACTGCCTGTGTGATACATATGTCGGCTGTCGGTTTCGCTATCTTTCTTTTCGTCACCTTTGACTGCGTATATCACTTTACCGTCGTCAAATTCAATCTTAACAAACGTGCCGTCCGGTCCGTAATACGAACCGAGTGCCATACAAATAAAATCTTTGTACTTTCGCAATCCGCCGTTTGACGTACTGCTGTCACTGCCCCACAAGTATTTATATCCGCTTGCTTGACTGTTCGTATATGTTTGGTATGCCATATATGATTTAGTTGCGAGCGACTTTCCGATGTTCGGTATTTCTCTCTCAACCCAGTTTGCAATATAACCGCCTCCGTCTTTGGTATATCTGAGTACACAATCCCACGGATAATTTCTGTAAGGCACGTTGGTAACAATACCGAATGATGTTCCTCTTGCCTCAACGGTTGTTCCGCCGTCCGCCTGTACCAAAGCGGTATGGTCTGCTTTATTTAAAAGTACATCACCTTTTAACATACCTGCTCCGTTTGACAGATTACAGGACGACGTTACGTCTTTAAATCCACACGAAATAAAAACGTTATACATATCCCCCGTATATGTAGCACCATTATCTTTAACAGGCACTCCTACATTTTGATATGCCGTTATAACAAAAGAAGAACAATCATAATGCGGTCCCCATCTCACGTCTTGACTGTACCAATGACTGTCGTCATTTGCAATATCTGTCGCCCATTGAACTGCATTATCAATTACACCCATATAAACCTCCTTTTCGGCATACAAAAAAGTACATCGAAATTCGATGTACTTTCTAAGCCTTATTTGAAATTTTTAATTTGTCTTTTGTTTTATTATATTACAAAAGGAAAATATTGCAACATTTTTAATCACCGAAACAACCTGCATTATCCATAATAACAAGCAAACGTATCATACTCTTTGTCAAACCGTATCCGTCCTCGCCGTCACCGTTTAGATAGCCTTTTCTTTTTACCTTTTCAATAGTCGCCTCTGCCCATGACGGCATAATGTCAACCGTATAATTTTCAAATCCGTCTGTTTTGTCAATAATAACAAGTGTACGAATAATATCCATTGTAAGACCGAGTTCGTTATCGTCTGTACCGCTTATAATACCTCTGTCCATCAACTTTTGAATAGTCGGTTTAGCCCAAGACGGCATATTATCGTCCATATAGTTATATATCATTGTGTTTTCAACACTGCTAAGCCTTTCTTCTATATTATCAATTCTCGCCATTATTTCATCATACTGCGCCACTGTCAACCCCTCCTGTACATCGTTTAAAAGATTTACTTCTCCAAGCTCGATTGAATAATTCAAATCACCGCCTGTACCTACGCTGTAATCAAACTTATCTATTGCCGCCGCTGTATTTATATCAACATTGCAAATACCCGTGGAAGTAATGACAAGCCTTATCGGAAGTTTACGCTTACGCCAATTTTCAATCTTGTCTGCGTATTCCTGCCCTTTCATACTTCTGTCCCTTAAATACGGATAGTCGGTCATCGGTAAGAAACTGCTCCACGATACAGTTTTAAGTTCGGGATTTCCGATAATTTTTATCCAACCGTAATTTGCCGTTTCAAAAGTTTCCGTACCTTGTGAACTCGATACGGTAAATTCGGACGGCGTGACGGGAATATGTATAACTTCTTCACTGTTGTTTATACTTAAATAAAAATCTAACATTTTGCCTCCCTACATATTTGCCATACATTTTTGAATTTTAGGAACTATTACGTTTATAACGTCGTCGGCGATTTCATCGGCGGTTTTGTTGTCGGCATTTATAACTATCTTAATTTCATTCGTTATAGTATTGCCGCCTTTGTTGCTTTCGGCTATGTATTGACTTAAATTATTCCAAAATGTTCTAAGCGGAAGTATCGCCTCTGCTCCTGCCTCTCCGCCCATTTGGACTTTTCCGTTTGCATATCCGAACGCTGTCGGACGTGTCATAATACCGCCTTTTGCATTCCATTCAAGTCCAAGTTTCGGAATCGGTGTACTGACACCGGCTATACTTACCGTACCTTTTTGTACAATCTTAGGCGCTTTGATAATTCCTTTAATCTTACCCCAAACGTCCGATACCTTGTCGGCAATACTGCCGAATATCTCCTTGACTTTGTTCACCGCCGCACTGATTTTTTCAGTAATACCATTTTTAATGTTTTCAAAAATAGTCATTACGGTGTTTTTCACATTGCCAAACGCTTCGCTGAATTTACCTTTTACGACTTCCATCTTTTCACCGACTGCATTGACAACCTCGCCGAGCTTACCGCCTGTTAATTGATTAATTGCGTCATAGCCTGTCCTGTAGTATTCCTTGACACCCTCTATTGCCGCAAATGTAGCACCTTTCAGTCCCCCGCCGTGCGCGTCATAGGCACTTTTTATGTTGTTCAGTTTTTCCGATACAACATTTTTAACACCGCCCCATAATTCTGACGTTTTTTCTTTGACTCCGTTCCACATCTCGCTTCCGATTGATTTGATACCTTCCCAAATTGACTTTATCAACTGCAAACCCAAATCAAACCAATTAACAGACTTAAATTCTTTTACGATTGCACCCGTTATTCGCGGTAAAGCCGCTATCAACTGCGGAATTGCCCGTACAAGTCCGACTGCTAAGTTTACGACCAACTGCATTCCGTTTTGTATAATTTGGGGCATCATCGAATATGACGCGCTAACAATTCCTGTTATCAGATTTACACCTGCATCTATTATTCTCGGTAAATTTGCTATCAAACCGTTTGCTAATGACGCAACAAGCTGAACGGCTCCCATAATAAGCAATGGTATGTTGTTCACTAATCCATTGACTAACCCCTCTATCAAAGTTACTGCTCCGTTCACAATTTGAGGCATAGAATTAGTTAATCCTTGCATTAAATTGCTGACTATTTTTGACGCCACATCTAATAACTGTGGCACTACGGTTGAAATACCGGCGACCGCTACAATAATTATATTGCTCAAGCACTCTGAAAATTGCGTTGCGTTCTGTGTCAGACCATTTACCAAAGACGATATAAGCGATACGGCACTGTTTGCCAATGTAGGAGCGAGGTCATTAATTAACGGTGGAATTGTTTCGCCGATTACCGGTGCCAACCCCTCAATTAAATAGCCGACACCACTCAAAGCACCTTTAATGGCGGGTATAATATTCTGCCCGAATGTTACGGCTGTATTAATCAATGCGTCTAAACTTTGGTCAAACATATCTTCGCCTGTTGTCAGTCCCACCAACACGTTTTGAAATGCAGCTTTCAGTGACCCCCACGATCCGCTTATTGTCGTGCTTGCCTCTTTTGCGGTTGTGCCGGTAATATCCATTTGAGTTTGAATTGCGTGAATAGCCTGTGTAATATCGGCAAATGATGAAATGTTGTACCTCTGTCCCGTAAGCTTTTCTGCGTCACTGAGAAGTCGTTTCATTTCCTCTTGTGTACCGCCGTAACCTAACTTCAAGTTGTCAAGCATAGTATAATTCTGTTTTGCAAATCCCTGATACGCATTTTTTATGGACTCCATATCCGTACCCATTTTATTTGCATTATCGGACATATCAACCAATGCCGAATTTGCGTAATCCGCCGCCTTGTTTGTATCTCCGCCTAAGCTTGATATTAATGACGCTGAAAATCCCGTAACAGTATCCATATATTCATTCGCCGACATTCCGGCAGTCATATATGCCTTATTTGCATTTTCTAATACAACATTTTGCGCACTCATCAAACTGTCGTATTTCCCTTGAATATCAGAAACACTTTTACCGACACTCTGTGCATATTCCTCAACACTTCTTCCGCCTGCTCCGAACAACGTTTCTACACCGCCCGTAAGTTGTTCATAATCAGCAAATGCACCGACAGACTTTGAAACCAATGCAGTAACGGCAGTCGCGGCGGCCGCTCCTGCCACCGCTAAACCTTTTCCGACTTTTATGGCACTGCTCCCTATACCTTTCATTACAGAAGACATCTTTGAGGCGCTGTTCGTTGCGTCTTTCATCGACTCATTCATATTTTTGACACTGCCGATTACACTTTTTATCCCTCGGGCAAATCCACTCGCATTAAGGTTCATATTCAGAACTATCGAACTTTTATTCTGCAAAACTATTCACCTCCCAATGCCTTCCACTTTGCGTACTCGTCATCATTTGCCTTTTTGGCACTTGCAAGAAAAAATACTTTTTCAATTTCGGGTCTTGCAAGCACCTTTTCGGGCAATATTCCTCTTTGCAGATAATGATGTATCATATAGAGTTCATCATCTGCCTCTATCAGTTTTTTACTTCTTCAACAAGTTTTACACTATTGACATATCCCGCAAGTTTCATACACTCCATCGCGATAGGTGTGATTTCGCCCGCATCGAAGAGTTTTTCAACAATTTCTTCGGGATATGTACAGCCGTATGCGTCTTGAAGTTCCTTTGAATGTAAATCCGGCTCGGCAACACATTCATACACAAGATGAGCGTCGCCGTCGTTCTCCATTTCCGCCGCCTCTGTCGCAAGTGATTTGGTTGGTGCTTTTATAATAATCTCACCGTCAAGACTTTTTACATATATCCTTGCTTTCTTCGGACTTTTCTTTGCCTCAAGCACTTGTTCTTTACGTTTAATAAGTTCCGCAAGAGTAATTTTTGTATTCTTATCCATAATCTTTTACCTCCGTTATTACGCATTCATTGTAGTTGTAAGGTCATAGTCGGTAAAACCACCGCCAAATTCATCCTCAACTATCTTACCGTTTTCAAAATTCATAAGTGACACATCATTATACCAACAATTATCAAGTTGAATTGTTTCATAACCGCCGTTATCAGGATCTTCAAGTCTTGCCACCAACGTATGTCTTGTATCTTTACCTTTTTTATGTCCGTCAGCTATTTCTTTACCCCTTGAATATACTTTTCGTACGGTATATGAAAATTCATAGTCAACGCCCATAAGCTTTGAATCGTTCGTTGTATCGCCGGCAAAACTTACACTCTCACGATTTGTCTTTTCCTTTGCCTCAAACTTATACACTTCATAGGCAAGACTTCCGTCAATCCAAAGTTTACCGAATGTACCGGAACAAAGTTGATTGCCTCTCGGTTTAACACTTTCAGCCATTATCTATCACTCCAATCCTATTTTAAAACTCAAGTCCTCAATACAATCCTGTATTGTAATATCCGCACCCGCAAATATGATACTTCCCGTATTTGCCACTTCGACCTCACTGTCTGTCCAATCCGACACGTCATATTTTTGAGCAAGCCATTCACGTTGCGACTGAACGTCAATATAGCTCTGCAATCGGCACCGTCATACAATACGCCCTGTGACTGCAACGACTTAAAATACTGATTAACCGCACCGATAAACAACATTTTATTTTCGTGACTGTTTACAACATTAATATAATTTTCCTCAAACGATGCTTTTATATCATCTCTTATGAGGTCAAGACTGTCTATAATCTTGATTTTCTTCATATCCTCCGTCTTATCGCCCGACAATGTTACAAGCGAATTGACACCTCTGCCGACTTTAACCTTTTCGCCGTCATTGATAAGTATAAACTTACCGCCGTCAATATCATCATCCGGAGTTGTACTTTCCGTTATGCTTTCAACCTCCGCAAGAGTTTGATACGTTGCACCCTCTGTCATAGGCAATCCTGCCAAAAGTCCTGCGATACGGCAACAGTATTCGGCAGTGGTATAAACCTTTGTACCGACTTTTATATCATTGGTTGCGAAGTTTATAATACCCTCATTATTCGCCGCATACGGAAGTACGGCTTTAAATGTCTTTTTCGCACTTCTCTGTGCAATAATCCAATCCGCAATATCTTTTTCGTTATCGGCAAGCGACGGTATTGCAAGGTAATTCCACTTTTTATTTTTTAATCGTGCAAGCGCGTCGTCATAGGTATCTTCCGCACCTATTCTCTCAACAATAACCCTTTGCGGTCCGCCGAGGAACGTCTTGCTTATGTAATCATAATTTGCGGTTGTCCAATGAGATTTTACAACTTCACTCTCATTTGTATACGAATATGATGTAATATCACCTTTGGTTGCGTCACGCAAAATCAGTGCAACAATGCCGTTTGCACTTCGTTTAATTGCCGTTTCAGCTTTGGACTGAAACACTATATTTATTTCAGGTAAACCCATTATAAATCTCCTCCTAATATCAAATCTTCTGCCTTATCGTATGTACTTTCGTTTCTCACCTTAATGGTGTAATTGTATACAAGCTCCGTCACAAGTGTGTAGTTTTCCAAAGAAAAATCTATACTAAAACTTCTTATACGCATACCATCGGACAATACAAGCGGATTGTATAAAAACAAATTTCTTAATTTTTCAGCCACATCAATAAATTCATCTTGACTTATATCTTTCGGAACATATCTTATTCTTACCGTCTGCGTTTCATCGTCCAAAAATGAATTTGTCGACTGTACGTTAAGCGGAAACATTTCAACGATAAAGCAAGGCTCTGAAAATCCTTGTTCGGTGTATGCCGTATATACCGCATAATCATCGCCAAACAGGTTATGAATAGCTTTCGTCACTGCATTTTTTATTTTTGATGTCATTTCAATACTTCCTCCATTTTCTGCATAAGTATTTTAGGTGCATCCCTTTCAACTTTCGGTACTACGGTGTTAAGATACTTTTTACCCTCAACCCACTTTTTGCCGTTTTTCTTAGGCTTGTACTTCGGGGACGTACCCTTTCCGAGCCTTGTACGGTGTCCGAACTCTACATAAGGAGCATATTCAAGTGCGGTATATATTCCGCCTTTTACCGTACTTCCGCTTACAGTTGTTCTTTCTGCTTGCCAACTCTTTTTAAGTGTACCGCCCGTTTTACCGTTTTTGTAATGCCCCGGCTTTGTTACGTTACTTATGTATTTAAGTGCTCTTTGAGAAATCTCATTCATAGCGGATACACAAGCTTTGGTGTAATCCACACTTTCCATTTGCTTTTGTAATTTCTCAAGCTGTGAAAAATCAATCTCATTCATTACGCATAATCCTCGAATAATTCCAGTGCAATTTCTTGGTGCGATGTATAAACCGCACTTTCACCGCTACGGCAATAGTCAGTTGTTTTTCCGTTTTGTGTAACGGTTATTTTACTGCCCGACGGTATTTCAACCTCCGGTGCAATAAAAAGTACAACCGATTGTGAAACGGTGTTGTATCCGTCATCTTTCGCCGATGAGTTTCGGCTTGAAAAAGAAAGTCGGCAAGGCTGTTCGGTTAAAACAACCTTTTCGGTAAATACTGTTTCGCCTGTTTCTTTATTCACGCTTGAAACCTTGACTCTAACCGAACACAAGCCTTTATACAATCTTTCAATAGCCTGTCTTACAATATTCATTACCACACCAACTTTCTGAAACGTGCAAGCCTTGCTTTGTAGTCTTTAAACACGCTCGACATACTGCTTGAATTACTGCCGTACGATACGGTAACATCGCCCTCTTTGATTGACGTGACATTGTCGTACTGTCCCGATGATGACGACACATCATAGCGGAACAAGTCCGCCGCCATAAGAATAACGGTATGCTTTAAATCATCGGGAATACTGTCAATATGGCAATAATTCTTGATATATTCGATTGTGCTTTCAATACACCTTTCGGCTTTTCCTCTGTCATCTTCGCTTATGCCGTACATATCCGTAAAAACAGTTATATACTCGTCCATAAGTCACCTCATCAAATCTTGTGACGCATTTCGACAATTCTAATCTGCTTAGGGTCATATACGGGTGTCCAGTTTTTTGCGTTGGCAAGTTCCGTACGCGTAGGACCTTCCGTATTTGCGACATCGGCGTCCGTAAACTTAACACCGCGTGGGTGAAGAATATACGTCTTACGATTGATAAGATAATCAACACCGCTGCCCTTTTTCTTATCTCTGTCTGTTTCTGTTGCAACAAACTTTTCCGGTGTACCGTTGCCGAGAGCAATCGCACCGTTGCCGAAAAGATATGTTGAAAATACTTGACTCGAACCAGAACCTGTTACAGGACAGCCGTCGTCAATAATAACTCTCTTACCCATATATGTACTGAACGGATTTGCCCCCGACGGCTGAATTACGTCAATAAGGTCTTGCTTTCTGAGTGCCGCCTCAACTGCACTGTGCATAACAACGGCGGTAAGTTCCGCTTTGTTGTCGCCTAAAAGCTGTTGTGCGTCAATAAAAGCACTTCCGCTCCATTTTGCACCGTTACCGCTTGCGCTTGACATATCAAGAATGTTTGACGCAAGTCTTGTTTCAGCCTCTTTAGGCGAACCGTCGGAGACTGCCGGAATTGTGCCGAAGATACCTTTAAGCACTGCGATAAGTTCCTTTTGTAAATCTCTTACCCAAAAGTCAGATACAAGGCTTGCAATCGCCGCCATAGGATCAGCTCCCGACATTGCGGCAGAAAGGTCTGTGGCACTCCACATCTTCGCACGTCTTAAAATCACCGCAACGTCTTTCTTACTGCTGATTTTATCGGCTGTAAGGTCGTCGCCCTCGATAACAGTTTCCGATTCACCTGTTAGGTCAGAGAAAAACGGCATATTCACAAGCGGACTTGCCTGTGACGCAAGCTTGTCAAACTCTGCGTCATTCTGCACTATACCGCTTTGTACAAGTGCCGATTTTTCAAGTGTCTTTTGAATAACGTACGGATTAAACAGTTCCGGTACGATAATATCTGATAATGTTGTTCCCATATTAAATTCCTCCTGTTATTCCTGCCTCTTGCATTAATACTTTTGCTTTAGCAGGATCGTTTTTATAAATTTCTCCCTGTTTGGTAAGATTGAATGTGTCCTTTGCCCAAGGATTTACGTCTGAACTTCCGCCTCCGCCTTTTGGTGTATATGCTCCTCCTTTTTCGGCAAAAAGGTGTGAGTACGTCTTATCCTCCCTAAGCGGTTTAAGAATATCGTCCACACCGACAGGCTTGCCGTCTTTGTCGAATGTAAACTTGTCAATTCCGCCTTGCTTGTAAATAAGATAATCTGTATCTGTCACACCTGCTTTTGCAAGCTGTTCCTTTAAGGCAAACGTCTTAGCGATGTTCAACGCATTTGTCTTGAGCGTTTCAATCTCTCCCTCATACTCTGTGATTTTCTTCTGCAATTCCTCATTGTCGGCATTGGATTGCTTAAGGTCATCAATGGTTTTGTTCGCCGTTTTAAGCTCTGTAACTTTGTCATTGAAAACATTTTTCGGTACTGCATACTTCGGAAATTCAGAGTTTACAGTCGACATCACTCCGTCAATATCCAACTTGCCGTCCTCAATCTTTGCCTTTTCCAATATTGCCTTTAACCATTCCATTATTATCTCTCCTTAAATTAATTTTTTATTCAGGTGCGTTCCTGTAAAAAAAGCATTGTTCTTTATTCTCTGCAACACTTGAAAAAAGAGTATAAAAAAAGCACCGTTTCATAGGTGCTAAGGCGGTAAACCTCGTATATTCACTTGTTCCACTCTCCTTTTTTGGTATCAAAAAAGCACGCCCAAAGACGTGCTTTTATATTATTGTATCAGCAAAAACTACTCGGCATATTCTTCTCGTGTTCTTCTATTTCTTTTGAAAATAGTTCCGTAAATTCGGCATGCAATCTTTTATATTCTTCTAAATCTCCTGCCTCATAAGCTTCATTAGCTTTTTTCAGCAATTCAGCTGTTTCCTTAGACGGATTCCACATCATGTCAAACACCTCTCTACATCAAACTCTTTATAACATTAATCAATAAATTTTTCAACTCATTATCATTACCGACTATTGAAAAGCACTCCGCATATAACTCTTGTATCTTGCCCTTTCCATACTTCAAACTCGCATACTCGCTAATTTGTTTTTCTATACAGTTCGGATTGCTTTCCAAGTAACTCTTTAAACATTCAGACGTTTTAGACTTAATCAAATTTATACTTTGATTATAACTCAAATTATGCTTTTTGGCAATAGAAATTACACAATTTTCAAAATATTTGTGTCCTATCTCGTGTAAATATGGTGCAAATTCTGTTTTGTTTGCAAACATTCCCATTTGTTCATTTACATACTTGATAATGTCTTTAACAGTCATATATTTACCGTTTATGTACATTATATCCGTGCGTTTGTCGTAACCCGCAATAGCAGTCGGTTCAAAATTATTCAAATCAAAATCAACTATCGCTACTTTTGGCATTTCTACCTTTCCGTCAATCGTTTTCTGTATAATACTCAAACTACGTTCGGCAAGTTTAATTGCTTTTTTATTCGCAATATTCGTATCATCAACAAACATTTCAAACTGACTGTTTGTAATCGGATTTAGTTTGATTTTCTCCGTTGTACCGTTATTCATACTTATTTCGGCTTGTTTAACTTCGGTGCCGATTTTCGGATTTCTGTCACCGCCAAATGCCTTTGACATATAATCAATGTCATCTTGTTGTGTTTCCGCATCGTCATCTTGTTTTTCATCTTCCGCAAAATATGCCGTTATTGTACCTCTGCAACGGGTATGAAACGGCGGAGCGGTTATACCTTGTTGATACTCGGAAAGTTTAAAATGCTTACCGTGCATACTTGCACATTCACTGCAAATATCACTGTCCAAATTCTCGTCAATCTCGTATTCTTCAAAGCCTGCGTCCTTTAGCGACTGCAATCTTGCGTCAACCATAATATGCGTATATTCCGTCTGATACAATGCGGCGGCACGGCTTTTTGAAACATTCATTCTTGCAGAAATATTTTTAATCATTTTATCGGGACTGTCGCCCCTTGTTATGCCCTGTACAAGATTTGTATTAAGTTCTCTTAAAAGTTTCTGCTTATCGTTCCATATTCGGTCAGAGAAGTTACTTCCGTCAAGCCACTTTTCATACACTGCGTTTCGTACGGTTTCACTGTCAAACTTAGCAAAATTTACGTCACTGTCAAGCGAATCGGCTATATGTTTATGTGTTGTATAATATGTATCACTGTACGCCTTTTCAAGTGACGTTGAAAATTTATCCTCCTGTTTTTGCTTCAAGAGTTCGACTTCTCCGCGCATTTGATATTTGAGTGCCTCCAAACGGCTTACCCTTGAACGCATATACTCATTATCAAGCATTGTCGTCCACTTGCCGTCTGCGTTATCGAGTGCCTTTTCCCTAAACTCCTCAAGCGACATCTTAAAGCCTTTAAGTTCTTCACGACTTAACTGCTTTCGTGCCTCTGCCATATTGATACCGTTTTCACCCGCATACCTTGCGTAAAACGTTTCAATCTCTTTTTTTATGCCGTTTAAGGACCGTTCATACTCTTTTATAAGTTCGCGTTCTATATCATCGGCTTTCTGTGCGTGGATTTTTAAAAGCTCACTGTTCCTCTTCTTCCAATACTCGTTCATTATGTCCACCCATTATATCGTCACTGTCGTCCTTTTCTTCCGCAATTCTCTCCATTTCCTTATCTGCGTCCTCAACAAACGGATGACGTTCGATAATCGTGCGTTGAGATATAACACCAACGCTTTTTTGTGCTATATCCGCAAGTTCGGTGTCGTTTGAAACGCTTGTCCTTGTCCACGTCTGCGTGACATTTTCACAAGCGATACCGCTGTAATCGCATATCGCTTTGATGAGTTCTTCAAACCCACTCCTAAACTCCATTTCTGCCATACCGGCTTTGAGTTCAAGCAGTGAATACAAATATTTCAATGCCGTACCCGATGAATTACCGAAGTTCTGCGGATCGGGATCAATGCCCTTGCCTTGTTCAAAAATACTCTTGCGTGTCATTTGGAGCATTTTCTCTCTTGCCTCAACCGGAATATCAATCGTCAAAGTTGAAAGCCCTCCGCTTGCTCCGTCCTCCGAATCAAGCTTAATAGTCTTGTACTTCTTGAGCTGTGTCAAAAACTCCGAAAGGCTCTCGCCCTCATATCCGCTAAGCACGAATATAATCTCCTGTATATCTTCAAGGTCGTTTATAAAACCGCTGTATGTCTTGTCATATGTATCAATAAGTCCTTTTATCGGTGTAAGGTCATCACGATGAAAGCCGTTATTGAAAAACGGAACAAACGGTACACGTCCGAAGTTATGACTGTACACGTTACATACAGTTCCGTTTGTTTCAACGTCGTACACGTTGAACATATTATACATTTCAAGCCGTTCAAGACCGTCGCCAATCTTCTTACGGAATACACTGCATTCCTTATCTGTCCAATACTCATAAACATGATAAGTGTCACCGTTATCGTCAAGCTCTTGATATGTTCTGAAACACGCCGTAAGTTCGTGTTCCAAAGTATCACTCCATATCGGTATAACTTGCTTGCTGTCTATAACGTCGTACTTAAATCCGTCATTATCCCAGTAGTGAATCCAACCCACACCCGCATTTGACGCATTTATTGCAAGTCTTGAACATATTTTCGTGTATCGACTGCCGAGTATATTGCTTATTTTCTCATTCGCCGATTTATTCCCAACGTCAAATAACGGCGGCGATGTAAACATATATGCCGATTTTTGGTCTACAAGCAATCCGTGAAAATTAGACGGTATTCTGTTGTCCGCATTCCTCAAAGGTTTTTCGCCGTCACTGTGCGTCATATGCAGAATGTCATTATCGTTCAGATAATATCGTTCCGCCGTCTGCACTCTTGATATAAAACTTTCGTGTCCGGGTATATATTTCTTTATCAGTTTCTTTACTGTTTCCAAATCCAATTTTATCACCTACTTTAAAATTGACAGTCCGCCTTTTTTCCTGTTCATCATCTCTGCAATACCTGTTGTTGCGTCGGGTGCGTCGTCGTGCTTGTTCTTGCCCTCACGCTGATATGTCGTCATCGCCTTATAGTATTCGGGAAAACGTATGTGCCAGTCGCAAGGAAAATATATATGCTCCATTACCCAAGTGCTGTTGGATAATATTCGTGCCTCTTTGTTATTGCTTTGGTGAAACCATTTCACCGTTGTAAAATTACTGCCGTATTTTTCGGCAAGGATTTCACGCACACGTCTTGCGAACGAACGTCCGCCGTTATTGCTTTCAATCTTTGCAAGGTTGACGTTGTTCTCGTATAATCTACGTGCCGTTTCACCCTCTGTAACCTCCATAGGCTCGTCGGTATAATACACGTCTATGACGTATACTTCTTTGCCGTATATACCGTATATTATGTTGCAGAGATAGTCCGCACCTGTATCGGCGGTATCGCAATATGATTGTATTTGCGTAATCGGCGGTAAGCTGTCGTATGTTTTAAGCGTTGTGTAGAGTTTGCCTTGCAAATCAATCGGCTCTTGCTGATAATTCGCACTTGCTATGTCCGCACCCATTGCCTTAATCTTTAAGTCGTAACTGCTCCGTGACAAGATTTCATCACATAGCATATTGCCGTCATCACAAACGGCTTTCATCGTGATTACTCTGTGAGATATGTTGTTGTCGCTGAAATACTCAATCGCACGTCCCGCAAGGTCGCCCGAAGCCCACCGTGTCATTATAATGATTATCTTGCCTTTTTCTTCAAGTCGTGAAAGCATTGTGTTCGTAAACCATTCCCAATGCTTTTCTTTGACTGTTTCGTTGTATGCCTCCTCGGCATTTTTGATAAGGTCGTCGATTATAAGTAAACTCGCTCCGAAACCTGTCGCAGTACCGGACGGCGATGTGGCAAGATAGTTGTTGTAACCGCCCTCAAGGCTCCATAAGTTCATCGCTCCGTCGCCTTGCTTTATTTTCACATTCGGAAATATGTCACTGTAAATAATCTTTTCCGTATCGGCTTTTTCCTCCTGTATCGCATTACGCACCGCTTTTGAAAAGGTGGTTGATAATGTTTCATTGTATGAGCCGGTCATTATTTTTTCGCTTTGATTTCTGCCGAGCACCCATTCGACAAACATTGACGCAGTACGGCTCTTGCCGTGACGCGGCGGTAAATTGATAATCAATGCGTTTTCGTCACTTTCGTAAAACGATTGCATTTCATTGCATAGTCTGACAAGAAATTCTCGCTCCGGCTTGTAGAATAACGGTGCGGTTAAATGGCAAAAATAAAAGAACTCGCGTCGTGCAAGTTCTTTCTTCGCCTCAAGCATTATTAAGTTTTTATCCATCACCTATCAACTTCCTTAATTCGTCAGTCGTAAGATTTGCCATAGGATTGTTTATGTCCATTGTGCCACTGTGCGTTATTTCCTGTTTCGGTGAAAATTCATCTTTGCATTTGCGTTCAAGATACCATAACGACAAATTAATATCACCTTTTTTTATCCCGTGTGCAACGTTTAATTTCGACTTCATTTTGATATTGTCTTTTAGTAGCTCTTTTCGCTCCGAAAACTCCTTGTGTTTCTTGCAGTAATCGTATAACGTGCTTACCGCTATATCCGCATAAATACAAGCCTCTCGGTCACTTAACCCCATTAAAAATCCCTCTTCGAGTTTTTGGACTGTCTCTTTCGTAATCTTTCTCGGTCTTGCCATGAATTTCACCTCCTGTTTTTGGGTATAGAAAAACACACCCAATTAGGTGTGTTTTGAATTTCTATTTTCTATCTCTCACTTCTATGTAATATCTTTTAACTTTATCATTACATTCTACCGTTTGAAATTGCCGCTCATTAAGTATATCGTCTATGCACATTAAAGCTATTTTACATTGCTTACATTTACATAATTTGTCCATCTTACTACCGTAACTACGGGCTAAACGAATCCAAGTTGGAATATTTATTATAATTATACAAACAAGTAAATATGAATTAAATCTCATATCTTCGCTTATATCCTTTGACAATGCTACACTTAAAGAGTTAAAAGTAAATATTGCAGCTGTCACGGATATTAATAAACTCGAAAAAGTTGATATTGTATTAGTGTAATACATCGGATCATTATTTTTCATTTTCATACATTTTTTATTTTCTAACCTATACTTTTCATTTAAAAGTTCTTCTTCGGTCTTGTTCTTATAAAAATTCATCATTTCGGCTCTAAAAAGATTAGTTTCTTCATCATCTTCGGTTATATCTTTTATCGAATTTTTTTCTTTTTGGGACATATATCATCACCTCGTATGATATATACCCATAATATTACAACTTCAAACATTTTTTTTGATAATTTTTTTATATCTCCATTCCCACCAATTACACGAGATATTCACCCATCATCTCACGATGATACACCGCTTATGTTACTTATTTCATGATATACTATATCACAGGTTCAATGTGACATTCAATGACATTCTTAATTTCAATCAGTGCGTTACCGTGCAAACGCAAAATATGTCT
This sequence comes from Firmicutes bacterium AM55-24TS, assembly GCA_003460745.1. GTDB lineage: Bacteria > Bacillota > Clostridia > UBA1381 > UBA1381 > Hominilimicola > Hominilimicola fabiformis. The sequence continues at coordinate 22,628 of QTVU01000040.1, forward strand.
GTACCCGTAATTCATTTTACAAGCAATCATTTCCCATGTTTGAAAATTCAAATAGCGTAAAATTAACAGTGTCCGAAGTGTTGCGTCGTCGAGTTTATTCACGTTTTCCAAAATCTCTTTTTTAATCTCGTACAGTCTGTCAATGCGTTTATCTATCAATTCGGAATATGCCGCATAACTCACGAACTTATTCTCCGAAGTATTCACGTTTGATGTCTGCACCTTTTCACTGCCCGACTGAGCCACAGTGCTTGTTGCGTTTGTCAAAGCACGCTCCTGCTCCAAAATCAGTGCGTTAATCTCCTCGTCCGTCTTTCTCGCTCTCGAAAGCCATTCTTTACATTCTTTAATCGTCAAATCAATTCCCCCTTATACACCGTATTTTTCTTTCAAACTTTCAAGCAATTCGTCTTGTACCTCGCGTTTACCCTGCAAACTGTCAAGCACACGTTTATCGACTGTTCCGTCGGTCACAAGGTGATGGATTATCACAGAATTTTTCTGTCCCTGTCTATACAATCTTGCATTTGCCTGCTGATACAGTTCCAAGCTCCACGTCAGACCGAACCAAACTATTATATTACCGCCTGTTTGAAGATTGAGTCCATGTCCCGCACCTGCGGGGTGAGCCAGTAAAAGCGGTATTTTTCCGTCATTCCAATCCCTTATATCATCAGCACTTTCAAGCTTTTTTGCACCCTTGAACTTTCTAAGTATTCTCTCGCAGTCGTGGCGATAGCTGTAAAAGCACAAAATCGGCTGACCTTGTGAGGTATCGACTATTTCCGCCAACGCCTCAAGTTTTTTATCGCTCGTCACCTTATAACTTCCGTCGTCCAAATACATTGCACCGTTTGAAAACTGCAAAAGTTTATTCGTAAGTGCGGCGGCGGTTGCGGCGGTAACTTGTCCGTTTATGAACTCCAAATACTGTTCCTTTTCAAATTCTTCGTACAGTTTCAGCTCCTTATCTGACAGCTTTATATGCTGAACGGTATCAATCCTTTCAGGCATTTCAAGCCAATCCTCTGCCGACATACTGACGCATATATCCGAAATTTTATCATATATCGCCTTTTCGGACTCCTCTTTCGGCTTGTAACTGAAAATCGTGGTCTGATTACGTTTATCGGGAAGAAAATATCTCTCCCTGTAACCGCTTACCGTTCTGCCGAGTCTTTCGCCGCTGTCAAGCAAATATATCTGACTCCATAAATCAATAAGTCCGTTCGGTGCAGGTGTGCCTGTAAGTCCGACTACTCTTTTAGACAGTGTTATGTATTTTTTCAGTGCCTTAAATCTCTGCGACTTTGAACTCTTAAAGCTCGACAGCTCATCAATAACCACCATATCAAAGTCCCACGCATTGCCTATGCTCGACAATTCGTTTGTGAGCCACGCAACATTTTCACGATTTATAATATAAATATCTGCGTCCTTTAAAAGTGCGTTACGTCTTTGACTCGGAGTGCCGAGAATTTTCGATATTCTCAAATGCCTTAAGTGGTCCCACTTTTCACACTCTCTACTCCAAGTATCTTCCGCCACTCTAAGCGGTGCTATGACAAGCACTTTTTCGATTTCGTAACAGTTATAAATCAATTCGTCAATCGCCGTAAGCGTTACAACCGTTTTACCAAGTCCCATATCAAGGAACAATCCGACACGCGGTGTAGAAATAATTTTGTCCAACGCAATCTGCTGGTACCTATGCGGTCTAAAATTCAAAATTCTCACCCCTTAACAATTTGTCAACTTTATCCTTTGTATCAATCACATAAACGTGAAAACCGAGTTTTTCAAAAAGTCTGTGTACGGAAGTCTGCAATCTTCTCGGTTTACCGCTCGGTCTTTTCAGTTCCACGAAATACAACGCACCTTTCGGAATCATAACAATCCTATCCGGCACACCTGCCATACTCGGCGACACAAATTTTAATGCCAAACCTCCCATTTGCTTAACTTGCCTTACTAAATATTTTTCAATGTCCTTTTCTATCATTTTTCACCTGTTCTTTCTGCGGTAACTCTAAAACAGTTTTCATATACTTATACGCGTATATACGCGTTATGTGTGTATATATCTATTTGTAGTATATATATGTATATAAT
>QTVU01000041.1 GCA_003460745.1 Firmicutes bacterium AM55-24TS
ACTGAGGGGTGGCTTCACCTTTGTTTTTTCCTTTGCCATCACTCCGTCACTTCATGACACCTCTCCTCAAGGAGAGGCTTTTAATAGGCTTCCATTGAGGGGAGCTGTCAATGCCGGTTGACTGAGGGGTGGCTTTACTTTTCCACTTCCACAAGTTTAACGTCCTGTTCGGCAAGTGCCACTTGCCATTCATCTGTCAGTTGTGCGTCTGTAATAAAGCAATCTATACCGTCAAGGCCCGAAATTCTCGGAACACCTATTTTACCGATTTTATTTTTATCGCAAAGGAAAATTGCCGATTCACTACACGAAAGCATTGCTTTTTTTATTTCAGCCTCGCCCTCGCTCGAATCAACAAGCCCACGACCAAGCGTTACACCTCTGCATGAGAAAAAGCACTTATTCGCATAATAATTTTCTTTTATTGTTTTTTCCGCAACACGTCCGATATACGACATATTTCTCGGCGTCAGTTCACCACCGACGCACACAACGTGAATATGGTCACACATTGAAAGTTCATTCACGATTTTTTCAGCATTTGTAATAACAGTTATACCACGTTTACCTTTTATGTATCTCGCCAAGTGCCATGCCGATGTACTTGCGTCAAGAAATATAGTTTCACCGTCTTTTATAAGGTCAGCCGCATATTTTCCGATACGCTGTTTACCCTCATAATTCACCGTATCACGTTCCGTTATTGCAAGTTCGATTTCGCTGTTATCAACAAGCGTTGCACCGCCGTATGTACGAACAAGCACGCCTTGTTTTTCAAGTTTTTCAAGGTCACCGCGAATTGTTTCGGTTGTAACCTCAAACTGTTTTGCAAGTTCCACCACAAGTACACTCTTGTTTTTATTTATTATCTGCTCTATTCTGTTTCTGCGTTCAACTGCAAGCATATCTAATCTCCATTCTTATTTGTTGTATGTATTTTATCATATTTTCCCTATCTTTTCAATACGGTGCAAAAATAAAAAGAATACGCTTTTATCTTGCCACCCCTCAGTCGACTTTGTCGACAGCTCCCCTCGATGGGAGCCTTATATGCCTCTCCTTGAGGAGAGGTGCCCAAAGGGCGGAGTGGTGGCTTCGTGCGGAACAGCACCCTTGACGTCACTTTTCAGCACTACCGCGGGCGACCAATGGTCGCCCCTACGACAGTATTACACTGCCCCAAAATTCAAAAAAGAGAAGCCATTGACTTCTCTTTTTTACTACTCACCATACTTAACCCCTTGATATGTATCGCGTTTAACCATAAGTTTATCAATTTCATTAAGCACTACAAATTTCTTCAAACTCCACAGCGGACCTACAAGTGAATCACGACCGCCGTCACCGGTAAGTCTTTGTATTACCGTTTCTTCCGAAAAAACTTCAAGCTGATTTACTATCGTTTCAACGTAATCTTCAAGCGTCATAAGTTCAAACTCACCTCTTGCGTACATATCTGCAAGGCGAGTATTTTTCAAAACGTGCAGTAAATGCAATTTCACGCAATGCGGATTAAGTTTCGCCACCGCCTTTGCACTTTCAAGCATCATATCTGTCGTTTCACCCGGCAAGCCGTCAATAAGATGTACGCACACATTTATATTTCTATCCTGTAATTTTTTATAACCGTCCAAAAACTCCGCATATGTATGGCAGCGATTAATCTTTTCACCCGTTTCATCAAAAACAGTCTGCAAGCCGAGTTCGGTCACAAGATATGTTCTTTCATTCAATTCCGACAAATAATCAAGCACATCATCTTCAAGGCAATCTGCACGCGTCGCAATACTTATCCCAACCACGTTATCCTGTTTCAGCACAGGCTCAAACCTTTCACGCAACACGCTTGCAGGTGCATATGTATTTGTATGTGCCTGAAAATACGGAATATACTTAGCCTCGTGCCACTTTTTATGCATACGCTCCTTGACTTCCTCAAACTGCGTAAGAATATTATGTGACGGATCACCGGCAAAATCACCGCTGCCGCTTGACGAACAATATATACACCCTCCGACGCCCTTTTTACCGTCGATATTCGGGCACGTAAAACCGCCGTTTAACGCCACCTTAAACACCTTACCCCCGAATTTCTGCTGAAGATGATAGTTCCATGTATGATATCTTTTATTGTCGTTTGAATACTTAAATTTATTCTCCATAATTTTCTCCATAAACAAAGGGACTGTAGAAAAAACATAATTTTTCTACAGTTCCTTTTAGGGTTCTGAAATTTTTTATTACTTCTTCAATTCAAATGAGTTACAGTCTGTACATTCAACCATTGTAGGATTAGCCTCGTGCGTACCCACTTGAATACTTGAAAGTGAACAATAATCTGCTGAATCACAGTGATTTGCACACTGCGTTACAGTACATTTAATACTTTCGTTCTTTTCACCGTTACAACATGCCATGATATTTTACCTCCATAAAATAATATTTAATACCGCCTCTGCGGCACATAAATATTATTTGCAGTTAGGTTTAAAATATCACAGGAAAATCATACTAATTTTCTATCAAGTTTGAAACTGCCGTAAGTGTGATTTCGTTGTCTTTTCTGTCGGCAGTGATTACGCAGCCCGATGTAATCTGACCTGTAAGCGACAAGATTGAAAGTTTATCCTCCAAAAGTTTTTGGATTGCTCTCTTAAGCGGTCTTGCACCGTATCGCTTATCGTAACCCTTTTCCAAGATAAGTTCCTTCGCTTCATCGGTAACAACAAGTTTTGCGTCTTTTTCCGCAAGTTTTGCGTGAATATCCTTTAGTAATAGGTCAATAATCTGTCTTAGATTTTCCTTTGTAAGCGGTTTGAATGTTACAATTTCGTCAATTCTGTTAAGGAATTCAGGCTTAAAGAACTGTTTTAAACTCTTATCCACGTTATCGTCAAGTTTAACTTCATCATTCGAGTTAAACCCTGCCGCAGCCGACTTAAATTCAGAGCCTGCATTTGTTGTCATTATAATAATGGTATTTTCAAAATTAACTATTTTACCGTGACTGTCCGCAACACGTCCGTCATCAAGAATTTGCAAGAACAAATTAAATACTTCAGGGTGTGCTTTTTCGATTTCGTCAAGCAATATTACGGAATACGGCTTTCTTCTAACCTTTTCTGTAAGCTGACCGGCATCATCATATCCGACATATCCCGGTGGTGAGCCGATTAATTTTGAAACCGAATGTTTCTCCATATATTCCGACATATCAATTCTGATAAGCGATTCTTCGTTATCAAACATAACTTCCGCAATCGTCTTAACAAGTTCTGTTTTTCCGACACCTGTCGGACCTGCAAATATAAACGATACAGGACGTTTTCTTGTAGTAATATCGGCTCTGCCACGTCTTATCGCACGTGAAACAGCCTCAACAGCCTCATTCTGACCGATAACTCGCTCATGAATACGCGATTCAAGATTAAGAAGTTTTGTAGATTCATCCTCCGTCAAGCGATGTACGGGGATTTTCGTCCACCCCTCGATAACAGCCGCAATATCGTCAAACGTAATCTCTGCTTTTTTAGCCTCGTTTTCAGCCGTTTCAATGTCTTTTTCAACTTTAAGTTTTTCTGTTTTTAAGTTGGCTATTTTTTCAAAATCGCCATCATCGGTAGCCGTTTCAATATCTTCCTCTATGACATCAAGTCTGTCCTCCAACAATTTAACGTCATAAAGTGCCTTATTTTTAAGATTTACTCTTGAACCTGCTTCGTCTATTACGTCAATAGCCTTGTCAGGCAAAAATCTGTCTGTTATATATCTTTCCGACAATCTTACCGCCTGTTCGATTATATCATCAGAAATTTTTACAGAATGGTAATTTTCGTAATAATCCTTAATACCTTTCAAAATCTCAATACTTTCGTCAATAGAAGGCTCGTCGATAAGAACAGGCTGGAAACGTCTTTCAAGCGCGGAATCCTTTTCTATATGCTTTCTGTACTCTGTAAGAGTTGTCGCACCGATTATCTGAATTTCACCTCTTGCAAGCGCCGGCTTTAGAATATTCGCCGCGCTCATTGCCCCTTCTGCATCACCTGCCGCAACGATATTATGAATTTCATCGATTACAAGTACAACATTACCTCTTTCGGCAGCCTCGTTTAAAAGGCTCTTCAGTCTTGCCTCAAACTGTCCTCTGAACTGTGTACCCGCCACAAGTGCCGTAAAGTCAAGCAAATAAAGCTGATAGTCAAAAAGTTTAGGCGGAACGTTCTTTTCATATATTCTGCAAGCCAATCCCTCTGCAACGGCAGTTTTACCTACACCCGGCTCTCCCAAAAGAACTGGATTATTCTTTGAACGTCTGTTCAAAATCTGAATTACACGTTCAATCTCCGCATCTCTGTTTACAACTCTGTCAACCTCGCCTCTTGCGGCTTTTTCGGTAAGATTTGTGCCGTAAGTATCAAGCATGGTCTTTTTCTGTTTTTTCTTCGACTGCTTTTTGTCTTTCGACTTTTTATTCTCCTCGGTACTTTCGTCACTGTTTGAGTTAGAGCCAAGATTATTAAAGAAATCTTTAAACGCATCAAGAGGAGCGGTAGCCGCACCGCCTTCGTCATCCTCACCGCCCGAAATCTGTCCGAGCATTTCCGACAAATCGCCGTCCATACCAGGCATACCTTCCATACTCTCCATAAATTCGGACATCTGATTATTTATATTTTCAAGTTCTTCGTCAGACACACCGAAATTATCTATCATTTGATTAATCGGAGCAATCCCCAGCTCTTTTGCACATGACAGACAAAGTCCTTCGCTTGTAGTCTTTCCGTTTTCCATTTTTGTAATGAAGAAAACCGCAGGGTTTTTCTTACATTTTGCACATAATGTCATCACTTTTTTCCTTTCTATATATCTTAAAACGGTTTTACCGCCGAAAATACACAATTTTTGAAGTTATTATACCATATCAATCTAAAATTTTAAACCCCTTTTTAAGTATGTTTACAAATATTTCACTTTTCGCAAAATAATTGGAATATATTGTAAATTCATTTCATATAATTTACATATAGAATAAATTTACAAAAAGGACGAATTTTATTATGAATACACAACAGTTAAAAAACAGTAAATGTATAGCGGTTTCAAACTATAACCGCCGTCAAAAATCTTCACGTCTGAAAGGCGAGCTTATAGCATTCTTTTCAGTATTATCTATTATATGCACCTGCCTTTATATTATAATTTCATCTCTGCCATACTAAAAAATTACCCATATATAATTTATTTATTTAGAAATAATTATAGAATTTGCAAAAAATATCATAAATATATTGCTTTTTTCAGCCAAAGATAGTAAAATAGGCTATGAATATTTTATAGGGGGTAATTTAATGTCAGACGGCAGTATGTTTTTGACTGTGTTTAGCATAATTTTACAGGTATTTTCTTTATCAATCGGTATTTACTATCTTATAGTCGGGATTACGGGATTTTTGCCGATAAAAGACAAGAATAAGAAAATTTCTGACAAAACACATAAATTTGCACTTATAATATCTGCACATAATGAGGAAGTCGTTATCGGTAATATGGTTGAATCTTTGAAACAGCTTGATTATCCCGATGACGCATATGATATTTTTGTAATTGCCGATAATTGCGACGACAATACCGCAAAAGCGGCTGAAGATGCCGGTGCACTTGTATATGTAAGAAACGTTCCGGAGCTTAGAGGTAAGGGACACGCGCTTGAATGGATGTTCGACAAGCTTTATAAAATGGACGAACAATACGACTATATATCGGTATTTGACGCGGACAACCTTGTTGATAAAAATTATCTAAAAGCTATGAATGAACGTGCAAATCAAGGCTTTAAGGTTGTTCAAGGTTTTCTTGACAGCAAAAACCCATACGATTCTTGGATTACGGCAGCTTATTCATTCTGTTTTTGGAGTGTAAACCGTATATTTCAGCTTTCAAGATACAAACTCGGTCTTTGCTGTGAACTTTCGGGTACAGGCTTTATAATCGCACTTGACACTTTAAAGAAACTCGGTTGGGGTGCAACCTGTCTTACGGAAGATATGGAATTTACAATGAAACTTTCTCTTAACGACACACGTGTGGCATTCGCTTACGACGCTGTTGTTTACGATGAAAAACCTTTGACCCTAAAACAGTCGTGGCGTCAGAGAGTTCGTTGGATGCAAGGACATTGTGACGTTGCATCAAGATATTTCTTTAAACTTATCAAAAAAGGCATTAAAGAGAGAAAACTTTCGTGTATTGACTGTGCTGTATATCTTGTTCAGCCGATAAGAATTATCGCAACAGGTATCATTACATTCTTCGCATATGCACAAACATTTCACCCCGACGGTGACTTAGGATTCATTCAGCTTTCATACATATTCGGTAATTCGTGGCTGTGGAACGTAATCGTTATTTTGCAGTTCTGCTATACACCGTTCGTTATATGGTATGAACGCCGCGAATTTAAGCCAAAAATGGTATTTTACTACTTCACATATATTTTGTATAACTTCACTTGGGTGCCTATCGCAATTCAAGGTATGATCGGTAAAAACAAAACCGAATGGTCACATACAAAACATACTCGCACAATTTCTATGGAAGAGTTAAATCGTTTAAACAGTAAATAACATATTTTAAAAACCGCTTTATGCGGTTTTTTTATTGCCCCAAACGCTTGACGTATTATTGCATTTATTGTATAATAAATCTTATAGAGAGAAAAGCAGTGCGTGCAGTCAAATTGTATGATTTGCTATTGTTTTTCGGAAAAATAATTAAACATTTAATTAATGGAGGAAGAGAGTAATGTTAGTTGAAACAAAGGCTAAAGTAGGCGTATTTTCTATTGCATTAGGAGCTTATCTACCTCAGTTCCCATCATTGGTACCTGAATTTGAGGCTCAATACGATGCATTCAAGAAAACACTTCCTGACACTGTTGAAATAATCGACGGCGGAATGGTAACAACAAAGGAGCAGTCACAAGCAGCAGGAGATTTATTCCGTGCCGCAGACGTTGACTTGGTATTTCTTCAGTTACTTACATATGCAACATCATACAATATGCTACCGGCAGTAAAAGACCTTGATGTACCGGTTGTTCTTGTAAATATCCAAAAGCTAAAGGCTTTGGATTATGACCACACTGATATAGCGTCATGGCTTGGCGAAGGTTATGCCTGCGGTGCAGTCGGCGAAATGGTTGCAGACCTTGAAAGATACGGTAAAAGACACGCTGTAATCACAGGTGTTGTTGAAGGCGGTGACCCTGGTGTACAGGCTGAAATCGACGATTGGTGCCGTGCAGCTCAGGTTAGAAGAAGATTCAGAGATACAAATATCGCTCAAATCGGCAGACCTTATCCGGGTATGATGGACCTTTACATTGACGAATCAAACCTATACAGAAGAATGCACCTATATACAAAGCAGTTCGACTGGGAAAAGATGTGGGCAATCGCTGACAACATCACAGACGAAGATGCAATTCGTGCAAAGGCTCAAGATATTCTTGATACATTCGACATCGAAGGCGGCGGAAGTATCGAAGAAGTTTGGGATATGGCTAAATACGTTGTTGCTTTCGAGCAATGGGTTAAGGACGAACATCTTGGCTTAATCGCATCTCACTATGATGGTTACGCTCAAGGTAAAGCCGGCGTACTTGACAGTATGCTTATCCCTGCATTCTCAATGCTTATTAAGCAAGGTACAGCTTGTGCTGTTGAGGGTGATATGAAGGTTGCTATGGCTATGAGTATCCTAAAGACTATCTCAGGTACAGGTCAGCTTGCTGAAATGTATTCAATCGACTTTAACGACGATATTGCAATCATCGGTCACAGCGGTTCGGGTGATGCTGATATTTCAGATAAAAAACCTACAATGAAGATTGTTAAGGTATTCCACGGTAAAACAGGCGGCGGTTACCTTACTCAATTCTATCCGTACACAGGTCCTGTTACTTATCTTGCAATTACACAAGACGGTGACGGTCACTTTAAGTTTATCGTTGCAGAGGGCGTAAATGAAGAAGGTAAGATTCTTTCATTCGGTGATACAAATATGAGAACACGTTTCACTTGCGGAGCAAGAGAATTTGTAAACCGTTGGAGCGAATGCGGTCCTACTCACCACTTTGCAGCCGCTACAGGCAGACATATCGATACAATCTTAAAGGTTGCTAAAATCTTTAATGTTCCTGTTGACATCGTAACAAGATAAATAAAACATATAAAAGCAAGCTATTCACGTGGCTTGCTTTTTTTGTACATTTAATATGAAATTATTGCTTTAAAGTTTAATATGTGTTAGAATAAAAAAGGAGGTAGAGCCATATGTCAAAATACGAAGAAAAAATAACAGATAATTCACTTTGGTACACCGCCACACCAACTCCGCTTACACTGACATTGCCTTTTTACATAACCGAGGCAGGTCATTTTCGTGCAGAGGCTGACTATAAAGTGGAACGTGATGAACACGACAGTTATCTTTTGTTGTACACAATAAAAGGCAGCGGTACGGTTGTGAGTGACAAAGTTTCTTTGGCCGCTCTTCCTCACAATGCCGTTATGATAAATTGTCATAATTATCATAAATACTTTTCAAATAACGAAGAATGGGAATTTATATGGATTCATTTAAAAGGCAGTGCAGTGGCGGCAATGTTTGATGTTCTCTACCCTAACGCGGTAAATATTATTTCCGTAAAAGACTTTTTGAGTTTTGAACAACAGCTATCGGAGCTTATATGTAACGTGACAAAAAATGATGTTCTCAGCAGTATTTCCACTTCTTCGCAAATACATGATGTTCTGAATACACTTGTTATTTACACAATCGAAAATGAACAAAAAAGTCAAAAACGTCAACATTCGGATGATATTAATGTGGTAATTGATTTTATTCAAAATAATTACTCCGATTCAATATCCATTGATGATATGATACAGAATATCCATATTTCAAAATATCATTTTATCCGCCTTTTCCATAGGATTATGGGTACAACTCCGTATAATTATTTGACGAATTATAGAATAAATAAGTCAAAATTGCTTTTACGTACAACAAATAAATCAATCGCTGAAATATCCGAAGAATGCGGGTTCCTTGATACAAGTAACTTTATATCACAGTTTAAAAAGAATACCAATCAAAAACCAACCGATTATAGACGCGATTTTACTTAGTTTTTCTTCCTTACTTTTTACTCATACACTCCTGCGGAACGAAAACAGTCTGACGTACGGTAAATATAATTTAATGAAATAGGTAGTGAAATGTATTATGTTAAAATTAAAAAACATTAAAATTACTGATGCATATATTGAGGCTGATTATATACCTGAATGCAGCTCTGAATGCGGTCATATTAAAATGAATAGAGTGACAAAAGAAATTGATGTGAGAAGTGTGATAGGTTTTAGCGACACATATACTCGTATGGCAATAAACGGTTTAGAAAGAATATTATACGACATAAAAAAAGATCCGTCATATACACCGAATGAGCGTTTAGTAATGTGGTACTAATTAAAATTATGATATAAGGAATGATTAAAATATGAAACTTATAGGATTTAAAGAATTAAACGGTTGTAATAGTTGTTTAGAAAGTTTGCATAGTAATATATCTGATGTCGAATATGAAAACAAGGAACAAATATTGAATTATCTAAAAAAAGAAACATTTATCTTTGTACGTTTAGATATTTTGCGTGATATATTTACGGGCGATACCATATCATATGAAAATCGTGTTTTAGGCGATAACGAATACGTATGGAGTGATGAACTAATATATTACGTAGAAAAATACAATGCAAAGTTGCCTAACGAATTTGTAAATCATATATTAAAATCATATTAAAATATGTTTTCACCCAATGTAATTATAATGTCATATGGTTAAGTGCGATTCTAAATATGACATACGAGTTAAAAATACATTAAAATCTGTTGCAAATGTCAAAAAATATGGTATAATAAAAGAGAATACAGACAGTTAAGAGTGATTTAGAATGAAAGAACTTAAACCATCAACCAAATTAGACGGAACACCTGAAGAAAATGAACGAGCAATTCAAAGAATAATTGATAGCTTGTCCGAAGAAGAAAAAGCAGAATCAATGTCAGATAAATACGCATACCTTGACGAAGATTAAAAGCACGTTTTTAGACGTGCTTTTTTGTATGCAAGAAAAATCAGAATTTTTGTTATAATTAAATCTTTTCACCTGTTTCACGATTTACAAAATTAATTTCAAGTTCACAACCAAGAGCATTGGCAATGGCGGTCAATTCCCTTTCGTCAAAATTATTACGCGACATTTTATTTGACAAATTCTGTCTTGAGCAATTTAATTGATTGGCTAATTCAGTCATTGTAAAATTATTGTGTTTCATAATTACTTTTATTTTTTCTGCTGTTGTAAGCATTTCTATTGTATCATCTCATGTTAACATTATACACTTAATAATTTAAAATATAAACAAAAAATCTAAAATTTCAACTCACACGCCCCGCGGGAAGTGTGATGGTATCACATTTTCGGCAAATCTAATTAGTAATTTAATATTACTATACTTTCGCACATAAATATGATTATATAAACATTTACGCTACACAATCGAATTTGTCCGAATTTAGACGTAAAAAAGGTACTGCATACGCAGTACCTTTATAAGCCGTAAAATCAAATTAAAGTACAGCTTCCCACAATTCAGGATGTGGATTAGCAATAACTTCTGTATTGATAAGCACGCCTTGTTCAGTCGCAATTCTTGCTCCTGCCTCAACGCCTGCTTTAACGTCTGCAACATCACCTGTCATTGAAACAAAGCATTTACCGCCCAAACCACGAGCCACACGAACTTCGATAAGTTCGATGTCACCAGCTTTAACAGCAGCATCGGCTGCTTGAATTGCACTTGCTGCAGTAAATGTTTCAACAATACCGAATGCTTTCTTTTCCTTAACATCGGCTGTTCCGCAAATTGCCTCAAATACATTATCACCAAGATTACCTATTACAAATTTATCAATAAGTGCATCTCCTGCGATAAGTTCCGCTCTGTCAACAGCCGCATGAATAGCAGAAAGTTCTCCGCCTACGATTGTGACAAATTTACCCGGACAAACCGAACCTGAACTTATAAGCACGATACCCGCACTCTTTAGCATTTCATCAGTTACAACAATACCCTTAGATACGTTTTTTACTTCAACTAATCCTATTGAATTCATCATCTCTCACCCACTATCTTTCAATAATAACAAATCTGTCTGTGACTGCCTTAACCTTGCCGTCAATGCTTGCGTGCATTGTTGTACCAAGGTCCTCGTATGCTGTTTGAGCAACAACGTCACCAACTTTAACTGTATCGCCGACCTTTACAGTAGCACTTGCCGGCTTACCAACGTGTTGTTTAAGTTCGATATAAACTTCATTTGGAGCAAAGTCTATATACTTTCTTTCAACGTGTGCTTTAACATACTTTCTTATTCCCAGTCTGTCAATCAGAACAGACGAAGATACAAGTCTTGACGCTCTTTCAGGTCTTACCTGTTGTGGCGCTTGATTATTCTGACGTCTTAGACCCTTTCTTCCAAGAGCACCTTTGACGTCCATTGAAATCTTCTGCGGGTCAAGCATTTGCTGACAACCGATAACGGTACAGACACCGCAACCGCAGCATAGAGCCGACTGCAAAAAGCTTTCTGAATCTGTAACTTCACTGTGCGATGCCGCACGAACTGTCTTATGCACATTGATATTATATCCAAGCAAGTTTCTCGGACACATATCACTACACATTGTACAGTTACAGCAAGCCGCAGACGCACGCTTTAATGTCATTGAAATTGGCATTCTCTTACGTTGAATGATAGAATGAGTTTCAGGGAATATAAGAAGTCCCTTAGTTGTCTTAGTAACAGAATCGTTTTCCAAATCAACAAGTCTTCCCATCATAGGACCGCCGTTAATAACAGCCTTACCGTCAAGGTCACCGTGTCCTGTTGCCTCAAGCAACGCCTTAATCTTCATTCCGACAGGAACTTTAACTGTAATATCCTCATCAACGTCACCGCCGATTGTTACATACTTTTGAGTAACAGGCTGACCGTTTGTAATTGCACAGTGAATGTTATAAACAGTTTCAACGTTAATAACCATTACTCCGACCATTACAGGGATTGCTCCCTCCGGAATAATCTTGCCTGTTGTTTCATATGTAAGTACAACTTCGTCACCGGCAGGATAAATGTCAGGGATTTCCTTAATTCTTACCTTTGTACCCTCAAGTGATGCAACAATTTTTGTATCCAAAAGGTGCATATTCTTACCCTTAATACCGATAATTGCCTCATCTGCACCCATTGTATCAATTAGTACATTAAGTGTATCAACAAGTGCCTGAAGGTGATGTTCCAAAATGTGATGATCAACCATCATCAATGGTTCACATTCTGCCGCATTCACTATAATCTGTTTTACTTTGTCTGAAAATTTTCTGTGAGTAGGGAATCCGGCACCACCGGCACCGACTATACCTGCATCATATACAATTTTCTGAAGCTCTTCAAATGTCATTTTGCTTCTTCCTCCCCAAAGAGTTATTATGTGGGTTTATTTACTGAATTTAATCAGCATTGTTTCTCGTCAAGTATACCGACAATCGTTGCGTCAACAGGTGAATTTGCATCACCGATTGCAACTCTCGCACTGCTACCCGTAGTAATTATAACGTCCTCACCGATACCGGCGCCGACTCCGTCAACTGCTACAAGGAACTTATCGACAAGATTTTTATTTTCAATACATTGTACAAGCATAAACTTATATCCCACCAAACCTTCAAGTTTATGAGTTGATACAACGCTTCCATATACTCTGCCAATAATCATTATTATCAATCCTCTTATTAGACAAAAAGCCTAATATGGTTATTTTTCTAAAATCACAACTCTGTCGCCTGTCTTTATTGCACAGGCATTTGCGTCATCAGTATCGATGTGCATTTCCGTATTAAAGTCTTCTCTAACTCTGACCTGAACGTTATAGAAACGTGTCGGTTTTGAGTTTTGGATTTCAACATCAACGATGTCATTATCCTTAATTCCATACTTTTCTGCCTCTGCAGGAGTCATATGTATGTGTCTGTTGGCTATGATACAGCCTTCATTTAAAAATATACTGCCCTTTGGACCAACCAACGCCATCGGCGCACTGCCCTTTAACTCGCCTGAAGGACGTACAGGCGGACTAACCTTTAATTTAAAGGTATCTGTTCTTGAAATTTCAACTTGTGATTGTTTTCTGACAGGACCAAGTACACGAACACCCTCGATTGTACGAAGTGACGGACTTACCAATGTTACACATTCTTCTGCCGCAAACTGATCACCCATAAGCATTTTCTTTACAGTAAGTTCGTGTCCCTTACCGAAAAGAATTTCCAAATGTTCCTGTGATAAATGAACATGTCTTGCCGACACGCCGACTTTTATTCCTTTATTATCTTCTTTTTGCTTAATAATATCTACAACTGCCTTAGCAATCATATCTTGCAAATTGTTGTCCATTCCTTTTTCCTCCTAAAAATTGAGGTTTCATTCCCCATAGCTGTGACGGGAAAATTAAAATTCCCCGTCAGCCATGTCGGAATCGGACTTAACGTCCATACTTCGCCTTATGTATTTCTACATAAGAATTTTTACTTACTAAATCAAACAGCAGGTAAAATCTTTTCAACGTCACTGTGTGGACGAGGAATTACGTGAACAGATACAAGTTCACCAAGTCTTGAACCTGCTGCAGCACCTGCGTCTGTTGCAGCCTGAACTGCACCAACGTCGCCTCTTACCATAACTGTTACAAGACCTGAACCGATTCTTTCTGTACCGATTAGTGTAACGTTTGCAGCCTTAACCATAGCATCTGCTGCCTCGATTGCTGCTACAAGACCTCTTGTTTCTACCATACCTAATGCTTCTACTGCCATTTTAAATTTCCTCCTATTTTTTCTTGGGCGAATGCCCTTTTTTACTTAATTTATTTATCTAAAAGCACCAATGTGCAAATTAGAACTTAATTATTGTGTTTTCTTCGGACGACCGCGTCTTCTTGTTGCCGGTTTCTTTTCGGCAGTTGTTTTCGCAGTCTTTTCCGTTTCTGTTGATTTCTCAACTGTTTTTGGTTTTTCAGCCTTAACCGGAGTTTCTTTTATCGCTCCGACGTGTGTTCCCGCAATTTCCGAGTTAGGCTTTTTCTCCTCCTCGTCAAGATGCAAGAACTTAAATATCTCATGATGAGGTCTTGCTATAACCTGTGACGCTTTCAAACATCCGTCCTTTGTAGCTCTTGCCACACCGGCGTCAACTGACGCTTTTACGGAAGTAAGTTTGCCTCTTACGACTATTGTTACAAGTCTGCCTCCAAGCTTACGCTCTGTCGCAACAAACTCAACATCAGCCGCTTTCAGCATATCGTCAAGCATTATAATAGCATTTCCCAACGCTGAAACCTCAACCAAACCTAATGAATATTCCATCTGCTAACCTCCTACTTAAATCGAGGCAGGATTTTGGCAATGTCATCATGCGGACGAGGAATTACATTAACTGCATAAACCTCACCTATTTCTTTTGCCACTGCCTCACCGGCTTTAACAGCCGCCGTAACAGCGTCAACATCGCCTTGAATCACTACATTCACAAGACCTGAGCCGATTTTCTCAGTTCCGACTACCCATACGTCAGCGGTTTTGGTCATAACGTCGGAAGCTTCAATAGAAGCGGTAAGACTTCTTGTTTCGATAAATCCTAATGCCTGCACTCCTATATCATTCCTTTCCTTAAATTTACGCTACGCGTTATTTGGTATATGACCTACCTTATCTCTGCCGACACTTGTTCGGTTCGCCATTTTTTGCGAATCGTCGGTTGGTCTTGCAATTATGTGCTTATTTATAAGTCCGGATATGCTCTCCGCTGTTCTTGCAGCCGCGTCAACCGCCGCAGTAACGGCACTGACACTGCCTTGAACTTTGACAGCCATAATAAGCGGTACTTCTACCGAATCGGCGTTTGCCGGCTTATTTGAGTCGATTGCAATAACTTTAACGTCTGCAGCTTTTGCAGCCGCGTCTGCCGCTGTTATCGCAGTAACAAATCCGAACATTTCTATAATTCCTATTGCGTCATTCATACTTATTCAGCCTTTCTTCCGAGGTTTAGATTAAGTCTTTTCTGACGTAAGCTATTTTCAATCCCTTCTGAGCAAGGTTTGTTTCAAGTGCCTCGTTCATTTCTTCAAGTGGGAATCTGTGTGTAATAAGTTCCTTAATAGGCAATCCGATTGCGATTGCTCTCTTTAAGAAATCAAATGTTGTAGCATAATCTCTAAGAGTATATACCCATGAGCCTACAAGCGTAATTTCCTTTGAGCAAAGGTCAAAGTGAGGATTGATTGTAGCGTCACCGCCGTTGATAAAGAAACCAAGTTCACAAAGTCCGCCGCCGTTTCTGATGAACTTATAGATATTGCTGTGAGCAACAGGCGAACCTGTACACTGGAATGCAAAATCTGCAAGATGTCCGCCGAAAGCGTCCTTTACAGCATTTGCAAGGTTATCGATACCCTTGTAGTTCATAAAGTTAACTGTTTCACCGGCACCCATTCTCTTAGCGAATGCAAGTCTTTGTTCATTACCGTCAACTGCAACGATATTTTCAATACCCATTGTGCGTAGAACTGCTATACAGATAAGACCGATAGGTCCGCAGCCCTGAACAACAACTCTTGAGTTAAATCTCAAAATGTTAGTTGTCTTTGCTCTTTCAACAGCGTGTACCAAAACCGCACATGGCTCGATAAGAATTCTTGAATCAAGATCAAGGTCGCTTACGTTAAATACTGTTGAACCACCTCTGATAAGAATGTAGTCACTGTACCAGCCGTTTAGGTGAACGTTATCATCAGGAAGAAGTCCGTAAACGTCTGCACCGCCTACATTTTGCTTATTAAGGTCAAACATTGTAATATCAGGATCGTCTTTGAAAATCATACAAGTAACAACCTTATCACCGATATTTAAAGGTTTACCTGCGCTGTCTTTCTTAACGTTTTTACCCATCTTTACAATTTCACCCGTACCCTCGTGTCCAAGAACAACAGGGATAAGTGAGAATGGGTCATTCTTATATTCGTGAGCATCTGTACCGCAAACACCGCAGCCTTCAACTCTTACAAGAATATCGTCATCACCCAACTCAGGGATTGGGTATTCCTGAATTTCAAAGTGCTTTAATTCTGTCATCATAGCAACTTTTGCAGTCTTTGGAATGTCACCGCTCGGAGCTGCTTGTGCTTTTGGAGCTGATGCAGGAGCACCACTTGTCATTTCTTGCAAAACCTGTTGTACAAGCTTTGCTACATCATTTTCGTTTATATTCAAGGTTTTCACTCCTTTTTATATGATATTAAGTGCGTCTGAAAGTACGCATCTTCTCTGACGTGTAAAACTTCTCGGAGAAGTGATACCCTCACCTGTCGGACCGGCAATAGTAAAGGTTGTCCAACCTTCAGCGTTAAAGCCGATACCTGCATATGACGGAGCATTCTTAACAAATATTGTTGTACAGATTGCTTTTGCATATTGTGTCATATGGTCAACATTCTTTGAATGAAGATGAGCGCTGTGACGATTGCCGTGTTCAGCCTTAACAGCCATTTCAACAGCCTCGTCGAATGTATCTACTCTGACGATAGGAAGTATCGGCATCATAAGTTCTGTCTGAACAAATGCCTGTGAAAACTCTGTTTCACAAATGATACATCTAATATCGTCACCGACATTGATACCGATTTGAGCAAGAATCTTCTTTGCGTCACGTCCGACCCAATCCTTATTGATAACACGTTTTGGCTGTTCGCCCTCTTTTTTAGGCTTTGACCAAACAAGGACAACATCCTCAAGTTGTTTAACTTGTGCCGCATTGATTAGGTAAGCACCGTTCTTCAACATATTCTGAATAAGCTCGTCCGCAACATTTTTCATTACGAAGCATTCTTTTTCAGCGATACAAGGAAGATTGTTATCAAATGTACATCCGTCGATAATATCTTTAGCCGCCTTTGGAATGTCGGCAGTATCATCAACAACAACAGGAGGGTTACCTGCGCCTGCGCCGATAGCTTTCTTTCCGCTTGAAAGCAGCATTTTAACAACGCCCGGACCGCCTGTTGCAACAAGCATTCTTACTGATGGGTCATTAACCATCTTAGCAGAAGTTTCTCTTGTCGGTTCTTTTACTGTACATACGATATTTTCCGGACCGCCTGCCGCAAGAATAGCTCTGTTGACAAGGTCAACAGCATATGCTGAAATTCTCTTTGCGTGCGGGTGCGGATTGAATATAACACCGTTACCGCCTGCAAGCATACAGATACTGTTACAAATAACTGTACAGCTTGGATTTGTTGACGGTGTGATTGCACCGATAATTCCGAACGGAGCCATCTCAACAAGTGTAAGACCTCTGTCACCGGATAGTGCACGGGTTTCAAGGTCAGATGTACCAAGAGTTTTATCGGCAACAAGGTGATGCTTTAAAATCTTGTGATAAACATTACCCATTTTAGTATCCTCAACAGCCAACTTAGCCATTGGTTCAGCCTCTTCATGAGTAAGACGTCTGATTTCCTTTATAATATTTTCCCTTTGTTCTTTATTATAATGTCTAAAGGTCGTGTAAGCTTTGTTACAAGCTGCAATGGCCTCTTCCATTGTATCGAATACACCAAGCTGCTTTCTTGCAGGCTTGTTATCGAATGATGAAATATCCATTCCGGCAATAACGTTTTTAACGATTTCGCTTACTTGCTTTTCATCTACCATTAACTTTTCCAACCTCCTCAAGCGAATCGTGTTTTAAAATACGCGTCGGCAACCATTGCAAGAGTTGTATCTTGCTCTTTTGTGCCACCCGAAACTCCGATTCCGCCGTATATTTTTTTGTCTGTTCTAAGCGGATAACCTCCGCCCAACAGTAATATTCCGTTTCCGTTTGTAAGTCCGTCAAGCGAGCCGCCTCTTGATTCATCAAGTGCGATATGTGTAGGCATTTTCAGTGCTACGGCTGTATAAGCCTTATCCTGTGACGCCTGAACGCTTGCTATGTAACTATCATCCATTGCGTGAAGAAGTACAAGATTTGCACCCTCGTCACGAATTGCAACAACCACTTTAACACCTAAAATCGTCGCCGCTTTTTCAACTGCCTCGGCAAGTTCTTTCGCCATAGCAATAGTCATCTTTTCGGGACTTTCATGTTTGCAATTTCCGCCGCACTTACATTGTTTTTTACACTCTTTTTTCACTTCCGGTTTAGGAGCAGAAACAGGTTTTGCGACTTTTTTTTGTTTAACGGTTTGTCCAGAGTTAAGGCGTACTGCCAACTCATCGACAAGTTCATCAATAGTTTTCATGATGTTTCTCCGTTACTTATTTATTAAGTTGTTCCATAACTTTCTTTGTTACTTCTGCAACAAGGCTTTCCATATCCTTATTTGATGATGAAGGAGTCGGGCAAACCTGTGAAGGAAGCGGTTGGAAACCATGATAAGCGGCTGATGATTCTACGCCGTACTTTTTATTAGCCTCTGTCGGTGACATTGAGCAAGTATCGTCACCTTCATAACAACCCGGACAAAGCTTTTCCATAGGGTGCTTACCCGGAACGCCGAATTGTTTTCTAAGTTCAACAAGTTTCTTAACTTCACCGCAAGGGATTTCCTTTTCACCGCCAAGCATTCTTGCATAGAAAAGTAGCTTTGCGTAAAATTCTGTTGATTCCATTCTGAAGAATGCTGTGTTTAGGTCACAACCGAATGAAAGTGCACCGTGGTTTGCAAGTAGAATTGCATCATAATCTTGAAGATATGGTTCAAGTGATTCAGGAATTTCCATTGTTGACGGTGTACCGTATTGTGCGATTGGCACTGCACCAAGGAAGATGATAGCTTCCGGCATAATTAGCTTGTCAAGCGGAATACCTGCGATAGCAAATGAAGTTGCAATCGGAGGATGAGCATGAACAACGGCATTTACGTCCGGTCTTTGCTGATAAACCTTCAAGTGCATTTTGAATTCTGATGAAGGTTTCCAAGGGCCGTTAGCCTCTTTTAGATTACCTTGTCCATCAACTTTACAAATCATTTCAGGAGTCATGAAACCCTTACTTACGCCTGTCGGTGTAACATAGTAAGTGTTGTCATCAATTTTGACTGAGAAGTTACCGTCATTTGCGGCAACAAAACCGTCATTATAAATTCTCCTTCCGATTTCGCATAATTCTTTCTTAATTTCAAAGTCAGACTTATACATTTGTTTTCCCTCTTTTCTTTGTTTTTTTTGGTTTTATTTTGTTTTGTCTTTATTATACACCATATAAGTCTTGTTGTAAAGACTTTTTTCTGTGTTTTTGTGCTGTTTACCGCACAGACAAATTGTAAATTAATATCTTTAACTGTACATTATTATTTTATCACAAAACACCTATACTTTGCAAGTCTTTTGCGTAACATTTTGCACAATAAAACTTATTATTTTTTCCGCTTTATCAATAATATACAATCGTAATAAGTGAATTTTGTGAAATGTAACCAAAATGTAATATTGTTGTATTATAATTGCAATCTTACACTGTATTTCACCATAAAAAATAACGGACGCATTCGCGTCCGTTATTGTATTATTCTGTTCAGAAATTAGTCTACAAACCTGTAAATAACGATTTCTTGTAGAGAACCCTTATCACAGAATCTTGCTATTGCATAATCACCTGTTTTTGTTTCAGAATCATATGGCTCAAGATCTGAAATCTCACTACCGTCTGTATCAATAGAAGCCTTACCGGTCTTTATATTGATTTCAATAGTATCCATAAGCTTTGATGAGTCGAATTGAAGAGTATTCAATGCACTTGCATCAATTCCAACCTTAGCCTCATCATCAAGATCTGATGAAAGCACTGCACCATATACCATCATATTACGAGCAATAAATTGGTTATATGCACCAAACGGTAGAGCATCGGCTACAGTCTTACCTTCATATACTTGTTTATACACATCATCTGCGTCAAGTACCAAGACAATTCTATCTCCACCATCATAAAGAATATAATCGCCCTCTGATAAGTAATCAGTCAATTTAGCACCAGATTGTGCATTCCAAATATCTGTTGTTGAATAGAACTTGCTACCACCCTGGTCTGCAATAATGCCGTTATTCTTACCCTTGTTATTCAACTTACCTAAACAGCATTCTTTGTTGTTGTAAGAGATACTTCTGCACCATTAAAGTAACCATTGATTGTGTAAACTGTGTTGTCATCATCATCAACACCAGTTTCAATTTCATTAACGACCATTGTAGGATTGTTAGCAGCCGTATCAATATCCTTTACTGCTGCAAGAGCATCCGCACTTGAAGTAAAGTTGATAAGAATTGTAGGAACATTTGTATTTTCAAATTGACCAACAACGAAATCACGGCTTGAACCGT
The DNA here is from genome assembly GCA_003460745.1 of Firmicutes bacterium AM55-24TS. Lineage (GTDB taxonomy): Bacteria > Bacillota > Clostridia > UBA1381 > UBA1381 > Hominilimicola > Hominilimicola fabiformis. The sequence goes on from QTVU01000041.1 coordinate 20,578, forward strand.
TTTCTCTTACCACATAAGAACCTGAATTTACTGTACCAACCTTATAGTTGTCTGCATTTTTCATATCTTCTGCAGTCTTTGGAACTGACATTTCAACAATACCGTCACCAATCTTATATCCGCCAACAAGACCAGATACAACCGAAGTACTCTTTAAGTTTGTTGGATTAATTCTAAGAGCCTTGTCATCAGAAACTGTTTTAGCATTAACTGCACAATATAATCTTGTAATATTGCCACTTGAATTAACTTTATACTTTACAAGTCTAATTGCAACATTTGCATCAGATGAAAGTTTCATAAATGAATTTGCACTTACAAGAGCTGAAATTGTTGACTTAGCCTCTTCTTTTGAAGAAAGTGTTGTAGCAGCTGTTGCTGTAGGAGCCCAGTAATCAACACTTGAACCAAGCTTATATTCAGCTGACTTACCGTCTTGAGTCATCATTTCAATAATGTAACCGCTACCATCTTCTGAATCATAGCCGTTCATAATCCAACCATACTTTTCGCCTGACTGAAGAACACTTCCGCCTGCTGATTCAATATAAGCTATACGACCGAACATATCTGTATAGAATGTTGATTGTGTACCGCTTACAAGATCGCCAACTGCAACGTTTGCAACATCGTACTTTGTACCGTTGATTGTAGCATAGCTCTTGTCAACCTTCTTTGAAATACCTGACGCCGAACCTGTAAAGCTTTCGCCTGTTACAACAACGTCAACAACTGTATCGTCAAGACTTCTTCTGATTGTTGCTACATCGTTCTTCTTTAGGTTTCTAAGTCTGATCTCGTTACCTGCTTTTGTAACAGAGATTGTTCTGTCTTCTGAATCGTCAAGTTTGATTGTTAGCGCCTTTGTATCGCCGAAGTTATCGTCATCTGCTACTTTACCTACGATTCTTTCGTCTGTTGCACTTGAAACTACCATTGTTTCATATGAATCTACGAATACAACATCAAATACATCGTCCTTGTCACTGTCTACAAGTCTGATACTGCCGTTTTCAGGAAGTAGTAAATCATTGATTGATTCGCCCAATTCAGCAAGTTGGCTGTTTGATATATCTTACCGTTATATACGATTGATGCACCGGCACAGTTCTTTTTCTTGCTTACGCCTTCGATTTTGAATTTACCTTCATCTGTATCAAAGCCTTCAACTGTTTGAATATCATCAGCATCAGCCTTGAATGTTGTTGTCTTTGATGCGTCATATGTTACTGCAAGAACTTTTGGTGTAAGACCGCTGTTTTCCTTGTAGTAATATGTAATCTTTTGAGCAAGGTAATCTTCAAGACCTGTTAGGTCACAGTCAAATAGCTTAGCTCATCGTCTTCATCTGAAACGATTTCGATTTGACCGTCTTGAACGTCTGTTGAAGATACGCTTGTCTTTGATGTAGCTGTAAGAACACCCTTCTTATCGATAACGTCAAACTTAGCCTTTGCCAATGTTCCGTTAGCTTTGTAAGTAGGAGCACCGTTCTCATAGCCGTTGATTTCCTTGTATTGACCAAGAAGTGCATTATACACCATCTTGATAACTACGCCACGGTCTGAGGCAACGTCTGCCGCACCCGGTGCGTTCTTTGTGATTTCAAGGTCTGACATACCTGCAACCTTGATATAACCGTTAGGATATCCGCCGTAATATTCAGCGTCATCCTGATAGTTCATAGCATTTACAAGCATTACACATACTTGAGCATATGTAACTTCGCCGTCAGGAACAAATGTTCCGTCGCCCATACCGCTGATGATATTAGCCTCTAAAGCTGTTTGAATTTGATCAGCAGCCCAGTGTGATGATGTTACATCTGTAAAACCGTTCTGATATGTAGATGTTGATGTTAAATCAAGCATTCTTAGAACGATTGATGCCATTTCCGCTCTTGTTACCTTTGAATCAGGCTTTACACTACCATCTTCATAACCTGTGATAATACCAAGTGCACTACATAGTGAAAGTGCCTTGTCATAATAACTGTCGTTATCATAGCTGCTACCAGATGTAGTAGGAGCAACTGTAGCTACAGGAGCCTCTGTTACAGCAGGAGCCTCTGTTGCCTCTGCACCGGCAGGAGCCTCTGTTGCCTCTGCACTGGCAGGAGCCTCTGTTGCCTCTGCATCGGCAGGTTTTTCTGTTGCTTCTGCAGAAGTTGTTACAACTGTTTCAGCGTTTGTATCTTCATCTGCAAAGCCGACAACGCCGACTGAGCCTACAAGCATTGCTGATGCCAAAAGCGCACAGATTAGTTTTTTCATCTTGTTACCCATTTGAATACCTCCATAAAATTTAAAAATATAATACAAATTGGATTTTTCCAATTTCTATTAACGAAAATCACAGACAATTATATAGCATTGTCAATACAATTAACAGTTAAAAATCAGTTATAATTGTCTAATTTAAAGACTATTTTCGGTTGTTTTTATAAATTCAACCTGCTTCATTTTTTTCTCTTGCCAACCTTGCAAATTCCCTGTACTCCAGCGGAGAAACTCCGGTATATTTTTTAAATACCTGACTGAAATATTGTGAATTTGAGCCGTAACCGACTTTTTCTGCAACTTCGTAAATTCTGTCCTTTTTACCCTCTATTATGAGATCTTTCGCCATTTCCATACGTTTTTCCATAACATAATGAGAAAAATTCTTGCCTGTTTCTTTCTTAAACAGTTTTCCAAGATAATCGACATTCGTATATAATATCGTTCCGGCAAGCCATCGCAGTGAAAGATTTTCATTTTCGATATTCTCATCGATTATGTTAATCGTATCACGAATAAGCGAACTGTATATTTTGTTAGATTCCGGTGCATTGGCTTTTGCGATTTCAAAACCGTTCTGTTCAATGAAAGATTTAATCTCACTAAGCTTTTTAGCCGCTTGAACAGAAACAATTCCTTTCATATACTTTTCGATTTTTTCAACACTGCAACAACGAATTATGCAGACATAAAGCTCTAAACAATACGTTTTTGCAACCGCCGGAGTCGGCATAGCCTTTTCAAGTGTTTTAAAAAATCCGCTCAAAAGCATTTTCAGCTTTTCCATATCACCGGTTTTTACGGCGTGTTCAATAGCGCCGTATTCAGCTTGTACACTAACAGCATTTTCGTTGATTTTAATATCGTTTTCATACAAAATCTCGCAACTGTCAGAGTAAAACGAATATCCCATACATCTTTTCAGACGTTCGTATGATGCAGGTGCATCAGCTATTGACGCAATCTTGCTGTATACCGCCATAACATCATACCCATAGCACGCTTTCATAGTATTATGAATTTTCTCAAGTACCGATGTAATCTCTTGCTGTTCCAATAATGTTGTTATAAGAAACAAATGATTTTTTATTGTTGTGCTTAATAATAATCTATCTTCACCGATGTACTGCTCAGAAGTGTTTTTTAAGAAGAATATATCTTCATCTTCACTTTGCTGTGCCGGTTTAATGATTATCATTCTTGTTTCAAGCATACGGTCTACGCCAAACGTCTTACAATATATATTGAATATTTCATATGTATCGCCCGTACCAAGAATGTATTCTCTAAGAAATTGTTCTTTGATAATAGGCTTAACTCTGTCCGCCTCGGAAATAACCATTTTTTCAAAATTGCCTTTGTTTCCGACATCAGAATTATGTATATCATTCAACTTATACATAGACACCTCTCCCTTATAGGCACTTTCTCGCACTATACATTTTATATTATATACTGTTTTTCTTATAATTTCAAGTAAAAAATTTTAACAGAAAGTTCTTTGATTGTTCATAATAGATTATTTTGTACTTTTCCTATATTTAATAGATTATTTTGTACTTTTCCTATATTTAATCACTATATCTTGTC
>QTVU01000042.1 GCA_003460745.1 Firmicutes bacterium AM55-24TS
CTCCTTCCGTTGATTGTAGTATTATTATAACATATTAGACTGCTAATATCAAGCTAATAAAACGCAATCAGCAGTTTAATATATAAATATTATATGCAATTATAATAAAGATATCATAGGCAGCGAAGCAAATAAAAAATATATAATCGGTTAAAGGTTTACAATCCCGAATGAACAAATAATCGGGCATTTTATGGGTACACTCTCCCCAAGGGGCTATATAATCTTAAAAAAATGGGTGAGCGTAGACCGTTGCCCCCATTTACGCAAATTTTCGCAAAATTAAGCAAGGGGGCCTAAAAACGGTCACATTAAAATTATCGCATAACTAAATATACACTTGCATTATTGCATACTTGAAATCGTCCTCAAGTGTGCATTTTTTATTGCTTTTTAATATAAAAAAGGTTCACAAAAATGTGAACCGATTATTATCAGGGCTACAAACGAAAATTCAATGAAGCTATTTGGTATTACAAAAGTAAATTGAACACTGACAATAAAATAATATAAAAACAGTAAAATCTTCATAAGCATTCCTCCTCCTAAAACGCGATTCTTTTCGTTTGCTCTGAACCACACTTGGTCTGGTGAGTCATAGAGGAGCTTAATAGATGACTCATAAATATTATATCACAACATTATGAAGATTTCAATTATTCGGCTGTTGTTTATTGAATTTTACTGATAGAGGAGAACAGTTTATGACCGAAGAACAGAAAATTAAAATTCGCAGAATGCGGCTTGACGGTAACGGATATAAGCATATTGCAAGTACACTTATTCTGCCGCTGAGTACAGTGAAATCATATTGTAAACGGAACGGACTTGTAGGCGTAGGACCAGTGGTGGCAATGAACAACGATGTATCTGTACAGCTTGGACTTATCTGTCGGAACTGCGGAAAACGGCTTAAGCATACAGCAGGCAAAAAAAGAAAAGTTTTTTGCTCGGACAAATGCAGAAAACAATATTGGAATCTACATAACGGAGGAAAAGTATGATTGAACATATAGAACCGAAAGCAACAGCAGACGGAGTTGCAGTGTATTGTGCTCACGATAAAATTGTCGATACGGACAGCTTGGTGGGCAATCCGAGAAATCCGAACAAGCACCCTAAAGAACAGATAACAGCATTGGCTAAAATCATAAAACGTCAAGGCTGGCGACATCCGATTGTAGTGTCAAACCGTTCCGGATTTGTGGTAAAAGGTCACGGAAGACTTCTTGCCGCAAAAGAAATCGGAGCAAAGCAAGTTCCCGTTGATTTTCAGGATTATGAAAGTGAAGCTTCGGAATATGCCGACCTTATGGCAGATAATAAAATACAGGAGTTTTCAGAACTTGATATGAAAATGTCTGCTGATATTTTACAAGATATAAAGGACAGCGGTGACATTGAACTTGAAATGTCTGCATTTACGGAAGAAGCACTTAATGAACTTCTCGCCAAATCGCAAGAGGGTGAAGTTAAAGAAGATGATGCAGATTTGACACCTCCGGAAAATCCGGTATCTGAACAAGGTGATATATGGCTTTTGGGAAAACACAGATTAATATGCGGTGACAGTACCAAATCGGAAACATATGAAAACTTGATGAATGGCAAAAAAGCAAATCTTGTTGTAACAGACCCGCCGTATAATGTTGCATACGAGGGCACAGCAGGTACTATTCAAAATGACAGCATGGAGGACGGAAAGTTTTATGAATTTCTGTTTTCAGCTTTTAAGTGTATGTATGATGTTTGTGCGGATGGTGCAAGTATTTATGTTTTTCATGCTGATAAGGAAAGTATAAATTTCAGAACGGCATTTCGTGATGCCGGATTTTTCTGTCATCAAACGTGTATATGGGTGAAAAATACACCCGTGCTCGGCAGATGTGATTATCAGTATTGTCATGAGCCTATACTTGTTGGATGGAAACCTACTGCCGGACATAAGTGGTACTCTGACAGAAAACAAAGAACGGTATGGAATTTTGACAAGCCGAAGAAATCGGAACTTCATCCGACAACAAAACCAATACCGCTTGTGGCATATCCGATACAAAATTCAAGTGTGGTCAATTCAGTTATTCTTGAACCGTTCGGCGGCAGCGGAAGTACATTGATTGCGTGCGAACAGACTGACCGTATATGTTATGCGATTGAGATTGATGAGAAGTTTGTAGATGTAATTGTAAGACGTTATGTGGATTTTAAAGAAAATTCAGATGACGTTTTTTTATTGCGTAACGGTGAAAAAATTCCGTACAGTGAGGTATTGACTAATGAGTAATTTAACACTTGGCTCATTATTTGACGGCAGCGGAGGTTTTCCTCTTGCCGGAATGATGGCTGGAATTACGCCTATATGGGCGAGTGAAATCGAACCATTTCCTATTCGGGTTACTACCAAGCGTATTCCGCATATGAAACACTACGGGGATATTTCAAAAATGAACGGCGGAAAGATTGAGCCGGTTGATATAATTACATTCGGGAGTCCTTGTCAAAACTTGTCTTTGGCAGGAAAACGTGAAGGGCTAAACGGTGAAAAATCATCAATGTTTTTTGAGGCGATTCGGGTTATAAAGGAAATGAGGGAGAGTACAAATGGAGAATATCCGAGATGGATTGTGTGGGAGAATGTGCCGGGAGCAATGTCAAGCTCAAAAGGACAGGATTTTAGGACAGTCCTTGAAGAAATCTGCAAAATCAAAGATGAAACCGTACATATTCCTATGCCTGAGAAGAAATGGACAACAGCCGGAGAAATTGTGGGAAATGATTATTCCGTTGCCTATCGAATACTCGATGCGCAATACTTCGGAGTCCCTCAAAGACGCAGAAGAATCTTTCTTGTCGCAGATTTTGCAGGAGAATGTGCCAGAAAAGTATTATTTGAGTCAGAGAGCGTGTTCGGGAATTTTAAGAAGAGCCTCTGCTCGTGGCAAGGAACTGCCGGAACTGCTGAAACGGGCATTGGAGAAACAGGCACAATATGTTTAAACGATCAAGGCGGAGAACGTATAGATGTGACGCAAGACAAAACAACTACATTGAGAGCACAGGCACATCATCCGCCGTGTGTAATGTTTGAAAATCACTCTCAAGATACAAGATATATAGGTCCGTTGGAAGTATCACAGACAGTGTTTGCAACTTTCGGAACGGGCGGTAATAATCAGCCGTTTGTCGTGCATACACCGAAAACTTTAAAAATCAGATGCGGATGTGACGGCGGCGGTAAAGGTGCATTGATACAAGAAAATAAGTCGGCAACATTAAGCTGTAATAATGACCAGACCTTATTTGAACCGAAAGCATATGGGATATGCTCAAACGATAGCAATTCGATGAAGTCTGACAATCCGAACAGCGGAATATATGCGGCAGATACTTCTCGCACCATTGACTGCGGAGGTGTAAATCCGTCATCTAATCAAGGAGGTATGGCTGTTGTTGCATTGCAGGGTTCAATAATTGGACGTAAGGAGAAAAACGGACCGAACGGCAGCGGATTTAATCAGGATACATCATTTACATTAAATACAGTTGACCGACATGCGGTTGCATATGGAATTGACCGTGCTGCATTTAATCAAGGACAAAATGCGTTATATGATTTTGCAATAGAAAAAGAGAAACAGCCGACAATGGTGGCAAAAGGTCCGGGAGCGGTAGCCGAACCTGCATATTCGGCAAGCAAGGCATCATTCTTTACAAGTGCCGAAAAAGAATGTGCAAATACACTTGTTGCAAGCGATTACAAAGACCCTCCGCTTGTAAATGATACAAACGGTACGGAATATATAGTAAGACGTCTGACACCTAAGGAATGTGCGCTGCTGCAAGGGTTCCCTGTATGGTGGTGTGACGGTTTGAAAACAGAAAATCCTACGGAAGAAGAAATTCAGAAATGGTCGGATATTTTTGAAAATCACAGAAAAGCACTTTGTAAAAGTACAAAACCGAAAACAAGAAATCAGATTATAAAGTGGCTTAAAAATCCTCATTCCGACAGTGCGGAATATACGATGTGGGGAATGGTGTTGCACTTCCGTGCGTGTTCTATGTATTGAACGGAATTGCTCACTATGCTGAACTCACAAATTCTGTAATATAATATTGTGTACTATACACCTTGATATATTTTCTGCATGACGGTAATATGTGCTTAACAAAAAAATAAAGGAGGATTGCCGTAATGGAGATTAAATATAATCTGACAGGAACGGAAAGAAAGGCTCTTGTAAAAGCAGTTAGCAATATAATCGGAGAAAAGTTTAAATATCTTGGAGCACCGTCGTTTGCTTATCAAATTGGCGACGACTGTACAGTTACGAGTGACGGAACACTTAAAATTTCAAACGACACCGACAATGATAAGGTTGAGCATTTACTTGAAAAGCTGTATGAGTGCGGATATGAAACCGAGAATGATGAAAATGTTGATATTTCAGATACAAATAAAGATTTTGAAAGTGAAACAATAGGCTGTTCAATCGGACTGCCGATTGCAAAATTATCTGATAAACCTTGTAGCGATAAAATAATTGCAAATCTCAAAGCGATTATTGCGGGTAAAATGACCTTGTTTCAAAAAGCAGTCGGTACGGATAAGGAACTGAAAGTTGAATGGAACAAGGATGAAATATGGTTTGACTGGTTTGACAGCGTAATTCCAAATGAAAAGCTTGGACTGTATATATCACTTTTCAAAGCCCTTTACCAAATGGCGGAAAAAGCTGTAAGAGTGAATACAAAGGATAGGCCGGTTGACAACGAAAAATTTGCAATGCGTACATTCTTAAACCGTATCGGTTTATCAGGTATTGAATATAAACCGCTCCGTAAAGAACTGATGAGAAATCTCAGCGGTGACGGTGCATTTCGCTACGGCAGACCTGAGTGATGTAAGTAAGAAAAATAAACACGAACTCAATCCACTGCTGTAATGTACACAAATTACAGTGTATATTATTGTGTACTAATCGTATTGATATAATCTCCGTATGACGGTAATATGTGTTACAAGAAAAGGCAGACAACCTAAAAAACGGAGGAAATACAATGAACGAGAAAACAAGAATTCAGATTGAGGAAATGAAAAGACAGACTATCGGTGTTGAGGTTGAAATGAACAACATTACAAGAGAAAATGCTGCGAGAATAGCCGCAGACTATTTCGGAACAGGCAGATACAAATATACAGCAGACAGAAACGGTTATTACACTTGGTCAGCTTGGGACACAGAGGGCAGAGAGTGGAAATTCCAAAGGGATGTAGCATTGCAGGGGTTGACAGTGAGAAATGCGAATTGGTAACGCCGATTCTTAAATACGAAGATATTCCGCTTTTGCAGGAACTTATAAGAAGACTTAGAAAAGCAAAAGCCAAAAGCGATGCAACACGAGGATGCGGCGTACATATTCATATCGGTGCAAACGGACACACAGCACAGACACTCAGAAATCTTGCAAACATAATGGCAAGCCACGAAAGCCTCATAGCAAGTGCATTAAATATTTCACAGAGCAGAATAAACAATTACTGCAGAATGGTAAGTCCGAAATTTCTTGATAACCTTAACAGAAGAAAGCCAAGAACAATGTCGGAATTAGCGGATATTTGGTACACATCAAACGGTGCAAACTACGGCAGAACACAGCATTACAACGACAGCAGATACCATATGCTGAACCTACACGCAACTTTTACAAAAGGAACGGTTGAATTCAGACTTTTTCAATTCGATGCACCGTCCAACGGAAAACAAAACGGCTTACACGCAGGACAGTTAAAAAGCTACATTCAGCTTTGCCTTGCACTCAGTCAGATGGCAAAAACACTAAAGTCAGCAAGTCCGAAACCACAGCAGACTGAAAATCCTAAATACGCAATGAGAACATGGCTTTTAAGACTTGGATTTATCGGTGAAGAATTTGCAACGGCGAGAGAAATTCTTACAAAACATCTTGACGGAGATGCATCATTCAGAAACGGCAGAATGGCATAACCGAAGAAAACAGCCTCCTATAACCTTAAAACTGCGACTGCATTTGGCGGTCTTAAGGTGGTAGAAGGGTGTTTCCTTCGGAAAGGATATGATAAGAATGAAACGGTATTACTTAGCTTACGGCAGTAACCTTTATACACCGCAAATGCGGTATCGCTGTCCGTCGGCACGGCTTATGGGAACTGCGGTTATAGAGAATTACAAGTTGATGTTCAAGAAAAGCAAAACGGGCTCTTATCTGACAGTTGAACCGAAACAAGGTGCGGAAGTTCCCGTTGCCGTGTGGCAGTTGACAACAGAGGACGAACGGTCGCTTGACCGCTACGAGGGGTATCCGAAATATTATTATAAAAAGGAATTTCAAGTAACGGTGACAGGAATTAAGACGGGCAAAAAACGTGAACGTACAGCATTTGCATATATATTGGACGAAAACAGACCGAGCGGTGTTCCGTCAATGAGTTATGTTATGACTTGCCTTTGGGGATACAGAAACTTCGGATTTGATTCCAAACGTCTGTTACACGCTATTGACGAAAGCAAAAAGGAGACAATGATATGAAGAAGTATGAAGATATAAAAACAGCCATATGTCCTAAATGCGGACAGGAATACACAGGCAGACCTGCATTATCAAGAGCAGATAACAAAACAATGATTTGTCCTGACTGCGGAATACACGAGGCACTTGAAAATATCGGTGTAGGCAAAGAGGAGCAGAATGAAATACTTGAAATTATACACCGCAGTATGAGAGAAAAAGACAAATAAGTCTTTAGCAGTTACAGCCAACGGACGGTTTAAGCCGTCCTTATGGCAGTAGAAGCGGTATTATAAAAATCAACCGATCAGAAAGGACGAAATATTATGAAAACAAAAATCTACGGAGCATACGGCTCAAACATTAATTTGGAACAGATGGCATATAGATGTCCGCATGCTGAAGTGTACAAGGTGGGGTACATAAACGGCTATCGACTCACATTCAGGAGCGGAGGCTTTGCCAACATTGAAAAATCCGAGGGAGACCGAGTGCCTGTTCTGCTTTGGGTTATTACAGAACAGTGCGAAAAGACACTTGACCATTATGAGGGTTATCCGAGCTTTTATATCAAGCAGAATATTTCGGTGGAAATTGATAACGGCGAAGATACGATTGAAGCGATGTTCTATGTTATGGACGATAAATACTGTCAAAAGATGCAGACACCGACAGAGTATTATTACGGAGGAATAGAACTCGGGTATAAATCTAACGGTATGCCCGTGGAGGAATTAAAGACGGCATTTGAACGCTGTATGGCGGAGGTGAATTGAGATGGATAATTTTTTTACACAGAAAAACTGTGACCGATGCGGAAAGTCTTTAAAAAACGGTCGAATTCAAAGTATGTTTAATAGCGAATGTATCTGTATGGACTGCAAGAAAAAAGAATGTACCGATTCGGAATACAAAAAGTCACAAGACGCCGACATTGCAGAAATTCGCAAGGGAAACTATAACTTTAAGGGAATACGAGGGTAGTATATACACAAATAAAGGCTGTACTTTTTGTATAGTAATGGTATTGATAAAGTCCTCACATAACGGTAATATGTGTACAACAAAAAGATAAACAGACCGAGAAAACGGAGGAAAACAAAATGCTAAAATTAAAGAAACTTTACAGCCTTATCAACCGAAACGCAACAATAAAATTGGTTAATGAAAAACGTACAGACGTTTATTTCTGCGGAACAGTTAAAGATATTCCTGACCAATATGATTTATGGAAAGTAGTTGACCTTTTTGAACTAAACAGCTATGAATATGAGATTATGATTACAGAAAAATAAGAAAATACAATTTTTAAACCGCCTTAAATGGCGGTTTTTTGTATGAAAATTTTTAATGACAAGAAATTTATACGAATGGAGGTGATACGCTTGGCACAGAGGGGCAGAAAGCCGAAACCAACGGCAGTAAAACAGCTTGAGGGTAATCCAGGCAAGAGACAGTTAAACGCAAATGAGCCGAAACCTGCGGCTCGTGCACCGTCTTGTCCGAAATGGCTTGAAGATGATGCGAAAAAGGAATGGAGACGTCTTGCGAAACAGATGGAACAGCTCGGTATTCTAACAGAAGTTGATATGGCGGCTTTTGCGGGATATTGCCAAGCTTATGCACGTTGGAAAGAAGCAGAAGAATTTATATCAAGACACGGTGCTATTGTCAAAACTCCGAGCGGATATTGGCAGCAAGTGCCGCAGGTATCTATTGCTCAGCAGTATATGAAACAGATGAGCAAGTTCTGTGAACAGTTCGGTCTTACTCCTGCGTCAAGGTCAAGAATTGTAACAGACAGAGGCAATGACAGCAGTGATGACGCAATGGAACAGCTTCTTTCATTGGGCGGAGAGAAAAAGTAATGTATGACGAAAATAAAGCAAAACGTGCAGTTACATTTATAAATGCACTTAAACATACAAAAGGCAAATGGCGGGGTGTGCCTTTTGAATTGCTGCCGTGGCAGGATAAAATAATAAATGATGTGTTCGGTACGGTAAAGGAGAACGGATACAGACAATACAACACAGCATATGTTGAAATACCGAAGAAGATGGGTAAGTCAGAACTTGCGGCAGGAGTGGCACTGTATCTTACATGCGGTGACGGTGAATGGGGTGCAGAAGTATACGGCTGTGCAAGTGACCGTCAGCAGGCAAGTATTGTGTTTGATGTGGCGGTGGATATGGTCGAACAATGTCCTGCTTTGAAAAAGAGAATTAAACCTGTTATGTCAGTAAAAAGACTTGTGTATAAACCGACTAATTCATATTATCAAGTGCTGTCGAGCGAGGCTTTTACAAAACACGGTCTTAATGTTCACGGCGTAATATTTGATGAACTGCATTCACAGCCAAACCGTGAATTGTTTGATGTAATGACAAAAGGTTCAGGTGATGCACGAACACAGCCGTTGTTCTTTCTTATAACAACCGCCGGAACAGACCGAAACAGTATATGTTTTGAACAGCACCAAAAGGCAGTTGACATTTTGGAAGGCAGAAAAATTGATCCGACATTTTATCCTGTTATATACGGAATAGAAGATACAGATGACTGGACAGATGAGCGTAATTGGTATAAAGCAAATCCCTCGCTCGGACATACGGTTGACATCGAAAAAGTCCGTGCCGCATTTTTGTCGGCAAAGGAAAATCCGGCTGAGGAAAATCTGTTCAGACAGCTCCGCCTTAATCAGTGGGTTAAACAGTCAACACGATGGATGCAGATGGAGAAATGGGATGCGTGCGATGAAGTAATAAATCTTGATACACTTATCGGAAGGGAATGCTATGCAGGTCTTGACCTTTCAACAACACTTGACCTTACGGCATTTGTTTTGGTGTTCCCTCCGAGAAACGATACAGAAAAATATATAATTGTTCCGTATTTTTGGATACCGGAAGAAAATCTTCGTCAGCGTGTACGACGTGACCATGTTCCGTATGATGTATGGAAAGCAAACGGATTTATACGAACAACAGAGGGGAATGTAGTTGACTACCGAAGAATAGAGGCTGATATAAAGGATATTGCAAGCAAGTACATTGTGCGTGAAATAGCATATGACAGATATAATGCAACACAGATAATTCTTAATTTGCAGGATGAAGGATTGACGATGATACCTTTCGGACAAGGCTTTAAGGATATGTCACCTCCGACAAAGGAACTTTACTCGCTTGTTCTGAAAGAAAAGATTATACATAACAATCATCCTGTACTCAGATGGAATTTTGATAATGTATGCGTAGAAACAGATTCGGCAGAAAATATTAAACTTTCTAAGAAACACAGTACCGAACGAATAGACGGTGCGGTTGCAGCGGTAATGGCACTCGACAGAGCAGTTCGTAACGGTGGACAGCAGGGAAGTGTTTATGACAGTAGGGGTATTATTGTATTTTAAGATAAATTAACATAAAAATAATTAGGTAAATTTATTGACTTTTTGACTCGGATTGAGTATAATAATCATAGAAAGAATAATACTATATATGTCAGGAGGTTTTTAGTATGGGAACTATTAATAATCAAATTCTTAATTTTGCCGATAAACTTATACCTATTTCTGATTTTAGTAAAGGAAAAACTGCACAGATATTTGAAGACGTAAAAAATAATAATGCAGAATATATTGTACTGAAAAATAATCAGCCGACAGCGTTGGTTATTTCTATTGACAATTATCGTGAAATGGCAGATAAGGCAGCAAAGATGGAACTATTACTTGATAAAATCGAAGAGAAAAGGCTTCTTGGTATTGCGAATGAAAGAATGAGCGATGGTCATGAAACCACAGATTTTAACGATGTAATTACTGAGTTGGGTTTTACAGAAGAAGAAATATATAATGGTATAGATGATGTGGAGTTTGAATAATGTGGCAAGTTAAATTCTTAAATGAAGCAAAGAAAGATTTGGCGAAATTAGATAATTCACTGAAAGGGCAGGTATTAAAGGGGATTGCAAAAGTAAGAACAAATCCTCTGCCTGTTCCGCATGGTTATGGTAAGCCATTGGGAAACAAAGGTGGAAATAATTTGACTGGATTTTTCAAAATAAAATATAAAGGTATCGGAATTAGGGTAGTATATTCTCTTGTGTCAGAAGAAAAAATAATGAACATAGTTGTAATATCACAAAGGGATGATGAGTATTGCTATGAAATAGCAGCAAAATTGTATAATAAATATGGTGACGATATTTTTAGTAATATGTTCAGTGAGTAATATGTATATATTTTAAAAGTAAATAGTGCGAATTGAAAAATATAATTACAATTAAGATGAGGTTGAATGTGAATTGGGAAGAGCCAAACAAAAACGCAATAGAAAGATAAAAAAAGGGGAACGCGTGCGATTTGATTTACAAAATTCGCCTAAAAAGTTGGATGGGTGTCTATGTTTAATGATATTATTAGCATTATTTCATTTGTTGGATTATTGATAAGTTTTATTGTTAAAAGTGATATTCCATCCCGATTACTCGAGGGTAAATTAAATAAATAGATTTTTAGCATCTCATTAGAGGTGCTTTTTTTATGGGAGGAAATATGGGGGTTATAAAATCAATATTCAAACCAAGAGACAAGCCAAAAAATCATACCGGTGACAGTATTGGAGGAGGACGTTCGTTTCCGTTCGGCAGGTCGTGGTCGGGAAAGTCTGTGACGGAACGGTCGGCTATGCAGACAACAGCAGTATATGCGTGTGTTCGTATCATATCGGAAACGGTAGCAAGTCTGCCGATTCATCTTTATGAATACACGGACAGCGGAAAAGAGCGAGCCTTTACGCATCCGCTGTACAGACTTCTGCATGATATACCCAATCCCGAAATGAACAGTTTTATAATGCGTGAGGTTATGATGTCACATCTGCTTTTGTGGGGGAATTCGTATTCACAGATTATCCGAAACGGTAAAGGTGAGGTTACGGCACTGTATCCGCTTATGCCGGAAAAGATGCGTATAGACAGAGGTGCGGACACAAAAATATATTACACATATAACAGTGATAAGCAGGGGACATTTGTATTTTGCAAAGATGAAATTCTGCATATAGTCGGATTGGGATTTGACGGACTTGTGGGATACTCGCCGATTGCTATGGCTAAGAATGCGATAGGACTTTCTATTGCTGCCGAAGAATACGGCTCAAGTTTTTTCTCAAACAGCGGTACACCAAGCGGAGTTTTGGAACATCCGGGAGTTTTGAAAGAGCCTGAAAAAGTTCGTGACGCATGGAATGACGCATACGGCGGAAGTTCAAATGCACACAAGGTTGCAGTGTTGGAAGAAGGAATGAAATTCAATCCGATTTCGATAAATCCTCATGAGGCACAGTTTCTTGAAACAAGAAAATTTCAGGTGAATGAAATATGCAGAATATTTCGTGTTCCTCCGCATATGATTGCCGATTTGGAAAAATCAAGTTTTAACAATATAGAACAGCAGTCGCTTGATTTTGTAACGAATACAATCCGACCGTGGCTTGTGAGGATAGAGCAGACAATATTTCAGCAGCTTCTGACAGAAGGAGAACAGAAGAAATACTTCGTAAAATTCAATGTTGACGGACTTCTGCGAGGGGATTTTAAAAGCCGTATGAGCGGATACGCTATCGGCAGACAGAATGGATGGTACAGTGCAAACGATATAAGGGAATTGGAGGATATGAATAAAATACCTAAAGAGCTTGGCGGTGACAGATATTTATGTAACGGCAATATGGTTGATATAAATAATGCCGGAAATTACAACAGCGGGGGTGAAAGTGAAAATGAGTAAATTTTGGAGGTTCAAGACTGTTAAAAACAAAATAGACGAAGAAAATGAAAGCACAGAAAATGTGCTTTTTTTAAATGGCGTAATTGCGGAAGAAAGCTGGTACAGCGATGATGTAACACCGAAAATGTTCCGTGATGAACTTAATCGGTACTACGGTGATATTACGGTATGGATAAACAGTCCGGGCGGTGACTGTTTTGCGGCAAGTGAAATATATACGGCACTGAAAGAACATAACGGCAAAATTACCGTTAAAATAAACGGCATTGCGGCAAGTGCGGCATCTGTAATTGCAATGGCTGGGGATATGGTTGAGATGTCTCCGACATCAATGATTATGATACATAATCCTTCAATGATGCTTTACGGACAGGCATCGGAACTTGAACAAGGTATTGATTTTCTTAACGAAGTAAAGGAATCAATTATAAATGCTTATCAGATAAAGACCGGACTGTCACGAAGCAAACTGTCACATTTGATGGACGGAGAAACATGGATGAATGCACATTCGGCACATGATATGGGGTTCTGCGACAAAATCCTATACGGCAATGATGACAGCACTGATAATCAAGATATGATTTTTGACAAAACAACAATGGTGACCAATACCATTGCCGCAATGCGCAAGAAACTTAAGCCGATAGTCAAGCCGGAAGATTCAAAGTATTGTATTCCGTCAGAACAGTTTGAAGCAAGATTAAATTTATTGAAATAATGGGGGTAATATAAATGGCGTCAATAACTGATTTAAGACAAAAAAGAGCAGCGTTATGGGAAAAGACAAAGAAATTTCTTGATAATGCAAAACGAGAAAACGATATGCTTTCAGCAGAGGACGTGGAAACATATGAAAAAATGGAGAGTGAAATTGTTGCTCTCGGCAAGGAGATAGACATTTTAGAACGTCAGGCAGAGATGGAAAAAAGACTGAATTCTCCGGTTAATACACCCGTTCTTGAAACACCTAAAACGAACGGTAATACAAAAACTGGCAGAGCAAGTGACGAATATAAGCAGGCGTTTTGGAAGCTTATGAAGAATAATCAGCTGTCATATTCGGTGCATGATACGTTGCAGATTGGTACTGACAGTGACGGCGGATATCTTGTTCCCGACGAATACGAGGCAGTTCTTATTGACAAACTTGCCGATGAAAACATTATGCGAGGATTAACTACAATCATAACAAGTGCAAACGGTGATAAAAAGATTCCGGTAGTTGCATCTCACGGTGAGGCTGTGTGGACAGATGAAGGCTCGGAATACACTGAAAGCGATGATGAGTTCGGAACTGTATCTCTTGGAGCTCATAAGCTAAGTACGATTATAAAAGTATCGGAAGAACTGCTCAATGACTCCGCATTTAATCTTGAAACATACATATCATCGGAATTTGCAAGAAGAATGGGTGCGGCAGAGGAATTGGCATTTATAAACGGCAACGGTACAGGAAAACCGACAGGTGTGTTAAATACAGCTGAAGTAGGGGTTACGTCTGCTGCGTCAAACGCAATTACGACAGATGAAATAATTGACCTATATCACAGTCTTAGAACACCGTATCGAAAGAATGCCGTATTTATATCAAGCGACAGTACAATAAAGGCTATAAGAAAACTTAAAGACAGTAACGGTCAGTATTTATGGCAGCCGGGTCTGCAGGCGGGACAGCCGGATACAATTCTTAACCGTCCGATACATACTTCTGCATATATGCCTGAGATAGAGTCCGGCAATAAGATATTGCTGTTTGGTGATTTATCATATTATTGGGTGGCTGACAGACAAGGACGTTCATTTCAAAGATTGAATGAACTTTTTGCAAAGAGCGGACAAGTCGGTTTCCGTGTATTCCAAAGATTGGACGGAAAGCTGATATTGCCTGAATCGGTTAAAACTGTTCAGATGAAATAATAGGAGGGTAAAATGAAAATAAAGATAACAACTTCATGCTCGGGTTTGACTTTCAGTTTTTCTGAAGGTCAAACTGTTGATGTTGACAAGAAAATAGGCGAAGATTTGGTTCAGTGCGGATTTGCGGAAGAAGTAAGGGACACTAAAATAACAAGAAGGGACACTAAATCTAAAACCGTGCAATCTAAAACGGAGGAAGAAGAAAGTGCTGACGATTGAAGAGGTTAAACAGTATCTGCATTTGGATTCTGACGCAGAGGACGACTATCTCCGAATACTCATTCTCTTAGCAGGAGAAATGTGCGAAAATTATACACGTCTTGCAATGCCTGACGAACTGCCGGAAAGCTATAAACAAGCTATGCTTGTGTGTATAGGATATTTCTTTGAACAGCGTGACGGAACTAAAAACGGCGTACCAAGTATATTTTATACATTGCTGAGACCATACAGAAAGGCGGCATTTTAATGGACTTTTCAAAACTGCGTCATCGGGTTATATTTTTGAAACCGCTTGATAAAAGATTAAATTCAATGAATGAAAATGTGCCTGTGTGGATTCCGTTCAAACCTAAATTAAGCAGTGACATTAATGCCGCTGAAACTTCTGTGTATGTGCTGACAGATAACAAAGGCAACGCAGTATGGAAATCGGCAGGCGGCGGACAGCTGTATTCACATCAGCTTTCTTTGAATGAGTATGCCGTATGGGCAAATGTTTCTCCGATGTCGGGACGTGAGTATGAGGAGTCACAAAAACTGCGTGCAGAAACCACATACAAAATTACAACAAGGTATTTTCCGAATATAACCGAGGATATGAAAATTATGTTCGGACTAAAGGTTCTTGATATTGTTTCTGTTCTTAACATAGGCGAAAACAATACGGAATTGCAAATTGTTGCAAAGGAGAAAGACCGAAATGGCAAGGAATATTGATGTATTCGGATTTGACGAACTTGAAAAAGCTATGAAGCAATGCGAGAAGAATTATCCGAGTCAGGCAGACGCATTCCTTATGGCAGAAGGACGTGCCGTAAATAAGAGAACAAAATCACTTACACCGGTAAGGTCAAAAAAACTACGCAACTCATGGAGAACGAAAAAAGTGAAACTGTATAAGGGCGGTAAAGTGAGAGTAGTGAGAGTTCAGTCAACAGCACTGCATGCTCATCTTATTGAACTCGGTCATAAGATTGTAAGCGGCGGCAGAACTCGGGAAAGAGGCAGAAAACTTAATCGTGTACAGCGTTCTGCAAGAGGCATTAAATCCGGCGGATATGTACAAGGTGATTTTATGCTTGAAAAATCAATGTCGGAGGCACAGGCAAAATTCAATTCGGGTGCAGAAAAACTGCTTGATAAGATAACAAAAGATATACAAATGTAGGAGGACAGATGATTACAGAAAAAGATATACAGACACGAACTGCGGAAATCCTTGCGAATGCCGGATTTAACGTGGTTGCCTCAGAAGTAGATGAGGGATTTTTAAAACCGGCAGTGTTTGTTTCTGCGTATCCTTCAGATGTACAGCCTCTGTGCTGTGGCGGTGCACTTGAGGAACTTACTGTTTCGGTAGAATTAAAATATATATCGGCTCTTGAAACTGTGGAGGACTGTATAGGTGCTTACAGCAGGATTAAAGAGCTTTTTTTGTACCCGACTTTCGATATTATGGACAGACATCTGACTATTCATGAAATGAATTTTGAAATTGAAAAGGGTGCAATGTATGTGTATTTTGATATAAATTTCATTCAGGCTGTGGATAAAACAGAAAAGTATGATGAAATGAGCGAACTTGTGATACGGGGGGATAAAAATGGGATTACCTGAAATTTTAATTGAATTTAAGACGAAGGCACAGACTGCGGTAACACGAAGTCAGAACGGAATTGTAGCGGTTATTCTTGAAGATTCAACCAAAGTCGGAGATGAAAATTTAAGTTATACATATAACTATGAAGCCGATATTGTGAAATCAGACTGGACAACGACAAATCTTGACTACTTGAATAAAATATTTCTCGGCAAACCGAAACGAGTGCTTGTGGAAAGAGCGGAAACAGGCGAGGACTTCAAAAAGTCATATAACGCCGCCTTGGCACGCCTTAGAAATAAGTCGTGGAACTGGCTGACGTTTCCGGGATTGGAACCGCATAAAGATTTGACGGAAGAACTGCAGAATTGGATTATAGCACAGAGAGCGGCAAAAAAGACATTCAAAGCGGTTTTGCCTTGTTCTGCGGCAAATAATGAGGGCATTGTTAACTTTTCCTCGAGCGGTATCAAAGTCGGAGCAAAGACATATTCGGCATATGAATACTGCGCAAGAATTGCAGGCTTGCTTGCCGGACTGTCAATGACAGAGAGCGCGACATATCAAGTTCTTTCGGAAATTGACTCTATAACGGAGAGCCTTACTCCCAATGAAGATATAGACGAAGGTAAGTTTATACTTATCAATGACGGCGAAAAAGTAAAAGTCGCACGAGGTGTAAATTCGCTACACATCTTAAGCGGTGATAAGACCGAAGATATGAAGAAAATCAAAATTATTGAGGGTATGGACTTAATGCGTGACGATATTCGTTCTGCATTTGAGAATAACTATATCGGAATTAATAACAGCTATGACAATAAGGTTATGTTTGTAGCTGCTATTAATCAGTATTTTGACGGACTTGTAAGAGAAGGCGTACTGTACGGCGATGCGGAAAATACAGCGGATATAGATGTTAATGCACAACGTGACTGGCTTGCACAAAAATATGATATATCCGAGTACAGTGATGAACAGATTCGTAAGGCAAAGACGGGCAGTTATGTTTTTGTAACGGCGGATATAACATTCTGTGATGCAATAGAGGATTTGAAATTTTCTATAAATATAGAGTAAGGGAGGCAGTAAACAATGGCAGGAGAAAGAAAGCTTCCCGCTGTCGGAAAAGTAATCAGCGGTACGCACGGCTATTTTTGGTGGAACAACAGTATTTGTTATGAAATAACTTCATTTGAAGCAAAAATCAAAACAAACCGTGAAACGATAAACTTTTCGGGGCAAATGTGGGACGACAGTAAACTGATGGGTGTGTCCGGTACTTGGACAGCGAAAATAAAGAAGATTTATTCAAGAGGCAAAACGTATGCGGAGAAACTCTCGGCGGGTATTGATGAGCGATTGTCGCTTATATCAAAATTGGAGGACCCAGATAACGGCGGTACAGAAAGAGTACAGCTTATGTCATGCTGGCTTGACGAACTTACACTTCAGGCATTTGAGAACGGAAAAATTACCGAAGATGAATTTTCGGGCGGATTTGTCGGATTTAAGTATCTTGATACAATCGCTGACCCGTGTGTATAAAAAGATTGTATTTTTAATGATGGGGACACTAAAAAATTAACGGCTATACAGCTGTTTTTTTATTAAGAAAAAAAGGAAGGGACACTAAAATGAATAAGGCTACAAAATTAACATTAGCAGAACTTTTACGACGTAAGGAGCAGATGATTGCGTCAAAGAAAATTAAAAAGACAATGGATTTATATATTAAGTCCATTGATTCGGTTATAACGATTGAAGAACCGGACGGAGCACTTTGCCGTGACGCAAATGATATGGAGGCAGGCGAGGGTGATAAATATATGTGCTATGAATGTATCAAAGAACCTGACATTAAGTCGAAGGAAGTACAGGACGCATTCGGCTGTGCAGTACCTATGGATATTGTTGAAATTATATTTGCACCGGGAGAAATACCGCAGATTGCGATTGAGTGTATGAAGCTTGCTGGATATATGGGCGGTGTGGAAGCCGTAAAAAACTAATACAGACGGACGGTGACCTGCAGCTTATTCATTTTTATCTTCAAAAGGGATTTGATTGGGACAGGCTTGCAAGGTTATCACTGTCTGAAAAAATATTTTTAAAGGCGAGTATGGAACTTGCTGTGGAAGAGGAGACGGAGAAGTATAAGGCGTTATTGGGGAGTGGGTGACGTAAAATTTGGCTCGTAATATAGGTGCAACTTTAAGCCTTAATAACGGTAATTTTTTCGTCAATATGAAGTCCGCTGTCAATGCGAGCAATAACCTTAGAAACAGTTTAAACGGTACAACATCGGGAATGAAAAACTTCGGAAATCAGTCTTCCGGAGTAGGCGGGGTTATAACCTCGTTGGCATCTAAGGCGGCAGTAGCCGTAGGAGCGTTTGTCGGTGTACGTCAAGCGATAGACTTCGGCAAAGATGTAGTGAATACCGGTAGAGAGTTTGAACAGGGAATGGCAAACGTATCCGCAATCTCGGGAGCAACAGGTGCAGAACTGACTGCACTTTCCGAGAAAGCAAAGGAAATGGGTGCTAAAACTAAATTTTCTGCAATAGAAGCGTCAGAGGCTATGTCATATATGGGTATGGCTGGCTGGAATTCATCGCAGATGATTGACGGTATTGCGGGAATAATGAACCTTGCCGCTGCGAGCGGTGAGGAATTAGCCGGTGTATCTGATATTGTAACCGATGCTTTGACCGCTTTCGGACTGAAAGCAAGTGACAGCGGTGAGTTCGCTGATGTTTTGGCGGTTGCATCGTCAAAGTCAAATACAAATGTATCTTTGCTCGGCGAGTCCTTTAAAAATGTTGCGGCAACTGCGGGTGCAATGGGATATTCAATGAAAGATACCACCACGGCACTCGGTCTGATGGCAAATGCCGGAGTTAAAGGTTCGGACGCAGGTACTTCTCTGAGAGGTGTTATGACAAGGTTGGCGAAACCTACCAAAGAAGTAGATGCGGCTATGTCGGCTTTGGGGATTTCTGCAGTAAATACGGACGGCAGTATGAAACCTTTATCTGTGCTTATTCCCGAACTTCAGACACGCTTCTCAACACTTACCGATGCTCAAAAAGGTCAGTATGCAACAATGATTGCCGGAAAAAATGCACTGTCGGGATTTCTGTCAATCGTGAATGCAAGTCCTGATGATTTTTACTCATTGTCTGACGCTATAAATAATTCGGAAGGTGCGGCTTTAAAAATGGCTGACACTATGAATGACACGGTAAGCGGTAAACTCACACTGTTAAAGTCGCAGTTCGAGGGTGTGAAAATTGCGATATTTGATGCACTCGGTTCATCGCAGTTTAAAGGCGTTCTTCAGTCTATGTCTGACGGACTCGGTGCATTAACTCCCGCTATTTCTTATGTTACTGTTGCAATAGGAAACGGATTATTTTCTGCAATTCAGACAATTTATAATACTGCAAGCACGGTATTTAACGCTGTAAAGAATGCAATTCAAAATAATCAGCCGGCAATAGAACGACTTCATAATGCGTTTGATAATGTCAGGAACAGCATTGTAAACGCATTCAGCGGAAACGGTACTGAATTAATTCAGACACTTGCAAATGTAGTAGTACCGAATTTGTGCAATTCACTTGCGGCAGTGATGAATATTGCTTCGGGTGTAATATCCGCTGCAAGCACACTTTCACCTGTGATTGCCGGAATTGCCGGAGCGGTAACCGCATATAAAATTGCTGTTGCGGCTGCAAATGTAGTCGAGGGGATAAGAAACGGACTAATTGCATTTTCTGCTGTCATGACAGGAACGCAGGCGGCTGCTTTTGCACCGCTTACAACTGCGACTATCGCTCAAATTGCCGCAACTCAGGCACTTAATGTGGTGACGGGAGTGTTCGGTGCAATAATGACGTTTGTCACATCACCGATAGGTCTTGTTGTTATTGCTATCGGTGCGGTTATTGCGGTGGGTGTTCTGCTCTTTAAACATTGGGACAAGGTAAAGGAAACAGCAAAAAATCTCTGGAACGGTATAAAGAATGTGTTCAACGGGATAAAAGATACAGTTTCAAATGCTTGGGGTAAAGTCAAGGAAACGGCAATAAATGTTTGGGACGGTATTAAAAATACGGTATCAACAAAACTGAATAACATCAAGAATGCATATCAGGAACACGGCGGAGGAATAAAAGGTGCAGTCGCCGGTACTATGACAGCAATAAAAGAATATTACAAGACCGGCTATGATGCAATAAACTCTCTTACAGGCGGAAAACTCGGACAGGTTGTTGAGAGTGTAAAAACAAAACTTTCTCCTATGCTGAATACTGTCAAAGAAAAATTATCAGGCATAAAAGATGTGTTTGGCAGTGCCTTTTCAAAAGCCTTTGAATTTGTGAGAAATTCATATAATGAAGGTGCTTTGAAACCGATGGTGGATAAATGCATAAGTGCATTTATCGGAATAAAGACAAAAATCAGTGAGAAATTTACCGGAATTAAAGAAGCTGTCGGAGAAAAGTTATCGTCAATCGATGATGCCGCAAACGGAATAAAGAACAAAGTTGCGGAGAAATTTACTTCGATAAAAACTGCAATTACTGAAAAATTTGCAGAAATAAAAACTTCGGTAAGTACAGCACTTGCTCCGGTTAAGAATGTAATTTCCGAGATTGTAAATGACGTCAAAGTAACTGTCAGAAAAGTTATTGACGGCATTAAAAATCAAGTATCCGATACCGTCTTAAATATACAAACGGTAATATCGAATATTATTGGCGGAATAAAGCAGAATTTTCAAATGTTCTTTGATAACATAAAGTCTGTTTTTGAAAATATAAAAACGGCGGTGGCAGGAATATTTGAAGGCATTAAAACAACAATATCCGGTGTGTTCCAAGTGATAGTCGGTATATTTACATTGAATACCGAAACTATAAAAAACGGTGTGCAGAATGTGATAAGCGGTATTACATTAATAATTGACGGTGCGAAGAATGTTATAATAAATATTTGGAATATGATAACATTATCCGCAGGACTTGCTTTTGACAATATAAAGACGGTTGTAACGAATGTTACAGAAGGAATTAAAACAGTAATAGACAGTATAAGAACAACATTTCAGAATGTGTTTAATTCAGTCAAAAACACGGTGTCAGGCGTCTTTAATTCAATAAAGAGTATAATAAGCAATGTATGGAACGGGATAAAAGGTATTATAAAAACTCCGCATATTGTGCAGACGGGAACTATCAGTATTGCCGGTATCAATACACCGATACCGAAACTCGGCATACAATGGTACGCAAAAGGCGGTATTATGACACGTCCTACAATGTTCGGTATGAACGGCGGTTTCCCTATGGTTGGAGGTGAATCCGGAGCAGAGGCAATTCTTCCGCTCGACAGATTTTGGAACACACTGCAGAACTATATGAAACCGGTGTCTGCGAATGAGAAACCAAGCATAATAAACCAGATAAATGTTACTGTGTATTCAAACGGCGAAGATGATGATACTTTGGCAAACAAGGTGGCAAAAAGAATTGTTGAAGTGTTGGAGAATATGTAATTTTGAGGCTGTCAACTTCTGACGGCTTTTTTCTTTGCAGTTTTTTAGGTCGGAGGTGCGAATTTGGATATATATTTAAGCGTAAATAACAGAGCGGATATATTGAAAATTCCCGTTTTGCCGTCACAGTTTACCATAAGCAAACCACAGTCAACCGAAACATTTGAAACAGTATCGCATGGCGAACTTATGCTGATAGGAAGTCCGAAATTAAAAAGTATTTCTATTTCAAGCTTTTTCCCGATAAGAGATTATCCGTATCTGCGTGATAAGTCAATGAAGGGGTGGGAATATGTATATAAAATTGATACATGGATAGATTTGAAACTTCCTATACGCCTTATTATTACAGAAACACCGATAAATATGGCTGTTGCGGTCAAGGACTTTAAATACACAATAAAGACAGACGGTGACCTTTGGTACACACTTGATTTAGAGGAGTTTAATCTTCTGAATTATGAGGATCAAAGCAATGCGGAGGATGAAATTGATATGGAAGAACTTAATAAACTCAAAGAACAAGTTACATACCTTGTAGGACTTGTTGAAACCCTTGCAAATCCAATGATATATAACTATATTGATGAAAACATGCCGGAGTGGGCACGAAAGAGTGTCCAAAAGGCTGTTGACAAGGGTGTACTCAGCGGAACGGACGAAGGATGGAATTTAAAATATGATGATTTGCGTGTAATTGTGTGGTTGGATAGATTGGGGCTGCTTGAATAATGTCATCGGGATTTGATGTTGCGGAACGTGCAAGAAAAGAAATGCAGGAAATAGGGGGCAAGTGCGGAAATAACAATAAATATACTCATTGGTATTCCGACAATGTTGAAAATATAGGATATAACTTTTGGTGGTGTGCGGCGTTTGTAAGCTATGTTGTAAGACAGTGCGGTATTCCGACAAGTATAGTTCCTAATTACTCATACTGTCCTAACTGTATTGATTGGGCACGAAGAAACGGCAGACTTCATTCAAAACATCAAGTTACAAATGGTACATATACACCTCACGCAGGAGATATATTTCTGCGTGAGGGACATACCGGAATAATTGTTTCCGTAAGCGGTAACAGTTTTACTACTGTTGAAGGTAATACAGGAGGGACAAGCAACTGCAGAACTGTGGGAAGTCATACATGGAGCTTTGCAGGCGGTAATTATGATTATGTGTTTAATCCGGAATACTCCGATAAGTCAAACGGAACATCATCTTCCGGAAGTATGGAAAGCTATATGTATTCGGAAAATTCATACGGCGGAGAAAAAGAACCTACGGCTGTATGGAATAACAGAGTTAAGGAAAACATTCATCATGCAATGCAGAACCTTACTCCTATTACGCCGACTGATGAACTGAGAATGTATGCAAATGATACCGATATAACCGAAATGATAGGAAATCTGTCGTGGAAAAACAGTATATATGAACTTGCAACTACAATGTCTTTTGATATAGCGAAAACTGACGCAGCATATCTGAAAGATTTGATGTATACACCGCAAGTCGGCGATATTATCCGAATGGTAACAAATGCAGAGATTTTTCGGGGAGTAATAACTAAGGCAGATGACGGTGACAAGAACAGTAATAAGTATACTATTGCTGACCTTGGGTGGTATCTTAATAAAACAAGTCAGACATATCAGTTTAAAAATATTTCGGCAGCAAATGCAATTAAAGAAATCTGTAATGACTTGTTTATATCTATTGTAATGCTGCCGGAATTGACTGCAAATATAAAGCAGATATATTTTGATAAAACGGTATCGGATATACTCAAAGATATTCTTGAAAAGTGCGGCGGGAATTATAACTTTGATTTTGTGCCGGAAGGATTGAGAATATACAAAATCGGAGATTTGACAGCTTATCCCGAATTTCAGGTGGCGAGTAATGTGAGACAGGGATATTCGATTGATTATAGAGGCAATGTAAGCCATAGCACATCTATTGAGGATATGTACAACTCTATTAAAATTACATCTGAAAAGGATAATGTGTATAAGGAATTGATGGTGCTGCAGAATCGTAATCTTATTGATAAATATGGCTTTTTGCAGAAAATAGTTAAGATAGATACTGAAAAAGAAAATGCCGATACAGTTGCAAAACGTGAACTTAACGAAAATGCAAAGGTGAATGAAACTTTTTCGTTTGAAATAGTAGAGAAATATGACAGCTATACCAGAGCCGGAGAAGTTATATCGGTAGATGGTGTAAAGTATGCAATCGAAAGCACAAGTCACAGTTATAAAGACGGCTGGCATTTTGATAAACTGGAGTTGAGTAAACTTGAATGAACAGTTGATTTAAAGTATGTGTTGTGGTATAATAATCTTCATAACGAGTAAAGTAGGTGTAACCGGTGGAAGAACAAATTAATCAGTCTGTGCGAGTACAGACTGAATTTGAAGAATGGGTAGAAGGTGGATGCAAAAAAGCTGAGGATCTAATTAAAGATTCAGAAAAAAAAGATTAAAATGTAAAGCGATTACTAGGTAGTCGCTTTTATAATTGAAAGAATAGTTTATGACCTGAACTATATGTCAATAAAAATGTAATATTATATAATAACTAACAAGCTTATAATACACTAATA
>QTVU01000043.1 GCA_003460745.1 Firmicutes bacterium AM55-24TS
GCTTTTCTTGCCACCACTCCGTCACTTCGTGACACCTCTCCTCAAGGAGAGGCTTTTTGGCTCCACTTGAGGGGAGCTGTCAACAACGTTAACTGAGGGGTTGCACTATCTGTTTCATTTTAAGGGCGACCAATGGTCGCCCCTACGAAACATCAAACGCAACAAAAAAAGCCGTCAAAGTAATACTTTGACGGCTTTTGCCTTATTCAATTATACGATTTCAGCACCGCTTTGAATATCATTAAGAGTAGTCAAAACAGTAAGTTTATCTTCAAATTCGGCTGACAAAATCATACCGCAAGATTCAAGTCCCATCATCTTTCTCGGTTTCAAGTTTGCAACGAACAACACATTTTTACCGATTAATTCTTCAGGCTTATGGAACTTTGCTATACCTGAAAGAATTTGTCTTGTTTCACTTCCGACTTGCAATGTAAATCTAAGAAGTTTTGATGACTTTGGCACTTTTTCGCATTCAAGTACCTTACCGACACGAATATCAAGCTTTTCAAATTCTTCAAACTCGATATAATCTTTATACGGTGCAATTTCAATCTTTTCTTCTTCCGGCTGACCGAATTCTTCTTCAAGTTCGGCAAGTTTCTTTTCTGCGTCAATTCTTTGGAACAGCGGAACGGCCTCGCCTACTTTTGTACCCGCCTTTGTTTCACCGAATGTCTTTGTACTTTCAAAGCTCAAATCATCTGCACCGATTTGTTCGGCGATTTTCTTTGATGTTTCAGGCATATATGAGCTTAACAATGCCGCAATAATTCTGATTGTTTCAACAAGATTATAAAGCACTGTACCCAATCTTGCCTTATCATCTTCATTCTTTGCAAGCACCCATGGAGTTGTTTCGTCAATATACTTATTCGCTCTGTCAACAACTTTCCAGATTTCGTCCATACTATCCGCAACGTGAAGAGTATTCATCTTCTTAATAATATTATCAATCGCACCTGTTGCAACAGCTTTCAAATCATCATCAAAATCACCGTGTACGTCACCGCTCTGAATTTCACCGTCAAAATACTTATTAATCATTGCAACAGTTCTGTTTACAAGATTGCCAAGTGTATTTGCAAGGTCACTGTTAAATCGGCTGATAAACACTTCATAAGTGATTGTACCGTCTTGTGCGAAAGGCATTTCGTGAAGTGAATAATATCTTACCGCGTCAACACCAAAATGCTTTACAAGGTCCTCCGCATAAATTACGTTACCTCTTGACTTACTCATCTTTTCATCACCGACAAGCATCCAAGGATGTCCGAACACCTGTTTCGGAAGCGGTTCGCCCAATGCCATAAGCATAATCGGCCAATAAATTGTATGGAAACGAAGAATGTCCTTACCAATAATATGCACATCTGCAGGCCAATACTTATTATACAATTCGCCCTTTTCTTCCGGTGTATAACCAAGCGCCGTAATATAGTTTGAAAGTGCGTCAATCCACACATACACGATATGTCCTGGGTCAAACTCAACAGGAATACCCCATGTAAAGCTCGTTCTTGACACGCACAAATCCTGCAATCCTGGCTTTAGGAAGTTATTAACCATCTCATTTTTACGTGATTCCGGCTGAATAAATTCAGGGTGTGACTCGATGTATTCCATAAGCTTGTCCTGATACTTACTCATTTTGAAGAAATAGGCTTCTTCCTTAGCCTTTTTAACTTCTCTGCCGCAATCAGGACACTTACCGTCTACAAGCTGCGTTTCCGTCCAGAATGATTCACAAGGTGTACAGTACCAACCTTCATATTCACTCTTATAAATATCACCTTGATCATAAAGCTTTTTAAAAATCTGCTGAACAGCCTTAACGTGATAATCGTCGGTTGTACGGATAAATTTATCATAGCTGATATTAAGCATATCGGCAATATCCTTAATCTGCCCCGCAATCTTATCAACGTGCTGTTTCGGTGTTATACCCTCATTTTCAGCGATTTCCTGTATCTTCTGACCGTGTTCGTCAGTACCTGTAAGGAAAAATACATCCTTACCTATAAATCTGTTAAAACGTGCTATTGCGTCCGTAAGAACTATCTCATATGTATTACCTATATGAGGTTTCTTTGAAGTGTACGCAATGGCAGTAGTAATATAAAACTTTTCTTTACTCATTCCAGTCACTCCCCATTAAATTAATAACAAAATCTTTGAACAATAGGCACTGTTCTTTTATAAATCTGCCTATTCTCTTTAAAAGTCTTATCGGTGCGTCAAACACACCCGCTTTATAAAAACTGATTATCAGCATAAGTATTATCGGGCCTAAAATCATACCGCCAATACTAAGCGTTCTGTAACCGATATACATAGACATAAGCGTCAATATCGGATTCATACCTATTCTTGAGCTTACAAGTTTCGGTTCGGTAAAATGTCGCATAAGCGCAACTGCGGCATATATAACAATCAGACCAACTCCGAGTTTAATATTGCCGTTCAAAAACGAAATAAGCGACCACGGCCACAAAACAAGACCGCTGCCGAAGAATGGCAATGCGTCCAAGAACGCAATACCTAACGCAATAAGAAGTGCATACTCAATATCAAGTATACTCAGTCCGATAAACATAATCGCAAACGCGATACACATAAGTATTCCCTGCGCTTTAATATAACCGCCGAGATACTTTTTCAATTCCATCTTTATAAGATTCAGCCTGTCCACAAATTTAGGACTGAACACGCCCTGCACAGTCGACATAACGGTTTTGTTTTCCGAAACCATAAAATACGATGACAAGATAAAAACGACTATACCTATAAACACGCTCGGCAAAGCCTTTGCAAAATTGCCCGCATAATCAACCATAGGCGTTGACTTCATATTGATAAATTCAGCAGCTTTGCTTGAAACCGTCTCACCTGCCGAAGTAATCGCCTGTTGAATGTTGCTCGGCAAATTCATATACACAACAGACCATTTTTCGCCCAGTGCCTTTGTACTGTTTTGAATGTTTTCGTAAATAGTCGGAAACTGCGTATATAACATTCGTACTTCATCAACAATTTTCCATATTGCAAATGTGAGAACACCACCAAAAATTCCGACTATCAGTACTATTACAAGCACCGCCGACAGTCCTCGCGGTATTTTCAGCCGTTTCTGCAATGTATCCGCAAGCGGATTTACTGCCATTGAGAACAGATAGCCAAGCAAAAACGGCAAAAACAACTTAACAAGAAAACCTAACAGCTGCAATATTTTAGGCAGACATATATATGCCGCCACAGCCAATATCACAACACCCAATACAAACAGTACAATTTTTACCCAATTTTTTTTCAGTTTCATAAAATCATTCCCTTCGTAAATCACGAGAATGTATCATTATTTTCCAAGAAATCTATTCATCAAAGTATATCCTTCTTCGATATAAATACCTGTCTTTTTACCGTTTTCTTCAGTATATGTAAGATTAGCATTTTTATCCGTTTCGTTGGTGCTGTCATAGATGATGTACGGAACAGGGTCCGAAACGTGCGTCTTTAGCTTAATCGGAGTCGGATGGTCAGGAAGAATCATCATTCTGTAATCAATGCCTCTATTTTCAAGCTCGTCCTTTAGGAACTTGACAACCTTTTTATCTATTGTTTCAACAGCAAATTTCTTCTTTTCAGGTGCACCTTGGTGTCCCATTTCGTCAGGAGCTTCCATGTGAACATAAACGAAGTCACTGCCGTTTAAAATTGCGTCAAGTGCGGCTTGTGCCTTACCTTCCCAGTTTGTGTCACAGTTACCTGTCGCACCTTCAACGTCAATCGAATTCATTCCGGCACATTTTGCAATACCTTTGATAAGGTCAACAGCGGAAATAACACTGCCCTTTAGACCGAACTTTTCTTCAAAATTATCAAGCTGAGGTTTTGTACCCTCGCCCCATACCCATATTGATGTTGCAGGATTTTTGCCCTCTGCAACACGCTTTTTGTTTACAGGATGTTCTCTTAAAATCTTTTCACTTTTTTTCATCATTTCAAGAAGTGTATCCGCACCGTCACCCTTTGGAAGATGGTCTGTTATCTTCTTGTCTGAAATGTCGTGAGGAGGTGTTAATTCAACATTAGTCGAACCGCCCTCCCAAACTGTAAGATGACGGTAGCTGATACCCGGATAGAACTTAATCATATCAGTATCAAGCTCTTTTGCAACAGCCTTGATAAGCTCGGCAGCCTCTTCTGTTGTGATTTCGCCTGCACTATAATCAAGCATTGTCTTATCCTCGTAATTTTCTTCGTCAGAAAGAGTTACAAGGTTACATCTGAATGTAACGTCATTGTCCTTTAGCGGAACACCGATTGACGCCGCCTCAAGCGGTGAACGACCGCTGTAACATTTCTTTGTATCATAACCCATAACAGATAGATTAGCTACGTCACTGCCCGGTTTCATACCGTCTTGAACAGTCTTAACCATACCCATCTCGCCATGCTGTGCATATAGTCGATTGTAGGCTTATCAGCCACCTCTAAAATTGTTTTACCGTCAAATGCGTCAACGGGATAATCTGCCATACCGTCGCCAAGTATTACTACATACTCATTTTTTATCTTCCTTTCATTTTATCTTTATGTTTAAAGTTTATTCAGTCACGATTTTCACCAATA
Organism: Firmicutes bacterium AM55-24TS; assembly: GCA_003460745.1. Taxonomy (GTDB): domain Bacteria; phylum Bacillota; class Clostridia; order UBA1381; family UBA1381; genus Hominilimicola; species Hominilimicola fabiformis. The sequence goes on from QTVU01000043.1 coordinate 4,633, forward strand.
TTGCTATTGCCCCACGTCCGACGTGAGTACCGATAAGCGGACCGAATTCACCATACATTTCTATACAATCTTCGCCGTATTCATCACGAAGTTTTTCACAAACCTCCTGTCCCTTATCCTCGTCCGACTGAACGATTAAGAACTTAGGATTTTCCGCGTCAAAATCAGAATCATCTTGAATTTTTGCAATCAATTTATCAAGCAGCTTTTTCTTACCTCTCAGCTTGTCTAAACTTTCAACAAGTCCGTGTTCTATTGTAAGTATTGGCTTGATGTCAAGCATTGTGCCGACAAATGCGGCCGCTTTTGAAAGTCTGCCGCCTTTTTCAAGATATTTTAACGTATCAACCAAAAGGTAACATCTCCATGTTTTTATGTACTTTTCACATTCCGTTATAATCTCGTCAACGCTTTTGCCGTTCTTAGCCATTTGCGCCGCATGAACGGCGGTTTGTGCAATGTACAGAGAAAACTTCTGCGAATCGACAATGTGAAAATCCGCATTCGGATTTTCTTCTTCAATCTCACTCTTAACAAGATTTGCTGTTTGGTACTGACCGCTTGCGGCTGATGAAAGTGCAAAATATATTACGCTCTCATGCTCCTCACACTGCTGTTTAAAGTAGTCAAGCATATCACCGAACGGTGTCTGTGAAGTAGTCGGAATACCGTCGTACTCCTCAAGTTTATCAAAAAATTGCTCATTTGTTATTTCAGTTCTCTGAACATATTGTTCAGTGCCGAAAATACTTAAAAATGATATAACGCCTATATTATATTTGTCGGCTATATCCTGCGGAATGTCCGAACCGGAATCCACTATTATTTTTATATCTGCCATATTTGCTCCTCTCATATAAATTCGGTATAAATAAAATTTAAAATTGTTTTTTATTATCTTTATTAAAGGCTTTAGACGCAGAGAAAATTGTTCACAGTGCCGTTTTGCAGCTCACGGTGCTGTACGTTAGTACCGCCCTGAGCAAAAAATAGTGCTGTTGGCAATTTACTCAAGTCTAATCACCAATGGAATTTGGTTAACTGTCCCAAATCCTTTAAATTATCAAATCCTTGCTGACGAAGTGCCTCGTATACAACAATCGCAACGGAATTTGAGAGATTAAGACTTCTCGCCTCTTCTATCATAGGTATTCTTATACAACGTTCTTCGTGTTCGTACAAAAGTTCTTCGGGAAGTCCTGCATCCTCACGACCGAACAATATATAATCGTTATCCTTAAATTCAGCCTCAACATATGTATGAGGTGCTTTTGTTGTTGCATAAAAATATCTTGCACCCTCTGTTTTTTCAAAAAAGTCCGTCAAATTATCGTAATAGCATACATTCAGCAAATGCCAATAATCCAAACCCGCTCTTTTCAAATTTTTATCGGTAATCTGAAAAGCCGTCGGACGTACAATATGAAGTCTACACCCCGTCGCCGCACAAGTACGGGCAATGTTGCCTGTATTCTGCGGTATTCTCGGTTCAACAAGAACTACATTAAACAAAAAATCATATCCTTTACTTTAGAAATTTAATCATAAATCTGTTTAATAGCGGTCGTTTTATCTTTACCGCTTTTTTCGGGCAAAGCTCTTGACAGCAAAAACATTTTATACATCTCTTCGTGTCAATAACAGGTTTACCCGATGACATATCAATCGCTTTCGGCGGACAACATCTCGCACATTCTCCGCAACCTACGCATATATCGTAATCCATTGCAGGCTTTGACGCAAGTGCGTTTATAAGTCGTGCATTAAGTGCGTCCGGAAGTGAAATCAATTTAATCAAATTAAAATGACTTTCGGGCTTTAAATAATCCTTCATAACAAGCGGTTTAATATCTTCGCCCGCTATATCAATTTTTTCCGCACTGTCACACACAAGTCCGCGTTCAATCGCCTCACGCACCGTATCAACTTCATTCGGCGCGTAATCAATCAAATAGCATGACGCCAAATCAAGCGCGTGTGCATTTTCTGATGCCATAACAAGTCCTATATGTCTGTTCTGACCTGCCGTCGGGCCGTTGCCTCCATACCCCAAACAGCGTCCATAATAGACAATGTCGGCTTTACACATTCGTGCAAATCCACAAGCATTGAACAGAATGACTTTCTCTCATTCAATCTGAAATGCAGTTCCGCTTTATATGTTCCGGGAATTGTGCCGAAAAGATTTTTAACGGCACCTGTATAACTCGTCATTGCGTGAGTTTTCAGTTTCGGCAATGAAATTATAACATCTGCATTCAAAATCGGATTTATTATCGGAATTTTCTTTACGGTCTTTCCCTCAGGGAAATGCACTTCCGTAAAACTTGTATCAAAATTCAATTTTGCGTTTGTTCCCTCGATAGCCTTATCCACTCCGCAGACTGAATAAACACCCTTTAAAGCCGCAGTATTATACGGACCGCCGGGACTTTCGGCAATCGTCACGTTTCCGCCGGCTTTTTCGACCATCACTATAACCGCGTGAAGAAATTCGGGATTTGTCGTAACCGCCTCCTCAGGCTTTTTCTTGGAAACAAGGTTGGGCTTTATGACAACATTATCACCCTTTTTCACAAACTTCCCAATCCCACCGATTAAAGACACCGCATTTTCTACGGCATTTTGCACTTCGGAATATCTGTCACATTTTACGACGGAAACTTTATTATTCATTCTTTAATTCCTCTCTTAGGTTTCTAAATGTTGTAAACCTCTGCCTATTCTATCATTATACAATATTCCGAGTAATATTTCAACCGTAAAACAGTAATTTTTATAGGCATAGTGCCATTTTATTGCATATATATTTCGCTAAAATACGGCATACTCCATTAAATTATATCTTTTTTCGTTTTATAGACAGTTTACTCCCTTTAAAGTAAAAAAAAGACTTGACATAAAGTCAAAAGCAGAGTATTATTTTCACATATCAAAAATACGTTACTTTGATGTAACTTTTAAACGGTGTATTTTTGATAAAAAAAAGGTGATTTGCAAAAAATCACCTTTTTTCAATATCAGCTTTTTTAGTTTTTTGGATTGACAATATCACGCCAATCAAGGTCACCGCGTTCAAGACCGTGAATAAGCACTTCTGCCGTTGCACAGTTCGTTGCAATCGGAATATTATGCATATCGCAAAGTCTTAGAAGAGAAAATACGTCAGGCTCATACCCTTCGGCATTAAGCGGATCACGAAAGAAAAGCACCAAGTCAATTTCATTATATGCAATTCTCGCACCGATTTGCTGATCGCCCCCCTGCGGTCCTGACAAAAATCTATATACATTAAGACCGGTATTTTCAATAATCATCTTACCTGTTGTGCCGGTTGCATACAGAGAATGTTTTGACAGAATACCCGAGTAAGCAATACAAAACTGTACCATTAATTCTTTTTTCTTATCATGTGCTATTAAAGCGATGTTCACAAAAATACCTCCTCATTCACTCTATTTTCCGAAAAGCTTTTTAACCTTATCAAAAAAGCTTTCCTTTTCATCAAATTCCATAATAGGCACTTCTTCGCCCATAAGTCTTGCGGCAATATTTAAAAATGCTTGTCCTGCCCTTGAATTTTCAGCCGAAACCGCCAAAGTGCCTTTAAGAGCGGCCACCATAAGTTCCTCGTCATCGGGAACAATTCCAAGCACAGGTACACCCAACATATCTACACAATCGTCCATATTCATCATTATTCCCTTGTCAATCATATCCGATCTTACGCGATTAATGACAACCCTGACATCTTCTATACCCATATCTTCAAGCACGGATATTGCTCTGTCACCGTCACGAAGTGCCGTAACTTCGGGCATTGTGACCAATATGGCACTGTCTGCACCCATAGCCGCATATAAAAAACCGCCGTCAATTCCTGCCGGAGCGTCTACAAGGCAATAATCAAACCTTGAAGAAAGTTTTTCCCATATCCCCTTTACCGCCTCATCTTCAACAGATGAAGTGTCACGGGTTTGCGGAGCGGGTATAAAATACAAGTTTTCATATCTTGTATCCTTAATCAAAGCCTCGTCTAAGTCACAGTTTTCTTCGATTACGTCAAATATATCGTAAACGATACTGCTTTCAAGCCCGAGTGTAATATCCAAGTTTCGACAACCCATATCCATATCGACAAGTGCAACAAGATTACCCCTCATAGCCAATGCAGCACCTATATTTGCGGTTACAGTTGTCTTTCCCGTACCGCCTTTTCCGGATGCAACTATGATGATTTTTCCCATTTTCCTTATCCTTTCAATATGAATTTATGCGTAGTAAAATTACCCAAAACTCTTTTCTGCGTAATTATATCACATTTTTTTCTCTTTGTCTATATTTTTACCAAAAAATCATCTACACAAATTTGATTATTTATTAAATATGCCTTTTTAGGATTTTCGGTATTCGGCGTATCAAATTCATCAAAATTGCAGTGAGTTCTTGAAATTCTTACGTCTGTCGGCTTAAAGTCAAGTGCAAATATATAGGCATTGTCATTACCCATACACCCTGCCTCAACGCTGCCTTTTATACTTCCGATAACGATAACGTTACCGACCGCCGTTATCATTCCACCCTCCTCAACGTCACCGAAAAGGGTAAGGTGTCCGTCCGCAAAAACTGTTTTGCCTGCTTTAACAACGCCTTCGTAAAACCTCGCACGACTGCTTTTAAAATTAGTCGTTACGACTTCCTTTATCTCCTCAAGCTCCGTTTCTTCCTCAGCGATTTCGCGGACTTCTTCACTCTCATTATGTATTTCTTCAGTGTTTTCCTGAAGAAGTTCCTTAGGCAGTTCAAGAGTTTCTTCAAACGAATCTTCGGCTTTTATCACTTTTCTTTCACCGTAATTTATCTCACATTCCGGCAACATAGCCGTAATAACCGCGTCAAGACGCATTTTATCACTTGTTGAAAGTTCCCTGCCGACAACATATATATTACAACGTCCGCCGCCGAAAAACTTTCTGAACTGTCTTATTTTTTCATACAGGGAGTTCATCAACTTAGAAAATTCACATTCACTGTCAAGATATATCTTCACCCCGTCAGCCGTACCTTTCAGCTTTATAAGCTCTTTTTCCAATTCAATCAAACCTCCCCATATTATAAACTATCTCAATAATCCGCCTTGCACATCTGTTGCGGTTGTAGGCTCTGCGGTTGTGTCTGCACTGTCAAGATTGAAATATTTATCAAAAATATCTTTTGCTACCTGCGCGGCATTTGTACCACGAACACCGTGTTCAAGCACAACCGATACCGCGATTTGCGGATCGTCAAACGGTGCAAAAGCAATAAACACAGCGTTATTTGAACCGTTTCCGACCTGTGCCGTACCTGTTTTACCGCCGACCGCTATACCGTAATTTGCGAAAATTTCACTCGCACTACCTTCGTCAACAACTCGTTTCATACCTTGTTTTACGGCATTGATAACTTCATCGTCCATATCGACTTTTTCGACAACTTCCGGATTAAATTCTTTTACAACACCGCCGTCAACCGATGAACGAACGCTTTTTATAAGATTTACTTTATATCTTGTACCGCCGTTTGCTATTGTTGCGGCATAGTTTGCAAGCTGAATAGGTGTAAACAAGCTGTATGACTGACCGATTGCCGCTTGAAGAGTGTCACCGCCAAACCATTCCCGATCGGTAGCACTTGCAACTACCTCTTTTTTATATTCGGGGCTTGCCATATGACCTGCCACTTCTTCGTCAAGCTCGATACCCGTTTTTTCACCAAGACCGAACTTCTTTGCATACTCATCAAGTTTATTTATTCCCATACGTCTGCCGACTTCATAGAAGAAATAGTTACACGAATTTTCAAGTGCCGCACTGACGTTTTGCTTACCGTGAGTCAATTTATATTCGCCCCAAATCCAGCAAGTCGGCTGATAGTCGGCATAAAATTTATAAATACCCTCGTCCTCGATAATTTCATTTACATTCAAATTACCCGTTTCAAGTGCCGCAATCGCCGTCAAAGGTTTAAATGTCGAACCAGGACTGTAAAGTCCGCTTACAAGTCTGTTCCACATAGGCTTTGCGTCATTATTAATCAAAGTTTCATAATCCTCATTAAACTTCGACATATCGTATGTCGGATACGACGCACCTGCAAGCAAATCGCCTGTTTTTACGTCAATGACAGCAACAGAACCTGCGTCACAGTCTGCACCGTCCTTTGCTTTCACACCGCTTGACGCACGAATATTTTGTATTGTATCTTCAAGCGATTTTTCCGCCACTTTCTGCAAATCCGAATCCAATGTAAGCACGATATAATCGCCCGGAACAGGCTCTGCATCGTTCATAACGGTAATCTCTTTACCGTTTACTTCCTTAGTTGTACCTGTGGTGCCGTCAATACCTCTTAAATACTGTTCGCCCCACTTTTCAATGCCCTGTTTACCGATAATGTCATTATAGCCGTAACCCAAATCTTTGTTTGCCTCGTATTCTTCGGCATTGATTTTACCTGTACGACCTAAAATATGCGTTGCAAGTCCGGGAGCGTCATATTGACGGATATAGTCGTTTATAACGGCTATGCCTTTAAATTCGTCCTGACGTTCCTTTATCTGCGTTACCGCATCGACGGATATATCGTCCGCAACTGTAAACAATGTTGTCTGTGACAAACCGCTTGCCTCCGCAGCGTATCGGATACCCACGATACGTCTTTGCTCGTCCTCGCTGTAAACGTCGCTGACTTTATATATCTCCTTGTATGCCTGCATTATTTGGTCGGCAGACATATTTTCTTCTATACCCTTGCCGAGATGTGAATTATTTTTAAACCACGCCTCACGTTCGTCCTCCACGGAACCGTCCTCGTTTTCGTCCTCAAACTTAAACTGATACGGTGCGAACGAAATTGGTAAATCGTCATAATATTCACATTGAGTCGAATAGAATATATCCACAAGTTTTTTTATAATATCGTTAAATTCTTCGTCTTTTACATCGGTTTTTTGCATAACAACAGAATAACCGACTTTGTTGGATACAAGAGTTGTTCCGTATCTGTCAAGGATTTCACCTCGCGGTGCTTTTTCGACTATATTGGTAGTCATTCTGTCATTAGCGATTTCATAATACTGTTCGCCCTTTAATACCTGTAAATCAAAAAGCTTCCATATCACCGCCGCAAACATAACAGCTATGACTATTTTTAATATAATAAATCTCGCTTTACTGTTTGGCATTTATATACATTCTCCTTAAGCTATCAAAAGCTTTTTCTTCTTTTCTTCTTTATACAATGTCTTTTTTAGTATCGGATATAATATAACTGCAATAACCGTATTAAATACCGCCGTCGGCAATGCATCACTGAAAATTACCGACACATCAAGCGTCATTTCTCTTATGACGAACAACAATATTTCAAGTATTGCCGACATAATAAAGGTCCATACAATCGTTTTCGGAAAATTACCGACATATCTCGGGCGTTTTCTTGCCGCGAATACGATTATCGAACTGTACGCATAAAACAACGTAATCTCCGTAAAATTTCTTCCTCCGATTGCGCCCATAACAACGGCACATATCCCGCTTATTATAACAGCAGTGCGAAATTCATTTTCAAGAATTGCCACACACATCACAAACGCCAATACCGCAGACGGCACTGCACCGAATATATGAATAGGTGAAAGCACTACCGTCTGAACAAGAAAAATCACAAAAATCCACAGAAAAATCTTAAAATTTCTCACTTTTTCTCTCCAATCAATATGTTCCGTTTATAACAAGCACTTCATAAAGCTTGTTGAAATCAACAAGCGGCTCTACTGTTGCATAATTCAAATTACCCATAGCGTCCGAATTTATCTCACGAATTACGCCGACAGAAAGTCCTGCCGGATAAATCCCGCCTGAACCTGACGTTTCAAGAATATCGCCTATTATAAGGTTTGAGCCTTTGTCAATAAACGTCATTTTACAGTAGTTTTGGCTGTACAATTCACTGTCGCCCTCAACAACCGCAACATCACTTGTTCTTGAAACCTTTACACCCATTGCGTTATCGGGATTCAATATTGTCGAAACAATCGACCATGTAGGACCTGTTTCAACAACTTTTCCTACTACTCCGTCAGGTGTTATAACCGCGTTTCCGACAGCTACACCGCAAGTGAGCCTTTGCTTATCTGTATTGTGTCGTACCAGTTATTTGACGAATACGCAATAACAGACGCGGCAACGGTTGAATAATTTTCAAGACTGTTTTGAAGTTCAAGCGTTTCTTTTAAACGTTCGTTTTCTTCTCTGTAATTTGCAACATCTCTATTTTGTTTTTTCAGCTCATTAATTTCGCCCACAAGTCTTGCGTTTTCTTCCTTGTAGCCGTTCATTTCACGAATAAAATCAGTCGTATCCGTAACCTTGTTCACTATATATGAAAAACCGTTCTGAAATGGTGAAAATACAGTTCTAAGCACATTCGATACGGGATTTGTACCGCCGAAATGAGCAATAGCGGCACATAAAAGCACTACGGCGGTTATAATCGCTGCCGCAATCACGCCTTTTCTTTTAAAAAATGATGACATATTTTCTAACCTTCCGTTATACAATCCAAAATTATTTTGATGATTCAATAAGTTCTTTTATATTATCAAGAGCCTTACCTGTTCCTATTGCAACACAGTCAAGCGGATATTCGGCAACGTGTGTAGGAATTTTGGTGGTTTCGGTGATAAGTTTGTCAAGTCCTTTAATCAACGCACCGCCACCTGTAAGCACAATTCCGCGTTCCATAACGTCTGCAGCAAGTTCCGGAGGTGTGTTTTCCAATGTCAGCTTTATAGCTCAATCATTTCGTCCACATTCTCGCTTATAGCGGCTCTGATTTCGCTTTCCTTGATTTGTGCCGTTTTCGGCAAGCCTGTCGCAACGTCACGACCTCTTACTTCGTAAACGCCTTCTTCGTCATCTTCATATGCAGACGCAATGGCTACCTTTATATCTTCAGCCATTTTGTCACCTATATTGATTTGATTTTCTTTCTTCAAATAATTGATAATAGCACTGTCCAAAGCATTTCCCGCAATTCTGATTGATCTTGACGAAACGATACCGCCCAGCGAAATAACCGCAACTTCTGTTGTACCGCCGCCGATGTCGACAACCATATTACCTGTTGCATCATTCACAGGAAGTCCGGCACCCATAGCAGCCGCCATAGGTTCTTCGATAAGTGCAACTGCCTTTGCGCCTGCTTGAATAACCGCCTCTTCAACTGCACGTCTTTCAACTTCCGTTATGCCCGACGGTATGCAAACAACAACTCTCGGCTTAAATACGTTGCTCACGTCAGCCTCTTTTATAAACGCTCTTATCATAGCTTGAGTTATGTCAAAATCCGCAATAACACCGTCTTTCATCGGACGTACCGCAACAATGTTTTCAGGCGTTCTGCCTATCATCTCATTTGCCGCATTACCGACCGCAAGCACCTTACCTTCGTACTTGTCAATCGCCACAACAGACGGCTCTCTTACTACTATTCCCTTGCCCTTTACATACACAAGTGTGTTTGCTGTACCAAGGTCAATTCCTATATCTTTTGAAAATATCCCCATTTTCGTTGTTCTCCTTTTATAATATCTTTATATCCATTTCGTCCTCAAGCGTGTCCGCAAGCGCACTTATCGGCAGACCGACAACATTAAAATAATCGCCGTCAATCTTTTCAATCAAAAGTGAACCGAGTCCCTGTATTCCGTATGCACCTGCCTTATCCATAGCTCGCCCGAATTTATATATCCGCGAATTTTATCATCGCTCAAATCCTTAAACTTTACTTTTGTCCTAACTTTTCCGCAAACGGCTTTTCCGTCGCTTATTCGCATAACGCAATATCCCGTATATACTTCATGTTCACGTCCCGAAAGTTTTGAAAGCATATTAAATGCGTCATCTTCGTCTTTCGGCTTACCGAGTATTTGTCCGTCAAGCGTTACGATTGTGTCTGCTGAAATTATAACCGCATTTTTATTGTGTAAAACCTCTTTCGCGGTTGCACTCGCCTTTAAAAGTGCAAGCTCCTGCACGTAAAGCTCGGGTTTCAAATCTTTTGAAACGGAATCTTCGTCCGCTTGCGAAACAATCACCTTAAATTCAAGTCCCATAAGCTCCAAAAGTTCTTTTCTTCTCGGTGAACCCGACGCAAGTATAAAATCTGTCATTGCATTATAACCTTTCTTAAAGCACACCGCGATAAAAATGTCCTCTTGTGTATGTGTTTTCCGTCATACTCTGCACATTTTTTTCGCCGTTTAAAGCTCTCTTATACATATCTATTATTTTATCACATTGAGCGAATTTTTCAACAGTAAATATCAATCTGATACTGTTTATTTTAAGTTTTTTTAAATCCGCGATTTTATCCGCCATAAATATAGGCTTTGAATTTAAAAGTTTTGCTATACAGCCTTTTGAACAGACAATCGGAAATTCCTCTCTTTTTCTGTCTTTCAGCTTGTATATCATTTTGCCATTTTGGCATTTTCCCATAGCCTTTATCGGGCAGTTTTTCATCATCATAAGCGGAATATGTCCGTAGCCTATAACTTCAAGATTAGCGTTTGTATTTTCACATAAATCGGCAATTTCATGTAAATTAAGTTCAGGAGATAATGTAACCGTTTTCAAATCGCCGTAATGCTGTGCCGTTTGCGAATTAAAAACATTCAATCTGAAATCGCCGTATATCTCTTTATCTTTATACTTGTAAATTGCCGCCGGTGACGAAACAAGTACACCATCCGTCTTTATATTCTCTTCACAAAATATATCCGCCGATTTTGATATTATTTCAACATCGTCAGGCACATCTTTTAGTGTCCCCACCAAATCATTGGGGGCATATATTCTTTTTATGTTATTTTTAACTGCGGCTTTGAACTGTTCTTCATCACTAACTTCACAAGTGAGTATTATATTCGTGTTTTTACGGTTGCTATGCTCAATTTCAAAGTCAAGTTCTCTGCCTTTTTCACGCATTTGTCTTTGATTTATAAGGCTTTCGCAGCATTCACGTCTTACGCTGTTTATTTCCTTAATCGGAATTGTAATTCCGTCGTCTAACGTAATATTTATATCGTCACATTCAAACGGTGTACTTCCGAGTTTTGAAAGCTGGTCGCGAAGTCTTTTTTCGTCCATAGGTTTATGGAGTGCTTTTTCGGATTTTAGTGTCCCTTGTGCATATGCGTAATGTCCGTCATTATCGTACATTGTAAGTTCAAGCGGAGCATCAATATTTAGTGTCCCCATAATACCTGTGTTGATTTTACGGATATTTGCGTCCTCTGCGGCACGTTTTTTCGCCTCATCGGTAAATTTATTTTCCGCACTGTTACTCGGAGTATCGTGGCTCATCATATTTTTACCGAGATTGCCTTTAAAATATCCGTCTGTAAAACCTGTTCTTGAAAATGCGTCAAGCAGTTCCTGCATATCTTTTTTTGACACGTTTCCGCCCTTGTCAAGATACTTTCGGTACACGCCCACAACAGCGGATACATATTCCGCTCTTTTTAAGCGTCCCTCAATTTTCAGTGATGTTACGCCTATACGTTTTAGTGTCCCCAAGTCATTTACAAGTGCCATATCTTTAGGACTTAAAACATATCCGCTTTTAACCGTTTTACCGTTTTCAAGCAAATCGTATGGCAATCGACACGGCTGAGCACAACGCCCTCTGTTACCGCTCCTACCGCCTAAAATACTCGACATAAGGCACTGCCCGGAATAACACATACAAATTGCACCGTGAACAAAAACTTCAATTTCCGCTTTTGCATTTTTGCAAATATGCTCTATCTCTTTTTCCGACAGTTCACGCGCCAAAACCACTCTCGAAAATCCCATATCCTCAAGATATTTTACACCCTCAAGACTTGTAACGGTCATCTGCGTGCTTGCGTGTAAAGTCATATCCGGAACAGTCTTTTTGATAATCTCCACAGCGCCCATATCCTGAACAATAAATGCGTCAACGCCGATTTTATTAAGTTGTTTCAAATATTCTTTAAGGCTTTCAATTTCCTTTTCCTTAACAAGTGTATTTACCGTAACGTGAACGTCAACACCGTATAAATGGCAGTAATCCACCCACGTTTTCATTTCTTCGATTGTAAAGTTTTCGGCACTGTAACGTGCGCCGAACTGCGGACCGCCGAGATATACCGCATCCGCTCCCGATTGTACCGCCGCCGTAAGTGCCTTTCTGCTGCCGGCAGGTGCTAAAAGTTCCATACTCATTTAACCTTCTTCTTGCCGTCTGATACAACTGTATTTTCTTCGTATGCTTTTAGTTTTTCTTGTAAACTTTTAATAGTTTCTTCAAGAGTTTTATTGTTTTTATTTGCTGTTTCAAGGTCTTTTTTGGTTGATGTTAATTCGGCATTCAATTCTGTTTCATCAATCGTAACCTGTCCGCTTTTTGCGTCGTCAAGTTCTCTTTTTAACGAGTTGTTCTCTTTTTTTAAATTATCGATTTTTGAATTTAATTTTTCCATTTCAATCTTTACAGAATCGTCCGATTCAAGTGCTTTGAAATATTCGTCACAAATATTAAGTGCCGCCAAAACAATAGGACGTTCCCCGAGAACATTTTGACCGCCATTCAAAACGTTTTTAACCTTTTCATTTATATGTTCGCCCAATCTTTCGATATATTCTCTGCTTTCCTCAGCAACAACTGTATATTGACGTGAATTAATGGTTATTGAAACTCTGTTCACCGCCATGACTTCATCTCCGTTTCTTAATTTTTTCGCATAAAATACCTAATATACTCTTATTATACAATAAAACCAATTAAAAAAACAGAGTTTTTTTGACTTTTTTCAAAATATTTTATAAAAAAAGAACGGTCACGCCGTTCTTATAATTCTATCGTTAATTTTCTGCCCGTTTTTTCATATATTCTGTATTTAATACCTACCATGTCAAACATTTTCTTTGACGCAATAGTGTTAGCCTCATCGGCGTATTTGTCGGACATATACACAACTTCCTTGATACCGCTTTGAATAATCGCCTTCGCACATTCGTTGCAAGGGAACAGCGTTACATACAGCTTAGCGCCCTCAAGCGAGCCTGAACTTCTGTTTAAAATCGCATTAAGCTCTGCATGGCAAACGTACATATATTTCGTATTTACAGGGTTTTCACCGCTTCTTTCCCAAGGCATATCGTCATCGCAACACCCTGTCGGCATACCGTTATAGCCAAGCGACAATATTTTATTTTCATGATTTACAATACACGCACCTACCTGTGTATGCGAGTCCTTGCTCCTCTGTGCAGACAATAACGCAATCCCCATAAAATATTCGTCCCACGATATATAATCTTGTCTTTTCATTTTCAATCCTCCAACAAAAAATCTTTCGTCATATGATAATTTTAACATTCCTAAAATCATTAGTCAAGAAAAAAAGCCGTCCGATTTTTTCAATCGAACGACTTTAATTGCCGTATCTCTTATCTTACAGCCGACAACATCATGCAGAGCATACCCAAAACCATAAAGGCAGTTGCCCACAAAAAGAAAATCGAAAGGAATTTAAAAACCATATATGCTGTGCCGTGGTCTTTTCCGGGCTTAATTTCTTCACCGTATATTGATAAAAATCCTTTATCCCAATCATCATCAACAAGTCCAAACATATTAGCATTGGTAATACTTGAAGTGTGTGAACGCTTTTCTTTTTCAATCTCTTTGTTAATTCTTTTCTCATCTCTGCTTATAAAAGACACCATTGCAAAAAGCATTACTGTAATACCTATCATCAAAGGCATCGTTATGCGTATTTTGTACATTGTCATCCTTGCCATGTACGTAAGTTCATTTACTTTCATAAATAAATTGCAAAGCCACAATACCACAAAAGCCGGTACTGCACCTATGCCAACCGATATTGCCGCATTTTTCAACATCCTTTTAGTTTTATTCATAATCATCCCTCCGCAAAGAGCAATCAAAAACGCCATTCACCTACAGAATTAATATTTCTTTATACCTATATCACTTCTATGGAATTCATCTGTCCAAGAAATTTTTGCAACACCTGCATAAGCATTTTTAATAGCCTCGTCAAGGTCTTTGCCGACAGCCGTAACACCAAGAACACGTCCTCCGTTAGTAACGATTTTACCGTCCTTTACCGCTGTTCCTGCGTGGAACACAGTCAAATCGCCTATGTTATCAAGACCGCTGATTTCATAGCCTTTTTTATAGCTTACAGGATAACCGCCAGAAGCCATAACAACGCATACCGCCGCACTATCTTCCCATTCAATGTTGATTTCATCAAGGCGTTCATCAATAACAGCCTCCATAATTTCAACAAGGTCAGTTTTTAATCTCGGCAAAACAACTTGTGTTTCAGGGTCACCGAAACGGCAGTTATATTCAATAACCTTAACACCGTTCGCAGTCATCATAAGACCGAAATAAAGTACGCCCTTGAAAGGTCTGCCTTCACTGCTCATAGCCTTAATAGTCGGAACAAAAATATTTTTCATACATTCTTCCGCTTTTGCGTCATCATACAAACGGCTCGGTGAGAATGTACCCATACCGCCTGTGTTAAGACCTTCGTCATTATCATATGCTCTCTTGTGGTCTTGTGCCGATACCATAGGTTTAACAGTCTTACCGTCGGTAAATGCAAGTACACTGACTTCAGGACCTGTCAAGAATTCTTCGATTACTACACGACTTCCGCTCTTTCCGAACTTTCCGTCGTCAATCATTTCGTGAACGGCTTGCTCAGCCTCCTCAAGGTTTTGTGCTATGATAACACCCTTGCCAAGTGCAAGTCCGTCGGCTTTTATAACTGTCGGAAACGTGTTTTGCGCTTTGATATAATCAATCGCAGACGTACTGTCTGTGAACACTTCATAATTTGCGGTAGGAATATTGTACTTCTTCATAAGTTCCTTTGAAAAAGCCTTACTTCCCTCTATTATAGCGGCATTTGCACGAGGTCCGAATGCACGAATACCCTCTTTTTCCATTGCGTCAACCATACCAAGTACAAGCGGATCGTCAGGTGCAACCATAACAAGATCAATCGCATTGTCCTTTGCAAACTTAACCATATTTTCAATATCCGTTGCGGCGATGTCAACACACTCCGCAAGTTCCGCAATACCGCCGTTACCCGGTGCACAATAAATTTTATCTACCTTTGGCGACTGTGCTATTTTCCAAACAATAGCATGCTCACGTCCGCCGCCGCCTACTACTAATATTTTCATAATTCGTTCTCCCTTTAATTAAAATACTCACCAATTAAAATCGCAGAATTGTGTGCAGTTCGTTTGAAACGGCGAGCGGTGCTGTACATAGGTACCGCTCCGAGCCGTTGAATACGAAATATACCCACCAGTAAAAGTCGCAGAATTAGTTTCAGATGTGCCAAAATGCAATGGGTGCTGTACGCGTGTACCGCCCTATTGCTTTGAAGTGCATATGGAACTGATTATGCGTCTTTGGGATTAATGATGGAACAATCTTATACCTGTGAAACTCATACACATATTGTACTTGTTGCACGTTTCAATAACATTATCGTCACGAATTGAACCGCCGGGTTGTGCAATTACTGTAACACCGCTCTTTTTGGCTCTTTCAATATTGTCACCGAACGGGAAGAATGCGTCTGAACCAAGTGCAACATCCGTATTCTTATCAAGCCATGCTCTTTGTTCTTCCTTTGTGAACACTTCCGGCTTTACTTTAAATGTCTTTTCCCATACGCCGTCTGCAAGTACATCCATATATTCATCTGAAATATACACATCAATCGCATTATCTCTGTCGGCTCTCTTAATTCCGTCAACAAACTGCAAACCAATCACTTTCGGTGCTTGTCTCAGCCACCATATATCAGCCTTATTGCCTGCAAGACGTGTACAATGTATTCTTGACTGCTGACCTGCACCGATACCGATTGCCTGACCGTCCTTAACATAGCAAACACTGTTTGACTGTGTGTATTTCAATGTTATAAGCGCAATCTTTAGATCTCTCTTTGCCTCGTCTGAAAGTTTCTTGTTATTCGTTACTATATTTCCAAGCAATTCGTCATTAATATCCAGTTCATTTCTGCCTTGCTCAAATGTGACACCGAAAACTTGCTTTCTTTCGATTTCGGCAGGTTTATAATTTTCATCAATCTTTATGATGTTGTAATTGCCTTTTTTCTTTGCTTTTAAAATTTCAAGTGCCTCGTCTGTATAACCCGGAGCAATAACACCGTCTGAAACTTCTTTCTTTATAAGAAGTGCGGTAGCCTTATCACACACGTCCGAAAGAGCGATAAAATCACCGAATGACGACATTCTGTCAGCACCTCTTGCGCGTGCATATGCGTTGGCAAGCGGAGTAAGTTCAACGTCATCAACGAAATAAATCTTCTTCAATGTGTCAGACAACGGAAGTCCTACTGCCGCACCGGCAGGAGAAACGTGTTTAAAAGAAGTTGCGGCAGGAAGTCCTGTTGCTTTCTTCAATTCCTTTACAAGCTGCCAGCCGTTAAGCGCGTCCAAAAGGTTAATATAACCCGGTTTTCCGCAAATTACTTCAAACGGTAAATCTCCATTCTCCATAAACACTCTTGACGGCTTTTGATTAGGGTTACAGCCGTACTTTAATTGCATTTCATTCATTATTTTATCGTCCTTTCGTTTTTTATTTATGTAAATATTATTTGTTTTTGTTTACAATCTTTGTCTTTGTTTCGCCTGTTGCAATGTCGATAAATCTTACGAACAACGAAACTTTATTATCCGCATTAAGTGAATTCCAAAGACCGTCTGTAAATTCATCAATATCGTTTGGAATTGCAACCTTTTTAGGCTCGCCCTCAAATGACGGAAGCGGACTGCCGTCACCCATATATGTATGGATAAAGTGACCCTCGCCGTCAAGCGGATTGTTATACGAAAAAGTATATCTTTGACAAGACTGCGGATTGCCGTCAGCACTCTTTAGAATTGACATTGAATAATCAAATCCGCCCTTGTTAGGTTCAATAATACCCGATATTCTCGGTGTAAAGTTAGGGTCATCGTCCTCAAATTCACGAGTTCTTAATGACTGTTCAAATGTCTGACCGTTTTCCATATGTTCGTAAATCGTATCTGTTTGGTCGCCGTTTGTAACAATAGTCTTGTCACCAAGCACGCGAACAGGTGCATATATGATAAGATGCGGGTCTTCAAGCTTTGAAGGGTCAAACGCTTGTGTACGAATACCGTCACCGTCCTCAATAAATACACGGTTGCGGCTGTTTACACTTCTGCCCATTATAAAATATGCCGTAACGGCACTTTTACCGTCAGCACTTTTTCCGATTACAATACCACGACCCGGATAGTCGTTGCTTTTTAGTTCTTCATATATATCAATTTTTTTCATTATACTTCTCCTTTTAACTTTGTATCCATAAAGCCACCCCTCAGTCGACAAAGTCGACAGCTCCCCTCAAGGGAGAGCCATATAATGCTCTCCTTGAGGAGAGGTGTCACGAAGTGACGGAGTGGTGGTCATCACACCATATCGGCACAAACCAATTCAACGGCTTGGGGCAAAATAATCCATTCTGCCTGTTCCATAACACGTTTTTGCAAAATTTCAGGCGTATCGCCATCCTCAATATAAACCGCTTTTTGTAATAAAATTCTACCGCCGTCTGTGATTTCATTTACGAGATGTGCCGTTGCGCCGGTCACTTTAACGCCGTAATCAAGTGCCGCCTGATGTACTTTCAATCCGTAAAAGCCGTCACCGCAAAATGACGGTATAAGTGACGGGTGGATATTGACAATTTTATTTGCGTATTCTTTAAGCAAGTCACCGCCCAAAATCGCCAAAAATCCTGCAAGTACAATCACATCAACGTCCATTTCTTTCATATACGCACAAATTTGTCGGTTAAATTCGTCGTTATCACCGCCGCAATCGGCATTTTTGCGGATAACTTTAGTCGCAATACCTGCATTTTTTGCACGTTCAAGACCGTACGCCTTACTGTTATTTGAGCATACACACACAATCTTACCGCTTTTCAAAACAGTACCTTGTTTATCAATCAAAGCCTGTAAATTCGTGCCGCCGCCCGAAATAAGAACACCTATTTTTTTCATCTTATAACATCTCCGTTGTCGCTGACTATCTCAACGCCCTTTTCACCTTCAACAAGTTCACCGATAATATAAGCTTTTTCGCCTGCGTCCTCAAGGCACTTAACAGCCTTTTCAGCCTTATCCGCATCAACAGCTACTATCATACCGATACCCATATTGAATGTGTTATACATATCTCTTTCAGGAATATCAGCCTTTTTCTGCATAAGGTTAAATATAGGAAGAACCTCCCATGAACCCTTTTTGATAACGGCTTTCAAACCGTCAGGCAACATTCTCGGAACATTTTCGATAAATCCGCCGCCTGTGATATGAGAAACGGTATTAATACCTACTTCGTCAATAAGCTTTAGAAGCGGTTTAACGTAAATTCTTGTCGGTGTCAAAAGTTCTTCACCGATTGTCTTGCCAAGTTCTTCTGAATATGTATTAAGAGTTTCCTTTGCGTTATCGTCATTAAGACCGAAAACTTTTCTTACAAGTGAATAGCCGTTTGAGTGAACACCGCTTGATGCGATACCGATAAGCACGTTACCTGCTTTTGCATTTTTACCGTCAGTGATTTTGCTCTTTTCAACAACACCAACGCTAAATCCTGCAACGTCATATTCATCTTCCGGCATCATTCCCGGATGTTCTGCAGTTTCACCGCCTACAAGCGCGCAACCCGACAAAACACAGCCGTCTGCAACGCCTTTAACGATTTGTGCAACCTTTTCCGGAACATTCTTACCGATTGCGATATAGTCAAGGAAGAACAACGGCTTTGCACCCGAACAAGCAATGTCGTTTACACACATTGCAACGCAGTCTTGACCGATAGTATCGTGCTTGTCCATAAGGAAAGCAACTCTGATTTTTGTACCTACACCGTCAGTACCCGAAACAAGTACAGGATTTTCGTAGTTTTTCGGCATTTCAAAAAGTCCGCCGAAGCCGCCGATTCCGCCAAGTACGCCCTCAATCGCTGTCTTTTTAACGTCGTCCTTGATTAGTCTTACTGATTCGTAGCCCGCCTCAACGTCTACACCTGCTTGTTTGTACGCATTTTCACTCATATTTTTATCTCCTTTAAAATTAAATTCTTTAATACCAACCATTTAATAAATCTAAAATCTTTTTCAGTTTTTTATCTTTTTGTCCCTCAATATGCACATATGTAAATATATTACACAACCTATCTACAGCATCCTGAAAATCTTTTGAACGCGATTGCATAATATGTGAAAAATATTTTGATATATCCTTATTCTTCATAGCTTTTAAAAATCATTCTTA
>QTVU01000044.1 GCA_003460745.1 Firmicutes bacterium AM55-24TS
CTGTCGAATTATTAACTGAAGGAATTTCTCCAACTTTGGTTTCTATTTTTTCACCGCAATAAGGACAAATATTAATATCTTTATCTGATAAGATTTTACCGCAACTATCACATATATTTTTTAACTTTATCCCACATTCAGGACAATAGTCATAATCATCTATGTTTTTATATACATAATTGCAATTTGGGCAATACATATTTTGTTGTTCAACATAATATTCATATCCATATAGAAATGACAACAATACGGACAGGCAAGCGACTGAAATAGCCGCCATACATAGCTCTTTTTTATTTTTTAATGCTAAATAAATTCCTACCGCTATACAACTAAAGCCAAGACATACAAAAAAAATGCAGTCAATTAGATTTTTTGTTATATTCATTTTTAGTTCCTCCTTAGTTACTTTCCCCAACTTTAACTTCTATTTCCTTGCCACAATACGGGCATTTATCCCCTATATATTCCATACCCTCAAAGCTCCTATAACAATGTTGGCATTCTGTCACGTCGGTATTTATAGCCTGATAATATTGCTTTTGAAAATTAGTATCAAAAAATCCATTCTGATAATATATTATTGTTACAACTATAGTTCCTACAATTAATAATAATCCTAAATCAAAGCAATCTCTTGGTCCCCCTGTAAAACTTAATACAATAAAAATTATTCCTAATACTCCTGTTGCAATCAGCAGTATAGGCAATAAATTAAATATGTTCATTTTAAATACCTCCTACATACTCAAATCATTATTTAAGTTTTTATTATATATACTTGCAGTACCTTGTTCAAAGTGGTACATAAATTCTTTTAACTTTTCACCATTCAAGTCCGAACCGACAAGTGACATAGCTGATGAAACGGGTGTTCTGTCATTTGAATTGAATAATCTCAAAAAACTAATCAAAATATCGAAGTCATTCATAACATTATTGTTTTGAAATTTCTTTAAAAGTGCGTCAGAAGAATATAAATCAGGACGTTTAAAATCCTTATTATTAAATTTATTTCCGAATGGTGTTGTAAATACAATTTTACTGTCATACTTCAAATCTTCATCAGTTGAAAATGTTGTGCTTCCAACCGAAACATTTGTATTTTCATTCTCCACCGTATCATATTCTACTGTTTTTTCCCACTCAACTTTATATCCCAACTGCTCCATTTTTAATATAAAATCATCTTTTGATAATGAACATCGACTGCACTGCCATATAGCATTTTGCAATTCAGTTTTATCATTCTTCAAATCATAATATTCATTTAAAGAGCGGAAATCAAGTTCAACATCTTTAAGAATTTCTTCAATATCATGTTTCGTCATAGTTTCGGAAGATGTTACTCCGGTAATATTGCTTTGTTCACTTTTCAATAGTTCTACAAAGTCCATTGTACTATGGACTTGTCGCATAAGATTTTTTATATATCTATCAAGATTTATATGTATTTGTTTTTCAATAGTTTGCACATTAAACCAATCAGCTTTAGGATTCAACTCTGTATTCAAATAGCTTTTGCCGTTTGGCAAGATAAACAATATATTATCATTGTTCCATTCAACCTTATAGCCTTGTTCTTCTAATTGATGTATAAAGCTTGCTTTTGAAAGTGCATACATTTTTGAATGCCCGACTGCTTTCATCAATTCTTTTATGTCACTACGTCTATTCAAATCTTTTTTGATACTATTTATTTGAAAGTCATCATTTACAAAAAAATAACCTCCCATTTTAAATACTGTCTTTCCGGCAATCGTACTAATACTACAACCACTTTTATTCAGCTTTTCAATAAAATCATCAATAGTTTGAGATTGCCACTTTATCCTTGACAAATATATATTCATTTTATTTTCAAAGCATTGTAATACTTTGTCATCAATTCTTTGCGAGTTAATCACTGTACTATTGTCACAAGAAAAGAAGATATATTTATCATTTTCATATGAATACCCATACCCTTTATCCCTCATCATCTCTTGAAAATCTTTCATAGACTTAGATTTTTTTACGCAATCCCAATATGATGAATAAAAATCTTTTTCCGTTCGATTTTTCACAAAAACTTTTTCAAGTTCACTTGGTGAATATTTTTCCCCTTGATACATTTCGTAATTGCCATATTCAATACCTTGCTTACTTTCAAATACAGTGATATTTGTTTCATCGTCAAATTCGGCATTCATACCGTTTTTATTTAATTTACTGACAAATTCATCTCGGCTTGTTGAATACTTTAAAGCATATCCCAAGCTTTTGTAAACATCATATTTATCATCATCGATTAAATACTCTCGGTTCCTATCGTACCATTTTTCATATTTCATAGAAGTTTGTTTTTCATCATTGCTAACTATATATGATAGCGGATACTGCTGTTCAACAGATTTAACTCTATCAATAAATTGTTTCTGTATCTTTTTTAATTCTTCTGGTGAGTATGTTGTTGAATTATCTTGAAATTGTTTTTGTAGATTTTCCTTTGTAAACAAATACTTTGGATACATCTTTCGATTACGGCATTTTTGCTCGTTTGGAGTAGTAAAAGTTATATACTTTTTATTATCCTCCCAATCAACCGTATATCCCAATTCATTCATAACAGATTTAAACTCATCAATGCTACTTGCACGTCTTGATGAATTGACTGCTGCTAAATACAATTCGTATTTCCAGCTTTCAAATCTGTTATTTATTTCAGAATCAGTCCTTGAGCCTTTATCTTGATTCAGTTCAATTTCCGATAAGTTGTATTTTCGGCATAGGTCATTTGACCTAATTTTTAAAGATTTTAAATCGGCAGACGTTTGATGCCAACGTTTGCCGTTTTCCAAATTGACCGAGTTAATACAAAAGTGTATATGTACATGGTCTTTATCCTTATGGACTGCATAGACTACTTGGAAATTTTCAAATAATTTATGCTGAAGAAGTTCATCACCTATTTGTTTAGCCAACTCAACAGTAACATCATCATTCACATCAAATGACATCACCATATGTCTTGCCTGTATACCATCCTCCTTATCAAATTCCATCTTTACATCGTTAAATTCGTTAAATGCCTGTTCCCAATCGCAATTAAATCCGCCTACAAGATCAGGTCGAGTTTTTGCTGGCTGTGTAATATAATTCATCAGCTTTTTCAAATTCGACTTAGTCTTGGGCGGATTTTTTATCATTTTTATAATTGCCATTGATATTACATTTCCATATCTTCAATAGTATCGTTTTCCTGTTGCACTTCCTCTTGAAATTTATTATCTGCACAATTTTGTATAGATGATTTTAAAACTTCATTTAATGATAAATCATTTTTAATCCATTCATTATAACAAGCTTCAAGTGGATATTCGTGTTTCAAGAGATTTTTTAATTGATTTACACTAAAATCTGTTTCCTTTAAAGTACAAAGCAATTCATCACGCATAGCCTTTCGATAGGACAAATCAATTATTACATCAGGTGCTTTTTCTTTCAAGTCATGAATATATGTCTGTTGCTCTGCATCTGCTCTGTCGAATAAAATCTGCGACAAAGCATATTTCTGCATTTTTTCCATAGTAGCTGTCCAACGTCCATTTAATCCAATATTAGCGTTTTCTGTTCGACCCTGAACATTTCCGGCACGTTCTATAAGTTCTTTGCAAGCGTCTTCAAATTCAGGTGTTCCTTTATCAATCAAGTATTGTTTACAACCGGTATCAAGATGTTCAAAAAAATCTTTCACCACACTTTCTTGATTTGTTGCCTGTTCTGTAGCCTGATGAACAAGTTCATATGGGATTGTATTATAAACAACTTGACCGCCGGCTGTTGCGTCAGGATTATAATACATTTCCACAAATTCATCATTTTGCACGAAAAATATATCTACGTTCTCAATATCAATATCACGTACTTGTTCTTCCGCACGAAAATTGTTCCATTTTTCAAGAGGTTCGTCATCTTTATAGACTGTCATTTCCTTTTCTTCTTTATTAACATCAACATCAAATCCGTTATTTTGAATTTGCTCAGATAAATAATCCATTGCTGTACGGATCGCTTCTTCTTCACTTTCCGCATCAATGTAATCATTTACATAATCATCATTTGTCATATTATATTCTTCCAAGTTAAATTCTTCATTCAACATTTCAACATTATTAGTTACTTTATACTTCATAATAAGCGTCCTTTCTACAAATTAATTTTCATTATTTAGTTTCTTTACGTCCTTTCGCAATTTATTCAATTCTTCCCAAACCTTTGTAATTTCAGATTTTGTATCTTCAATATGGACACATTCTAATTTGCCCATATTGCACAATATCGCAATCTGATTTATATTGATACCGATTTTGCGAAGTTCTGAAGTAAGTTGTTTTATTGACGTACTGTCCAATACTATTATCTTCTGATGAAGTGCTGCTTGTATTACGTATTTACTACGTGTCATTCTTAACCGATGTGCTTTTTCATCAATCAATTCTAACTCATCATTTGATATTCTAACGTGAAAATCCGTACTCTTTTTCAAAATATCACCTCTTGTTCTGGGTTTGGGCAACGCCCAATTTTCACACACCTTTACGGTGTGTATTGCCTTTGTGGATACAAAGGCGTATCTTGCCATACCAAAAAGGTATGTAAAATATCAGAAAAGAAAGTCCAAATCAAAAGTAGCGACCAAACAGATATTTAGTCATACATATAATAAATCCAAATACTAATAGCAGAAGAAAAGAACCAAATATGCTGCATATCTTTTTCATTTTTTTCTCTCCCTCAAGTATTGAATGTACCAAGAGGATATTGCTACAAACACATATGAACATCGCTGTTATAAATAATAGCAACAGTATCTTGTTATCTGATAATTGTAGTAAATCACGCATTATCGCTATCCTCTATTTTTTGCATATATGCTTTGCATGCCTATATATTTCTGTTTCCGGCGGAAAAAATGCAAGAATCATAGTCATAACTTGTTTTATCATTATGATTTCCATTTCATTGAAATCGACTTTCATAAACTCATATCCTCCTGTATGGGTGTTTGCTCTTCCATAAATGCACATAAATCCTCATTAAAATCTTTATGTGTCGGTTCTTCACGAAAAACTTCATAACCCTTATCTTTGTATTTTTGCATATAACCGACTTTTTTTATTGTTCCGTCGGTGTTATATACATTCTCTAATACCTTTTTACCTTGTTCATCATTATCTGTAGCAAAATGAATATTTTTTATTTCAGGGTGCTGCTTTAAAAATTGCTCTAACCCTAAATCACTTACTCCGCCAAGTGCAATTCTCCAATCATCTTGCCAATCCCAACCGCCTATTTTTGTAAGAGTTGCGTGTGACATTGCATCTATCGGTGCTTCAAATACATATACGCTGTCTGATTTGCCGTTTAAGGTAAAGCAGTGACGTTTATCACTGTTCTTTACTTCACCCCTATATGAATTTCCCATTGTATATGTAGAACGGATAGACGCATATCCCTCCTGTCCGTTTTTATCATAGCCGACAAACACACAACTATGTTTGTCATTTTCGTAGATCTTATGTTCTCGCATTAATTGTGATACAATTTGACTATCAATATGACGTGTTTTAACAAGATATGCAAATGCTCTGTGTGCATCAGAGTTTGCTTTCGGCAGTATCATTTTTTCTTTATGCTCCGGTATTTGCTTTGCCGGAGTATATGTTTGTTTAGGCACTGATTTTTGAATTTCTTCACCGCACAATGCCCTTACGGCTTGCTGAAAAGTCCAGCCGTTCTGCTCCATCGCAAAGTTGATTACATTACCGCCCGTTCCTGTCGAAAAGCGGTAGTACATATTTTTTGACCTTGTTATGTTAAGGCTGTGTCCTTTTTGATATAATGTGTTGTTACTGCCTCTTGTTTCAAATTCCATACCAAGGCTTTTGGCATATTCAAGCAAATCAACTTGCATAGCCTTATTTATCATATCTTTTGAAACATAGTCCGCCATATCAATCGCCTCCTAAAATATTATTTTTAACATTTTATACATTCCAAATATACAGAACAAATTCAATATTGTTCGTATAAATACAAATAGAATCAAATATAGTTTTGCCTTTAACATATCTCCATTTTGCTCAAGTTGCTTCTTTTGTTCACCTACGATATCTAATATTGCATATAATGCAAAAGTTGCAATTGTACATAAAATCTCTAATGTTATATTCATCTTTTGCTCCTCTCAGGAAATAAAAAAAGACGTAAAAACGTCTACATTTCCATATCTTCTGAATTAGACTTATTAGCCGACAAGTCTAATTCTCGCTCCAATTCTCTTTGTCGTATCAACGAATCATTTAATTCATCTTCGTGTTCAAACGGCAATTTTATATTGTTCTTAGCATGGTTATAGTTATTTTGAAGATTATCAATATTATTGTTACAAATATCAACTTCTTTCTCTAAGCCTTTAACGCAGTTTTCAATCCTCATCGTCATACCAACCGGATCACTACTGCACTCTATGTTATATGTGCATTGCCCTACTATATTAAGATGGTACGGCTGTGCTTTCTGTATTTCAAAACCTTTATACTCTCCTATAACTGTACCTTCCACAACTTTTTGTGATACATCAATTATTTTTGTTCCGTATGCAACACGTTCATCATATTCTATCCCATTCACCTTAAAGTTGTTAGAAGATGCTTTATCACGCATAGCAATATCACTTTCAATTTTCTGCTTATGTGCAAGAATTTGTTTTTCTTTGATTGGATACTTTTGTATTGTATCTTCATAAAGCAACTTATTCTTTGTGTATGCCGCTTTCAAAGCACTTAGTTTTTGTACTTTAATATCAAGTTCCATCTTTTCCTTTATGCGAATATCTCCGGTTGCACAAGCCTTTATTTCAGCAAAAGAAAGAACTGTTTCATCAGCATCTTCACAACTTCTCAAGCCTATATCTCCACGCATAACCTGATTTATAAATCTCTGTTTATTCTCAACGATTTGCCACAAGTAAGCGTCAAAGGTATTTTTAACAACGTATCTGTAAATATCAACGTGTTCATTCATGTTTCCTTGCCTTAAGATTCTGCCCTCACGTTGTTCAATGTCTGATGAACGCCAAGGGCAGTCCATGTGATGAAGTGCTGCAAGTCGTTTCTGACAGTTAGTACCTGCTCCCATTTTATCTGTCGAACCTATCATAACTCGATAATGACCGCTTCGCATTTTTGAAAACATATCGGCTTTTTGAACATCTGTTTTTGCTGTGTGTATCACTGCAATTTCATCTCGCTTTACTCCCTTTTCTACAAGGCATTTATCAGCCTGCCGTAAGTGGTATCATTTATATCAACTCCATCTTTAGGTGTTCCTAAATCGCAGAAAACAAGTTGAGTACCTCTTGTTTCTGTTGTATTCTTATAGATGTTATATACATTTTCAGCACAAGCTTCAACTTTTCTGCTCATCGGTGCATCATTATCTATAAGTTTAGGATCAAGAGCAAGTTTTCTTGCCTCGTTTGTGATTTTAAGCATATTGTCAATCTCAGGTTCTACCTGTCTATCTCGTATAGCTGCCGCACGTTCAACAAATGTCATCATTATATCTTGCGTAAATTCGTCCGGTTCTAATGCAACATTGTGCATTGTATGTTCCGGAACGGGAAGTTTTAGCATATCGCCTGTTTGAACATCAGTAAAATGCGAAAACATTTTCATCAGTTCCGGCAGATTATCAAATTTTGATAATCTGTTTTTCATTCTGTAGCCTGTACCCTCCGGTGCAAGTTCCAAGCCTGTTGTAATGTTTCCGAACATCGCAACCCAGTTATCAAAGAATCCGAATCCGTTTCGTTCAAGAAGTCCATTATCCAAATATCTTTGCATTACATACATTTCCGTAATACTGTTTGAAATAGGTGTACCTGTTGCAAACACAACACCCCTACCGTTTTGTATTTCAGATAAGTATTTACATTTCCAAAGCATATCCATTGATTTATTTGATGATGTGGTTGATAATCCCGCCACGTTAGATAACTTTGTAGTTATCATACAATTTTTAAACATATGTGCTTCATCCACAAACATATAATCGACACCAAGCTGTTCAAAACAGAATATATCATCTTTCACTTCTTGTGCAGTAAGCTCCTCGTATTTTGCTTGCAGATTTTTCTTTTTACTTTCAAGTTGCTTGACAGAAAATCTTCTTCCGTCGGCACTGCCTAAATCCTCAATAGCAGCAGTTATTTTTTCAATTTCTAACGAAATTTCATTTGCAAGACGTTCGTTTGATATAGGTATTTTTTCAAATTGTGAATGACCTATAATAACGGCATCCCAATCGCCCATCGCTATTTTAGAAAAGAAAGCCTGTCGTTTATCTTTTACAAAGTCTTTTTTTGTTGCAACGAGGATATTTGCTCCCGGATATAACTGCATAAATTCACTGCCCCATTGTTCGGTTAAATGATTTGGAACAACTATCATACTTTTCTTTGCCAAGCCAAGTCTTTTAAGCTCCATACAGCTTGCGGCTATTTCATATGTTTTTCCCGCACCAACTGTATGAGCAAGTAAAGCATTTGTATCACTGTATAAAACTCTTGCAACTGCATTAACCTGATGTTCTCTAAGTTGTATTGCCGGTGACATTCCCGGAAAAGCAAGATGTGAACCGTCATACTGTCGCAATCGTGTATTATTGTATGTTCTGTTATAATAATCAACATATTTATTACGAATATCAGGATGCTCCATAACCCACTCTGAAAACTTTTCTCTCAAAACAGCTTGCTTTTCTTGAGCTTTTGCGGTTTCTTCTGAATTTACTGTATACCAGACCCTTTCACCATCATCGTGTCTGTCACGAACAACACAATTTTGAAGATTTAAGCTATCTTCCATAATTTCATAAGCATTTTTTCTTGATGTTCCGAATTCTGTTGTTACCTTTAAGTTACTGTTATCTGCTTGCTTGTTGTATATAGTCCATGTATTTGTGTAATTATTATACCTAATACTGATGCTATTAAAAGAATTATAATTATCATCACGCAAATAATATCTTGTATCAAGAGTGTCATATAGAAATTGTTGATAATCTTCAACTGAAATCCACGATAATCCTATTTTCCAAGGAATATCTACGGCTGTCAGCGGTTCAGGCTGAACTGCATTTAAAGCGTCGATATTTTTATCATATATCCCGTTATTATTTAAACGTATTGCTGTTTCAAGCTTTTCAAGCACATTGCCTGAAAGATATTCATCAGCCGTTTCATATCCGGTATATATATCATCTGTATTACTGCGTATTGGATTTTTATATATCAATCCGTCAAGTTCCTGTACGACTTCATCTTGGTTTTGATGTGTAAGCATACTGATGTATTTTATATCGACTTTTCCCTTTTCAGCTAACGATATTTTTAATCCGTCAACAGCATTATCAGCACTTTCAATAGGAATATATGGGCGAATAGTTTGTTTTAAAAACATATCAGCTTTTGTTATATTTCCATCCTCGTCTACATTCTCCAAAGACAATAGCAATGGCAAATCTACATCAGCAGCAAATGCCTGTTTATTACCTCTTGAATGAATATATCCGTATTTATTGGTGTATTCATCATATCTTTTATTCAGCTCATATTGTTCCTTTTTTAGTTCTTCCTCAGTACAACCGAAAGTCTGAATATCAATAACTTTTCTTGCTATTTTTCGAACTTGATTAAGTCCCTTAATTCTTTCTTCTTTTGTATTGTTTAAATCATCAGGGACTGTTAAACTACCATTTTTATAATAATATATTTTATTATCTTGCTCTACATATGTTAGATTTCGTACATTATTCAAATTGACATCATTTGTTTGCAATTCAATGTCATTGCTTATATTGTTTTCTGATATGTGTGCGGATAATGTCATTACTGCATTATGCAATTCTTCTTGCATATCTGCACCGTCACGCATTTTACACGCAGTTTCAAATCCAAATCTTGAACTCTTAAGCTCCATATCCCCAAGTATCATTTCAGGATGCGATATAAAGTATTTATTGATGTTTATGCCCTCTGCATATTCATCAATATCAACCCATTCAGGGAAGTTATCGGTTCGCATTTCTTCTCTTTTTTGCAAGAATATAATATCGGTTGTAACATCTGTTCCGGCATTTTTAAAGGCATTATCCGGCAGTCTTACTGCTCCGACAAGGTCAGCTCTTTCAGCTAAATATCTTCTGCACTTGCTATCCGCTTTATCAAGCGTACCTTTGGAAGTTATAAGTGCCAATATACCGCCCGGTCTAACTTTGTCAATATTCTTTGCAAAAAAATAATCGTGTATTAAGAAATTGTATTTATTATATACAACATCATTTACACGATAATTACCAAATGGAACATTGCCTATTGCAACATCAAATGTATTGTCTTTGAATTTTGTATTTTCAAAACCATCTATTATTATTTCATTTTTCTGATATAATTGCTTTGCTATGCGTCCGGTTAAATCATCAATTTCTACGCCATAGAATTTACTGTTACCCATTTCATCAGGAATCAGTCCCATAAAATTACCGATTCCGCAAGATGATTCTAAAATGTTGCCCTCTTTAAATCCCATATTTGAAATAGCCGTATACATTTCTTTAATTATAACCGGAGATGTATAATGTGCATTTAACGTTGTTGAACGTGCTGCTACATATTCTTCATCGGTAAGTAGTGCTTTTAGTTCTTTGTATTTGAAATGCCTTTCATCAAAGCAGTCTGCAAGACCACCCCATCCAACATACTGTGATAGTATGTCTTGCTCCTCAGGAGTTGCAAGACGATTTTCTTTTTCAATTCGTTTTAACGTTCTGATTGCCAAAACATTGCCTGCATATTTTTTACCCGCTGTTTTTGTGTTTTCGTCAATTTGTATTCTGTAATTCAAACGTTCCGTTGTTTCAATATTCTTTGTGACATCTTTTACAATTACATCTCCGACTTGTAAATCAGGTTTTGTTTCCGGTTCAGGTGTAATCATTTCGGGTTCTGCCGTTTCGACTTCAATATCATTTATTTCAGCAGTATCAACATTTTTCTCTGCAATTTCTTTTTCTGTTATTAAAGTATAATCTCGACTCGCCTTGAAACTTTCCATACCTCCGATATGAGAAAACATTTGCTCACTATCATTCTCATCAAGATTTTCAAAGCTCATATTAAATCCTGTTTGAGATACTCGCCATTGCTTGCCGTTGTATTCAATTACATCTCCGACTTGTAAATCAGGTTTTGTGTCAGTTTCAAGTGCAATCATTTCGGGTTCAATTATTTCAGGTTCTGCCATTTCAACTTCAGTATCATTTATTTCAGCAGTATCGACTTTTTCTTCTGTAACCTCTTCCGATTTTTCATCATTAAAGAAATCATTGAAAACAGATAACTCTTTTTCTGTCGGTTCGCTCTTAAATACGAAACCTGAAATTGATTTACCGTCCAAAGTTTTGGGAAACCTTGAATAATAACCTCCGACTTTATTTACGTCAATAGCAAGTTTTTTAAATTCGTCACTATCAATCCTCTCATTAAGTGATACAACCCATATATCAGCATTTGTTTTAGTATGTCTTGCTGCGACAATCTCAAACTTGTCAGTCACTTCTTGTGCTTCCGGAGCTTGTTCGTTAATATTTATTTCATATCCCTGCTCTGCAAGTATTTCCGTATATCTGTCTAAAACGTGTTGAGGAAATCCCGCCATCTGTATTTCTTCACCATCAACAACTTTGGAAATTAATTTTATATCCAATATTTCCGATGCTTGAGCTGCTTCATCACCATATACTTCATAAAAATCTCCCACTTTATATAAATTGATTTGACTTTCAGCATCAGCATTTTGTTTTTCTTCTACATCAAGATATTCATCATTTTGAATTAAATTATCAATTCTTTTTGAAACATCAGTCCATGTAAGTCTAATAACAGAAGAAGGGCGATAAATATCGCCCTTACTGTATGTTATACCTTTTCCGCTATGTGTTTCATTTAAGCCGTTTGCATATCTACCACCAACTCCGTATTCATTAGCTAAGAATTTAGCACGCTCTTGTGTATTATAGTTTTCTTCAAAAAAGGAATAAATACGTTTTTTGCCATTTTCAAAGCCACTACCCTTTTTGAGAAGTTCATTGATTTCCTCATCTGTAAAACCCGTTGTATCATTTTCGTCTTTCTCATCTTTGAACAAGTCCATTTGTTCATAATCTGATTTTATCTCGGAATTAATACTATTTCTCTCATAATCTGCTGATCTATCAAATCCGACTGTAACGTTATCACTTTTGATCTCTCCAACCAATCCATCGCTTTGATTTCCGGATCGTTCAACATCTCGTCCACCATATTGTCTTTCGTTTGGCTCGCTTCCACTTGAACTTCGACTAATATCGGAAACAGATCGCCCTCCTGTAACAGCTGTTGATACCTCTCCGGCTGTTCCTCTTGCATCCACTCCATCAGTCTGCGTCCGTAACTCCCTACCGATAGTCTGCGGTTTATTTGTTTTTCTGTCAAAAATGCTTTTGTCGGCAATTCCTGTTTCACTTTCCGCTGTGTTCTCTTGGCTACCTGCATTAATAGTTCCTTGTTCATTTTCACTCCTCCAAATCTTATATTGTTTATTTTCCCGCTCTATTTTATGTAATATTTTCGCTGAAATATTATGTGTTTCAGTTAATATATATTTTCTTTCATCTGTCATAAGTGCATTAAACATATCAGATAAATTATTGTCTGTATATGTAACTCCGGCTCTTTCGGATACCATACACCGTACACTTTGAAACAGTATATCTGAATTGTTTTTATCGTGTGCAAGATAAGCTATCATAGAAGCAAGATATTCGTCAAAATTTTTATTATCTATATCGTATTTTTGATTTATGAAATTTATAAATTTGTGCGTTTCCGAAATAGACCATCTGCCGTACTTCTTACCGCACGTATAATATGTTTGTGAAATGTCAAATATATATCTTATTCTGCCATCTTTATATATCATAATTCCTTTTTGACCTTTGTGAACTCTACGGCTGTAATCGTTCCATTCCGTCAATTCAGCAGCTGATGTTACTTTAGGATTTTGCATATATATTGCAATACTGTTGTTTACATCATATGTATATGTATTTCCGGCAAACTTCAACCATTTATTCCATTCACCGCCGTTCGATAATATTTTTTCAGTACCATTTTTGACTAATACCTTGTAATCTTCTATTATAGACATTATATTCTGCACCTCCGAACAATCTTAAAAAAGTCTAAGTTCAACTTCATCACCTATTGATTCTTCAATAGCATCAATCTGCTTGTACAATTCATATTCTACATATTGGAACAATCCTACTTTTGCATATTGTACCGATGTATCATCAACTTCATCACTGTAATCAACTTCTTCATAAACGAAATTTTCATTAAGTAATGTCATAACAATTTCTTCGCTGTTTTCTGCCATTGGGAAAAATTCTTCCTGAATCCGTCTTGCTTCAACACGAGCAACGTGTCCATAGAATAGCATATCCATTAATTTTTCATCTTTATACCCAGCACGTTCTAAATCTCTTAATTTAATATATTTTTCAGCCAAATCCTCAGTTAATTTATTCAGTTCTCTTTCAAATTCCGTTGCGTTCATTTTTTACATCTCCTTTATCTCTGTCTATTTTAATATCGATTACTTTAGGATCTTTCAAATACCCCTCAACACCATTATCAAATAATTGCGGATATACTTTTCGCATAATTTGATAGCTGTCATTCACATCTGCATTAACACATTCTCCGTTATTACATTTCCAAAGGTGCTTATATATTCTTCGTTCCTTGTTGTAAAATTCCTTTGTTGGCGGTTCACCATCAAAAAATGATGTTCCAGAAGTATATCGTTCATTGACAAGAACAAATTTTATATTGTGATATACACATTTTGTTTCCAATAATGAATAGAAATATCCGTAAGGAATTGTAACATAATCTTTTCGTACAAGCATTTTATATTGTCCGATAAGCAGTGTATCAATTTTGTTATCTATACAGTAATTGATAATCCACTCGCTTACCGACCAAAAATATTCAAATATATGCTCAATAGTCTTTTTTGCAAGTTTATTGATATTTTCGCTTAATTTTTCTCTTTGTTTAATATCGTATGCCTGTTTAAGCTGCTGCCTTAACGGTTGTGTTATTTTGTTGTACCATTGATTTTCGGCTTTAAGAACCTTACCTCTGATTAGGTTAGGTTCTTTGCCGATATTATTGGTTATGGCTGCAAAGTTATTCATTCCAATATCAATGCTTATTATTCGCATTTACTTACAATCTCCTCTATGCAATGCTTACAAACATTTTTACCGTTGAACTGAATTATATCTTTTGCCTCACCGCAGAATATACATGACGGTTCATACTTCTTTAGAATTATACAATTATCTTCTGTATATATTTCCAATGAGTCTTTAACTTCAATGTCCATATTTCTTCTTAACTCCACCGGAATTACGATACGTCCAAGTTCATCGACCTTTCTTACTACACCTATTGCTTTCATAATTATTTACCTCCTGATTAAATTATAAATTTTCTTTAGTCCAATAAACTTCCCTTTGGGAGTTTATTATATATTTTCTTCAAGCAAATTTTCTACTTGCTCTTTGATTTCTTCAACTGATAAACCGTTGAATTTATCTTTTATTTTCTGCCATACATCTATTGATGTTTCAATTTCTTCTTCAATTACATTTTGCGGTACGTCTGCCGCATAGTATTTTGAAAGGAACTTTGGCTTTAACGTAACAGCTTTAACAGACGGTTTACTGCTTGTTTTAGGCTTTTTATATCGTCCCTCGAACACATCAACCGCAGTAACCTTATTTAGCTTGCCCGACTTCGATAGCTCCCTTAATTGTTTTGATTTATTTATGTCTAACTTGTAATTAAATTCACAAATCACTTCATCTATTATTTCTTGTTCCTGTTGCGTTAAATATGATAATTCCACTCCGGCATATACTCCAAATTCTTCTTCATCAATACGCTCTTTAAGTTCATAAATAAGAGTATCTATTCTTAATAATCTTGCTATTGTATTTTTAGATATACCGTATTTTTCACCTACTGTATCCATTGTAGTCAACTTCTTCCCTAATAGGGAAGAAGTTTCGGAAACCGCATTATTACTAAGGATTTCAAGGTTTTTCTCAATACTTTTTATCAAGTCTGAACGTTTACCCTGTCGTTTGTTTACTGCCACATCAAGTGCGTATATATGAGCCTGTTCAGATATTTTCATTTCTGTTATGCCACGTTGTTTTGTGTTACTGTCAAGTACAATCATCAGAGCATCATCGTCTGTTAAATTGCTCAATACAACACAAGGAACAGTTTTAAAGCCAACTGCTTTGGCACACTCACAACGGTTATGTCCCGAAAGAATTTGATAATTACCATTATCCAATTTTCGCACAAGCACCGGAGTTAGAACTCCATGTTCCTTTA
The DNA here is from genome assembly GCA_003460745.1 of Firmicutes bacterium AM55-24TS. Lineage (GTDB taxonomy): Bacteria > Bacillota > Clostridia > UBA1381 > UBA1381 > Hominilimicola > Hominilimicola fabiformis. The sequence goes on from QTVU01000044.1 coordinate 15,563, forward strand.
TACTTTCTTTTAAATCTTCAAATCTTTCGCCCGTATATAACTCAAACGGATGTTCCGGGAAATGCTCAAGCATACTTATTGATAAATCAACATATCCTTTTTCTCTGTCAATATGCTCGCCTGAAGTTGTGGTTTGTGTTTCAGGTGCAGTTGATTGAAACATATTCATCATCTTTGAATAATCTCTTTTTACTTCTGCCATTTTAATTTTCTCCTTCTACCTTATACTTTTAATAATCCCGATATTAATATCATCTCGCATATCGATATTAATATCGTCAATTACAATTAATTCATTGTTTAATTCTTTTCGTATTTCTGTTTCATTACATATGCAAACCGTATATTCTAAAACATAGTTACCTCTGTTATTTAAATTGAATTGCATACGAGTATTTATAAATCCTTTTTTTCTCAAACGACATATAATTATACTGACTTCTCTTACACTCATTCCGCACGCTTTAGCTATCTCTTTTTGTGATAAATAACATTTATTTTTGTTATTTTTTCTACTGCAAAGATAGATAAGAACAGTCAATTCATAAACTGTCAGCTTTTTATTTAGTATGTCAGAATGAATAAAAAATCCTTTATCAGTATTTGCTACACTAAATAGATTACTTGTCTGAGAACCATTTGCTCTCCACCTTGCTTTAACTTTGATAAGTCCTTTTTTTATCAACTCTTTTATGTATTTGGTGTATGTTGATATTGAAAAGCCACCCTTTTCACTCAATGTTCTGCGTGACGGAAAGCAATCACCTTTCACATTTTTGTATTTACTCAATATTGTGTACAATGCTATTTCATACGGATTTAAACACGAAAAGATTTTACTGTCAAGTAATATATATCTTCTCATTTCAATTCCTTACTATTTCGCTCTACCGAAAATACATTTCTTACCGGAAACATAAGTTGATGTTAGTTCACCACATTATGCCAAACAAACGCGACTACTGCTCTACCGGCAGATTCCGCAAAATGTTTCGCATATCCCCCTAATCGACGGAACACTGTCTTTGAAGTTATCTTGACTCAGTGTAAGTATCATTATAATCAAATTGGTCGTCGCAAAGAATTACAACATCTCCTACAGCCTATATGGTTTCCCGCAGAATGCGTCCATCGCTGTATAAGGCTCGCAATTTGAAAAAGTACCTATATTACCTTTTATTGAACTGTAATAAATTAATGTGTCCTATATAAGTGCCAAATCTTCTGATTTGCAAAAGAACACATTAGAGCCACTATAATTAGTAACTCTAATCTATCCTTTTGCGGATAGATTTTTTTATCACTCTCCCATTCGATTTAATATTTCTTCTGCCAACTCTCGATATGATTGAGCAACTTTTCCTTTTGGATCGTGTTGTAAGATTGTTTTACCTATTCTGTTCGCCTCTGCGGCTTTCGTAGACAATGGAATTATTGTATTAAAGGTTTCTGTTCGTTTATCATTTTTGATTGTTTCAGAAATAACATTATCATTTTTGTTTCTACCGTCATACATCGTGATGACATCTCCTAAAACTTCAAGGTTCGGATTAATGCAACGTCTTGTCAGTTCAACTGACTGTAACAAGGCGTCAAAACCTTGTAAGCTGTAGTAATCCTTAGCCTGCACCGGAACAATCACATAGTCTGATGCCACAAATGCATTGACTGTTAGTATTCCTAAAGACGGTAATGTATCAATAATGATATAGTCATAATTATTTTTTATCGGTGCAAGTATTCTTTTAAGCACCCCTTCACGTCCTATGACGCTTACCAACGTCAACTCCATATTTGATAACTCAATATTGCTCGGCAATATATCAAATAGCTCCGTATGTATTACCGATAAATCTGATGGTTTAAAACTATTATTTATATCTGCTATCATTGCATTTACAATAGTTTCTTCAACATCTTTAAAGCCACAACCAATCGTTGCATTGCCTTGTGGGTCGAAGTCGACTAATAAAACCTTTTTATTCTTTTCTGCCAATGCTGCTGCTAAATTTATTGATGTAGTAGTTTTTCCTACACCGCCTTTTTGCGTTGATACTGCTATAACTTTCATATCCTTTTCCTCCATATACAAATAATTTTTATAATCAAAAAAGGGAGTAACAGTAGAACATTCAAATCTACTGTTACTCCCTTTTTAAGAAGTTATATAAACAAAAAAAGAAACAAACCATAAATGCTTGTTTCTTTCAAAATGGCTCCTCCAGTGCGGAGCCATTTTGAAGGACACTCTTTTGATAGTGTTACTATTTATTTACTTTTACATTAGGTACATTCAAGTAAACGATTACATTTTCTTGATTTACTATTATTTTATTTACTATAAGATACACCAACTCTTTTAAGTAAGGAGCTGACCTCTCTTTTAACATTTTTCTGAAGTTTATCAAAAATAAACCTATTTCTTGTTCAGATAAACTTTTACGTTTTTCTTTTGCCAAATTTTCAATTTGTAATTGAATTTCGGCTTTCTGTTGTTCTAATGATGTAAGTTTCTCTATCAATGTTGAAGAACTGGCTATTGTAATAACGTCTGCAATTCTAAAAAGTTCTTTATCTATATTTCTTACTTCTTTTTTCAGAACCTCTATTTCTGATTGATGAGAATTTTCTACACGTTCCAAACACAATTTATAAATACAATGTTGTTGTTTATGACTGAGATGTGATATATAGTTATCTACAATTTTCAATACATACTCTTCTAACCAATCACGATTTACACAATGATTTTTGCATTTATAGTTAGAATTTCGTTTTCGACAACATATATAGGATAAATACACATTTCCTCTGCTATTGGTTGTTCGCTTGCCGACATAGCTCCCTCCACATTCACCGCATTGAACCTTACCGGAAAGCAAGTATTCTTCTTTAGCACGATTAGTATGGGCATTTTTTCTACTGTTCAAGATTATTTGAACATTGTTCCAATCTTCTTTTGATATAATCTCTGGAATCATATTTTCTACTTTTATTATTTCACTTTCAGGTTTATACTTATGGCGTGAACGTGCTCCAGTAAATTCATCTCTACTTTCCATCTTGTTATAGACAAAAGTTCCTGTATATTTTTCATTTCTCAAAATTTCATACAGTGAATTACGAGTAAACATTCTTTTACGCTTAGTACGATAACCCAATGAATTAATTCCCGCTATAATATCAGTGTATGATTTTCCCTCAAGAAACCACTGATAAATGAGTTTTACACCTTGTGCTTCAAATTCATTTATCTTGTAGAAATTTAATGCGTCCAGTTCATAGCCCAACGGTGGAGTTCCTCCGCAATGTTTTGCTTTCAAGGCATTTTCTGTTAAGCCTTTCATTGTTTCACGAGCCAAATTCTTTGAATAAAACTCTGCCATTGATTCAATGATACCTTCCAGCAAACAACTTTCAGGCGTATCATCAAATTGTTCAGTAGTGCTAATCAGATATTTTTTGTTTTTTCTCAATTCCACACGATATGCTACACTATCCATTCTATTTCTGGCAAACCTGTCTAATTTATGTACTAAGACAAGTTGCCAACCTTTTTGTTTTTTTGAATCAGCTATCATTTGTTGAAATTGTTGTCTATCATCTCGCTTTGCACTTTGTGCCTCATCGGCATAAACTTTATCAATAATAATATTATACTCTTGAGCCCATTTTCTTATCAATCTTATTTGTGCGTCAATAGATTCACTTCTCTGATTGTCCGAAGAATATCGAGTATATATAACTGCATGAAGAACTACAACTTTCAATCTTTGTTTAATTTTTTCTAAATAGTTTTCTATCATAATCCACACTCCTTTTGAGTGTACATCTGATATATTCTATTGTCCCTACTCTTGTATACTATGAAGTATATCCTAAACTATCACTTTTGTCAACCATTATATTTTCTGTTTTCATTAATATTTCTGCCAAAAGTTTAGTAATTTCTTTTTCATATTGTCCTACTTCTTCAGAAATTTCATTTTCTTTTATCACTATTGTTCTTTCTACTTTCATCTTAATTTTCCTCCTTTGAATTTTTGAAAAAGTGAGAATAGTCCGATAGACCATTCTCACTAATTCTTAATATTAGTATGTTGATGTAGTATAAGCGTCCTCATACATATCACCATTTATAATAAAAGTTTTTTCAACGGTTGTACACCATTCAGTACCGTCTACACCGCCACCATAAATATCAAAAGCAATTTTATGCCTTTTAGGCTCTTCTTTTGTTCCGCTTAACCATAAGTTTGTATATAGTTTACTTTCGTTTACAATGTTATTATAAGGAGCAGAGAATGTAGCAGATGTACTATTACTTGATACTTTATTCATATCAACCATACTACCTTGAATAAAATCACCGTCAAAGGTTTTTGATGTCCAACCAAGACGAGCGGTGGCTTTAGTCGGTGGTTTTGGTTTGTCCGATGGTGTTCGTGTTCCTAAGCGTTGAGAACAGGAATAGCTTTTCTGTGCATTGGTTTGCTCATAACTTATACTCGTTTTGATTTCTGCGTCAAGTCCATAACCGCTTTTTATTGGGTCAGGCGATAATTTAATACTGTCTACTTTTAATTTTGCCTTATATGTGTATGTGTGATAACAAGTATGACTTTTTCCATCAGTAGTTGAAACGGTGTGCTTTGTCTGTTCTTGCCAAACAATAGTATTTGTATCACTGTCACAAATAGACGGGTCAATAGGCACTGTTTCTATTTCATCATCAGGTACTTCATCATTACTCGGAGGACGATTTTCATTATCAGGATTAGGTGTTTCAGTCGGAGTTTCAATAGGTGTATCAGGTCTGACGTATATTTCAAGTGTTTTATTCGGTGTATTTGGTGATAAATCTATGTTGGCATACACTGATGTATCTTCGATTATATTTTCGCTATTTGAGCCGTTTATGACTCTATATCGCTCATATATGTATTCTGTTTCCGAATTATCAATGATTGCTTTACCCGAATTATCAGCCAATACATATGTTTTGGTTATACTGTCAGACTCTCCAAAAGGTATTGATTCAGTATCTTCAAAAATCAATTCACCTGTGGTACTGTTTATAAATCTTTTTGTTACTGTTCCGTGCAAGTCCAATCCAAGCGACACCTTAAACGGAAACTTAAAATTATATCCGACTGCTCCGCCGTAACTGTAATACCACAAATCACCTTTTTGCTTATATTGTTGTCCTATACGAATAAGGTTACTGTCGAGAGTATCACTTTCAACTGTACCTGCCCACGTTCCCTCTTGATTTATTTCTCCTGCCTCAAAGTTTGGATAAACCATATTGTTCGGTATTTTTCCTTTTTCTAATATATCACCGTAACCAAAACTTTGACCGTAAATATATTTCGGGTCGTTACCCTCAACCACTTCCAAAGCTCCATAATGCTCGTTAGAGCCACCTTCATATCCCCACATAGAGAATATAACGGAGCTATATGGATAACGTGCTCTTGGAAGTCGTTTCTTAGGCATATTGGGTAAAACCTTTTCTTCGTCACTCAAGTTTTCATCATTGCCATCTATCAAGTAAAACTTCGGACTGAATTTCATTTCGATTCGGCAAGTATCACCGTCACGATATACACGATAACCTATATCACCATTGAATAAATTTTCTGCTTTTTCACTATTTGAATCACCTTCAACATCAGCATCAATGTCAAACTTGAATTTCAAGTCAGGTAAATCTTCATCTATATGGTCGTATATATATTGGCGTATGTTTTCATCAGGAATGTTTACAACATCAACACTTGCCACTACATATTTTTCATCCAACTTACCACGCCATATTTTTGTAACTTCATCATCGGATAACTCATCTCCATATATACTTTTCCATATTGCATTATTATTTGACGGGTCTGTTTTATTTACATATCGCCAAAATGGAATATTACCGCCGACAATAACGGCATTATCATCAGTAGTTTCCATATCCCTGTTCCAAGACCAATCAACCTTTGTATATCCGTCAAGTTCATCCGCACTTACAATGCAGCTTGATGTTATTGCAGAAAAAATAACTGTCAATATCATTGTTAAAAATATTATTGTTTTTCTTTTCAAATCTATCATTCCTTTCGTTGTATTAAAAAAGTGCAGTTAAAACTACACTCTTTACATTTATATGACTTTATACGAATATTGTTGAATTTTGGATATTTTTGATATATAATGTTTCTGTCGGATACTTCCGATGTTAAAGGTAAGACGAAAAACAGTGTAAAAGCTGGGCGGTTATGCCACCTCATATATGTTCTATATATATATTCTATCCCAACATTATTAGTCGGGAAAGGAGGTGGTAATGTGAATTTTTATGAACTTTTAATGTACTTAATTACATTAATTGTTTTAATAATTATCACAAAAAAATAACGCCAGCCGACCAAAGCTATGACGTTATTTTATAACTAATACTTTTGGCATAACCGTTTGAAGTCTTGCCTTTTTCTATTATCATTATATATCTATTATCTCAAATTGTCAATATACTTTTACCAACTTAATTCAAACTCATATTTATTTTCGTCAAATACATAGTCTTTAAAATAGTCTTTATATCCTTGACCTTGCACCCACTCAAATGTTGTCTGTGCATTATTAAAATCAACTAGTGGTTTCTCTCGTCTTTCTAATGAAAGATTCACGCCGTTATCAATAAATATACCGGATGTAAAGCTACTGCTGTTAAGTGGCAATACTTTTATCGAAATTTCTTCCAACACCTTTATATCATTAAATTCAAATGTTCCCGGTTCTCCGACATAGTGACTTTTCATTGTTGTAAAATCATAATCTTTGTCTGTGTCCCAATAAGCAATACTTATTGCCCATCTTTGACTTTGTGGCAATAAATCGGGTACAGTTAGCGTTATTGTATCGCCATCATATTTGATTGACTGTAATACCAAATCTTCAAACATCATAGCTTTTGAACGACTTAATGTTTTAGTTGAAATATTACCACCATTTGCAACAGCCTCATCATATATTGCTTGAGAAATACTTATGTCTGACAAACTTACTTGATACTGCTCTGGGACATCAGTTCTCAATGGCTCTGTCCAAGTAACCTTTCTTCCGAAATAGTCATATAGCGTTTCATCGGAATTAACTCTCTCGTTTTTATCAATTAATCGTACAAGTACCGATGACGCTTCCGCTCTCGTAAGCAAGCCGTCATCTCTGAAAGTGCCGTCATCATAACCACTTAAGATACCTTTTGCATAAGCTTGAAGAACATACGGCTTATATTCTTCTTTTATTCTGTTATAATCTTTAAGTTTTGTAATGTAGGTTGAAGTATCGGCTACTGAATCTTCCT
>QTVU01000045.1 GCA_003460745.1 Firmicutes bacterium AM55-24TS
ATATTTTTAAAAATAATTACAAAAATACTTGATTTAATAGAAAATGGGTGATATAATGACAACAACATTTATAAGAAAAATAATGAAAGGAAAGAAAATAATGCAAAAGGAAACTAAGAAAGAAAGATTTGACAGAATTTCAGAGGCAAGAAAAATTAAAATACTTGACGGAATTCGACTGCTTGAAAACTGCTCAAACAAATCAAATTACGAATACACAAATGATGAAATAGAAAACATATTTGCAGACATTGAAAAAGCCTTACATTCGGCAAAAGCAAAATTTACGGCAGATACAAAGCAACAACGTATAGATATGTTTAAATCTGAGTTTGAAAGAGAATATACGTGGCTTAACGGATTTATGAGAAATGTTTACAGATTTGCAGATAAAGAGGCTATGATTTCTCCCGAAACAAAGACTGCTTGGACATATTCTGAACTTAATTCAGAAGCAAACCGTTTTTCAAATGCGATTTTGGACGCCGGAATAATAAAAGGCGGAGTAGTGATGTTCCAACTTTTGAATTGCCCGGAATTTGCGTTTGCATATATCGCTTGTCATAAAACAGGTACAGTAAGTTGTCCGATAAATTTCAGATTGTCAGCCGGTGAAATTGCAATAACTATTGAGGACAGCAGACCGACAGTATTTATATATGAATCAATCAACAAAGACGCTGTTGAACAGGCACTGAAACTTTCAAAATTCACACCGAAAATGATAATTATGGTGGACGAAGAAGGAGCGGCTCCTATACCTGGTACGGTAAAATATTCGGATTTTGTGAAGAATGCATCGGCAGAAAATCCGAATTTGAATTGGAATCTTTCTATATATGATGAAACGACAAGACTTTATACATCGGGAACAACAGGCAGACCAAAGGGTGTTTGTATAACAAGTATTAACGAAGTGCTTTCGGCGCACGATGTTATGATACATTTCCCGTTCTCGTCAGAGGATAAGTCTATGAATACAACACCTTGGTTCCACAGAGGCGGTTTGCATTCGGGCGGTCTTACACCGACATTTTATGCGGGTGGCTGTGTTACGATAATGCGTAAATTTGACGCGGCTTTGACGCTTAAATATGTGGAAGATTATAAGCTTTCGTTCATAATCGGTGTACCGGCTGTTTTGGAACGTCTTACGGAGGCTCAGGAGAGAAACGGCAGAGATTTGAGTACACTTCACGGTATCGTTACAATGGGTTCGCCGCTTGAACGTGCGGCTTGTATGCGTTATCAGAGAGTGCTTACACCGAAAATATTCAATGGCTACGGAACAACCGAAACTTTCTGGAATACATTTCTTAGACCGAACGATTTACCTGAAATGGCGGGTACAGCGGGCAGAGCTTGTACTGATGATGACGTGCGAGTAGTAAAGGTATTTGAGGACAGACGTGCCGAACCTCACGAAATTGTTGCTAAAGATAATTGTGAAGTGGGTGAAGTGATTATCCGCTCACACGCAAAATCAGCGTATTTCTACTATAATAATGAGGGTGAAACGGAGCGTAAATTCCATAACGGATATTTGTACACAAACGACCTTGGTACTTGGGACGAAAATCATTTTATTACTATTGCCGGAAGAAAAGACGATATGATTATTTCACAGGGTGAAAATATTTATCCTACGCAGATTGAAGAAGTGCTTAATTCACATCCGAAAGTTGCGGACAGTATCGTTACAGCCGTTCCCGATAAAGCACACGGCGAAATTGTTACGGCTTATATCGTAAAAGCAGATGAATCGCTTACTGTTGACGAACTTGAAGAATTTTGTAAAAACAGTCCTATGATTTCAAACTATAAACGTCCGAGATATTATAGATTTACAGCGACTATACCGACAAACGTTACGGGTAAGAAACTTCATTATAAAATTAAGGAAATGGCAAAGAATGATCTTATAAACGGACTTTTAATTCGTGCATAAAATAAGGGTGGTGTAATACCACCTTTATTTTTTTCGGTAATTTACAATTTATTTACAAAATATCAAATAATATTGTAATTTAGTGGTATATGTTGTATTATATAACATAGGGGGGAGAAAGGACTAATATACAATATGTATACAATTTTGCAAGAAGAAAAGAATATTGAGGGAGTGGTAAAGACTACATACGGCATCAAATGTGAGGAAATGGCTGTTAATGACGTGTCACCAAATAAAAAAGAGGTGACAGAATTAATCGGAAGACTGAACAAATACGAATTGTCACCCTGTCATCTGCAAGATGTAATTGAAGATTTTATCTAACAGAAAAAGCAAGCATTGTTTGTAGCAGTAGCTTGCTTTTTTTGTAACTTTAATCGGAGGTGTTTGTTACTCGAGATACTAAACAGTCGCTCATTGACGGAAGGGGAAATGTATGATACAATTCAATATAGATTTCTTGTATCGCATAACGTCACATTCTGTCAGAAAAGCTAGCTGACAAATAAAATTGAGAAAGGGATTTGTTTAATGATGGATACAACTATAATTTATAACGATTACCTTTCGGGCGATGCAAAGGCTCTTGAAAGGCTTATGGAGATTTACGGTGACAAGCTTACGCTGTATATAAACGGATATATAAAAAATCTCCACGATTCGGAGGACTTGTTGATAGAAGTTTTTGCGTATCTGATCAGCAAACGGCCGAATATTAAAAGCAGTTTTGAAAGTTACATATATAAAGCGGCTCGAAATCATGCACTGATGTTTTTGAGAAAAGCAAAAAGACATATCATTCTTACAGAGGAAGAAATGAATTTTTGCATAGAAAATACATTTGAAGATGAAGTGTGCATTGCGGAGCGAAACAAGCGGATTTATGACTGTATGGAATATTTGCCGTCCGCTCAAAAAGAGGCTCTTTATCTTGTATACATTGAGGGAATGAGTTACAAAGAAGCCGCTGCTGTTTTAAGAAAGTCGGCAAAACAGATTGATAAGCTGTTGCAACTCGGCAAAAAGAAATTAAGACCGTTACTTGAAACGGAGGGGATAAAAAGTGCGTTCAACGACTGAAAGAATAAAACTGGCGAAAAAACAGGCTGATGAAATAAAAAAACAGCGCAACGAAAAAAGACATAGACTGGCGGTCATCTCGTGCTATTCGTTTGGCATTGCTTTAATCGTAGTTATATCGGCACTTGTATGTAATTTGAATTTTGCGGGATTTGAGCATACGCCGATGCATGACACAGCCAGTATTTTTGCCAACAAAGGCTTTTTGGGGTATGTTGTTGTAGGGATTTTGGCGTTTTTACTTGGCATTTCGGTAACTTTGATGTGTGACATTCTTCATAAAAGAAATAAAGAGAGGAATGAGGGAAATGACAGAACTGACAGATAATCTTTTACAGCTTTTCTGCGTTTTTATCTGCGGATGCTGCTCCTGTATTTCGGCAATACGAAACAGAAGTTACAATCGCCTTTTGGTATTGCTTTTTTACCTGAGTTTCGGAATGGGTCTTGCCTATTGGGTACTGTACCTTATATTGTTAGGCACTTCTCCGCTTGTGTTCTGTGTTTCGGAACTGAGCTGGACGGCATCGTATATTTTTCTTACTTTACGTCTTTATGCAGATGTACCGAAAGAAAAACATAAAAAGAAAGCAATATTTTGGATTTTACCGTTGTTTTCTCTGGGTATGGGTATTTTCTTTTGTTTGCGAGGCAGTTATTTTGAGAACATCTTAATGGGCACAGCAATGGGAATATTGGGCTTTTATGCGGTAAAAGGTATATATTTTGCAAAAATTCAAAAACAGACGGGTAAGCTGTGGATTTTTGCGGCGGCTTTGATTTTTTATGCGGCAGAATATCTTTTGTGGGGTTCTTCGTATTTTATTGCGGAAAACACCTTTATAAATCCGTATTATTTGGTTGACATATTTATAATGAATCCGGCTCTTATTCTGATAGCCGTTGCACAGAGCAGGGAGGAAAAGCTATGCCGTACAATATAGAAAATATATTTATATGCCTTGCGGCTCCGTTTTTGCTTGCCGCACTCGGTACAAATACCGGTAACAGAAAAAATTATATTTTTATAGTTCTCGGATTTGTCTGCTGTATTATATCCGCCTATTTGAATACATTTTTTTCGGTACTTTACGGTGCACAGGAAACATCTGCTGTATTGGAAATATCACCTGTTATAGAGGAAACGGTAAAACTCATTCCTCTTTTGTTTGGTTTGATTGTTTTTGAACTTCAACCGCATGAAGGGGATAATATTATTTTTAATATTGCGGTGGGATTTGCCACCTTTGAAAATATCTGTTACCTTTTGGAACACGGAACAGGTAATTTGTTTTATTTATTAGTGCGAGGTTTTTCAACCGGAGCTATGCACATTACATGTGCTTTTATAATCGGGTACGGACTGAGAGTATTCCGCCGACCTGCTGCGTTAAAGGCATCCGGCATTTTTGCGCTGTTGTGCGTCGCGATTACATTTCACGCTATGTTTAATATGATTATGAAAACTGAAGGCTTAATAAAGCAATTTGGATATGCGGTTCCGATTGTTTCTTGCCTTATTCTGTTTCTGCTGAAATACCGTTTCAGAAAAATAACTGATTTAAAATAACTCTGTTTTATGCAGACCGGAAAAAAATCCGGTCTTTTTTTTGTTTTTTAGGGGGAATTTTTATATTTTCAAGCACCTATATAATAAAAGGGTGGATTGAGGAGGTGTGTGAATTGAAATCTAATGCGGAAAGAATGAATTTAGTTTTCGCACGTGCGAAAAAGATAAAACATTGCAGGGAGATAAAAAAGCTGAATTTCTGCAAAGTGGCAACCGCCCTGCTTTCCGTTCTTTTGCTGTGCTGCACCGCATTATTTCCGACATCGTACAAAAGTGCGGCGGTTGCCGGTTACTGCGGTGCAATTCTGCTGATTGACGGAATGTGCGGATATGTGCTGACAGCAGTTGTGACTTTTATAATAGCAACGGTGTTTACCGTAATTTGTATCAAAATAAAAAACAGGAGGGACAGAAAATGAGCAAAAAAATAGTGTCGGTGATATTATCACTTTGCATCATAGTTTGTGCGCTGCCGATGAATATTCTTGCGGCGCCCGAGCAAAACGAAACACTTACCTTTAACGGCGGTAAAACGCTTCTTCTGCAAAACGATTACATAAGCTTTTATTTCTACGATTTGCAGTATCAACCTATACGGCAACGGTTCCGAGGGCAATCGCAAAGGAAACAGGCGAGGTTTTTACACAGGATATTCAAGCCCCAGACTGCCAACTTAATGTTTATACCGGCGGGGGAAATAAGAAGAAAATTCATCCGTATGTCACACTGCAAAAAGCGGAGTTTGTGTCAGAAACACCGAACGGAAAAAATAACGCAATTAAGGCAGAATACAACATGGAAATGGTTCTGAACGATATTCCCGGAACTCCGTACGGCACAATAATACCGGCAAAAGCAACGGTTTATCACGAGCTTGTATGTCTTGACAAAAAGGATAAAACGGCTTGGGGCGTTTTGACAACCGTCAGTGAAATACAAATGAACAGAGATGATTTCCCCGAACATGATTTGTACTTTGAGTGGCGGTATGTGATGAACAATTTTACCGGAATGGGTCACAGTGAAACCGCAAACAGCTCCGGAGGTCCGGCGATTAAGATGGATCGCACAACAGTAACCGAAAGCGGTGAAATAACAACGAAAAGTTCGGTTGTAACAGGCAAAATTGATGATGTGTCAACAAAGCACGTTCCAAAAGGGTATACCTTGTGGGGCGATGTAGACGGAGTTTATGTTAATGAAATTTACACTGATGCATATCCGTGGGCAAATCCGTTTGTCGGTTTGTCCGATTACTACGATAACTTCGATATTGTGTACTGCGGAGATTCTCCGCTGCGTGTAAGCTTGCCACAGACAGTTACAGTGAAGCCGAACGATTTTCCTGTTCTTACATGGGTGGAAAGCAAAAGCTACTGTGGCTTTGACCTTGACGCAAATACCGAAATGTCGGTCGGTGCGCAGTATCTGTGGGGTTATCGTAATCTGAAAACACTGAGCGAGGAGCTTCCGACAAAACCTGACGAAATATCATCAAGTTTTTCCGCAAAGCGTCTTGCGGTATTTGAGTCAAACGGTGCAATTACCGTTGAATATGTCTCGGATGACGCCACACTTGAAAGTTTAAAAAAGAAATATAATGCGTCTCCTGTTGCACAAATAGCCGGCGAGTATAAAAGCACAAACGGTTCTTCTTTTGAATTTACCGGCGGAGCGGCAACGCTTTCTCCGTCTGTGACGGCAACGTGGAACGAAAATAATGGCGGAAAGTTGATTGTTTACAAAGACGGACGAATCGAACAGCACGGCGTTAATTTGAACGCTCCGTCATTCAAATTCTATCAGCCGCAAAACGGTGCGGAAGACTCTTTGAAAATTACAATGTCAAAAGAAGGTCTTTCATTTGATATTGAACCCGACAAAAACGACGCAGTGATTTTTGTCGATATTCCGTATGCAACGACAAAGTTGGAAAAAGCAACCGCTGATGCGGACGGCAACCTTGTTTTTAACGGTGAAATCGGATTCAAAACAGTATTTGACGGTGCTGAATTTTCGCTTGAAAAGTTGGGTTACGGTTTAGAAGAAAAGACGGTAAACGGCAAAAAGAAATATGAATTTAAGGTAAACGGCGTAAAAGCAAAAGGCAGCTTTGACACCGCCAAGATGATGGCGTTGGAGCTTGCCAAGGTTGAGGGGGAAGTAAACACCTTTAAGGGCGAGGAACGGTATGCCTTCAGCCTTGAACTGAATGCCTTTGACCTGTTTGAAACCGAGGCGGCACTTGCTCTTGAACGTAGCAATAACGGCGCTCTTATCCCTGACGAGTTATGGTTTTATGTAAAATCATCACCGGGAATTGTACTTGTTCCGCCTGTTCCGATAGGACAGCTTAACGGCGGCGGTGCCGGTTTTAAGGATCTTGCCGCAACGGTAAATGGCAATTATCTTGCCATTCCTCCTATTAAATTACGCGGTGCATTGACGGGAACATATCTGCATCTTATTGAAGGAACAGGTAACATTATTATAGGACCGAGCGAGATTTCACTAAAAGCGACCGATGTTAATCTTGTAGGTGCAGGCGCGGCAACGCAGATTGTCGACAGCTTCGGCTATTCCTTAAAATTAAACGGACAGGAACGCAGTTATAAGGGTAATACATATGAAGGAGTTTATTTCGGCGGCTCAAAGGAGCTTGCATTAAATCTGCCGAGTAAACAGATAGACGTTATAACGTTTGATTCTTCTATTGAATTGGGTGCTTTCGGCGGAGTGAATAACAGCAAGGATTATCTGTATCTTGCAATCGGTGCAAATGGCACGGTTGCAGGCAGAGTGCAGATTCCAAAAAGTAGTCCCGTCCTTGCCGGCAAAGGGTTTAACGTCGGAAATATCAATCTCATCGTAGGCGGTCAGACGGCATTCCCAATCAGAAACGTCACAGTTGAGGAGGGTATGAAGCAAGCCTTCCAAAATGTCGATGTGTACCTTGGCGTGGTGGCTGAGGTGGGCGGTTGGTTAGCCAGCGCGCGAGCATGGGTACTGGTGCCGAAAATCGTAGAGACCGACTTCCGCAAAGGCGGCGGCTGGGATATTGAGTTTAAGATGTTAGGTTATATGCCTGAATGGAACTGGGCGGATAAAGGTGTGTCACCGGTTGTAAGTATGCTTGCGGAAGACAGCGATGCGAATTTTGCGGCGGTGCGTGATGAGAACTTTGTGCTTGCAAACACCGGCGTGAGTCGGACGGAAATCTCAGCAAGTGCCGGTACAGACGAAGCGCCGTATATCGTACTTGCCTTTGACGGAAATCTAACCGAGGAGCAGATCAAAGAGAACCTAAAGATTTTCAATGACAGCAACGCTGAGCTTAATATCGACTGGATGACTGATGACAGTCAGTTTAATCCTGACGAAGATGTCAGCGCGACAACTATTGCAGATATGGAAAAAACAAACGCTGACGGCAAAAAATATCGTCTGGCTCTTCTGCGACTTAAAGAAGGTGGCAAGTATATCGTTGATGCAGGCGGGTTGACTTTTACCGATGAAAAAACATTTTCTGTTGAGCCGTTTGAGAAGTTGGCTCTGACACTGACTGACAATCAAATTTCCGGCAAGGTGAAGTATGCCGTGGATAATACGCCTTACGTTATCCGCACTTATTTTTCAAACGAAGAAGGCGGAGCGGACTATATGATTTCAGAACAGGAAATCAGTGATACCTCAAATATTGAACTTTCCGTTCCTACATCGGGTGCGATAGCACCGACAGGTGAATATTATGTGACAGCCTTTCTTATGACGAAAAAGCAAGCAGATCTTAACGGTGACGGTAAGGAGGAAGACGCACTTATTGCTATTGATAATCAAGCGTTTAATACAAAAGCTGCATATACCAATGTAAACGAACCATCCGCACCGACAGATGTTACTCTGCAAACGTCAGGAAATGAGGTAATGCGTGCGGAGTGGAATGCGTCAGACAATGTTGACGGTTATAATGTGAGAATTTATGAGGAAAAAGACGGCGAATGGACAGACACAGGATTTGGATATGATTTGGATAAAAACACGACAGCGGTTGATATGGCACTAACTGTCGGAGGAAACGGCGTTCGTGTAAATGAAAACGGAAATACCGCGGAGTCTGTTCCTGCCGAGAATTTGTTGCCTGATAAGACATATAAAGTCGGTGTTCGTGCATACAAAAAATCGGAAAACGGAAAGTATTACAGTAAGGAAAACGAATCTACAGGCGAATTTCTTCCTAAATATACACCTATGGATATAGCACTTTCGATGAACGGTAACGAATGCACTGCCGATGAAAACGGCGTTTATCACGCATATATCGGCGGCGGTGACAATACTTTGTCTGTAAGCGGATCGGACGCTGATGCGACATTTAAACTGACAAGAATGGACACAAATGACCAAATACCAAACGAAAACGGTGAAAACACCTTTGCAATTCCGGAATTTGAGGGGAGTTTGATGTTCAAGATTGACGGTATTTCCGGCAAGGATGTAACAAGTGTATTCCTACTTATTAATATGGATAAAGAACCGCCTGTTCTGACGCTTTCATCTGATATATTTTATGCAGACAATGAAAGCGGCGACTATACGATAACAGGAATATCAGATGCGGGTAGCAGAATTATGTACGGCGATAATGAAGAAGTTGTTGCAGGCAGTGACGGTAAGTTTGCTGTTTCTGGAAACCTTGATGAAAGTCAAACAAGCAGTGTTATTATGCTTTGTGCACAGGATTTTGCCGAAAATACTTCAATACCACAGACTGCACTTGTTATAAAGAAAATATCGAACACCGTAACGGTAAATGACAGCTATGCGGAGAATTCGGGTAGCGGAGAGTATTCAGAGGGCGAAACGGTAACGATTAAGGCCGGCGAACGCAGCGGATATAAATTCAGCGGTTGGACGACAGACGACAGTGTACAGTTTGCGGACAGCAAGTCGGCGGAAACAACATTTACAATGCCGAGTAAAGCCGTAACCGTAACCGCTAACTGGACGAAATCAAGTGGCGGTAACGGAGGCGGAGGCGGCAATGTGTGTTATACCGTTTCATTTGAAACAAACGGCGGTAATGATATTGCAAGCAAAACCGTTACGAGAAACAGTGTTATAAAAGAGCCGGAAACACCGATAAAGGACGGATTTGACTTTGAGGGCTGGTATACCGATAAGGGACTCAAAACAAAATATGATTTTACTGAAAAGGTAACAAAGAACTTCACGCTATATGCAAAATGGACGGAAAAGGATAACGGTGAATGGAAAAATCCGTTTACCGATGTTAAGGAAAAAGACTGGTTTTACGATTCGGTGAAATACGCGTATGAAAATGACTTGATGAAGGGCATATCAAACACAGAATTTGCACCGGACAGTGATGTTACCAGAGCAATGTTTGTGACGGTTATCTATCGTATGGAAAATGAGCCACAGACGGGAAAATGTGCTTTTACTGATGTTGAAAGCGGTAGCTATTACGAAAATGCAGTTGCTTGGGCGAATGAAAACGGCATTGTTTCGGGTATTTCTGAAGAGTGTTTTGCTCCGAACGAGCCAATTACACGTGAACAGATGGCGGCGATTATCTATCGTTATGCAGCGTTTAAAGGATATGACATAACTACAAGCAGCAGCACATCTTATACGGATAACGACAATATTTCGGATTATGCAAAGAATGCTGTAATATGGGCGGCTGAAAAGTCCGTTATGACAGGTAATACAGACGGTAGCTTTGCACCGAAAGCAAACACGACAAGAGCACAGGCTGCTTCAGTATTTATGCGTATGGTTGAAAACTTAAAATAAAATATTGAAATTCCTCTCATAAATAATGAGAAAAAAGACCGCTCGGAATAGAGGTGAAATGCCTTTATTGACGAGCGGTTTTTGCTTGCGATAAATTCACAAAGTAGTTGGATTGCTTGACACCGGAGCATCCTCATACTGAAAAAACAATAAAAAAACCGAGTGACATACAAAAACTTTAAAGTTCTGTAAGAACACTCGGTATGGTGCAGATGAAGGGACTTGAACCCCCACGTCGGTGACACTAGATCCTAAGTCTAGCGCGTCTGCCAATTCCGCCACATCTGCAAACAACATAATATATTATAGCAGTGAAAAGTTGATTTGTCAATACTTTTTTATAAAAAAATCAAATTTTTTTATTCTTTCAACATATTATGTGTTTTATCAATGATAAAAGTCATAGCGGACGGCATAACATTTATGACGGTATGTTTAGGATTGCCACCGTATTCGCCGTCAAGGGTCCATTTAATATTCTCATCACATTCAAATTCAAAATACGAAGATTTTACAAACAAATATTCATCGCCGGAATTTTCGCCACGCATAAGATTAATAAGAATATTTTGAAATTCGATAAGATTAGTCGGACGTTTAAAAACGAGCATTTCAAACAATCCGTCATTCAAATCTACATTTTTAAGTTGTTTTGTTTTATGCAATCCTGCAACGGAGGTTGCGTTTAAAATCATACAAAGGAATATATCTCCTTCAAATTCGCCGTTATCATATTTTATTTTAACGTGATAAGACGGCAGGGAAGAAAGTCGTTTCATACCCTCCAAAACATATGCGGTATGACCGAGAATGTTTTTTGTTTCTTGCGGTGTATCGTAAGGGACATCGGTAAATGCACCGAATGCGGCAACATAGTTAAAAGTCGTACTGTTAAACTTACCTATATCGCATTTAAACGGAACGCCGTTTACGGCAATATCGGACGACTTCGCTATACTTTTCGGCAATTCAAGAGTAGAGGCAAAGTCATTTGTTGTGCCTGTTGGGATATATCCAAGACAAGGTCTTTTGTCGGCGTCAAATTCCATAAGTCCTTTTACTGCTTCATTTAAAGTGCCGTCACCGCCTGATACAACGATTCTGTCAAATTTATCACCGTTATTTTTATATAATTATATGCGTCCAAACGTTCTTGAGTCGGACGGACTGTAATATCATATTCGGCTTTGGCAAATTTATCGAGAATATCAAGAAGATGATTTTTTATTTGCCCTTTACCCGAATGTGGATTAAAAATAAAAAGCATTTTCTTTGTCATAGAAATCACCTCAAACTTTTAAGTATTTTATAGATAAATTATACCTTTCTAAAAGAAAATAGTCAAGAAAATACTTGCCATTAATGTAGTTTGCGTGTATAATATTACTATTATGCAACAAATAGGAGGGAAAATAATTGCATATAGTAAAGGAAAAGAGATTTTATATTAATCTGCTCACAATAACAATACCGATTGCACTGCAAAATCTTATCAGTTTTGCGACAAGTATGATGGATACGATTATGTTGGGACGAGCAGACGATACGGGCGTGTTTTTGTCAGCATCATCGCTTGCAAATCAGCCGTTTTTCATTTTATCGCTTGTCTGTTTCGGCTTGGCGGGTGCATCAACGGTACTTAGTGCGCAATATTGGGGAAAACGTGATACTGCGTCAATACGGTCGATTTATTCGATTATATTAAAAGTTGCGTTTGTCATTTCAACACTTATGGCACTTGCGGTACTTATATTTCCGCAAGCCGTGATGGGGATATATTCAAACAATGATGAAATAATCGCGGCAGGAATATCATATCTGCGTATTATCGGTTTTGCATATATTTTGTTTGGTCTAAGCAATACGATGATATGCTGTATAAGAAGTATAGAGCTTGTGAAAATATCTGTTGTGGTAAATATTACATCGTTCTGTACAAACGTATTTTTGAATTGGGTGCTTATTTTCGGTAATCTCGGAGCACCGGCGCTGGGTATTCGCGGTGCAGCGATTGCAACTCTCACAGCAAGAATACTTGAATTTTTGATAGTAAGTATATACATTTTCTGCATTGACAAACGTCTTAATTTTAAACCTAAGCATTTGTTCTTGTTTGACAAGATATTTGCGCTTGACTTGTTTCAACACGGATTGCCTGTATTTATAAATGAAGTTATGTGGTCGCTCGGTGTATCGGCACAAGCGGCAATACTCGGACACATTAAATATTCAGCCGGTGACCCCGTTGCAGCCAATTCAATCGCGTCAATGGTGCAACAGCTTTCAACGGTTGTTATATTCGGTATCGCTAATGCAGCAGGAATTATAATAGGTAAATCTATCGGTTCGGGAAAAATCGAAAGGGCAAAGGTTGAAGCAAAAACATTAAAATATTTAAGCTATGTTATCGGCGTTATTGCCTGCGGAGTTATATTGCTTTTGAAGAATTTTGTTATCAATTTCTACACAATTCCGCCCGAAACAAAGGCACTTGCAAATGAATTGATGGTAACTATTGCGTTCATAACTATATTTGTATCGGTTTCATCTGTTACGATTGTCGGAATACTTCGCGGTGGAGGAGATACAAGATTTTGTATGGTTGCGGAAATTATTACGCTTTGGTGTGTTGCAACACCGCTTGCACTTATAGGTTCACTTTTAAGGTTGCCTGTACCGCTTGTACTGATTTTGATGAAAAGTGATGAGCCGTTAAAAAGTTTGGTGTCGGTCATTCGTATAAATAAAAATAAATGGATAAAATCGCTTGCAAGAGATTTTAACAGGGAGGAAGTATAATGAGAATACTCGGAATAGATTACGGTGACGCAAGAGTGGGGATTGCGGTAAGTGATTTGCTCGGCTTTATGGCACAAGGCGTAAGAACGATAAAAAACAGAGGTACCGAAAAATTACTGACCGAATTAAAGGAAATACTTGACGAATACAAACCCGAAAAAATAGTTATCGGTCTGCCGAAAAATATGGACGGAAGTGAGGGGTTTCGTGTTGACGCAACGCACGAATTTGCCGACGTACTTAAAACAATATATGACGGCGAAATTGTATTTTGGGATGAAAGACTTTCATCTGTCGGTGCGGCAAGGTTTCTGAATGAAACAAATACACGCGGAAAAAAACGAAAAGATGTATTGGATACCGTTGCGGCGTGCATAATACTTGACGGATATTTAAGTTCGCAAAAAAATAAATAGATTGACATTTCAAGTGGTATATATTACAATATAAATAGTTAAAATAAATAACGGAAAGAGAAAGGAATTTTTATAATGGAAAATAACATAATAATGCTTGAAGATGAACACGGTTGTATGATTGAATTTGAAACAATCGATGTATTTGAATTTGAAGGTGTAACATATTTCGCACTTCTTGAAGTTCTTCCTGAAGGTCAGGAAAATGATGAAGTTCTTATTATGCAGG
Source organism: Firmicutes bacterium AM55-24TS (assembly GCA_003460745.1). GTDB lineage: Bacteria > Bacillota > Clostridia > UBA1381 > UBA1381 > Hominilimicola > Hominilimicola fabiformis. The sequence continues at coordinate 13,863 of QTVU01000045.1, forward strand.
TTGAGGGTGACGTTGAGTCAGAAGAGGCTGAGCTTGTAATGGTTGAGGATGAGACAAGACTTGAGGCTGCATTTAATGAATTTTTAAGACGTGATGAGGAAATGGCAAACGAAGAATAATATCGGCAAAACCATAGAGGTAATGTCAAAATAATTCGTTTTGTAAGTTTTTTTGAAAAACTATAAATTTCCTATTGAAATTTTATTCATTATGTGCTATTATAATAACAGAAAAACAAAATAGCTAATTACCCTGAGATTTCGCGTTTAAAAGTCTTTTTTTTACCAACACTTCTTAAAAGGGATATTATCTCCGTTTATGGCGTATACGCCTCCGTTCCTTCGGGAATGCCAGTGGACATATAAAGTAAACGGGATTTAGCCCACCTGCATGAGCAGGTAGAAACTCGACTTTAACTGACGGTTATTTTGGGGTTTTTTATTGCCTGTTTTTTTATTGACAATACAATATTGAAATGATATAATTAAATATGTATATTTATGATAAAAATTACTTCGGAGGATATTAATGATAACAGGAAAACAAAGAGCGTATTTAAGAAAAATGGCGCATCAGCTTGAACCTATATTCCAAATAGGCAAAGAAGGTGTTACCGACGCATTTATTGACGGACTTAACAAAGCACTTACAAAACGTGAAATTTTAAAGGTGCATATACTTGAAACTGCAATGCTTGATACTCGCGACACCTGCAATTACGTTGCGGAACGTCTTGGAGCGGAGCCGGTGCAGGCAATCGGAAATAAGTTTATAATTTATCGTAAATCCGATGAAGAAAAATACAGAAAAATCGAGTTGCCGAGGAAATGAAAATAGGAATAATGGGCGGTACGTTCAATCCTATCCATAACGCACATCTCTTAATTGCGGAAATGGCAAGGGAGGAATACGGACTTGACCGTGTGATATTTATAACGGACGGCAATCCGCCTCATAAGAGTGCGAACGTTACGGCAAAACAACGCTTTGAAATGACGCATATTGCCATAGCGGATAACAGTGCTTTTGAGGAGGACGATTTTGAAATTAATCGCAGTGAAAAATCGTATACGGTAAACACGCTTGGATATTTAAAAGAAAAATATCCGAATGACGATTTGTTTTTTATAATCGGTGAAGATTCGCTTAATGATTTTGATAAGTGGTACAAGCCCGATAAAATACTTGAAATGTGTTCGCTGCTTGTATTTCCGAGAAAATCGCTAAAGTCGCTTACGGAAACGATAAAGGTCGTAAAAGAAAAAATGAACGGTCGGATATTTCCTATATCAGCACCCGTTTTTAGAATATCTTCAACGGATATAAGAAACAGAGTGAAAAACGGTCAGACGGTAAGATATATGCTGCCTGAAAATGTTAGAGATTATATAAATAAGTATCATCTTTATAAGGAAAACGAAAATGATAGATAATTACAAGAATAAATTAAAGAGTACGCTAAGCGAAAAACGATATAAGCACAGCCTTGGAGTGTGTGACGAAGCGGTAAAGCTTGCCGAAAAGTACGGTGCAGATACCGAAAAAGCATACACAGCCGGAATTTTGCACGATTGTGCAAAGGGTTATGACACAGACGATCAGATAAAACTTTGTCAAAAGTACGGTGTTGTGCTTGATGATATAACGCTTGCGTGTAAGCCTGTCATTCATGCACCGCTCGGTGCAAAAATCGCAAAGGCTGAGTATGGAGTGAACGACAAAGACGTGCTTGACGCGATAATGTGCCACACGGTCGCAAAGGAGAATATGTCGCTTTTGGATAAGATAATCTATATTGCGGATATGATTGAGCCTATGCGTGATTTTGACGGAGTGGAGGAGCTTAGGAAAGCGGCGTACGAAAATATTGACAGGGCATTTATTCTTGGACTTAAACAAAGCATTGTCTTTAATGCACAGAAAAATAAAATAATACACCCCAATACATTATCTGCATGGAATTATATGCTGATGAACGGAAAATAAAAGGAGGGACACTAAATGACTAAGGTTGAAATTATTCAAAAGGCACTTGAAGATAAGAAAGCGACAAATATAGAAGTGCTTGACGTTGCAGAGCAGACATCGCTTGCGGATTACTTTGTTGTTGCATCTTGTCAGTCAACGGTACAGGTAAGAGCGAGTGTTGATGAAATTGAAGAAAAGCTTGAAGAGGCAGGCTTTGAGATAAATCATAAAGAGGGTTACAGAGGCGGCAGCTGGATTTTGGTTGACTGCGGTGACGTAATCGTTCACGTTATGCAGCACGAAATGCGTGAATTTTATGCTATCGAACGTCTTTGGGACGACGTCGGTAACGTAGATGAATCAGAAGAAGAATAAATTTTAAAGGAGCAAATATACAAATGGAGAGTTACAACTTTAAAGCTATTGAAAAAAAATGGCAGGATAAGTGGGAAGAAACAGGTGCATTCCACGCTGAAACAAACAGCAAAAAGCCTAAGTATTATACAATGATAGAGTTCCCGTATCCGTCAGGTGCGGGCTTGCATGTAGGTCATCCGAGAAGTTATACGGCACTTGATATTATCGCAAGAAAGCGTCGTATGGAGGGTTACAACGTACTTTATCCGATAGGCTGGGACGCATTCGGACTTCCGACTGAAAACTTTGCTATAAAAAACAAGGTACACCCGAAATCGTAACGGCAAAGAATATTGCTAACTTTACACGTCAGCTTAAAATGCTTGGTTTCTCATTCGACTGGTCAAGAGAAATCAACACAACCGATCCGAGCTATTATAAATGGACACAGTGGATATTCTTACAGCTTTTTAAGCACGGACTTGCATATAAGCAGGAAATGCCGATTAACTGGTGTACCGGCTGTAAAGTAGGACTTTCAAACGAAGAAGTTGTAAACGGTGTTTGCGAAAGATGCGGAAGTGAAGTTGTTCAAAAGAGAAAGAGCCAATGGATGCTTAAAATCACCGAGTACGCACAACGTCTTATCGATGACCTTGACGATGTAAATTATCTTGAAAAGATTAAAACACAGCAGAAAAACTGGATAGGCAGAAGTGAGGGCGCAGAGGTTAAGTTTAAACTTTCAACAGGCGATGAAATGATTGTTTACACAACGCGTGCAGATACACTTTTCGGTGCAACTTATACAGTTATGTCACCTGAACATCCGCTTATCGAAAAGATGAAAGATTCAATTACAAATTATGACGAAGTGCTTGCATATAAGACAGAGGCGGCAAAGAAGTCTGAATTTGAAAGAACAGAGCTTGCAAAGGAAAAGACAGGTGTTAAACTTGAGGGAATTTATGCGGTGAATCCTGCAAACGGTGCAAAACTTCCTGTATTTATTTCTGACTATGTACTTGTAACTTACGGTACAGGTGCAATTATGGCAGTTCCTGCACACGACAGCCGTGACTGGGATTTCGCAAAGAAATTTAATCTTCCGATTATCGAAGTTGTTTCAGGCGGTAAGAACGTACAAGAAGAGGCTTACACAGATGTATACAAGGGTAATATGGTAAATTCCGAGTTCCTAAACGGTCTTCCGGTAAAAGAGGCTATTCCTACAATGATTGAATGGCTTGAAAAGCAAGGTCTTGGAAAGAGAAAAGTAAACTTCAAACTTCGTGACTGGGTATTCTCACGTCAACGTTATTGGGGTGAACCTATTCCTCTTGTACATTGTGATAAATGCGGTTGGGTGCCTATTCCTGAAAGTGAACTTCCTTTGGAACTTCCTGAAATTGAAACATTTGAACCGGGTGAAAACGGTGAATCACCGCTTGCAAAAGCATATGATTGGATTGAAACAACTTGTCCGTGCTGCGGCGGTAAGGCACAAAGAGAAACAGATACAATGCCGCAGTGGGCTGGTTCAAGCTGGTATTTCCTAAGATATATGGATCCGCATAATGATGAGGCACTTGCGTCAAAAGAGGCGTTGGAATATTGGTCACCTGTCGATTGGTATAACGGCGGTATGGAACATACAACACTTCACCTTTTGTATTCACGTTTTTGGCATAAGTTCCTATATGATATAGGCGTAGTTCCTACAAAAGAACCGTATATGAAACGTACTTCACACGGTATGATTCTTGGTGAGAACAATGAAAAGATGTCTAAGTCAAGAGGTAATGTTGTAAATCCTGATGAAGTTGTAGAAGAATTCGGTGCGGACGCATTCAGAACATATGAAATGTTCATCGGTGCATTCGATCAGTCAACTCCATGGTCACAGCAAGGTTTGAAAGGTTGTTATAAGTTCCTTGAAAGAGTATGGAACTTGCAGTCAATCGTAAATGACGAAGAAGGTTACAGTGCTGACCTTGAAAAGAATATAAATAAGGCTATAAAGAAAGTCGGCGAGGACTTCGAGAGAATGAAGTTCAATACGGCTATTGCAACTATGATGAGTCTTGTAAATGATTTTTCAAAGAAAGGCAGTGTAACAAAGGGCGAATATAAGACACTTATTACACTTCTAAACCCTGTTGCGCCTCATATGACAGAAGAATTGTGGCTGACTTACGGTAACGGCGAACTTCTTTCACTTCAGCCATGGCCGAAATATGACGAGGGCAAGACTGTTGATGATGAAATTGAAATCGTTGTACAGATTAACGGTAAAATTAAGGATAAACTTATGATTCCGGCAGGTCTTGATAAGGACGGCACACAAGAGGCTGCAATGAATACTGAAAAGATAAAAGGACTTATCGAGGGTAAGAACGTTGTCAAGGTGATTGCAGTACCGGGTAAACTTGTTAATATAGTTGTGAAATAAAAACAGAGAACGTGGAGGGTGTTGCGGTGCGACACCCTCTTTTGTGAGGGATTGGAATGGATAGTTTAATTTACAGTCTTAATGCGACACTTCCCGTACTCCTTGTTATAGTGGTCGGATACGTTCTGAAACAGATAGGAATTCTAAATGACGGATTTGTTAAGACGGCGAATAAGTTTAACTTTGTTGTGACGTTGCCTGTGTTGTTGTTTGTTGACTTGTCAACAACCGATATAATCGGCGATTTTGATATTACATATGTTTTGTATTGTGCATTGGTTACGACAGTGGCATTTTTCGGATTGTGGATTGCGGCAAAGTTTTTGATTAAAGATAAAAAGATAGTGGGTGAGTTTGTACAAGCCGGTTATCGTAGCAGTGCGGCGATATTGGGTGTTGCGTTTATTCAAAATATATACGGCGACAGCGGAATGGCGCCTGTTATGATTATCGGCTGTGTACCGCTTTTCAATATATTTGCGGTGCTTGTTTTGACTTTTGAGGGGGAAAAGGACGGCGACGGCAAAGGCAATATTATAAATTCACTTATTAATATTGTTAAAAATCCTATTATAATAGGTATTGTTTTAGGTGTTGCGGCGTCACTTTTGAAAATTGATTTTCCCGAAATAATCGATAAAACATTAGCGTCGCTTGCAAAAATGGCATCACCGCTTGCACTTATAACAATCGGTGCGGGCTTTGAGGGACGAAAAGCGATAGCGAAAATTAAGCCGACAATAGCGGCAACTATGATTAAACTTGTTGTTCTGCCGGCGATATTTTTGCCGATAGCAATAAAGCTCGGTTTCCGTGACCAAGCACTTGTTGCACTTATTATAATGCTTGGCTCACCGACAACTCCGTCAAGCTATATTATGGCTAAAAATATGGGGCACGAGGGTGTGCTTACATCAAGCGTGGTCGTTGCAACGACGCTTATGTCGTCATTGTGCCTTACATTTTGGATTTTTGTTGCGAGGTACTTCGGATATATAATATAAAGAGAACGGCAGGCGACAACTTGTCGCCTGCCCAAAAATCACATCTTACGATGTAATTTTTGAGTATTTTCAGAGAAAAAATCATAAAGTTCCTCCAAAGTCGAAACTTTAGATTTTAAGCCATTTCTGCCGCACAGGTCGCCAGAAATGATTTTCAATGAGGTTAGCACCTCAAACACTCTAAAATAAAGTAGACAAAACCATTATGGTTTTGTCTGCAATTTGAGATGGCTACATATTTGTAGCCATTTTTTTATTAACAAAATATTCATAAATAAAATTCTTCCTTTAAGGTTTATTTAAGAAACTAAATGTATAATTAAATCAATATAAAGGAAAGGGGTAACAAAAATGAATATCGGATTAAAGAAAAAGATAATAAGTATAGCAGCAGTAGTTGCAATTACCGCAACAATTGGCAACGGATGTGTTTTGGCAAAGAGCAATGATATTACGGTTACATATGACGGTGAAAATATCAGCTTTGACGTTCAGCCTGAAATCGTAGATGACAGAGTAATGGTTCCTATGCGTACCATATTTGAAACATTCGGTGCAAAGGTTAAATGGAACAGCGACACACAGACGATAACCGCAAAGAAAAAGTCAAAGACTATACAAATGACTATCGGCAGCAGTGATATGACTAAGAATGACGAAACATATTCATTTGATGTTTCACCTATAATCGAGGCCGGAAGAACACTTGTTCCGATTCGTGCAATAAGCGATATGCTCGGACTTGATGTTGAGTGGAACGAAAAGAACAACACAGTTACAATAACCACTCCGCAAGATGATGAGGACGAGTCTTGGAAAAACAACACAGGAACGATTGATCTTGACAATGTTGAAGTTACAGGTGACGGTATAAGTGTATCGGATAATATTATAACAATTTCAAAGGGCGGTGACTTTGAAGTCACAGGCACACTTGATGACGGTCAAATTGTTATTGACACCGAAGAAAAAGTTAAACTTCGTTTGTCGGGTATGAGTCTTACAAATAAAAACGGTTCGGCTGTATATGTAAAGAATGCCGACAAGGCTTATATCACTTTGACGGACAACACCGAAAATACTTTGACGGACGGGGAAAATTACACAAGCGGTGATGAAAATGAAAAAGGCTGTATAACATCAAGAGATAATCTTGAAATTAAGGGCAGTGGCTCACTTACCGTAAACGGAAATTATAATCACGGTATTTTCAGCAGTAACAGCATTGAAATCGGTAACGGAAATATTACCGTAAATGCAAAAAATGACGGTATTCATGCAAATGACACACTTGCGATAAGCGGAGGTACTGTAAATGTTACTGCAAAGGGTGATGGACTTCAAGCGGAAGAAATACTTGATATATCGGACGGTGAAGTGAATGTTACGACAACAGGCGAGGTTAAGGCAAGTACATCTAATGACTTCGGCGGTCGAGGTGAAATGAAAGATTCGTCACAAATGACAGATGATGAAATTCAATCAATGCGTGAACAAATGAATAATAATCAATTTACGCAAACAGAAGAAAGTGACGACAGTGAAGATACTTCAAGCAAAGGTATAAAAGCGGATTGGATGCTTGATATATCGGGTGGTGAAGTTACAGTTGATTCGACAGACCATGCTATTCATTGCACGTCTGATATAAATATTACGGGCGGTACACTTAATTTATCGTCGGAGAGTAAAAAAGGTATATCAGGTCATGGTGATGTAACGATTGATGACGGTGATATAACGATAACAAAATCAACCGAGGGTATTGAAAGTAAGAAAATTTTGACGATAAACGGCGGTAATATTGACATAACTGCAAGTGATGACGGATTGAATTCAGGAGGTACAGGTGCAAATCAAAACGGCGGTTTCGGCGGCGGTACTAATATGCAAGGTGGTCAGCAGGGCGGCAGAGGTAAAATTGGCAGACAAAACAGTGACGGACAGGACGGTAATCAAATGACACCGCCGGAAATGCCAAGTGACAAAAACGGCGGTCAAATGACACCGCCGGAAATAACAAGTGACAAAAACGGCGGTCAAATGACACCTCCGAATATGCAACAAGCCGAGGGTAATGAACAGGACAGTGAACATCATATTCAAATCAACGGCGGTAATATTAAAATAGTTGCCGACGCAGACGGTATTGATTCAAACGGTTCATTGTTCATCAATGGCGGTACTGTTACGGTTGACGCACAGCCAACAGGTGCTGAAAGTGCCTTTGATACAGACGGTGCGTTTATAGTAAACGGCGGTACAATTATAGGTGTAAGCGGCAGCGGTATGGACGAAAGTCCGAACAGTTACTCTGCTCAAAACGTAATTTTGGCATACACAACTTCACAGATTTCCGCGGGTGATGAAGTTAAGATAACTGATTCAAACGGTAAGACAATCGCTGAGTATACAGCCGTTAAAGGCGGAAGTAAGATTGTGTACTCATCGGATAAACTTAAAACAGGTGAAATGTATACGGTTTACGCAAGCGGTGAAGAAATCGGAAGTGCCGAAATTGAAAGCAGTATAACGAAGATAGGAACAAAGTCAAATTCGGGTTTCGGCGGCGGTCACAGACAAAAAACAACGGATAACACAATCGACACAAGTGCAACAAATTAATAAATAAGGCAAGCCATATCGGCTTGCCTTGACGTGTTGGAATATGGAAAAAGGACGTCGAATAACAGCCACCACTCCGACACTGCGTGCCACCTCTCCTCAAGGAGAGGTATTAGTTGGCTCCCATAGAGGGGAGCTGTCGACAGAGTCG
>QTVU01000046.1 GCA_003460745.1 Firmicutes bacterium AM55-24TS
AAGACGTTTCTTATCGCAGCGTAAAAACTTTAAAACGACTTACCTGACAATGTTTAAAACCAAATATTTTTGTTCCTTGCCGTTAGGTTTGTTTGCTATGCACTTTTTTAACTATTATTCGCTTTTGTTGCTTCGCTTAGCTTTATTTATGATTTATTTACTTTTTATTTCTTGTGTTTGCACCTCTCTAGAATTTTACTTTAATTTAAAACCTAATGTGACAATTTCTCTGGGCTTAACCCTTATGCTTACTATTTTATCATCAACGGCTTCCTCTTTCAATATTTCCTCACTCATTGCAAGCCTGTAAACTTTTTCCGTTTCTGTACTAAGTTCTACTTTGAAGTCTGCTGCATTATCAGAAGTGTTATATGCCCTCAAGACCATAAGCTCGCCATCCTCAGATTGTTTCAGAGCCGATACTGTTATAGCATCACCGCTTATATTAAGCAGTTTTCCGCTCTTATTCAGACTAATGTCTTTATATCTATCCTCTCTGAAGAATAATTCTGCAATATCTGTGTCCTGAACCTGAGGTCTGCCGCCTGTGAATTTCTTTTCCGAATAAGGCTGGAAATATCCGATAAGTCCGTTTTGGAAAATCTTGGTTCTTCGTACCAACTCGCTAACCTGCATATCCGCCTCGCCTTTTGCAAAAGTAAGACCAAGATGCAGAGTGTATTTTCCTATACATTGACTATCAATATTCTTCATTGTATTTCTCTGATGTCTGTCAGGTAAATTTGAAATCATTCCTACACTTCTTATAAGCGTTACAGCAATAGTACCTCTATCGTTTAAGAGATGCTCATATTCATACAGCCCCTCATTCATAATTCCAATTCCGCTGCCATTTTCTTCTATATGTATAAGTCCGCTATTGGGCTGCGTGCCATTTGAAACTTTCTTAAGTACCTCGCGTCTATCCCGCTCAATCGTGTCAAACGGAATAAGCGAGGTTGTATAATCAGTTGTCATACCTGTATCAAACAGTATACGAAGTCTATGGTCCTTTGCTTTATTATCCACCGCGCATTCAATGTCAATCCACGGCTTACCCTTTATGAGTGACAGCTTAATTTCAACAATGTTTTCTACCATTTCTTCACTTCTTGTGAGTGTCTCGATATCTAAATGCGTTGGTAGATTGAGCGTATACCTCAGAACACAGCTCTTTTCAATGTCCGTATCCTTTAGCACTGAGATTTTCGGTTTTATACCGTCTGTTACAATAGGCACATCATTTTCAACATCATAATGTATATATGAATTACCTTTTTCACCCATATCCTCAATTCTAATACAATTTACATAGGTGTTGTTCTGCTTTTTATCAGTTACAGAAATCTCGCCCATTTCATTTACTTCTACCATAAACAAATCATTTTCGAGCTTAATTTCCTTCGCTGCTACTTCTTGCTCATCCACTACTTTACATTTGCCATCTATCTTTTTGACAACATATGTACGATAACTCATTGGCTCAATCTCATCGACAGCCAGCTTGACAAGATAACTGTCGCAATCAATCTGACCCGGAAGATTTATCGGGCTTGTTGTTTTCATACAGTATGCGTCTTTTCTTATCACATCAAACACTGCTTCTCTGCCCTGCTCATCAATAACAGCAAAATTTTCAAAGTCTTCTTCCACAGGGAAATTAAATTCAACTGTTGCAGTGCCGCTGATTTTCATCTCCGAGGTGTTCCATACTGTAACAATATATTCATTTTCTTTCACACCCTCTCGTGTGATATGCGCTGTAAGAACTCCGAGAATATCATTTGTTAATTCATCAGCAGCTTCATTAAATCTTGCCGTTCTGTCCATCATATTAGAATGAACTGCATCAATGCTGCAGCCGCAAATGCTGTCATGCGGGTGATTTTCCATAAGCAACTTCCACAAATATTCAAGATAGTCTTTGGGATATATACCCTTAAAGCCCATCGCTTCTGCCATAACGTATAATGGCTCAACTACATTCTCTATCTTGTTCTGAGCCTTTACATTTGCAGTTTTTAAATACACCCGTGCAGATAATGTTCCTTTTAGAAGGTCATTATCATGTCCATATCTAAGCTCACCGATCACTTCTTCTATGTCAATATCATTTTCTTTGATATAATTTTCTGCTTTATCTGTAAACTCCTGCATGGTACACTGCTTAATTACACCTTTTTCAAGAGCCGCATTTGTAGGCGGCAGTACCTCAAGCAGATTCTCCTGCGCTTCAAGGTGGTCAACACCATTCATCAGCAGATAATACGGAATTCTGTCCGTCCCCTGATACATAGCTTCTATATGATCAATCAGCTTCAGATTTTTCGATACGTCTTCGGAAAATCTCTGCGCGTTGTTATACCACGTTGTAAAGCGTACTGTAAACACCTCAGAACCATCCTTGCCTCTCCAATAGAATTCCGGAGAAGTCATTATCCTCTCTAATTCGTCGTCATCGTTTATGTGATAGAAGCTGTAGCCTCTTCCAACAAGACAAGTCTTTATTCCGAACTGATTATATATTTGCGGAAGCTGGCTGATATTTCCGAACTGGTCAGGAATATATCCTGTAGTTCCGCAGCCGCCAAATTCATTTGCCATTTTGGTTCCGACGAGCAGATTTCTTACTGTAGCCTCACCGTCTGTCAGATAGAAATCGTTCTGTATATACCACGGACCTACTATAATTCTGCCTTCTTTTATGTATTTCTCCAAAAGAAATTTATTCTGCGGTTTTATTTTTAAATAATCTTCAAGCACTATCGTCTGCGCATCTAAATGAAAAACAAAATTCTCTTCTTTTTCCATTATATCCAACAGATTATCTATCAGCTTTACAAGACGAAACCTAAATTGTTCAAAAGTAAAATACCATTCTCTATCCCAATGCGTATGTGATATAACGCAATATTCCTTTTTCATAACAATCCTCCGATATTCGCATAAGTTTTATTTTATAAAACGAGCGGGACGGAAAACCCGTCCCTCTCATTCTATGCCGGTCATTAAAATTCACTGCAATTTATATTTTTCTGAGGTAAAAATCATCAACCCTTCACACTGCCGACCATGACACCCTTCAGGAAGTATTTTTGCAGGAACGGATACAGGCATAGTATTGGCAGCGTTGATACTATAATTGTAGCATATTTAATTGTTTCAGAAACCGAAAATTTATCGGCTGCCGCTACCCCCGATGTTAAATCGTCCGTTTGATTTTGAATAAGTAAATTCCTTAATACCAGCTGCAGCGGCCACTTTTCTTTTGCTTTCGGCAAAAACAGCATAGCATTAAACCACGAATTCCAGTTTGCAACCGCATAATAGAGAATTAAAACAGCAATCGTAGGAATTGTAAGCGGAATAAGAATTCTGAAAAGAACGACCAACGGATTAGCCCCGTCAATTTCCGCCGCTTCCTCAAGCGCCTTTGGAACCCCCGCCAATGCCGTACGCATTATCATCATGTTATATGTAGACAGGGCGGTTGGAAGAATAAGCGCCCAAAGGCTATCCAACATTCCAAGGTTCTTTACGAGCAAGTAAAACGGTATTAATCCTCCGCTGAAAAACATAGGAATAATTACTATCATCGAAATCATCTTGCCCCAATAAAGGTTCTTTCTCGAAAGAGTGTACGCTCCAAGTATAGTAAGCACCATACTTATCAGTACTCCTGCCACAACTACTATGATTGTGTTCATATAGCCGCTGAGAATCTGCCTATCCTGTATAACTATTTTATACGAGGACAAATTGAGCCCAAGCGGTTTGAACAGAAGTCCACTATGCTGCATCAGTTTCGACGCGTCCGATAGCGATGCAAACAATACATATAGTAACGGATACAGAGTTACAACCATTAGAACAAACATAAGTATAATATTAAATATATTAAACGCTTGTTCTGCTTTACTGCGTTTTATTTTCATTTCAAACACAACCCCTCTCCTTTACCATAAACCGTTTTCGGTCAGTCTATTGCTTATCTTGTTTGCCGTGATAATCAGTATAAAGTTGATTACCGAATTGAACAAGCCGACTGCCGCACTGTAGCTCCAGTCGCTCTGAACAATACCTCGTCTGTATACAAATGACGATATTACATCAGCCGTATCATATATACCCTCATTATACAGCAGAATAATCTTTTCATATCCGACATTTAACAGACCGCCTATTCTCAGTATGAGCATAACGACTATTGTCGGAATAATGCTTGGAAGAGTTATTGCAAACACCTGCCGTAGCTTTCCTGCGCCATCTATGGCGGAAGCTTCGTAAAGTTCCTGGTCAACTCCCGCAAGAGCAGCTATGTATATGATAGCGCTCCAGCCCATTTCCTGCCACGTTCCTGAAAGTATGTATATAGGAACAAACGCTCCCGGTTTATTCAGAAGGTTGCTATAATCTCCCGTAAGCGCTCCGACAATCTTTGTTATTATGCCGGTATCCATCGTAAATGTCTTAATCATACCACATATAACCATCAATGATATAAAGTGCGGCAGACTTGTAACAGTCTGAACCAGCTTACCATACTTTTTGCTTCTAAGTTCATTCACCAAAAGTGCAAATATGATAGGTATCGGAAAGTTTACAACAAGTGAAGTTACGCTGATAACCAAAGTATTTTTCAGCAGACGCAGGAAATAGTAATCTGTAACAAATTCCTTTATCCACTTTAATCCTACCCATTTACTTCCCAATATTCCCAGGGACGGCGAATAATCCTTAAATGCGATTATAGCGCCATACATCGGAGCGTAGCAAAATACAATATACCATACAAGTACAGGTATAAACATAAAATACGCCCATTTATTTCTGTGAAAATCCGCTCTTATAACTCCGCGGTTGCTTACTTTTAAAGTGTTTGCCTTATTTTTTCTTAATCGCATTTCCGAAGCCCCCTCGCAAAAATTTATCTGCTCAAAAATCTTTCGTATGCAGCCTGTTCAATTTCTATAGCTCTTTCAATACCCATATTTTTAAGCTCATCTATATAACTGTCCCAAGTATCAATACTTTCCGTCCCCTGAATATACTTAACAAACTTTTCGCCCTTAAGCGTATTAGCATTAGTCATTATTCTTGTATATTCATCAGATTCTTCCTGTGTAAGTGCCATAACAGCCGGAAGCGAATATTTTTCATCATCTGTATCTCTCCAGTTGTCAACGGCAGCGCTCTGCTGAGGAAGACCAAGGAACTGCTCCGTATATCTTACGCTCTGAGCAAACGGACCGCCTGTGGCTCTTGTTTCAAGAGCAAGCATTTCAGACATTGTTTTTCCGTCAGGATTGTTTGTTACATAATCAGTATAAGTCGGCTTGCCGTCAACCATTGTGTAGTCAACACCCTCTTTACCGAAGTTGAACAGATTTCTTCCTTCATCGCTGTAAGCATAATCAAGAAGCTTCAGTGCACTGTCAATTCTCTCTTCAGGGCATGATGTTGTTATTGAAGCACCTGAACCATCAAATGCAGATGCTTTCGTACCGAATCTCGGTCTGTCGCCCTTGTTAAGCACAGGGAATTTCGCGCCTACAAGGTCATATGTGGGATCGTCTGACATTGCGCCAAGCCATTTACCCATTCCTCCGCCTGCCGAGAATACTGCTGCGCCTGATTTTCCCGACGTCATTTGAGAATTAAGCATATTTCCGTCAATCTGAGCAAATCCATTATCCAAAAGACCCTTCTTATACCAATCATTCATTTTTATAAGAAACTCTTTATATCCGTCCTGCATAGGTCCATATACTACCTTGCCGCTATCGTCAAGGATAAATCCATTTTTAACGCCGTATGCGCCCATAAATGCACCCACATCCCAGAAGTTAGAGAGAATTGTCAGCGGTGCAGTCGCACCTTTCTTTTCCTTGAACTGAGCAAGAACATTTTCCCACTCGTCAATAGTTTCCGGGACTTCAAGTCCAAGTTCATCCAGCCAATCCTTACGGAGAATAGGTCCGTTAAACATACGCGATTTATCATCCTCGCGGATGAACGGGATTGTATAATACTCGCCCGAATCAGTTTTTAAAAGTTTGTCAATCTCAGGATGCTCTTCAAGGTATTTTACAAAGTTCGGCAGCTTACCCTCATCCATATACTGATTTAGAGGTACTATGACTTTCTGGTCAATCGCTCCCTGAGCGCCGCCTTTAAATCCTGCCCAGTTTGATTCCATAATGTCAGGATACTCATTAGAAGCAATCAATATATTGAACTGCTCTGTTCTCTGTCCCCCATCGCTTGAGGCAATCGTGAAATCCACATCTATACCTGTAGCCTCATGAAGATATTGAACAAACGGAATACTTTCTGCATCGCTGCTTCCGTCACCCATCGGAATACCTGCCCAATATGTAACAACATTTGAAACCTCTTTACTATTACTGCAGCCGCTCAAGGCACCGACAAGCGAGGCACCTGCCACAGCAACGCACAAAGCCTTTTTAATTTTACTATTCATGTTCTTACTCCTCCTCTTTTTAAATGTTTTAACTCTTTCCCATATCAAACAGCTGTTTTATTGTTTGATATATCATTTAAGTTTATTTTAGCATATTTAATATAGAATGTCAATATATTTTATAAAAAAAATATCCATTATTTTCGAAGAAATATACAAAAAGCAGCCATTGTTATATATCATTTATGCTATATCAAACAATGGCTGTCTTTAAACATATACGTTTTCTTTCAGGACGCTATCCGAAACACCTTCAATAAGCTTCATCGGAACTACAACTCTCAGGCACTGTCCTTTTCTTTCCTGCAACTCTTTAAGAATCACTTCTCCCGCTTTTTTACCTATTTCATAGAAGTTCTGTTCTACCGTAGTTATCCTTTCGCCAACATCAATAGGAGTAAAAGCGTTTACATGATCAAACCCCATAATTAGCATATCGTCTGGGACTGATATTCCAAGTTCATCACAGCAATGAATAATATCTCTCGCAACCCAGTCATTCTGGCATATAATCGCGGTTGTTCCGGACTTATAAAGCTTTTTTACCGCATGCCTTAAATATTCGCCGTCGTTTTTCATACCTTCGCAGTAAAAATCTTTTCTTCGGTCTCCTATCAGCACATCGTCAAGGTTAACCTCTTTGCCGTGGTCATTCATGGACATAGCATATCCCATATATCGTTCACGCAGCGAGCAAACTCCTGAAAAATCAGTCACGCTGAAAAATCCTATTCTGTCATGCCCAGCTTCTATGGCATAATTGCATAGTTCCCGTGCGCCGTTATAATTGTCAGGCACAACATAGCTTATGGGCATATTTTCTATATATTTATCAATAAGTACAAGTGGTATGTTTTTCGTCAGAAACTGATTAAATATTTCGAGATTTTTATTATCATTTTTAGGATAACAGATAACCCCATCTATGTCATTGTCCAAAAGTTCCCTAAGTACGGTTGCCTCAGTCTCGTTTTTCCCGTTTGTATTATAAACACGTACAAAACAGTTTTCACTGTTGAGCAAATCATTTATTCCGTTAAAACACTCCATCATTCCGCCTCTTTTTACATCAAACGGAAGCACAAGCGCGATAAGTAACAGTTCTTTATTTCGTTTAATAAACACAGTTTCTTTCTCGTTAGTATCATTCTGCACACCGTCAAGTATTTCTATGCCATTCTCCGTAACAAAACTTCCGCTGCCGCGTTTTCTATATATAACTCCTATCTTCTCAAGCTCATCAAGTGCTCTGATTGCGGTAATACGGCTGACATTGTATTCCTTTGTTATTTTTTCTTCTGTCACAAAGGGAACATCATATTCAAAATCACCTGTTCTTATTCGTTCCTTTAACTCGTCTATAATTTTTGAATATAAAGGTATTTTTTTCATATATTGGTCCCACCTCACACTGTAATAAAATTTTCTACGGTTTTTGCAGATTTTCAACATTTGATATATAAATTATATCAATATAATATATCAAAGTCAAGTGTTTTTTCGTTTTTTTCTTGTATTTGTGTTGTATTTATTATATTTTCTTAACAAAAAAGATATGTGAAAAGTTCAATCTCACATATCCTTGAATTATCCAATATTTATTCTGTTAATAATCCCGTGTAATCAATTTTACCGGTACAACATCTCTTATACCCTTTTCTTCCCCACGGATTTCTTTAAGTATTGTTTCTCCTGCCCTCACACCTATCTCATAAAAGTCCTGTTCAACGGTTATTATTTTATCTCCGCCATGCATATTATTGAGTTCGTCCATATTGTCAAATCCCATAATACACATATCATCAGGAACTGATATTCCAAGTTCTTCGCAAACAGAATACAGCTCAACGGCAACCCAGTCATTCTGGCATAAAATACAGGTAACTCCTTCTGCGCGCATTTGTCCTATAATCTCAGCGATATACGCTCTCAGACTGTCATACCGAGCCGCCTCTGTTTCATTAAGCATATTATACTTATCGTCAAGATCAACACATACATAATCAAGATTTACCTCAATATTATTCTCAGCAAGAGCAGATGTATAGCCCATATATCTGTCGCGTATCGACAACGACTCATTTATTCTTCGTTTGCTGAAAAAGCCTATTTTTTTATGCCCTTTACTTATAGCGTACTCACACAGCATCTTTGTTCCCCCGAAGTTATCCGATGCAACATAACTCACAGGCATATTTTCAATATAATTATCAATAATAACAAGCGGAATTTTTTTTGCAAGAAACTGGTTATATACCTCAAAGTTCTTTGTGCCGTTTACAGGATAACATATAACTCCGTCTATACCTTGATTTAAAAGAGAGCGCAAAATACTCGCCTCAGTTTCAACATCCCGGTTTGCATTATATATACTGGCAAAACAATTCTCTTTATTTAACACACTGTTAATACCATCAAAACATTTAAACATATTTCCCAGCTTTATGTCAAATGGCAGCACTAATGCTACAAGTAATACTTCTCTGTCTTTATTTTCCGAATTTGTCCTGATATCAGACACACTTCTGCCTTCTATAATATCAACCGCTTCACGCGAAACAAAGCTTCCGCTGCCTCTTTTTCTGTTAATTATACCTGCCTTTTCAAGCTCTTCCAATGCGCGTATAGCAGTAATACGGCTTACACCGAATTCCTTTGTTATCCTGTCCTCAGTCACAAACGGAACATCATATTCAAAATCTCCAGACTTAATCCGTTCCCTTAATTTATCTATAACCTGCATATATAGCGGCTTCTTATCTGACATTTGTATTTTCCTCCAAAATAATATATCTTAAACTGTGTTCTTTCTTATTTTAATATATCACTTTTGAGACAATTTGTCAAATAGCTATTGTACGAAATATATCATTTATAAAAAGATATATTTTTCTTTTTCTCCCGCTTTAAGAAAAATCTTTTTAAATCCGCAGAGATTTTTATGAGGAATGTATTCATATCTTAGCACGCTGTATGCGGTATCAATATATCCTTTATTTTCAATTTCAACAGTTTTATCATCAATCCAATTTTCAGTTATATTTGAGTATGTAAGTCCATAACCAAATTCATAAACAGGTTTTCCCTTAAAGAACTTATATGTTCTGTTTTCCATTGAATAATCCTCAAATGGCGGCAAATCATCAATCGACTCATAAAAAGTCACCGGTAAACGCCCGCTTGGACTAACATTACCAAATAATATGTCCGCCACTGCCTCTCCTCCCATAGCGCCCGAATAGAACACCTGCAATACTGCATTGCACTCTTTATCCTGACGCGACAAATTAGTACAGCTTCCCGTTACATTAAAGAATACAGTCGGTTTCCCTTGTGCAATAACTGCATCATAAAGCCTCATTTGACACGGAGGCAGTTCTAAATCACGCTTGTCGCCGCTGTAATCGGCATTATACGCATCTCCAGCCTCTCCTTCAAGCAAAGTATTAAGCCCCATACAAAGGATTACCACATCTGCATTCCTTGCTGCTATAATTGCCTCCTCAAACGGAATATGCGGTGAGTTTGAGTTTGATATATCACAGCCTTTTGCATATGTAATATGCCCGCTTGCTTTATCTTGTATTCCTTTGAGTATGGTTGAATACCTCGATGGTGTTCCGTTATAATTGCCAAGAAGCACAGAAACGTCATCTGCATTAGGTCCTATTACCGCAATGTGTTCTGTTCCTTTAAGCGGAAGTATTCCGTCATTTTTAAGAAGAACAACGCTTTCCTGCGCCATCTTAAGATTTGTTTCCATATGCTCCTTACATTCTATGACATCAAGCGGAATGTCGTTGTACTCACAGTCATCATCAAACATTCCCAGTCTATACCTTGCTTCAAACAGCTTTTCCACCGCTTTTGTTATGGTTTCCTCGCTCACAAGTCCTCTTGCTATGGCGGCTATCAAATAAGCATATTCAGCTCCGCAGTTCATTATACAGCCATTGTTTACAGCAAGCGCAGCACTCTCAGCTGCATCTTCTGTAACTCTGTGATGTGTATGAAAATCACAAACAGCTCCGCAATCTGATACAATATATCCGTCAAACCCCCACTCATCACAGAGAATATCCTGAAGCAATGTTTTACTGCCGCAGCAAGGCTCACCGTTTAGTCGGTTGTATGCGCCCATAACTGCCGCAGGCTCTGCGTTATCAATACAATATTTAAACGCCCACAGATAAGTTTCACGCAAATCCTTTTCGCTGACAACAGAATTAAAACTGTGTCTTATTCCCTCAGGTCCACTGTGAACAGCGAAGTGCTTCAATGTCGCATCTGTTTTTCTGTACTTGCCATCACCTTGCATTCCTTTTACAAATGCCGTACCAAGCACTCCTGCAAGATACGGGTCTTCCCCGTAGGTTTCATGACCCCTGCCCCAACGCGGATCTCTGAAAATATTTATGTTCGGCGCCCAGCAGGTAAGTCCCTGATATATTTTTGTTGATCCAAATGATTTGTATCCGTTATATTTGGCACGCACCTCATTTGAAATATCCTCAGCCACCTTATACATCAAATCTTCATTGAATGATGCTGCCATTGCAATTGCCTGTGGAAAAACAGTCGCAGTTCCACTGCGCGCAACGCCATGCAAAGCCTCATTCCACCAATTATATGCCGGAATTCCAAGACGTTCTATTGCCGGCGCGTCATGCTGCATTTGTGCTATTTTTTCAGCCAATGTCATTTTTGACACAAGCTCTTTTGCCCGTTCCTTAAAATCCTCCATTATATTTACCTCCCTGAACAGAGTTCTCATAATTCCACTGTTTTCAATTTTTTATAAATACAGTTTATCATATGTTTTTATAACATTCAATACTTTTTTCTTGACTTTGTTATGTTTTTAGTATAGAATTAAATTGTCAATTGTTATACTTATTATATGTATTCGAATATAATACAAACTCTTTTTGCTGGAGGTTTTCAATATGAATTTATCATCAAAATTGCTTCGCATATGCACTGGTGTTCAGGCTGCTGCCATAATTGCCATTTCAATGCCTGTTTCAACATCCTATGCCGCCGCACCTGATCCGAATTGGCATGTAGTAAAAACACAATACAAAACAGACGATTATGTTATAGCCGGATATGAAGCCAAGGATTTTGGAATTTCCGCTAACGGCAGAACTGATGTAACTGAAAAAATCCAGACCGCTCTTGACGAATTATACAAAATCGGAGGCGGCACGTTATTTTTACCTGCAGGACGCTATGTTGTAAAGGGAACACTGAAAATACCTCAGGGAGTAATTCTTGCCGGCGACTGGCAAAGTCCTGACGAAAACAACGGAAAGGCTGCCGGAACAATACTTATGGCATACTCAGGACGCGGAGAAAATGATATAAATGACAATTACGACAGTGAGACTGAAAATATGCCGTTTATAACACTCGAACCAAACGCATCCATCAAGGGAATAAATATATGGTATCCCGAACAGGCACCTGACAATATTGTCCCCTACCCGACGACTATTCGTATGTACGACCCTAAAACATGGGGCGCGGACAGCACGAGAATAAGCAATGTTACATTTGTGAACTCATACAACGCTATTCGTCAGGGACCCTATTCAAGCGGTTGTCCCAATATTGAAAATGTATACATATCGCCCTTGCACACCGCAGTTGATATTGACGGTCTTGCTGATGTTGGTCGTTTCACTAATATTCATATCTCGCCCGATTATTGGATTAACTCCGAACTTGATAACGCCAAAGAGTGTGAAAATTCTCTGCGAACGTATACAAAGGAAAACGCAACCGGTATCAAGCTCGGGCGAATAGACTGGTCATATCTGTCTTTTTCTGAAATTGAAGGCTGTAAGCATGGTATGGAGTTTACACTTTCTCACAGCGTTCTAAGCTACAAAGACGGAGATCTTAACGGTACTATGAACGCATGGTCGTATCCTAACGGACAGATATACAATGCAGATATATCCGGCTGTGAAGTAGGATTATTCTCAGAAGGAACCTCCGGCGCGGGTATGCTCGTTGCTGAAATGAATATATATGACTGTGACACAGGAATTGAAGCTGTAAACGGCATCGAATCAGGCAACGGCAATCTTGAAATAGCAAACTCTGTTATAAGCGGCAGCAATTATGCAATCAACTATAACGCTCTTTCGAGAATGTGTATAGGAAATTCAAAGATTGACGGAAACATAGATATTCAAAGCAGCAATGTTTCTATCGCAGGCGCGGAATTTAAGAACTGCCCTTCTATTACGCTGAAAAACAACACTGATACAGTTCTTGATAAAAATGGAAATCCCGTTATAAAAACAGGACAGCTGATTATTTCTTCATCAGATAATCTTCCTGCCATAGATAATCAAAACAGCAGTCAGGTTATACATAATACATTGCAATATATGCCTCCAAATGTAAGCAGCATTACAGAAGAGCCCAACCTTGTCACAAAACCGTATAAGCCTGATATATTCGTTGTAACCAATGCGCCGTATAACGCGCCGCACAACGAGGTTGACTTTCAAAAATTCAACTCTCCATGTGAACAGGACGCATCAGCGGCAATACAACAGGCTCTTGATGACGCCGAAGCAAACGGCGGAGGTATTGTATTCTGTCCACCCGGCAGATATACATTAAAGTCACCCCTTTCAGTTGCAGCCGGTGTTGAACTCAGAGGCGCAATAGACCATACGCGCTTACCGATAAAGCTCGGAACTATATTTGATACCGTTGTTCCCGAAAATGAATTTTTAAATACCTCCTTCACGGAACTTAACACAAAAACCGTTGACGGAATTGATAATGTCTTAAGCGGCAACAGTATTTTTGGAGAAGTGCCCTCTCCCATTGTAAACGAAGACGGTACAGCTGCACGTTCTGTAACAGTCACACCCTACGGCTTACGATTGTATTCAGCTGCAGCCGCAGAACAGGCTCACGCATTTGACCATTCAACTCAGCTTGAATGCGGGAAAAGCGACAGTAAATATATCATTGAGGCTGTTGTGTCTCCAAAATCCATTAAAGAGAACGGCGAATTTTTTATAACACTTTCAAGACATGATGCAGGAACAAATAAAAATGCGGATGCTTTTCGTATAGCCAATTTCAAGGCTAACGGTAATATCCTTGAGCTACTAGGCGGCGTAAAAACTGAATTTTTGAATGATGAAATGTATTCTTTCCGATGGGAACTTGACCTTACAGATATAAACAATAAAACAATCACAACCACCGTAATAGCCACAAAGGGCAACCAAAAGGGCGAGATATTCAAGTCTGCCGCTAAATTTCCGGATGCCTATCAAGGAAATGTCGATAATGTAGGCCACATACTTCTGCAAGCCTCTAAAGTTTCAGGCGAGAGCAGCGGTGAATCAGAAGTATATGTTCATGGCGCAAGCGTACAAAGGGACAATGAGCTAAATGAACCTGCATGGGTTATGCTCAGAGGCGGCAGCGGTATAAATGGTATTACATTTAACTGTATAGGTCAGAAATATCTTCCCTCACCCAATCCCTCTCCCTATATGATTCGGGGACAAGGCAATAATATATATGTTAAAAACATCGCTCTTCGCAATGTGTATGACGGCATAGATTTCAAGACCTATTCCTGCAATAACCATTATATAAACGGGGTTGCGGGCATTGCGTGGCACAGTGAAATAGATATTGCCAATTCCGATAACGGCGTTATTGCAAATACTCAATTTAACTGGGGTTCTCTGCTGTACGGTTCGCAAAACAAGCTCGGCTGCTGGGAAGACTCACCTATTAACAGCTATACAGACGCAAACGGCAGCAATATAGACCCGCGCAGCTCAGTAAATGAACCGTATATGGAAAAATATATGTCAATGAACCTTGATTGTGTCACGGTTGACAATTGTAAAAACATACTGCTTTACAATAATTTCAGCATTTTCGGTTCAAGCTCACTCACCTTGAAAGGTGATACAAAGGGACTTTGTATAGGTCAGGGCGCCGACGGCTCTCGTTTTGGACTGAGAGTTGCAGACAATGCCAATGTGGATTTTGTCAATACGCAGATAGTAAGCTTTTATTATACTGATTCATCACATATAACCGCAGACGAAGGATACGGCGGAAGATGTGATTTTCTTAATACCAGCGCATGGTCAACACCATCAGCTAACATACGCTCGAACGGCGGAGAAATATATATGTATAACTCCACCTTTAACGGTGTAAGCAGAACTGCTTTTGCGGATTTGAGCAATGACGCATATGTCTTTTTGCAAACCGGATGGATAAACAACGCCAACGCAAACACTGTGCAGCCTGTAATCGGTGAGAATAATATTTCCTTTAGGGATTTGTTTTTTAACAGAAACTATAACAGCCTGCCAGAAACAACAAAACAGCCATCAGACAAACCAAATTCCGAGCCGAGAGCACCGCTCAATCCAAGACCCGGTACATATTATCCGCTAAACTCCAAACCGACATATATCGCCGAGCTTAACGAAACAACAGAATTTAATCGCATACAGCTTGTGTGGGAGGAGGAACAAAGCGATGATGTTCGTGTCAATGTAAACGGAATCATTTTAGAAGGAACTGTAAACGGAAAGACACTCAACCTTTTAAACGGAGCGGCTGAGGCGTCGGAAAATAATTCTAATTCGGAGGTGTTTAATCTTTACAATCTCACAGCGGATCATATTGAAATTACGGCAGAAAACAAGCCGATTGTAAAGCTATACAAGGATGAAAACTTGCAATATAAAATCACTGCAACAGGCTCAGAGCTTTTAAGCAGCCCTGAATATATGTTTGACGGAAATAAAGCAAGCGACAGCAATTTCTCAATGTTCTGGCATGTTGACCCAAAAGCAACGCCTTCTTCAAGCTTTGTTTCGGCATCTTTTGATAAGGAATACAGTATTTCTCAGCTTGCGCTGTACGCATGGGGACCTAACGGCTGGTATCCTAAAGGCTTTGATATATCCACTCATTCGTTCACTGCGCAAAGTCCTGCGGAAATAGGCTATCCGCGCAGTCTGCCTTATGTGCTGTCATCAACGCTTGATATAACAGCAGATGAATTTACAATCACTTTCCCCGAGGCGGCTACAGCGATATAAACAATCCTGACACAAAAGAGGATGGCTCGGTTCAGTACAAATATGGTTTCCGTTTGTTTGAACTTGAACTGTATGGATCAGTAGATTCTGTATGGTCAGGAGATGTATCCGTTATCCCGTCTGAAAAGCCTGTAACAATTCCTGAGGTCACTAATACTCCAGAGCCTACAAATACTCCAGAGTCCACAAGTATACCTGAACCTACAAATACTCCGGATATCCCGCATACAACAGATACTCCTGCTCCTGATAAAGATTTTTTAGCTTTAACTGCGACAGAGTCGGATAGCGGACTTACATTTACCGCAACAGCAATGCTTGCACAGCCTTTTACCAATCCATATACAGCAATACTTGCACTGTATGATAATTCGGGTGTCCTTATAAGCGTGCGAATGCATTCGGTTAAAGAATCCCCTGAAGAAAACACTTTAATATTCGAAAACATTACTGTTCCCAACATAGAATATTACAAAGTCGCATTATTCAGATGGAATGATATAGATGGGGAATTCGGAATGATGCCCGTTGCTGAACCTATATTTTCCGCTTATATATCGACTAAGACCCAATAATCATAAACTGACTTTGGGAGACTCGACGCTATTGCTCGGGTCTCTTTTTTTCATTTCTGCTGTATTTTTAACTGACAAATTCATTTAATTGTATTCATTATAACCAAATACGCTTATTTGTCATATTTTTCTCAAAAAAAGATTGATTTTGATATATTAAAGTGTTATAATTGTTATATCATTATTAATTAAATTGATATATCTTTAATCAGAAAGGAATTAAGATTTTATGACAAAATTATCGCCCATAAAACTAACACCCGCCTACAAAGACTATATTTGGGGCGGAACAAAGCTTAAAACAATGTATAACAAACATTCCGCCCTTGATATTGTCGCTGAAAGCTGGGAACTTTCAGCGCACAAGGATGGTGAAAGCATAGTTGCAGACGGTCCATATAGCGGCCTTACGCTAACACAATACCTTAACGCAATAGGAAACAGCGCACTTGGCACAAATGCTAAAAACTTTGATTACTTTCCTATCCTAATAAAACTCATAGACGCCCGCAGTGCTCTTTCCGTGCAAGTACACCCTGATGACAGCTATGCGCTTGAGCATGAAGGCGAGTACGGGAAAACAGAAATGTGGTACATACTCGACTGTGAAGAAAATGCATCGCTGTATTATGGCTTTAAAAAGGACGTAACAAAAGAAGAATACAAGAACGCGATTGAGAATAACACACTTACGGATATATTAAACAAGATTCCCGTACACAAGGGCGATGTATTTTTCATTCCTGCTGGAACAGTACACGCAATAGGCGCCGGAATACTGATATGTGAAATACAGCAGAATTCCAATACTACCTACCGTGTATATGACTATAACCGACGTGATAAAAAAGGAAATACGCGCCCGCTTCATGTTGAAAAGGCAATCGCCGTATCTAATCTATCTAAGGCTCCCGAAATTCAGCAAGAGTCCGATGAAAGCAATGCAATACTTGCTCAATGCGAATATTTTACAGTCCGCGAGATAACCGTAGCTGATACTGCGTCAATAGACCTTGATACAACCAGTTTCCGTTCCCTGATAGTAACCGAGGGCAGCGCAAAGCTTGAAATAAACCACGAAACGCTTTCACTTGAAAAAGGCAACAGCATTTTCGTTCCCGCGCAGTCAGGCAGATTGAATATTTACGGAAACTGCACTCTGATTATGTCGCAGGTATAATATATCTTAGTATACTTATGCGGCAACTAACTGATGAATTAATATTTTACAAGGAGATTTTTATGAATTCGTCTTTATATCTTGAGTTGTCCAAAGAAGAATTAAGGAAACTCATAAGCGAAACGCTGAATACTGACATAAATTCCGCCAAACTGCTTACCGGAGGATTGTTCAATACCACTTATTACATAGATACAATGAAATATGGTTCAGTAGTGCTTCGTGCAGGTCCTGTTAATCGGCACTTGCTTCTTCCGTTTGAACACAGCCTAATGCAAGCTGAACAGTTGGTATACAAATTATGCCGAGAAGCGCAAGTTCCCGTTTCCGAAATCTTGTTTATGGACACTTCAAAAAGAATCATTGATTGTGATTATATGATTGTCAGATATATTCCAAGCGTACCAATGAATGAAGCAGTATTATGTTCTGATAATAACTCACAAATTTGCCGAGATATTGGAGCCGCAACTGCAAAAATGCACTCAATTACACACTCTCATTTTGGGCGAATTGTAGATGTTGAAAATGGAAAAGGGTTTTCTAAATGGAGTGATTGCTTATTGCACGAATTAAATCAATGGGAACGCCTGTCAAAATCAACCTCTCTCTTTTCGGATGCTGAATATATAAAAATCAGGCGAACTTTTGAAAATTCTATTCCTTTCTTGGATAAAATCCAAACTCCCAGCCTTGTGCATACTGATCTTTTGAAAGGAAATGTTCTGATTTGCTTTAATTCTGACATTCCTGAATTCGCTGCAATAATTGATGCAGACCGAGCAATGTGGGGAGATCCCGACGTTGAGTTTTCCTCAATCAATTGGACACATAGCGAACCAACATTTTGGGAAGGATATGGCAAAGCCCTAAAGCAGGATTTTGGCAGCCGCATCCGCAGAACGATATATACGCTTTTGTGGAGCTTACTCGATGCTTATGTTTATTTACAAGAATACAATCAACCGGAAAATGCTAATGAGAGAAAAATCAAAGCCTTACACCAGATAGATATACTTAGCACCCTACTGCACATAAAATAATCAGGCAGCTGCGTTCCATAAGAGTAAATCCAATTCAATATTGTTTAAGAAAAAGGCTTAATTTCATGTAATGAAATTAAGCCTTTTTTTCGCAGTTCTAATCCTTCAATTTACATATTCCAAGCAGCATTACCACCGAAAAAACAGTTGCAATAAGCAGTCCGTATTTCAAATTTCCGCCAAGCACACTTGCAGCAAAGCCTACAGCTGTCAGACCTGCTGATGCTCCCATATCTCCTGCAAGCGCCATAACTTAGTCAATTTCATCATACTATTTCTCCTGTTTCAAGCGCTGCGGGAAGCTTTGCTTGTTAAACAACTCCCGCACACTTGGATATATTTCAACGAATTTTCTGTACTTTTCCTCATATTTTGCTGCAATATCAACGCTCGGCGTGTATACATCTTTCGTTTTCACGATTTTATCAGCCGCTTCGTCCACATCCTTATACTCACCGAAGCCTACAGCTGCAAGTATAGCAGCACCCATTGCAGGCCCCTCTTCTTTTACAAGAGTTACAATCTCCATATTAAGCACATTCGCCATAATCGAGCACCAAAGAGGCTCTTTGCACCGCCGCCGCATATTGTGGATCTATGTATCTTAATTCCCAAAGTTCTTGCAACCTCAACGGAATCTCTTATAGCGAACGCTACTCCCTCAAGCACTGCCTGAGTCATATTATTTCTTGTCGTGTCCATACTCATCCCTATAAATGCTCCTCGCACATCCGGATTATTATGAGGAGAGCGCTCGCCCATAAGATAAGGCAAAAAGAAGACATTATTTTCACCAAGGTTTTGTATGTTCTTTTGACTACCCTCATAATCCTTCGTTCCAAGTATCTCCTCAAGCCACCATTTATTGCACGATGCGGCACTAAGCATACAGCCCATGAGATGATATTTACCGTCGGCATGCGCAAAGGAATGAAGCGCGTTATTGTTGTCCATCGAAAATTTATCCTGTGAAATGAACACTGTTCCTGATGTACCAAGCGAAATATTGCATTTGCCCTTGCCTACCGTTCCTGTGCCTATCGCAGCGGCAGCATTATCCCCTGCTCCGGCTATAACTTTCACACTCTGCGGCAGTCCCGTTTCCTCTGACGCTGCTTTTGTAAGCGTTCCGATAACATCACTGCTTTCATAAAGCCCTGGCATTACTGCTTCCCTTATCCCGCATATACCGAGCATTTCCTCAGACCAGCATCGGTTTTTTACATCTAAAAGAAGCATACCTGATGCGTCCGACACATCTGTTGAATGTATCCCCGTCAACTTATAAGCTATATAATCCTTTGGCAGCATTATCTTATTTATACGTGCAAAATTATCAGGTTCATTTTCCTTTACCCACAGGATTTTCGGAGCAGTAAAGCCTGCAAAGGCAATATTTGCGGTATATTCAGATAATGTTTCTTTTCCTATTATGTTGTTGAGATATTCGCACTGTTTAGTACTTCTGCCGTCATTCCACAGAATGGCTGGTCTTATTACTTTATCGTCCTTATCTAACATTACAAGTCCGTGCATCTGACCACCGAAAGAAATTCCACCAATCATTGACTTATCATAGTCTGCTATAAGTTCTTTTAATCCGTCTTTTACAGCTATCCACCAATCCTCTGGATTTTGCTCTGACCAACCAGCTTGGGGGAAATACAATGGATATTCCTTTGAAACACTTTTTATAATTTCTCCATTATTGTCCATCATCAGCATTTTTACTGCTGATGTTCCTAAATCAATTCCTATATAATATGCCATAGCCATAGCCTTAACCCCACGGATTTTCAGTCGGGTATCTCACCCCCTTCGGCTGATTGTATCCAATTTCTTCAACAGGAACGCCCACATACTTAAATACTTCATATAAAGCCTTTGCATGATGTCCAAATGCCACTGCGCCGTGATGCGGATAATTCTTTTCAATCAATACGTGACGATAAAAACGTCCCATTTCAGGGATTGCAAATACGCCGATTGAACCGAATGAACGTGTCGCAACGGGAAGCACCTCGCCGTTTGCGATGTAACCGCGAAGCTTAGCATCAGAGGTTGACTGCAAACGGAAAAATGTAATATCTCCCGGCGCTATATCTCCCTCAAGCGTTCCGTTTGTAACCTCAACAGGGAGTGAGCGAGCCATAATTTTCTGATACTTCATCGAGCATGCCGCAAGCTTTGATGAGCAGGTATTTCCGCAGTGGAAGCCCATAAAGGTATCCTTATGCGTATAATCAAATTTACCCTTAATATCTGCATCAAACATATCCTTTGGAACTGAATTGTTGATATCAAGCAGCGTAACCGCATCCTGTGATACGCATGCTCCTATGTATTCGCTGAGCGCACCATAAATATCAACCTCGCAGGAAACTGGTATGCCTCTTCCTGTCAGTCGGCTGTTTACATAACACGGAACAAATCCAAACTGCGTCTGGAACGCAGGCCAGCATTTACCGGCGATTGCAACATATTTCTTTGACCCCTTATGAGCCTCAATCCAATCAAGCAATGTAAGCTCGTACTGAGCAAGCTTTGAAAGGATTTCAGGCTTTTTATTGCCCTCACCAAGCTCTTTTTCCATATCTGCTATAACCTCAGTGATTCTCTCATCTCCTTCATGCTCGTTAAATCTTTCAAACAAGTCAAGCTCCGAATTTTCCTCTATTTCAACACCGAGCTGATAAAGCTGATAAATAGGCGCATTGCAGGCAAGGAAGTTCAACGGACGCGGACCGAATGAAATAATCTTCAAGTCAGAAAGACCGATAATCACTCTCGCAACAGGCAAAAATTCGTTAATCATATCTGCGCATTCCTCTGCGTTGCCGACGGGATATTCCGGAATATACACCTTTACACCACGAAGCTTTAAGTTATAGCTCGCATTAAGCATACCGCAGTACGCATCTCCGCGGTCATCTGAAAGCGTGCCGATATTTTCTTCAGCAGCCGCCACAAACATCTTAGGTCCGTCAAACTGCTGCGCGAGCATAGTTTCGCTGATTTCCGGTCCGAAATTACCAAGATACACGCAAAGCGAGTTGCAGCCTGCTTTTTTTATGTCCTCAAGTGCTTGTTTCATATGTATTTCGCTTTCGACAATGCAAACAGGACATTCATATATACCATCTGCGCTGTACTTGTCTGCATACGCCTTTACAAGCGCCTTTCTTCTGTTTACCGAGAGACTTTCAGGAAAACAGTCGCGGCTTACCGCAACTATACCCACCTTTACCTTTGGAATGTTATTCATTTTTATTACCTCTTTTCCATTTCTATATTTGATTTCTGTTAAAAAACTTTTCTATATGATTATATCATTATAATATATCAAACTCAATCTTTTTCTTGCATTTGTTATATTTTTATATATTTTATACAATCATTGCTCCTACTTTCATCAAATCTCAT
>QTVU01000047.1 GCA_003460745.1 Firmicutes bacterium AM55-24TS
GAACCTTCAAAACAACAGGAAATTTCAGAATTGCAGGAGCAAATCAAGCAGTTACAAATGGAAGTTGATGTATTAAAAGAAGCATTAAATCTGCTAAAAAAAGACCCCGCATCAATATAACGGAGCTGAAAAATCGCGAAAAAGCAGTGATTATTGATGCCGTAGAAGATAAGTATTCACTGCATCAGCTGTTGAAATGCCTGTGCATGGCAAAAAGCAGCTACTACTATCAGAGAGCTGTAATGAAGCAGTCTGATAAATATGCCGAAATCCGTATACGAATAAAAATAATCTTTCAAGAAAACAGGAATTGTTATGGATACAGGCGTATCCATGGCGAACTCAAAAAAATAGGAATTACTGTTTCAGAAAAAATTGTACGTCGAATTATGAAAGAGGAACATTTAACAGTACCGACAAAACGTATGAAAAAATACAGCTCATATAAAGGTGAAATCACACCGGAGGTAGACAATATAATCAACAGGGATTTTCACGCAGAACAACCAAACACAAAATGGCTAACGGACATAACCGAATTTGCTATTCCGGCAGGAAAGGTATATCTTTCACCTGTTATTGATTGTTTTGACGGTATGGTTGTCAAATGGAATATCGGAACAACACCGGATTCTATCTTAGTCAACAAAATGCTTGAAGATGCTATTGGTACATTATTACCGTCAGAACATCCTCTTGTACATACAGACAGAGGATGTCATTATCGATGGACGGGATGGATAGAACGTATGCAAGCTGCCGGGTTAACACGTTCTATGTCAAAAAAAGGATGTTCACCGGACAATGCAGCTTGCGAAGGATTTTTCGGGAGATTAAAGAACGAAATGTTTTATGGGCGCTCGTGGGTAGGTGTATCAATGGACGATTTCATAAATGAAATTAACAGCTATATCGAGTGGTATAATACAAAACGAATCAAGCAGTCACTGGGCTATATGAGTCCGGCAGAGTACAGACATAGTCTTGGATTAACAGCATAAAATAGTCCAAGAATATGTCCGCACCTCCATCTCGCCTATACTTTAAAGATTCTTTCCCAGCATCTCCAATTCTTGCATAGCCTCTGCGTCTTTTTTCAAATCATCTTTAGCGTTTTTAGTATGTGAGCTTTATGAATATCGACATATTCCTGGATTAACAGCATAAAATAGTCCAAGAATATATCTGCACCATAATGTTATTCATCATTTTCGACTATATATAAACCAATATTGTTCTTTTTCGTTATAAATTCCACTCCGATTGAAAAATTCAATAGCTTTTTTTCATTGTTGATATACTCCACGAATTCATCTTCTTGAAATGGTATTGTAAAAAAAATAATTTTCACATACAAACTCAAAATATTCATTTTTTAAATCTTCACGCATTGTATGTAACAAATAAAAACACGGTTGTCCCATATATCTTCCCCAACCTTGCAGAATGCCACGAATTTGTTCCTTATAATAGTATTCTTTAAATTTTAATATGTGACCTATTGACTCTGAAAACTCTAACATATCCTTTAAGTCACCTGTTAATATTTGACCTTTATAATCTTGATTTGAACAAAATGTACTTAAAGCTACCATATAAGAAATATTCTCCCAATCAAACATTTTTCCAATCAATTCGCAAGGCATAGATTTTAGAGCTTCGCCCAATATACGAGATACTTCTGAAAAAGATTGAATTCTCCCATACTTTCATCGCAAAAATCGTAGCTATTAATAAATTGTGATAGACATTCATAAACAGAAACCAACAATTCTATACCTCGCGCTTTTATTATACCCTTTTCTTCTTCAAGAAAAATACAAATATCTTTTACACAATATTCCTTTAATTTTCCCAATTCATGTTTCGTTTGATGTTTTAATAAATTACTAAACGCAAGCATAAACATTTGCTTATACTCGTTATATTCACTTTGCGTCTGAACCCTGCATTTGTTCATCCAATCATTCGAAAAGTCATATATAAGACGATTCGTTTTCTCAAGGCTTTCGTCATTTTCAAAACAATGCATTATGCCATCTGTAACATATAATCTTATTTCTTCTTGTGTTTTTTGTAGTCCTCCAAACAAAGAATATACTTCATGGGCAGAAAGACATATCAATACTATGGTTATTATAAATACGCTAATCAACAAACTATAAACTAACTATATAAGTATGTTTCTTCGCAGTTTATAGCGTTCAAATTATAACTGCTTCCTCCTCGTGTGATAAGTACACTTTGTCAGGTCTGTAATTATCAACAAGGGTAAATCCGCCGTGCCTGCCTGTATCGCAACTAAAAGGTACATAGTCGCTTAAAGCAATAATATCTCTGTTTATTGTCTTTTCCGAAACAGAAAAATGTCTTGATAATTCAAGCTGTGATATGTTTTGTTCTTTAATTATCAATGAACGAATTTCCATTCGTCTTGCAAATGTAGATAAATCGCTCTGCATCTATCGTACCTCCTCTCTGCAAATACATCATACCGCGTAATACTCCCAAATTTTGGGGGTGTTTTGAAAAAAAGGTTTCAATTTCTACCATAAAATCGTCCTCCATATTTTGACCTTATTTTTGCGCCAAATTCGGAGGTCGAGGGTAGAAAAAAACAGGCTTGTCCCGTTGAAATGAGATAATAACACTTATATAGGGGATATATAAAGAATTATGATGTATTCTGCAATCGGAATTTAATATAATTTGACTGGTCTTAATTCTTATCGTATAAAAAAGAAAAAGTGTAATATTATGTGTCATAAATACACACAATATCACACTTTCTCGGTTATTCGCTGTTAAACTGTCATTTTTCGCATTTACGGGTATAAAAGCCGAATTTACTAATTCGATTTTTTTAATAAATATATCTGAGTTAATTCAAAGAGGTTTACCTTTGTAACATTCACTTTTAATCACATCACCATAAAATATAAAATATAAAATTTAACATAGCTGCAATTCTATAATGATTACTGATTGTTTCTTTATTTCATATACATTACCCTTTAATTTTTGCGTAGAAGGACAGATAGAAACAGGATATTTTACCGAATTTTCGTCATCAGGCTCTCCCGATACGGATATTGTTTTACAGGTTTCTTTTATACCTCTGTCCACATTAAGCTCGCTAGTCTTATCCTCTGCCGATATATTGACTATCTTCACAATCAGCTTATCATCTTTTACTGCCGCTGTTATTTTCAAATCAGTATCTTCGCACACTGCTTCAACCGCATAATCACCGATGTTTTCTGAAAACAGCTTTTGCACATAATAGCTTGGCGTTCCATAAACGGTTTCATTGTCAAACCATATCAAATTCGGCTGCCACTGATTATGATTTTCTTTTGCTAACAGAGGAGCATAGCAGGTCATAACAACGTGGTCGGCGTTATTTTCAATACCCGTCAAAAACGCTGCTTCGCAAAGAGCCGCATACCAATTATTTTTCCTGTCCTTTATCGGAGAACCTTTATCAGCGTCCAGATGAGCCGCCCATTCGCCGATAAATACTTTCGGCAGCCTTCTGTCATAGTCATCATATCGGTTTATATTATCTAAAAACCACTCCGGCTCTTTATAAAAATGCTCGTCAACCGCGTATGCCTTATCCTTATTTTGACTTAACCAATCATACGCTAAATCATATTCCCAGCCGCGATTTTTCCAACCTGCGCTTGTAATCAGCTTTATATCGGGATATTTTTCCGTTATGCGTTTTTCAAAAATTTCGTACCTTTCAAAATACTCTTTACCCCATTGCTCGTTGCCGATACCGATATATTCAAGATTAAATGGTTCTTTATGACCCATTTCTATGCGTTTTTTGCCCCATTCGCTATTTTCATCACCATTTGCAAATTCGATAAGGTCAAACACGTCCTGAATAAACGGTTCGAGTTTATCCGTATCAATCAATAACGCTTCGTGCCACTGACAAGTCATACCGCAGTTTACAACAGGAATAGGCTTCGCTCCTATATCCTCGCAAAACTGAAAATACTCAAAAAAGCCTATACCGTAGGACTGAAAATAGTCGTCCGCATTATATCCGAGATTTCTGTACTCTTCCATTTGCCAGCGGTTCCAATTCGTTTTGCGTTTCTCAACAGAGCCGATTGTATCTTTCCAATTATACATATTGTCATAGCTTCTGCCCTCGACAATACAGCCGCCCGGAAAACGCATAAATTTAGGCTTCATATCCGCTATCATCTCTGCAATATCCTTACGCATACCGTTTTTTCTGTCCTTAAAGGTGTCTTTTGGGAACAGCGATATAAATTCCAAGTCAGCCTCTCCGCCGTTTGGCAATATTATTGAAAGATACGCGTTTTTGCATTTTTCGTTTGTGATGATTTCAAATTCATATTTATGCCATTCTTTATCAGCGCAATCAAATTCAATCTTTCCAAAAATCTTGCCTTTTCTGTCTGCAATAACTGCCGATAATTTTGTATTTTCATCTGCTCTTGCATAACAGGAAAAGATAAAAGTTTTATTTATATCAGACGCAAAGCCCTCGCCGCCATAGCTTGTATTTCTTATTCCGCTTTTGCTTTTACCGACTATATGTGCGTAATGTGTATGAATATCATTTATCGGTCTATATGTCCGTATTTCAAAGTCTGTACCGATTAAAGTCTCCCAGCACATTTTATGCTTATCTGTAATATTGTCCCTGTCGTAATATTCAAAGGAACGGTTTGCGATAAGCTCGGCATATAAACCACCGTCGCCGCCATAGTTTATATCCTCGAAGAATATACCATATAAAAAAGGACTGATTTTATTTAATTGCTTTTTTGTATTTATTGTTATTGATTTCATAATTACTCTCCATAAATAACAGTGTCAGCTATTGGCTTCATTCCGCCTTTTTCCCATATCATAGCTTTTACTGTATATTGTTCTCCGTCAGTAACAGATACGCTGCCTTGATATTCATTCTTAAAAACTTTTACTAAAACATTATCACAATCATATATTGCCGTATATATATCCGCATTAAGTGTGTCATTTGCTTTTAGCTTAAATTCAAGCTGACCGTTATTTATTTCGCATTTTTCAAAATGAGTTGGAGATATTTTTATTTTTTCTGTTATTCCGTTAAGCGTTGCTGTGATTGGCTTAATGCTGCCGTCGGAATTAAACTCCATTTTATCTATACATACTTCTCTATGATTGCCTGCTTCTGTATTTTTCCCCTCTGCATCTCCATAATGTGATATGTTGAAGCGGTGATAACATATATACCACTCGTCTGTATTTGGAATGTTTATAACGCTATGATGTCCTGTTGACTTTATGCGTTCATCATCTGTATTTTCACAAGTTAATATTCGAGTTGCACAGTTAATCGGACCAAGAGGAGAGGTAGAAGTTCCGTACCATACCTCATATTCAGGCTCTCGCGTATCATTTGCAGCCCACATAAAATAGTAAATACCATTACGCTTGATTACAAACGAGCCTTCACGAAAATGCGGCGGGTTCATACTAACCCAATCACCGTCAAAACTAATCATATCATCAGCAAGTTTTGCAGCGTACATAGTGCTGCCGTTACCCCAATATAAATATGATTGTCCGTCGTCGTCGGTAAATACCGCAGGGTCAATCTGACCTCTTAGATTTGTTCCGTCAGTAAGCGGTTCGCCTTTATCTACAAACGGACCTGTTGGACTGTCAGAAACAGCTACTCCTAAACTTTTCTCATTGTTATCTTTATTTTTGCTGCTGTAATAAAAATAATATTTTCCGTTTTTCTCCGCTATCGTAGGAGCCCACGCATTTACACCTCCAGACCACGAAACATTTTTGAGGTCTAAGATTATACCCTCATCTTTCCAATTAACCAAATCTTTTGAAGAAAACGCCTTAAAATATGTACTATCCCAGCTTGTACCGCCGTCTGTTGTGGGATATATATAATATGTATCGCCAAAAACAGCGATATTAGGGTCAGCGTAAAAACCGTTTAGTACGGGATTACCTCTATCTACACACTGTACAGACCATTTTTGTACGTCATCTCCACACTCTACCGTTATAGTACCGTTTGCCCACGTTCCGTCTGTTAAAGAAGCGGAAGCGCAATCATCTATAACTATTTCAGGATTGAGTTTTGAAATATCTGTTCCCGGTATTACAGGTACAATAATTGATTTATTATTTTTATCAATCTCGACCGCATTATCTTTTATTACATCACCGCGTATTGCTTCAATAAACGGAGTTGGCGCGTCTACCGGACGGCTATATTTTATAGTAATTTTATCAAAATATGCTTTTGTGCCTATATCTCCTGCTATTCCCACAATAATCGCCTTCTTTCCCATATTATCATTAACCGTCAATTTTTGAGATGTATTATTTAGTTCATATAAATTGCCGCCCTCTGTAATATTTATATTTTCCGCTGAAATTACTCCTGCTCTATATCCCCATTGACCCTTTTTTGTATCCGATATTGACCCGATTAAATCAAGCCGGGTATCATCTGTACAAAAGCCTTTAAGTTGTTCTTCTGTTACCAAATTCCCGCTGTTGTCGTATGTGTAAACTGACGTTACCGCAGAATTATTATCATAGCCTGACCGTATTGTTATGGACTCAATCGCACCAATCTCTACTGTGTCTATATAAAAATACTGAGGTGTGGAAGTAATAACCCATTCCTGAACTTCTCCGCTGTTTGCGCCGCCGTCTGATTTAATTGTATCAGCTACAAACGAATATGTCTTTTCCGTTATCTTGTTGCCCGATGCCGCAAATGATACATTCGTATATAATCCGCAGGAAAGTGTAAAAACAACTGCTGTTGATATAAAATTTTTGAATTTCATTTTTATTATTTCTCCTTATATGACATCAGCGCCGCATAATACGGCGCTGATATACTGATTTATTCTACTATAACTTTAACCGTAACATCTTTATACTCATTTTTTACTTGCTCGCCTCTTAGAATATTCAAAACAGGTTCACCATTTGTATTAAAATGCACATTCTTAATCGATGTTGTTCTTCCGCTGCCGTTTCTGCCCCAATGATATACTAAAACGGGGT
This sequence comes from Firmicutes bacterium AM55-24TS, assembly GCA_003460745.1. GTDB lineage: Bacteria > Bacillota > Clostridia > UBA1381 > UBA1381 > Hominilimicola > Hominilimicola fabiformis. Next base: position 7,081 of record QTVU01000047.1, read on the forward strand.
CGCCGTTTTCATCAACCGTGAAGCTCGAATGTCCCGGTCCCGGTTCGGCTGTATTCATAGACGTACAAAGAAGGGGGTAGCCCTTTGTTTTCCAATCTTCAGGATTTAGCGGATTACCGCCGTCCTTTAATGTCATTAGCTTAATTCCGTATGAGGAATCTGTACCGTTTGCCGCAATCGTCATATACAGCTTTCCATCATTTACAATAGTGAACGGACCTTCGTCCACCGCTGTACGAGAGCGTTCCCACCCAAATTTTGGGCGTGATATTACCGCTGTATCGCTTGCGAGTTTGGTTGGATTTACAGGGTCATATTCGGCAATATAAATATTTGCACTTTCGTGTGAGTTTTTGTTGCCGCTGTTTACCCTTCTCTGCGACCACGCAAGATACCATTTATTATTCCACTTGAAGCAAGTCATATCAAGGGAAATTCCGTTGTCTATAATATTTGTCGTTCCGTCCTTTAATTTAATTCTCTGCGGCGCTGACCAATTTGCTTTAACTGCTGCGTCATCGCCGTTTAGTATCATTACCGAGCATTGAACATCGCTCCAATTGGTATTGCTGTCAGCAAAGAATATCATTAGTTTTCCGTCTACATTATGTATTTCGGGAGCCCATATAAGTCCGCTGCCGCTTTTTTCATAAAGCGTATGGTCTTCGGCTGTCGCTATACCGTCGAGCGTATCGGAAACACGGATATTTAACACCGTTTGACCGCCGCTGTCGCGCGTTGCAACAAAGTAATATTTACCGTCTGCTTTAAGAGCGCACGGGTCGGCGCGGTTTGCAAGAAAGTTTGTCGGATAATCCTTTGTCTGCACTGTACCGCTTACGGTATATTCACCTGATTTTGATGTATCAAATTTTGAAGTGTCCCAAGCAACATTAAATTCCTGCTCTGAACCATCATTATACGTTGCTGTTGCCTTTGAAGGAAGCGTTACGTTTGAATTTTTGCTTACGGTCATATCCTCAAAGCTCTTTATACCTGTATTTTCAGGTGCGTTTAATTTTGTATTTAATTCGTTATAAACTGACTTTGAAATGTTTAATACATTAGTCGCCGCCGTCGCTTCATCTATATTTATTTTATATTTGTTGTATTTTTCAGTAGTTTCCGTAACATCGCCGATTGTCTTAAAGTTCTCTGTTACAGCCATTTTCCTCGCGCCGCCGTCAGCATTTGCCCAAGTGATTTTATACGCGCCGTTTTCATATACGCAAGCAGGCTCATATACTGCTTTTGTATCAAGCGGAATATAACCTAAAAAATCAAATTCCGTCAAGTCCTTTGAGGTATAAATCATTGCTTTACCGTCCGTTACGTCTGCCGCGCCTGCCGCGTCTGCTCTTGCGGTTATTACGCCGTAGCTTCCGTCGTTCATTTTGAACAAATATGGGCTTCTGAGCATTTTTGCGTCGCCGTAAAGCGTATCAGATGAGGTTTCGGAATAATCAGCTTCGGCAAATAATACTCCGACATTTGAGTTGAGCGGCTGATATGACGCTCCGCCGTCTGAGGAAACAGCCAAATGCAGGCTGTTTCCTATTGTATTAGCTTCGCTGTTATTATACCAAGCGTAATATTCAGAGCCGGTAGTAGTATAGCTCATCAGCTTGTATGATGAATTGTTATTTGTTGTTTCTCTTATAACCTCATAATTATCGGCAGGCTTCATTGTGTCTTTCTCCCATACCATAACTTTTAATTCATAATTATTTGTATCGTCAATATCAATCTCACCGCTGAAATTGTTTTTAAGTACCCTTACAAGCGTTCCGTTTTCGTTATATACAGCGGAATATACATCATATTCCTTCTCGTCAAAGCTTCCGCCCGGCGTCAGCTTGTATGACAGCTTTCCGTCTGCATTTGAGAATTTAGTTAAATTCATCAGACTTCCGTTATCTGTATGAATACGAATAACCGCAAAGGTCAAAGGCTGTAAGGTATAGTCCATACCGTTTGTAAAGTCTTGCGTTTCCTTTTGTGGCGCAATATTTTCGGGATTTGCTATGCTGTTTACATCATCAAGACTATCGCCCGAAAGTGTTTCGACAGACATCTGACCTGCTATATCAAAGCTGTCGTCAACGCTTATACCTATTCTCTGCTCATACTCGTGCGGATTGGCAATTTTAATGATTATATCGCCTGTTTTCGCATCATAAGACTGCGTATGATAAATCTTATAATCCTTTTCTGCATCAGCTTCAAGCGTATATGTACCGTTATTGTTTGAATACATACTCTGAACATAATAGCTCGGTGAGCCATAGCTTGAAGCGCCGTCATACCAAATCATATCAGGCGCCCACTGCGTATAACCTATTCTTGCAAACAGCGGAGCGTATGACGCGAGATATACAACGTCAGCATTTCTTTCAACGCCTGTTAAAAATGCTGCTTCCGCAAGTGCGCTTTCAAGATTATTTCTCTTTACGGGGTCTGTTGTGCGCGTTGTATGCGCTGCATATTCTCCCGCAAATACCTTTGCCGACCTGTCATAATCGTCATAGAAGTCGTCATTTTCCAAAAACCACTCCGGCGACATATAATAATGCTCGTCAACCGCATAGGTGAATTTATCGTTCTTTGCCTGTTTTTCTCTAATCCATTTCCAAGAGTCCCTATATGAAGCGGTTTCAACTGTCGGACCTGATGTTCCTATGAGTTTAATGTCGGGATAACGCTTATGTATTTCTTTTTCAAAGATTTCGTATCTCTCATACCAACGGTATCCGTAGGCTTCCCATTGTTCGTTTCCTATACCTACCATAGTAAGATTAAACGGTTCTTCGTGTCCCATAGACTTTCTGAGCGACGCCCATTCGTTATTCTCAAAATCTGTACTGTTTGCGAAATCAATTAAATCGAGCGTATCCTGCACATATTCCCAAAATTCTTCCGTATATTCGTCAGTTTCGTTTCCTTCGCTGTCCGTCTTATAAATAGGAACTGTTTCTCGTGCCGCATTATACGGACACGATAATCCGACATTTTGAACAGGAAGCGGATCGCAGTCCAGATATTCACATAATATGAAATATTCGTAGTAACCCATACCAAAGGTCTGATTATAATCGCCAAAGCCTGACGAAGCCCAGCGGTTCCAATTCTGTGTTCTTTCTTCAATCGGACCTACCGTTTGTTTCCATTGATAACGGTTTTCCAAATCCCAGCCCTCTATTATACAGCCGCCGGGGAAGCGTACAAAACCCGGATTCATAGCCTTTAATTTATCTGCCAAATCCTTACGGAATAATCCGCACGCTGCGTCGCCGGGCATTACGGATATAACGTCAAAATCTACTGTCGCACTTGTATCAAGCTCTATTACAAATTTAGCTTTGTTCGCGCTGCCCGTTGCGGTTACAGTCTTTTCGTATTTTGCCCAGCCGTTATTATCATACTTGCTTGATACCTTGTCTGCGTCTGTTATTTTCTCGCTGAAGCCATTACCCGCCTTAACGGTGAAATCACCTGTATAGCTGCCTTTTCTTGCGTAAAAGCTAACCTTGTACTGCTTGCCTTGTTCTATGAACATACCTTCATACGCATCGTTTTGGAATGATTTTCCCGTAAATGACAGATAATTTTTATTTTTATCATTGAGCGGTTTTTCCGTCTTATATGCCATTGTTCCGCTTACCGCGCTCCACTTTTCGCCTGGTGAAAGATGAGCGGCTCCGGAGCCTTGATTTTTTCCGCTGTGCTTTAATTCCTCAAAGGAACGGTTTTCAATCATTTCAGCATATAACCGCCGTCTGCGGCATAGTTAATATCTTCAAAGAACAAACCATACATATTCTCCTGAATATCAACACCCTTTTTGTTATGTACATCAAGTTTCAAATCATAATAATCATATCCCTTAACAGTAACATCAAAGGTCTTTTCAAGAGTTGTGTTGCCAAATTTAATCGTTGCCGTAAGTTTGATTTCATTTTTTCCCGTCTGAGGACGAGTAACCTTACCCGTGCTTGAAACTACGCTTTCATTTGAGCTTTTCCAAGTAAGCGAATAGCCGTCTTTTTCTATCATTGCGGTAGGAAGCTCTATATCGCTTTTAATATTTGACGCATTTTCAACCTCTGCAAGCGGAGCCATATCATATATCGCAATATCGTCGACATAGCCCTTCAAAAATTCACCGTCGCCCCAATTTGCTTTACCTATATATGTAACCTGCGTGTTGTCCGTACCAAGAATTTGTGAAAGAGTATAGTTATATTCCGCTGTGCCGACAGATTTTCCGTCAACGTATAATTCCTGCTTATTCTCGCCTATAATAAGCGTTATATCCTGCCACGCTCCTGTGGAAGCGGGCGTTGTAACCGTCGGCATATCCTTATTATTGAGAAAACGCTCAGAAATCATATTTGTATAGTTATTAAGAAGTCCCGCATAGTATCTTTTGCTACCTGTCTGTGCGTTTGCATTTGGCGCGGTATAGAAATACCAAGCTGACGAGGTGTTTTGCTCCGGCTTTACCCTCATTGTAACAGCAACATTGTTTTTACCTTTCAAAAGCGGAGTTCCGTCTGCGTTTGTAAGCGACAGGAAGGACGTTCCGTCAAGATACGCCGCCTTTGAGCCATCGTCGCTTGCTCCGTAGGATATGTTACCGTTTACGGTTGCTTTTCCTTTTATCGCGTCTGAATTTTCAGCGTTGAAATTCATAGCAAACAATAGATTTTTTGTATTTGCGTCAAGCGCCGGACGCTCATCAACCTTTCCGCGAATAGCTGTATCTGACAATGCGGCAGGATAAACTGTGATATTATCGTAATAAGCGTTGGACGCTTTATCGGGACTCCAAGCAGAGAAGCCGAAGCGTATTTTTGATGCGTTTATATCTGACATCATATAACCTTCCAAGCTGCCCTTTAAGACATTATCCACATAAACCTGAACAATACCGTTAGATACAACTATGTCAAAATGACACCAATTATTTTGTATGCCCGAAGCTGCCAAAGTTACTTTCTTTTCAGTTGAAGCGTCCTTTGTCGAAATCAGAATACTATCTGTCGCTTTAACGCCAAGATAATTTATTCCTGTTCTGTTGCTTGAGCCATCGCCTATATAGAAGTTAAAGAAATTACCTGTCGTCTGATTTTTAACGTCAAAGGAAACTGTATATTCTTCAAGAACCTTGTTATTTTCGTCTTTTGGCGCGTCAAATTCCATATATGAGCCTGCCGTGCCGTTAAGATATAAAACCTTGCTTTCTTTTTCATTGTCTGATACAAGACTTGCGCCTGTCGTAAAGTTTGCGTTTGCAATATCTGTAAGCGCATTATTTTCAAAGTCATACGATACTGCCGCTGTCGGTTTTTCATCAACATAGTTATGCTCGTATGATTTATACACTTCGTTTACTCTGTCAAGCTCCTCCTGTGTAAGCTGAATAATACCTCCGTGCTTTGCGCTTGTTCTCATCTTAAAGCCTGATGTCAGTCTTGTAAATGTAAAGCTGTCGCCTCCGTTAAGGTCTGTTACTGTTGTCGGGAAGAAACCAACGCCTTTATTCGGACCGTTATAGCCGTCAAGCATTAAACAGTATTTTGCACCAAAAGTTTCAGCGTCGTCCTTATTATACTTAAACCAACCCGGACCTTCTGTACCAAGCAGGGCATTGTCTGTTGTCAGATTTGTATTTGCTCTTGTAAAGGTTCCGAGAGGATAGTCGGCAACGTCCATAAATACGCGTGTAGGGCTTGTTCCTTCATATTTTGTAACACGGTAAAATTTATTGTCGCTGCCCTTAATCATAGTGGTATCAATAAAATTATCGCTTGTACCTTCTGCTGTTCCGTCTGTGTCCGCCGGTATTACATACTGCTTCTGCGGTGTAAACGAGTAGAAATCTCTTGTTTTGGAGTAATATACCACCTTTTTACCGTAGTTTGCGCTGTTTTCATTTATATCGTGTCCCGACCAATAAACTATATATTCGCCTGTAAGCTCATCATATATTGCTTCGGGCGCCCACGCGCAACCCGTGTTATCGTCTGCAATCTGTACCATTCTTTGCTTTGACCAATTCACAAGGTCGTCAGACTCCCATATCATAAGCGATTTACTTCCTGCTTCTGCATATTGCGTCCAAGTTCCGTTCTTTGCAAAGCAGTTTAAGTCTGTCGCTATAATATAGAAACGGTCGCCCTCCGGCGCGCGTACTATGTAATGGTCGCGTGTGCTTCCTGTACCCATTGTCGAGGTGAGAACAGGCTTATTATTGTTCAAATCAGTCCAATTTCTGCCGTCGTCTGATGACGCAAAATATACTTGCTGTCCGTTTGCGTCTTTTGGCGGTTCAATAAATGATGCGTAAAGGTAACCCTTGAAATCTCCGTCTGCGTCCATCTGCGCGTAATTCTTCTGAGGAGCTTTCTTAACCGTTACGACAAATTTCTTTGTGTATTCCGTACCGTCCTTTGTAACTGCTGCGGTAAGCGTTACTTTTTTATCTGCGTTTGTCGGTCTTGTAACCTTGCCTGCGGGAATTTCAGTATAATTTGCTCCGTACTGCGCTTTTTGTTCCGCTGTAAATTCCGTTTTTGACGTATTGATTGTGTCGCTGTCGCTTGACGTCCAAGTAATTGACATTCCATCAACACTTTCAGGGAGCGTAATATTTCCTGCGATTTTATATCCTCTTTCAGTGTAGGGAAGCGTTACATTAACAAGCGGATTTTCTGAAAATCTATCAGGCAGGTCAACATATCCGTATGTATCCATTAACTTGTTAAGCTCGCTTTCCGTAATCGGTACTACATAGCCGTGGCGCGGCGTAAAATCATAGTCGAAACCACCGTCAGCAGCTTTTAATTCCTTGTATGTAGTAAAATCAGAAGTTTCTGCCATATTGAAGCCTGTGCCGAATGAACCGCCATCAGCACAGTATATCCATTTATCCTCTGTCTGCTTGCCCGTCTTGTTCAGCTTAAACATATTTGAGCCTTCAACTGCTCTTGTATCTCCGAATACTGTTTTATTCTGCTTTGTGTATGTACCGTCAATGGTTTGGGACGTTGCAATTTGCTGACCGTTATAGTACATTATATACTCACTATGTTTTTCATCATATATAATATCGCCGTCAATAGACGCTTCTGTTTCACCCGCAAGCATTTTTTCGGGTACAGTGTACTTTGTAGGGTCGCTTAAATCTGTTGTGAAATGCTTATACATATCTGTTGACTCTGTGGCAGGGTTGCCCTTGCAGATTGCAAGATAAATCATATACGCACCTTTTGTATTGTCAGCGTTCTGATGTTCAGGACACCAAATAATCTGTGGTGCCCACGCGCGTGTTGTGTTTTCAAAACCCGCATACTTGCTGTAATCAACAACAATACCTTGCTCTATATTTACTAAATCATCTGACGGATAAATTGTTATCTGATGATTTGGGTTTGCCGTTCCCAACAAGTCGGTAACGACAATATAAAATTTACTGTCCTCGCCGCGCATAATAAACGGGTCGCGCAGCGCCTCATACTGTAAAGTCGGCGTATGAATTTTCTTCGGTGCAAATACAGGCTCACCGCCGTTTAATGTACGGAAAGAATATCCGTCGCGGCTAACTCCAAGACAAATACGCTCGTCATCGCGCTGTCCCGGCGGACGACGGAAATATGCGAACACATACGCTGTCATTTCGTTATCTTCTATCGGAGGTGAGGGAGGGGTAACAGACTGCTGCTTTGCAGTTATTGTTAATGTCTGTTCAATACTTGCAAATGCGCTGTTTGTTGCCTTTATTCGTACTTTATATTCTCCCGGTGCAAGACTTGTAATCTCCGTTCCTCCGCAAGCTGTCCACGAATTTTCTGAGGACTTTCTATATTCCATATCTGTTGTAACGCCTGTAATTTTTCCGTCATTTCCCTGATATGTCTGCTCGTTTTCGGCAGATGCGGACGGAGTATTGGGGCGGGCGGAAATAACTAACGACTGTGCTTCGCTGTCCGTTGTATTTGTGCCATTACCTTTTTTGATAATAGAAATTGTCTTACCGATATATTCTGTTATATCAATGTCTGTTGTTGCAGGTGTTACTTCCGTATTGTCTATTGTATATTTTGCATTTGCAGTAAATCCTGTCAGCTTCTCATTTGAATAATCAATAGCGATAGTCGGTGTTGTTTCCTTAACCGCAGTATATGACGGAACAGTTACACTTGCTTCTGCGCTTGCAAAAGCATTATCCGTTGCTTTTGTGCGAACACTGTATTTACCTGTCGATACTTCCGTATTATCAGCCGTACAATCCGTCCAATTACCGCTTTCTGACTTATATTCCATAGCCGTTGTCGTGCCTGTGATTTTGCCTTGTCCGGTTGCTGTTTCCGGCGCAGCTACGCTAACAGATGGAGCATTTGGACGTGATGAAATAATCAACGACTGTGCTTCGCTGTCCGTTGTATTTGTGCCATTACCTTTTTTGATAATAGAAATTGTCTTACCGATATATTCTGTTATATCAATGTCTGTTTCCGTAGGTATTACTTCCGTATCGTCTATTGTATATTTTTCGTTTAACATAAAGCCTGTCAGCTTTTCGTTTGTGTAATCAATAGCGATAGTCGGTGTTTTCTCCGGCTCAGTATTTACTCCGCCGTAAATTTTGAGGTTTCCGTAATAGTTCGTTCCTTTATGGCTGAATTTCTTTATACCGTCAATATGTCCTGAATAATACTCCGTGCTTATTAAATCATTATTCTGATAGGTTTTTACGGTATAATAATCACCTGTATATGTTTTTGCTTCGGCATCAACAGCAGTATTTTCGGAATTTGCAGTCAATACGCTGTCTATAAGCTCTGATACCGTTCCATTTTCGTTTTCCACAACGATTGAACAAGTAATAGAATTAGGATTGGTTTTAAGCGACTGATTAAACCTACCTGTTTTTGTTTCACCCGATGCCGTTGCCACTTCTGTTTTCAGATAATGCGAAAATCTGTTTACAGGCTGACTGTCTGCAATCGTTCCTCCATAGCTACGTTCTCCGTGTCCAATCCAAAAATAGTCGTCTTTCTTTGAAGAATTAGCATAGCAGTTGCCGATAATTCCTTTATCGGCTATGTCATACATAGCAAAATCTCCGCTTGAATTAGCTACCATATTGAAACTCATAGCAATCCAATCCATATCTGCTCCGTAGCCGTTTCCCATAACAGTATCGCCTGCGTGCATACCCAAGAAATGATTTGTATCATTGTCAAGCGTAGTTCCTTCTGCAAGCGTCCAGCCCGCGCCATTCTCGTCTGTGCCTGTAAGCTGTGTTGTGCCGCCCGGATTTGTATAATAATCCGTTATGTCAAACAGCTTTGTGTCCTCCGTAAACCGCTGTAATTCCGGCGGTGTTTGGGTTGTTTCCTCCGCACTAACGGGAATAATGCCGCCTGACGACAAAAGCATAATTCCTGAAAGCGCCGCACTGATAAGTCTTTTTACCTTCATTTTGTTTTCCTCCTTGATATATTTTTATTTAACTTATTATTAAATACAGTTTGAAAGGGAGAGGGCAGCCGCAAACGAAGCCGCTTGCGGCTGCTGTTATTTTGAAAGGCTTGTTTATACTTTTTGCCTTAATTTAATTATATTACCGCAGGACTTAAATCTCAAGTGCTATATAGACCTATTTTGAATATATTTAGACATAAAATAAATTCATATATATTGTATAAGTATCGCTATATTTTTTGTGCAATGTTTACAATTTGACAGTTTGATAAAAAGCTGATATACTAAAATAAATACAACATTTTGGAGGTGGAGTTTATGTATAAACTATATTATGACACCGAACTGCTTCAAAAACACGGCGGTATGTTTGTTGAGCATACCTCTGTTGAAGCAGATAAAGAATTACAGACAAATCCTAATATTATGCTTATATATATTGCTCACGCTTCACAGCATCACGGTAAATTCGAATGCGGCAGCGATAGTATTGAGCTTTTTGATAATGATATATTACTGATAAATCCAAATACGGAGTTTAAGTTATACTCTTTCAATTTTGCAAAAGACAAAAAAGCCAAAGGCGATAATGCCGTAGGAATTTATTCCTGTTCGTTTTTACCTGATTATCTGCCATTGAAATTATCAAAACTCAAAAATGACTTCCCTGACATATCTGATTTTCTTATCGGAAAAATACCGTATATTTATACTCACGATACAAATGAATTGTTTATAAGGAATATGATGGTTCGCGTTATTGATGATTTCGCTTATAATCAGCCTGCATTTGAATACACTGTAAAATATTTTCTTCCTGTCATTATTATAAATATATTCCGTATATACAGTGCGTCAAAGAATATGAGTATTGCGGCTAATTCAAATATGATTATAGGTCAGATAGAAAATTATATACAGAAAAATATCCATTCAAAGGTATCACTTAGCGAGCTTGCGAAAATACACAATATTACCCCGCGTCATTTATGCCGCCTTTTCAAAAAGCATACGGGAATGACCTTTACCGAATTTGCAAATCGTATGCGGCAGAAAAATTGAAAGATGAACTTGAAAATGTTGACCGACCCTTATACCTTATATATGAGGATTTTGATTTTTCACCGCAGCATCTTAATCATATATTTAAGGATTATACAGGATACAGTATGAGTGAATATAAAGCTAAATTTAATTATAAAGTTGATAATCCGCTGTTTAGAAACCGATAAAAAAGCTGCCCTCATAGGCAGCTTTCAATGTTTATTCTATACTTTTTTTATCTGTAACAGGTTTCATACCGTCCCAAACAAAAATCACCGTATCATTTTTATTATCCGTTTTGATGAAAGGCACGGTTATTGTTTGACTATTGCTTGTGATTGACATATTGTTTTCACAAGCAGCCTGAACGAGAGTTCCGTTATCATATTCTGCAATATATACTGTAACAGTTTGTCCGTCGGCATTATTAAGATTAAAGGTTATGTTTTCTTTATTTACAGTTTCGTTTGTTATGCTTGCTTTATGGTCATCAGCTGTATTATGCAGTATATTAAACGAGCAGGACGCATAATCGCTTTCATCGGGCGCGACAGTTTTAAGTGTGCCGTCAGCAAAACATAAAAATTGTCCCGGATAAGCCACGCTCTCAAACGATATTTTTTCCGAGCCGTCAAGAGCCTTTACTGTTTTATAGCTCATCTTTGCTCCCATTGTTCCTACATTATCAGATGCGATTTTTGTTTCCACCTCACCCGAATATGCACTTACGCTTGACTTTATGAAATATCCTGTTCTGTTTTCTGATTGTATGGAAACATAATTATCCGCATCTGCTCCGTCAGGAACGCTTCTTGCTGAAACAATTTCCCAAGCCGTATCCGTATTCATAGCCGTGTCAAAGGCTTTTATATCAATTTTATAAATACCCTCGCCACTATCCTGCGGATTTTTGAAATTATCGTGTCCGAGATATTTTCCGTCATTCGTTTGTATTGTGCTTGTAAAACCTCCAAGTCCTGCGGAGGTTTCTTCCATAAGACCGATTGTACCGTCGCTGTTCCATTCAAGCTCTCGTATGCAAACGCTTCTTGAGCCGCCTGTTCCGCCCGGTAATGCGCCGCAATGGTAAATGAAATATGTTTTACCGTTGAAATCAATTACAGACGGGTGATTTGTGCCTGATGTCAATGTATTCTCCATTATTACGCTTTGGAATGTCCAAGTTCCCCACGGGTCGTCGGCTGTGGCATACGCCATTTTTTCCGACCAGCCCCACGCTCCGAACATATAATATTTACCGTAATAGTTTCCTTTTTCGTCCTGTCTGCGGTACAGCCACGGCGCTTCCGTAAACGGTTGACCGCTTATTTCATTTTCGCATTGAACATATTTAATATCTCCTGTAAATGTTCCGTCAGGCTGTTTATCTCCCATAGTGATTTCACCGTCGTTGTTCATATCCTTTACAGATGTCATATCCTCGTTAAGCTCACACATATAACAGCTTCCGTTTCCCCACATCAGATAGCGGTGTTCCATTCCGTTCTCGTCTGTATCAATCCATACGGTAGGGTCAATATCTTCATAACTATGTGGTCTGCCTCCAACAGTAATTCCGCCGTCAACAAGAGGAACATCAAGCGGAGTATATGGACCTTCCGGCTTATCCGCAACAGCAACTCCGATAGAATACTGAATATAACCGTTGTCATAGTTTTCATTGTGTCTTGTACAGAAATAGAAATAATACTGTGTTTGACCCGTTTCCTTATTTGTATAAGGTATCATCTGACTTGCCCAAGCGTCGTTACGGTATTTTCTCCACGGGACATCAGCCTGATTAAGCAATACACCTCCGTAACTCCAATTTACCATATCCTTTGACGTATAGTACAACCAATCAGGCATATTATATCCGCCGCCTGCTTTTGCTACATCGTGTCCTACTATCAGATAAACAGTATCATCAATAACAACTGCTGCAGGGTCGCCGGAGTATATCATATTTCCGCTGCCATCAGTTTTTATAACGGGATTTCCTCCGACGCTTTTTTTGATATTAACAGGAGTTGTATCAATCAATGGAGCATCACCATTCAGTTTGCCTTTTGACAGTTCCTTTATCTCGTTTTCTTCAAGTGCTGTTCCATACAGCTTGAAATCGTCAATCGTACCGCTAAAACCTTCGCCTTCGCCCCAATTTGCGTGTCCTATCCACGTTTTCGCATCAGATGTCATAAGCGATTTAATATCAACAGCAGCAGTATCAGAAATTTCGAGTTTTCCATCTACATATATTTTGGTTCCGTTGGTTTCGTATGTGATTGCTATATGCCGCCATTCTGTATAATCTCCGCTTGCTGTAATGTTGCTTAGACGTTTTCCGCTGTTATTATAACGCTCGGCAGTAATAGAGTTTGTCTTTGTAAATACACCAAGATATTGTTCTTTATTGCCTGACGGCTGTGAGCCGTTTGTGATAGGTGTTGTCATAAACGCCCAATTATTATCGTTACTGCCGGGTTTTAACCAAAAACTTATAGTGGCGGCTTCTTTTTCTGCTAATATTCCGTCCGGAAGTTCAAGATAATTACCGGCATTTCTCGTCAGCGATAATGCTTTTGTGCCATTTTCTGTTGTAACATAATCAACAGTTCCGTGTTCTTTAACAGTGCCGCCGATTGTTGCCGCAAACGAGCCGCTTTTTGTACCATTTTCATCAAAGGTGATTTCTATAAGCGGTTTAGTATTTTCAGTAAAATTGTCGTTTGCTGCGAAAACAGGCAAAGCGCTTGTAAAAATAACTGCGGATAGCAAACCACTCAAAATTTTTTTTGATTGCATTGATATACCTGGTATAATGTAAAAAAGACTCATCTAACAGTCATTTACATTATACCTTTCTCCTTTCTATCAACCTTTTAATCCGTGGTTGATTACGGTGTGATACATTGGT
>QTVU01000048.1 GCA_003460745.1 Firmicutes bacterium AM55-24TS
TTATAAATAACTGTTGACATTTAGAATAATTAGCTGTATAATAGATATATCAAATAAATCAATTGTTACATTTAATCGTTATAATTTAATATGTCAAATAATTAATAGAGATACAAAATGAGTACAGTTTATAATAAAAAAATATTTTACAGATTTGCTTGAAAAGCTTGTGCTTCCTTTAAAAGAGCATTATTCCGAAGAATGTGCCAATCTTTATCTTGGACATACCGGAGCCGCTTTCGAGGACCGTACAATTCCTATGGAAGGCTTTTCAAGAGTTTTATGGGGACTTGTTCCTTTATGGGTAGGTGGCGAAAATATCGAAGATTTTTCGGAAATATACGCCAAAGGTTTAAGTGCCGGAACAAACCCAAACTCAAAAGAATACTGGGGCGGATTTAGAAATTACGACCAAAAGTTCGTTGAAATTGCCGCTATAGCTTACGGCTTGCTTTTAGCTCCCGACAAGCTATGGGAACCGCTTGACGATAACGTAAAAAAGAATCTTGCAGACTTCTTGCTTTTAAGCAATTCATACGAAGTATCGGATAACAACTGGCGTCTGTTCCCCGTACTTGTAAACCTTGCTCTAAAGAGTTTATCACAGCCTTACGACCAACATTTAATCGATTTTGGTTTGGAAAGACTTGATTCATATTATCTCGGCAACGGTTGGTATAAAGACGGCGTTACGGAACAACGTGATTATTATATTCCATTCGCTTTGCATTTCTACAGCTTAATATACGCCAAAGTATGCTAAAAAAGCGACCCCGAAAGAAGTGCATTATACAAAGAACGTGCCGCAGAATTTGCAAAACAATATATCTATTGGTTTGACGATAAAGGTCGTGCATTGGTATACGGACGTTCACTTACATACAGATTTGCACAAGCGGCATTCTGGAGTGCGTGTATATATGCCGATGTACCCGTGTTCAGTCACGGAATTATCAAGGGCATAATCGTAAGACACTTTGAAGAATGGTTTTCTCATCCGATAACCGATAACGGCGGTGTTCTTACAATAGGTTACAGATACACTAATTTACATATGTCAGAAAGCTACAATTCTCCGGGGTCACCATACTGGAGTTTGAAAGCATTTATATTGCTTGCACTTCCGGGAAATCATCCGTTTTGGCAAGCAGAACCGTTACCGTTCCCGCTATTCGACCAATACCAAACAGTATTGCAGTCGGAGGCTCAGCTGATAATTCAGCATAGCGGTAATGCAGTAACCGCTCTCACACCGGGTAGGTTACATTACATCAATCATGTTCATGTGTCAGAGAAATACTGCAAATTTGCATACAGTTCGGAATTTGGTTTCAGTGTTCCACGCTCAAACAAATTCTTCAATCAATCAGGTGCAGACAGTACTCTCTCATTTGAAATAGACGGCTACATTTTCACTCGCAGACTCTCCCTAAAAATATCTGTGAAAGAAAATTCTCTTTTCTCTCTCTGGTCTCCTTTCAAAGGTATCAAAGTCGAAACTACTCTCATCCCTATTGAAGGGGGACATATTCACCGTCATAAAGTCACAAGTGATTATGATTGCATAGCTCGTGACGCAGGTTTTTCAGTATCATGCGTTGACGGTGCAGAATGTACATCATTCGAAAGCAACGGGGTTGTTACAGTTAAAAACAACTTCTCTTTCTGCTCTGTTGAAAGCACAACGGGTGGTACTCCCGAAGTGGTATCGTTCCACCCGAATACAAGCCTTGTATATCAAAAAACGGCTACACCGTTTGTCTCATACAAGATAAAAAAAGGCATAACAGAGTTGGAAACAATCGTAAAATATTAATTAGTTTACCCTATCCATAAATTTTACATCACAAAACCACCTCATCCATTGTTTGAGGTGGTTTTTGTGTATTTGCAAAAATATCGTCCTCAAGAATACTCTGGTAATAATCATATAATAATCTTTTGATTACTCATTTTGCAAAACACAAGTTTCGATGAATTTGTATTACCGCAATGGAATACCATAACTGAATTAATAATTATATAAAATAAAAAACAATGCCGTTAGTTTGGTTTTACCCACCCTAACGGTTATACTATAAGCAGATAGACAAAGGGTGTGTTTCACAAGCACGACCGATGTTTACCTGCTTAATTACATAAAGAAGGGAGGTAAAACCGTGGCAAAGAAAGAAGAAATCAAAATTACAGCTCTATATGAGCGTTTATCAAGAGATGATGAACAGGCTGGAGAATCAAACTCCATCCAGAACCAAAAGAAATATCTTGAAGAATATGCCCGTCAGCATGGGCTGAGAAATATCCGGCACTTCTATGATGACGGCTATTCCGGCACGAACTTTAATCGTCCCGGTTTTGCCGCCCTGCTGGAAGAAGTCGAAGCCGGACGAGTGGAGACCCTTATGGTAAAGGATCTCAGTCGTTTTGGTAGAAACTATCTGCAAGTTGGCTACTACACAGAAATCCTTTTCCCGAAAAAGGGCGTTCGGTTCATAGCCATCAACAACAATGTAGACAGTGCTACCCCGCAGGACAATGACTTCACGCCGTTCTTGAACATCATGAACGAGTGGTACGCCAAGGACACCAGCAACAAAATCAAGGCAATCTTCAAGTCCAGAATGAAAGACGGAATGCGATGCAGCGGCTCTATCCCGTATGGCTACAAGAGGAAGCCGGACGATAAGCAGACCCTCATCGTGGACGAGCCAGCCGCAGAGGTTGTCAGAAAAATCTTCCGTCTGGTTTGTCAGGGCAACAGCACCACCGCCATTGCGGAAATGCTGACAGCAGACAAAGTGCTGATTCCCTCCGCTTATGCAGCCTTAAATCAGCCGAAGAATTGCAGACACAAGAATGTGGCAGACCCTTACCGATGGAGTGCAACCACCGTTGGCTACATCCTTGATCGGCAGGAATATCTCGGTCATACTGTGTTGGGCAAATCCATCTGCGAGAACTTCAAGACCAAGCAGCGCAGAGCCGCAACGCCGGACGAGCTGATGATTTTTCCCGATACGCATGAAGCCATCATCGACCAAGACACATGGGATATTGCCAGAAAGATCCGCTCGAAGAAAAAGCCGAGAGTGGCGAACGGCACCTACTCCCACCGCCTGTCCGGCTTGGTGTACTGTGCTGACTGCGGCGCAAGAATGGGATTTATCAGCCCTGAAGCAAATCATAGCGAAAAGCACTATGATTCAGATTCCGCTTTTCAATGTGGCAATTATCGGAGCAAGAGCGGAGAATGTGTTTCTCACTATGTAAAAACATCGGTTCTGGAAGCAGCAATCTTACAGGCAATTCAGGCA
Organism: Firmicutes bacterium AM55-24TS; assembly: GCA_003460745.1. GTDB lineage: Bacteria > Bacillota > Clostridia > UBA1381 > UBA1381 > Hominilimicola > Hominilimicola fabiformis. The sequence goes on from QTVU01000048.1 coordinate 3,315, forward strand.
GTAAGCAAATATGTCCTTGAAAACGAGGACGAGTTTATTCAGCAGCTCAAAGTCGTTTGGAATGAGCAGCAGACCAGAACAGCAAACAACGGCTATCAGGAACTTGCCGAAGCAAAGAAGCGAATGGCTGAGCTGGACGAGAAAATCAACAAGCTCTATGAGAGTACCTTGAGCGGCTTGCTGCCGGAGCGACAGGCACAGCGCATGATTCAGCAGTACGATGAAGAACAGATTTTGCTGGAAAAGCGTGTTGCAGAGCTGGAAAATCTGGTTCAGCAGGACGAAATCAAGCAGGTGGACGCATCCCGTTTTATCGCTCTGGTCAAGAAATACCGGGACTGCGAGGAGCTGACCGACACTATGCTCTATGCATTCATTGACAGGATTGAGGTTCACGAAGCCACAGGCGGTCGAACCATTTACCGCCAGCAGAACATTGATATTCATTTCAATTTCATCGGTAACTACTACCCGCCTGTTGAAGCTGTTTCCGAGGAAGAACGCATTGCCGCCATCGAAGCCGAACAGCTGCGAAAGAAGCAGGAATAGGGCAAACGCTCGGAAGAACGCAGAAAGCAAAAGCTGTATGCTATGCGAGAAGCTGCGGAAGCCGGAGACCCGGTCGCTATCGCACAGTATGAAGAACATCTGGCATATCAGCGTGAACGAAATCAGAAGCACCGCCAGAAGCTAAAGGAAGCCAGAGAAGCCAGCCCGGAATATATCAGTCAGTTAGAGGAAAAAGAGCGCATCAAGCATGAAAAGATGCTCGAAACTGAGCGTAAGCGAGTGGAGCGAGCCAAAAAGAAAAACAAACTGACACGGGCTGAGCTGAAAGAAAAGGCAAAGACAGACCCCGAAGCAGCCAAGCAGCTGGAAGCAATGAGAGCCAAGGAAGCCGAAGCCAGACAGCGCAAAAAGGAGCGTGAGGAAGCGAGGATGGCAGCTGATCCAGAGTACGCCGCCATGATGGAAGCCCGAAAAAAGGAGTATATCCGCACAAGGACTGCCAAGCGCAAAGCTGAACACGAAGCCCTTGTGGAGCTTGCCAAGACCGATGAAGAAGCCGCAAGGAAGCTGGCTGAGAAGCGGAAATATCAGAGCGAAGCCACCGTTAGGTGCTATCAGAAATTGAAAGCCGATGCGGAAGCCGGAGACCCCGAAGCCATCAAACGATACGAAGCCCACCTTGCCAAGCGCAGAGAGGACTACCACAAAAAGAAAGCAGAAAAGGAGGATATTCCAGCATGAACGAGTTATGGATAGTCAGATTTGTCCGCAAGGACGGCAAGCCGGACGAGGAATATTACTATCGTTCTCTTGCCGAAGCAGAGCATCACAAGAACCTGTTTCTGAACGATGATTCCGGGCTGTATGAGCGCATTGAAATCATCAGCGACAAGCATTAAGGAGGACATTATGGAACTGAAATTCATCAAGAGCGGAGATTACTACATCCCCGACATTCAACTGCAAAACCCGAATATCCGTCTTGGAAAGTGGGGGCTGATGCGAAAGTCGTATCTGCGGATAGCACAGCCGTTTCTCTTTTCGGAGATGGTACTGAGCGAAACGCTATATCCCATTGTGCGGAAATTGAAGCCGCCGCCAAGAGCCGTATGAACACCATCCTTCCCCAGCTGATGAAACAATACGGCGTGACCGAACGGCTCAAAGCCGCAAATCAGCTTGAATGGGTTCGCCAGATGAACGCTTGTGTGGCACAGGCAGAGGAAGTCATTAAGGACGAGCTGATTTACAGCTAAGCAAGGAGGAAACCATGGGACTGATAAAGCTAATCATTAAGATTCTGGTGCTGCCGCTGGTTGCGGCAGTCACCTTGATACAATGGGTCGGTATCTTCTTCACGCAGTTTTCGACCGTTATCTTCAATCTGCTTGCCGGGCTGATGTTCCTGATAACGATTGCCGGATGGATGTTCGGCATCAGCGCAGGAGCAGAAACGCTCCGACTGCTGGCAGTTGCCTTTGTGGTCTTTATCATCCCTCACATTGCGGAATGGCTGATTATTAGAATCGCCGTTATTAACTACGGACTGCGTGATTTTATCAAGTCCTGACCCAACAATTTTATATCGTCAGCAAAGCGACAGGTATTTCCTTGTGAAGTCCCTGTCGCTTTTATTTTATCAAATTAAAGGAGAGTAAAACGATGACAATGAACCAGAAGAAAGCACTGTACGCCTTTGGCTGTCCCAACCGTAAAGCAACGGTCAACCGTTTCTGTACGCTGGCAGAACTTGCCCCTGATCCGGCTGTAAAGCATTTCTTCCTTGCAATCGCAAGGGAAATGAATGCCCCGACCGCCGACCGTTGGTATCGCTGTATGTTCTTCAATCTCCGCTTAGAGATGGAAACATATCTGCGCTATGAAAAGGCTTTTGAGCGCATCGTGAGTGGCTGTCCGGCAGCTGAATGGGAGGATGACGAGTATGACCTTGACGAAGTATGAGAAAGAGACCATTATCCTGTTCAACGAGGGCGAGGACACCGCCCACATCCAGACCTACAATGCCGGACTGCGGAAGCGGCTGGCAGCGTTCAGTAAGAAGCACCCCGACCTTTGCCGCTTGGAAAAGTCCTTCGCCCAGGGCGGCGTGATCTATGTGCTGGACAAGTCCAGACTGTCTATTAGGGTTCAAAAGCCGAACGGAATAATGTAACAGTTAGGGGCGATATGCGGTCAAAATGTCGGGTTTGCATCCGATGTTTTGACCGCAGCTACATAGCAAGGTATAGATCATTAGCCATCCCGTTTCCATCAGAGTTCTTAGTTTAAGGCGCACCAATATCCAAAGCCGATGATTACTATATACTTGAAAAATTCACTTTATCGTGATATAATACCGATGTTAGATTTCTTGCGAACGGAGGGCAATATGGCTGTAACATATAAGAAACTATTTCATTTGTTGATAGACCAAGGCATACAAGCTTCCGAATTGACTGAAAAAGCCGGGTTCAGTCCAAATATTCTGACCCGATTAAGGCGTGATCAGTATGTATCGTTGGACAGCATTGAGAAAATCTGTCTTGCTTTGAATTGTAAGGTAGATGATATTTTAGAATTTGTGCAGGACGATAAGTCTCATAAACTAAGTCAGGAGGAACAACATGGAACTGATTGAGGTAAATTTCAATGATGAAGGTGACATCATTGATACATTGTCAGGGAAAATTCTGAAAGACACACCAGAAGAAAGGGTGCGTCAGCGATTTATCAATATCCTGCAATCGGATTATGGCTACCCCAAAAACATCATTGCAAGAGAGGTTCCTGTCCAACAGGGATCAAAAATTCTAAGTTCTGATGATGGTGCCGAAATTCGAGCTGACATTGTAGTCTATACATCTAAGAAAGCCTGTCTCGAAAGAGATCAGGGAAACATTTTGTTTGTAGTGGAATGTAAAAAGCCAAACGCAACAGAAGGCTATTCACAGTTGGTGTCTTACATTTTCAATACTTCTGCGGTTGGCGGTGTATGGACAAACGGAAATGGAATTAGCGTATATAAGAAAAAAACTGGCGGAGAAGTGGGGCTGGATGAAATTCTAACCCTCCCCCGTTATAGAGAAAACTGGTCTGGTTCGGATTCAATACCCAGTAAAAGTGAATTACCAAGACCTCACAATGTTCGTTTTCTTCTCTCGTCCTGTCATAACAAATTGTATGGCAGAGGAATGGAAAACGAGGATTTTGACCTTGCTATGGATATGGTTAGAATCCTTCTTGCAAAAATTCAGGATGAAACAACGCCCGGCGAGTTTCCTCGTTTCTGGATAACCGAAAACGATTTTCAAACCGCCGAGGGAAGAAAGCATGCAGCTACGGAAATTCAAAAACTTTTTAGAGAATATGCAGATCAGTTTCCAGATGTTTTTGATGCACATGAGAAAATTCAAGTTGGTGATGATTGCATAGCAGAAGCGGTTGGCGTTCTAAAAAATTGGAGTTTAGCTGCGAGAAACGATGAAGCTGATGATTGGGATCTCATGGGAGAAACCTATGAGCAATTCACACATATCAACCTAAAGAGACAACAAGGACAGTTTTTTACAAATCGCCTTGTAATTGATATGATGGTAAAAATGCTTGACCCAGAAATTGGAGAACACACACTGGATCCAGCTGGCGGAAGTGGTGGATTTGCAACTGGAATTTTCAGGTATCTAAGAAGAAAGGTTCTTTCCAGAACAGCACCTAATTCGCCCTCAAGAGATCGTCAGTTGAATATCATCAAGGACAGCGTGTACCTTGTAGAAATAGCCGCCAGATTGGTTAAGATTGCGAAGTGTGCAATGTTGCTTACTGGTGATGGTCAATCTGGTATGACCCGTGGCAATTCTCTTGATTTGTATTCCAGATTAGACCCATGGATTGTATCAAGATGTGCGAAAGGAAAGAGCAATGCCCCTTCTGTAATTGCCACAAACCCCCCGTTTTCTGGACAAAAAGTAGAATCTCAGATTTCAGATAGATCCATCTTGAAAAGCTATGCCTTTGGTCATAGTTTTAAGAAAAATGATGATGGTACTTTTGTTTTTTCCGGGAGTGACTCTGATATTTTGCCGCATCAAGCTCCGGAACTCTTATTTATCGAAAGATGTATCGACTGGCTGAAACCAGGCGGTCGAATGGGAATTGTTCTGCCGAAGGGGATTTTGGACAATGTAAGCTATGAAGCCTACCGAGAATGGATTCTGGATAGATGTGAGTTATCTGGTATTGTTACGCTTCATAAAGACACATTTCAGCCAGACACGGGAGTAAGAACCTGTATTCTCTTTTTAAGAAAACCTGAAGATGGTGAAATGCCACGAGAAGATTACAATATCTTTATGGCAATGTCTCAGAGAATTGGACAGGACTCTAAAGGCAATTCTGTGTTTGTTTTGGACGGAAATGGTAATAGCACCGGCGTTCTGAATCATGATCTAAATGAAATTGCGGATGCGTATATTGACTTTTTATCTGGCAACGAACATCAGAAGTCCGAGTATATCTTTACCATTAAGAAAAGTGAAGTTAAAGACCATATTAACATCAATCCTCAACACTATTCGCCAAAGTTAAATGCTGCCTTAGATAGCGTCCTTGCTTTTGACAATAAAGATAATTGGGCAACAACAACGGTGGGACAGCTTGAAGCTGGCATCAGAATTTATATCGGTCCACGGTGGAATTCTGCCAGCATAAAGGTCGATAATCCAACCGACACATCAAACTTAGTTCCATACTTAACTGCCAATGCAGCACTGGAACTTAGGCGCTTTACAGTAAAATGGCTGGATGCAAGAAAAGCGAATCCACAGCAGAGACAGTGTATTGATATGCTAAAAATTCACGAAGGAGATATTTTAATATCTCGTTCAGGAACCATCGGTAAAGTAACCTATGCAACAAAGGATTTAGCTGAGAATTACATTGTCAGTGATGACCTTGTTCGTATTCGTGTCAAGGATGCAAATCTCAGGGCTTACTTGCTTGCTTATTTTACTTCTTCTACGGCATTGGCTCTCATGCTGTTGGACGAATACGGTTCTGTTCAGCAACACTTGCAACCTCGACACATTCAAGAAATGTTAATTCCTGTTCCGGATGATTGGAGTCTGGCACAAGATATGATAGATGCAGGAAATATGTTCATAAAAGCAATGGAGGATATGTCGAAGGCAGACAGGAAAATCAGGACGCAGGGCTTTGACGCTCTCATAGCAGAATAACTTTATAATGCCCAAGCCAAAGGCGATCAACCGTAAAAAGTTGGTCGCTTTTGTTTTGCCCATTATCAGAAAGGAGAAGTTGCCCATGAGCGAAGAATTGGAAAAGCTGAGACACAAACAGTATGTTGCGGAGCGCAAGCTGACCGCAGCTAAGCACAAGGAGAAGCGATTGCAGAGCGAGCTGAAACGGCTGACCAGAAGCGAGAGAACCCATCGGCTTTGCACTCGTGCCGGAATGTTGGAGACCTTTTTGAAAGAGCCGACCGTCCTGACCGATGAGGATGTGATGGAGCTGCTGACCTTCATCTTCCAGAGCGAAGCGATCCAAAAGAAGCTGAATCTGCTGATTGAGAGCCGGAGAGAAACGCAGGAAGCGGACGAGGGCGAAAACCCTTGACGGAGACAAGGGCGCAATTATACACCACCTAAAGATGGTGATTGCGTTCTACCGAAAGCCCCTGCTGGGAGCTTGATGATTTCCGCAAAAGTCCCTTGCTTCAATCATCCAGAGGAAGCTACACTTCCCCTGCGCTGGCTTTGCCAGCTACCCCTTTGTGGACTTGCCGCCGAGGAACGATTGCAAGCAATCATTCCCCGACAACAAGTGAATATCTCCCCACCCGACCGTACTGAAAAGTATCGGTCTTTTTTTGTATCATCGAAAGGAGGTTCAACCCAAAATGCCAGTACCACATTTGGAAATCCGCATCGTCCAGCGGAGCAAGGGCAGCTCTGCCGTTGCCGGAGCTGCCTACCAAGCCGGAGAGAAGCTGTTTTCCGAGTACGACCAGAAGATGAAAAACTATCTTTACAAGAAAGAGGTGGTTTACACAGAGGTCATGCTGCCCACCAATGCCCCACCCGGATATGCTGACCGAGCAACACTTTGGAACGCAGCTGAGGAAGTAGAAAAGCAATGGAACTCACAGCTTGCAAGGCGATTTGTGGTTGCCTTACCAAGAGAAACCCCGACCGAAATGTATCCGCAGATGATGCAGGAATACTGCCGAGAGCATTTTGTGTCCAAGGGAATGTGCTGTGACTTTGCAATCCATGACCCAGATCCTCCCGGACACAATCCCCATTGCCATATCATGCTGACCATGAGAGCCATTGATGAAAACGGAAAGTGGCTGCCCAAGAGCCGCAAGGTTTATGACCTTGATGAGAACGGAGAGCGTATCAGACTTCCCTCCGGCAACTGGAAAAGCCACAAGGAGGATACCGTTGATTGGAACGAGCAGTACCATGCCGAGGAATGGAGACACGGCTGGGAGCTTGTTCAGAACAAGTATCTGGAACTTGCCGGAAGTCCTGAGCGAGTGGATATGCGCTCTTATGAACGGCAGGGACTGGATAAGATTCCGACCGTCCATATGGGAGCCGCCGTTTGCGCTCTGGAACGCAAGGGCATTGAAACCAACATCGGCAATCTCAACCGAGATATTAAAGCCGCCAACCGCATGATGAATGCCATCCGCAGCACCATCCGAAATCTGCGAAATTGGATTGCAGACATTATGGAAGCGACCAAGGAAGTCTTTGCAGAAACGGATGCACAAGCAAAGAACACTTCGCCCGATCTGGTTCTTCTGCTTCGTGACTATCTGAACTTACGAAAGGCAGAACGCAGCGACTGGTCAAGATACGGTCAGCAGAAAGGCACGACCGATGATTTGAAGGCAGTCTCCAAAGCCATCATCTATCTGAAAGAGCATGAGCTTTTCACGCTGGAAGATTTGGATGCAGCCCTGCAAGGAATGAGTGAGAAGTCCAAGGGCATCAACGCCGCCATGAAGAAAGCATCCGTTCGCATGAAGGTCATTACCGGCATTCAGAACGCCGTGGCAGACTGCCAGACCCACAAAGCGGTTCATGACAAGTATCTGAAAATCGGCTGGAAAGCACGACAGGCAGCGTTTGCGGAAAGCCACAAGGACGAGCTGGACAGCTTCAACAAAGCATTCCGCTATCTCAAAAAGCAGGGCGTGGATTTGAATGTCAATCTGGATTCCCTGCAAGCGGAGTACAGCAATCTGCAAGCGACCTACGCAGAGCTTGCCGGACAGCTTGCCGCCGCCAAGGAGGAATTGCAGCCGATGAAAGATATTCGCTATTGGGTCAGCAAAGTCCTCACACCGGAGCAGTCCGAGGTCGAGAAGAAGCCCGAACCGAAGCACTCCGTCACGGAGAAGATGAAGTTTCTGCAAGAGCAGAGCAGCAATCAGCAGGAGCAGAACCCCCCGCAACAGAAAAAACAGAATATGGAACTGTAAGGCACTTGCCGTTTTCATTGTGAAAATGTCAGGTGTCTTTTTTTGTTCCCGAAAGGAAGATGCAATGAATGTATTTGAAGCGGTCAAGCAGAACTTGACCACCCGACAGGCGGCAGAGCTGTACGGCATTCCGGTCAACCGTCATGGTATGGCAGTCTGCCTGTTTCACAATGACAAGGATCCCAGTATGAAGGTGGACAAGCGTTTCCATTGTTTCGCTTGCCAAGCGGACGGAGATGCAGTTGATTTTGTTTCCCGTCTGTTCGGACTGCCCAGCAAAGCCGCCGCTATGAAGCTGGCTGACGATTTCGGTATCAGCTACGACAACAGGCAGAAGCATCGAATCAAGCCCCATATCCGGGAGCCTACCCCGGAACAGAGATACCGCCAGGAAGAAAGCAGATGCTACAAGGTGCTGTCCGATTACTTCCATCATCTCAGGACATGGAAGCAGCAATACGCACCAAAGCAGCCGGAGGATGAATGGCATCCGCTGTTCGTGGAAGCACTGCAAAGAGAAAGCCATATCGAATATCTGCTGGATGTTCTTCTGTACGGCACAGCCGAGGAAAAGAAGGCTCTGGTTGCCGAGCAAAGAAAAGAGGTGATGAATCTTGAGCAACGATTTGCAGAACACCCAGACGAGCATGACCGTGGAAGCAGTCAGAGGAAGTCTGGACTCGACCGATAACGGAACGGTCAAAAACAGCATACGAAACTGTCTGACCGTATTTCAGAATGACCCGAAGCTGGAAGGAGCGATCCGCTACAATATCCTGACGGAGCGCATTGATATTGTGAAACCGCTCTGGTGGAGCAAGCCGACAACGACCTTGAACGATACGGACTTGAATTATCTGATGCTCTATCTGGAAGATCAGTACACACTGACCAGCGAAAAGAAAATCCAGAAAGCAATCTCCATTGTCGCTGACTGTAACAAGTACCACCCCATCCGTGACTATTTGAACGGTCTGGAATGGGACGGCACCGAGCGCATCCGCTGCGCCCTGCCCCATTTTCTCGGAGCAGAGGAAAGCGAGTTCACCTATGAATGTCTGCGGCTGTTCATGCTGTGCGCAATCAGCCGGGTGTTCAAGCCGGGAAGCAAGTTTGAAACCATGCTCTGTCTGGTCGGAGGACAAGGCGCAGGAAAGTCCACCTTCTTCCGGCTGCTGGCAATCAAAGACGAGTGGTTTTCCGATGACCTGAAACGGATTGACGATGACAATGTTTACCGCAAGATGCAGGGACATTGGATTATCGAAATGTCCGAGATGATTGCCACCGCCAATGCCAAAAGTATTGAGGATATTAAGTCCTTTATAAGCAGAGCCAAGGAAACCTATAAAGTGCCGTATGAAACCCATCCGGCAGACCGATTGCGGCAATGCGTGTTCGGCGGCAGCTCCAATACGATGGACTTCCTGCCCCTTGACCGAAGCGGCAACCGAAGGTTCCTGCCCATCATGGTACACCCGGAACGAGCCGAGGTTCATATTCTGGAAGATGAAGCCGCATCGAGGGCGTATATCGACCTGATGTGGGCAGAAGCAATGACCATCTATCGGAGTGGTTCTTTTCATCTTACTCTCTCCAAGCAAATGAACAAGGAGCTGCGGGAGCTGCAAAAGCAGTTCATGCCGGAGGACACCAAGGCAGGGCTGATTCAGTCTTTCCTTGATGATTTCAACGGCACACAGGTCTGCTCCAAGCTGATCTATGCGGAAGCTCTGAACCATTCCTTTGACGAGCCGAAGCAATGGGAAATCCGAGAGATCAATGAAATCATGAACAACAGCATCGAGGGCTGGACAGCGTTTTCCAATCCCCGAATCTTTGCCAAGTACGGCAGACAGCGAGGTTGGGAGCGAGCTGCTTCCGGCAACGAGCAAGCAGCAACCGGCTCTGATTTGCCGGACGGTTTTTGTGCGGTGACCGAGGAAGAAGCCCGACAGATGGAGCTTCCCTTCTGATAAACTGACCGTGTTGCCGAGCTGGTTGCTATCCCGTTGCCGACCCCGTTGCTGGGCTAATCCCTTAAATCTCTTTTATTTACAAGGATTTTAAGAAGCTTGACAACGAAAGCAACGGAGAAATAAAAGAAAAAAGCAAAAACAGTATAAGAGCCAGATAGGACTATGTTCGAGGTTTTTTGAAGCCCGTTGCCGGACTTCGTTGCCGACACACACCCTGTCTGGCTTTTTCCGTTTCAAGGAGGTATCGCATGGCACAGAACAACAAAGCAGTCCAAACACCCAAAGCAAATCCGGCAGGCTCGTTCAGCATGAAAATGGGCAGCACCACCTATATCATCGGCGTTCATTTCAGCGCAGAGAGCAAGGACACCTTGGAGGACAAGATGAAGCGGCTGATGTGTGATGATGTGAAAGCGGATAATTTCTAAGGCGAAAATTGTATGCAACACTTCTGTTTTCTATCTTGACAGGAACGAGCCGAACGGCACTGTTTTAATATCAAGTGTAAATCATTTCTTCTAATTCTTCAAGTGTGTATCCGGTGTTGTATAATTCCTGTATCACTTCCGGATCCTCACCGTGCATTGCGGCAACTGTCTTTATATCTTCAAGATATTCTTCCGCATAGTAATCATCATACCCCGTATCAATATAGCAGCCGCAACCGTAATCGTACCAATGTCTACCGTATGATTCGGTATAATTGAAGTGACCTCTTTCGCGTTTGCCGTTACTCTTGATTTTCAGAATGTCACCCTCATTGAGAACAATATGTTCATACTTACCATTCTCCAAATCTTGAAACAATTCCGAGTCGATCAATGCTTTCCACAATATCTGTTTTGTCGAGGCGAACACATACACACCCTTTTCTTTAAAATGAATAAGTGATATTGGCTATCGCCTTTTACGAGATACAGGTTGTTATGATTATCAAGTATATTAAAGCTAAAACTTCCCTCTATACTTTCAGCCATAAATTTTATCGACTTAAAATTAAGTGCATTTTTATATTTTAACAGTTGCACTGCAACGAATGAATCTGTTTCAATTTTGCTTTTAAAGTTATACTTCTTCTGAAGTTCTTTATCATTGAACAGTACACCATTATGAGCAAGTGCAAACTGACAGTTCTTCACCTTTTCGCTCCATGGGTGATTGTTGTAGTTCTTGCTCTTATCACCTTGTGTACTGTGTCTTGTGTGACCGATTACTGCATTTACGAATTTCGGAATATTCGGATTAAACTTATACGCACTTACCGCACTTTTGTTTATCTTCATATTACCCAAAATCGAATATGCCACACCGGTTGCATCTGTACCACGTTCCGCACTTTCCATTCCAAGTAAATCTACAAGCTCATTCATATCTTTTAATTTATCCTTGTAACTTAATACTCCATATATTCCGCACATTATATTTCCACCTCATTTCTTATCGGTTCGTTTACATACAATCTTTTTTCTTTCAAATAATTAATCAGTTCTTGTTTGTCGTCTGATATTCCCTTTACGAAATCAAGCCAAGTAAGACTCTGCATAAATTCGTCGGACAAAGAAATAGCAACCTTACAGATTTCATCTACCATCTGTAAGGTTGCTATAAATGTGCTGTACTTTAAAGTACCTCTGAATATTCTCATTTCTATTGTTGCTTCATTTTCAAGATTAACCGCCGCATATCTGCCCATATGTGAATTTTTTGCGTGTTTCAATGTTTCTTTCGGGTTAATTATTCCTCCGCCGTAACGTCTTGCCCAATGTTCTACTTGCGACTCTGTTCTTCTGCTGAATGTTAATATTTCATTCCAGAACTTCTCGTAAAAGTAAAGAATCTTTGCTATTGTTGCCTCTTGTTCTTCATAATTTGCTCCAAGTGCATTTCGGCTTATATGTACATGGAGTCCGCAGGTTCCGGCTTGGTGACTTAGATATCCTTTTGCTACCGCTTTGTTAAGAATCGATCTCCAAGGCATTTGATTAATGTGATAGTCAAGTGTCATTGGATGTGTTACACATTCAAAGCCATCATCAAGTGAGCCGTCATGTTTGATGTACATACGCTCACACCCATTGTTAGCTATTTCAAGCAATTTGCTCGCACAAAACTCATTTTCACCGCCATCGTCAAGTTCAAGTTCCACACCCAAATATCTCGGACCGTCACCGTAGAATATCGGTTCTGGTTTATAGTAATAGTCGTGAATTATCTCGTCCATGTCAAAACAATCTCTGCAATATGGATGGTCATGATATTCTTCATCTTCATGATAACAAGCGTCATCATAATGAATTACCGCATCACATCTTTCACATCTGACGTAATCTTCATCGTAACAAGTTTGGCACAAATCACCATCCGCCGAATCATCATTCCAATGTCTGTCACCACAATCACGACAAATGAATGTTTCACGTCTTAAACAATCTTCACACAAATACGACTCATCAAAATATGTTAGTTCTGATACGTCATGTTCTTCGTGACATATGTCACAAGTGTATTTTTCCTCTTTCATCTTTCGTCCTCCTCTTAATATTCCTCTGCTTTCAGCATTGTCGAATGTGTTTTATCGTCAATCACATAAACTTTGCCCACAAAAATAGGAGCACCTTGTAATTTAATAAGATACTCCATTTTATACTCTGGCATTTCTTGTGAATGCACGATTTTCTGCATACCGTCATACTCTGACAGTTCAAATACTTGCAAGTAGTCTTTCGATTCAACTTCCATTGTATCAACCATATTCCACATCATACATTGTAATACAATAGGGACTTCCTCATTTACTCCGCAAGTACAAAATCGTTCGTTTTGGAACATATAAATTTCACCTCCGTGTATTTTATTACACAGAGATATTATATAAATCATAACTTTCATAATACGGTTTTTATCGTATATTATCAAATTCCATTTATACATTATCTACTTGAATAATCGAAAGGAGGTTTTCTGTATGATACGAACGATACTAAAAGGAATTAAAAAAGTATTGCTTATGCTTTGGTGAGGAGGTGTTTTTAATGGGTAAATGGATACTGATTTCTCTGTTGCCGATTACTGCTTTGATGTATCTTTTCGGCAAAAAAGAATAACGTTATAGGGCTTGTTTTGTCAAGCCCTATCTGTATTCATAAATTCCAACAAGTCTTCTTTTTTTATTCTCCAACGATTCCCCACTTTGAATCCCTTTATAGTTCCGTTATGCAATAACTTCAATAATGTATTGCGACCGATATATAAATACTCAACCGCTTCCGCAAATGTTAATATTGCCGGAAGCTCATTCTCATTATAGTACATTAAAATCATCCTCTCATTAAAATTCTTAAATAAATGTTAGCTCAAAATAAATGGTTATAAACTATTTTAACGAAAATTCACATCTCCGTTTATCACAGTGTAAATCACTCCAAATCTGTCTATATAGTCATATAAAATAGAATAAATGTAGAATTTTATTTTCCTTTAAAACATTAAATTAAGCGGAGAATAAACGTATAGATAAAAGAATTCAAAGATTTCTATTCGTATACGATTTTTCGCAAATAATTTTTAGAGAGGAGATACTTATTATGACATTTCATACATTTGAATGTGAGTATCCATTAAGTGGTAGTGATTTTGCTACCTTACATAGGGAATTAAAAAAATTAGGCAGTTCCTATTTTGAAAGTAAGCCTAAGATGGCAGATAAAATAAAAAAATATGTCTGTACTGCATTATCACAATATGGGATTATAATTTACATCATATTAAGAGAAACAACACCATCAACATTTGTACCCATGCTAATTTATAGAATAAATCCTACACGAATGATTGAGGGAAACAAAGACAATTATGTGGACGTATTTCATTGCAACAATGCGTTAGATATTCCACAAATGGCTAATCGACTTTTAAATAAAATATCGCCGAATTTGCCTAATATTGAGACATGCTCTCTATCTCGCTTTGACTATTGCGTCAACATAAAACTTGAAAGTCAACAACAGGTGACGGATTCGATAAAACTAATAAATCAAGCATTTGATCCAACTTCAGGTTATACGCAGAAAATGATGTTTCATACGAAATCATACAAACCAAAATACCCAAAAACAGAAGCGACCTTTTTCAAATCCAAAAGAGTTGAAATCAGTTTCTACAATAAAAGACTGCAACTGCAACAAGAGAATTTGAACGACGAATGGCATGAAGATATACTTAGAGCCGAATTCAGATGTTTCAAGTCTTATCTTAACGACTTATATAAGAAATTTGATATAGACAACATCACTGATTTTTTTGAAAAGTCTATCGAAATTGGGAACTACGTCATAGCATATCAGCTAAAGAAATTAAAACTTGATGTTATGTTTCGTTCGTCAAAATCCATTGAAAGTATTATAAAAAATGGAACTTTTAAAGCTAAAACCAAGTTGGACATGCTACTGCTCGTCGAATGGGTTTCAAGTCATAAATCATTAAAACGAGTAATCGATACATGCAGCAAAAGCATTGTAAATAAAAAATTACTAAAGAAATTTCACAAGCTTGGTATATCGGTAAAGCCTCTGCCTTGCAGAAGTTCATTACCTGAGCCGTTCAATTTGTCGGAGTTAATTTATAAATTTGCTGATGCTAAAAAAGTGTGAGAGTAAAAAGTATAGTCTTGGATTACCTTTAAAACTAGTCCAAGACTATACTTTTATTTTACATATGATTTAGAATATTTTGTCATTTGTTCTAGTTAATTACATTGGCAATTCATTCATTAAGCTCATTGAACTGCCTTCCGGAAAGATATGCTTTAACCTTGTCTAAATCTATTGATTTAAGTTTTTGAGCAATGTCCTTATGATTGACTATAAAATGTTCGCAAAGGTCATCTAACGGGATAGATGCAGAATTACCCATTGTTGTTCTTGACAACCCTAAAAATCCTTCTTGAAATGCAACATTGTGATCGTAACACGGTGATACAGACTTAAATTCAAATTTTTCACTATCGTACAGAAGTCCATAATTATCATCATGCAAATCAGAGTTTGCAATAATATAATTAAATATATCCATACTCTGCACCTACTTTAAATCTTCCGTTTTAAAAGTTGTGTAACCCTCATAATAATAACTCGTGTCAATGCCTTTCATATACACTTCACGGTCATTGATTTTGTTTGTCAAAGCATTTTTGAGAACATATTTAATCTCAATATCACGAATAGGACTACGCTCCATCGCAAGCAGGTAATCTTCCTTGTCAACCTTGCTCCAGTCAACAACCTTTCCGATTTCTTTTTTCAAAATCAAATTCAACCAAATACGAGTTGCTCTGCCGTTGCCCTCACGGAACGGATGAGCGATGTTCATTTCAACATATTTTTCGATAATTTCATCAAATGAGGATTGAGGCATTTTATCAATATTCTCAAGTGCCGAACACAAATACATCAACGGAGCAAAACGAAAGTTCCCCTTTGCAATATTTACTTCTCTGATTTTTCCCGCAAAGTCGTAAATATCTTCAAATAAATATTTATGAATAGCACAAAGCGTTTCAGACGTACCGGGTGTCAATGTATCAAGAATACCTATTTCAAACAGTTTCAGTGCCTTTTGCTTGCTTATTTTTTCTTCTGTCCGTGCAAGTTCAGCAGAATCTGTTATACCTAATCTATTTTCAAGTGCCATTTTCACCCCTCCGTATTCTGAACAATTCAACTGATGATTCAATTATATATTTTATTATATCACATATCTTGCTACATTCCAATAATATTTGTATAAAAACTATTTCACTAAATCTTATATCAATTCTTCTTCCTCTTGTCTTCTTTCATTTTTCAACGAAGAGAAATATTTTTCAAAATATTCATTACGCACTTTGGTTATTGCAATTTTATTTTCTATGGCATAATTATAGACGCTATTCCAAATACCATACAGATGTTCGGAAAGCTTATTTATATCATCTTCTTTTTTACATTCCTCAACAACATTTCTGCTCCAAGCAATAATATCTTCTTTTTCGCAAATCTGTTCCAAATATTCAGACATTTCTTTCATTATATTTTCGAAAAATTCACCCAAGCAAATACACTCGTTTATCCATTCAGTATTTACATCCTTGAACTTCTCTAACCACTTATCGCTATTGTATTTTATAAATATATCCTCACTCTTACGGATAATCTCATATTTTTATCTATGTCTTTATATCTAAACGTTTCTGATAACATAGCTTCTAT
>QTVU01000049.1 GCA_003460745.1 Firmicutes bacterium AM55-24TS
AGCGAACCGTGATAATCAGCAATATCTGCTATTTTATTTCTGTACCAGTCATACAAGGTATGTCTTGATGGGTAACCAAGAAGAGTTACTACTGCCTGTACTGAACCTAATCGTTCAAATTCCTTTAGTGCTCGCTCTTTCTGTTCTTTGGTATACATTTATCTTTACCCCTTTCGGAGTCCAAGAATATGTCCGCACCTCCCTCTCGCATATATGCGACCTTATCGCCGACCGAAATATTGACGGGGCAAGAAAAATACTTGATTCTCACACAGAGAAAAGCTCCACCGATATTGTGCTTTATTCACAAATTTACGAGATTGAAGGTGATTATGACAAAGCCGCCACCGTCATTCTTGATTATCTGAAAGATAACGATTCCGGCACTGCCATCAGAATGTATAACCGACTAAAACATTTAAAACCACACTGTTCATCTGATATTTCCGAACAAATCACCCCATACGAAAATTAAGGCGAGACAGCAAAAACCATCTCGCCTTTTTTATGCCTTAATATCAGCATATCTCTCTTGATTAAGCACATCAAGCATATACTCATACGGAGTACACTTATCTTCCGTAACCATTGAAAAAATTCTCGGATTGCAACCGGAAACAAGCGTCACACCTTGCTCATTCATTTCTACAGGTGATTGCATATTGCGGCTTGCAACATTCCAAAACACCACCTTAGGCAAAGCATATCCGTTCTGTTCAAACTTTTCCTTTGCGTATTCAAAATTTGTAACATCAGAATTTTCCGCACAATAATCAAATTCCATATCCGATATTATATACAATTTTGACGGCATATCTTCAGGCAATGTTTTATTTTTCACCGCCGTACTTAAAACAAGGTCGAACACCGCTTGAATATCGGTATTGGCACATTCCGCAAAAGTTTCGCAATACTTCACTTTTTCATAAATATCCTTACCTTTAATCTCAACAAGTTGCGGATTGCACGAAAAAGTAATAAAGTGATTTTTAAAATCACCGCTGTTTCTTTCCGCAAAATATATTGCGAGTGAAAACGCTACCGAAATCGGTTTCGGAGTTGCACTGCACCAATACATTGAACCCGACGTATCAGCTACAACAACAGCATTCTCATCATTTGTGTAATCAGCTTGATTATCCCACGTTATATCAAGACTTTTTCTTTCCTCATCACTTATTACTGTATCTTCATTGATAATAGGAGCAATAATATCGTATGGCGTAAGAGTTTCCGTATTGATTTTCGCATTTCCAGATTGTACATCTTGCAAAAACTCGCTATACCTGTCTTTATCGTTTCGTATAAATGCCTTTCGATATTTCATCAATGCTTTGGACGGTTGATATGAATAATCGAATGTATAGTCTTTTTCTCTAAGATTATTTTCGATTATTTTAATATAGTTTCTCAAACGTGAAAGCATTTTTCGATACTCACAGTTATCCATTTCGAGTGCTTTGGCTATTTTTCGGGCATTGTATTTAGTCGCTTTATTTGACGCATTTACTGATGGCAACCACTTTGCCAAAAGCGATATATTCTTACCTTCTGCCATTAAATCAATGTCTTGTTCAAGCTGTTCTTTTATAAATTTTATAACATATTCTTTGCAATCGGTATACAGCAGTAC
Source organism: Firmicutes bacterium AM55-24TS (assembly GCA_003460745.1). Classification (GTDB taxonomy): domain Bacteria; phylum Bacillota; class Clostridia; order UBA1381; family UBA1381; genus Hominilimicola; species Hominilimicola fabiformis. The sequence continues at coordinate 1,634 of QTVU01000049.1, forward strand.
AAGCAAATCGTCAAACCGTCCGTATTCGCCGACATATTTTATATTTTTAATAAGCGACTGCTTGTTATATAATGCAAGGAATTTAAGTATTATACGAAACACACGTCTTTCGCCAATTCCGCCGCGAACATCTCTTGCATAAAACAAAATTTTCATTGCCATATCGGGATTTTCGTTATATGCTCTGATAAATCGCTTTACAATTTCTGTTTCATCGGCACTTCTTAACGCACCGATTGTTGAAAACAAATCAAGGCAATATGATTTTGTTCCCTTGTATGTAACCGCTCCGTTTTCGGTATATGTTTTGTTAGATTTCTCTTTTAATAATTCAAGCATTGAAAATCCCTCCTGATAATTAAAATAAAAAAACAAGGCACATTTTGAATATATGGATCAGTCAAAAAATCATTGCTGTGTGTGCCTTTATAGCAAGGTGCTTTTTGTTAAATAGAGTTCCGACTTTCATCGTAGCTCATTTTGCATCTAAAAAATTGCTGTTAGCACCTTTAATTGTTCATGTAGATACAAGGTGCTCTTCTAATAAACAATGCGGGAGTCGAACCCGCTAAACCTGTCAGCAAAAACAGGTAATCTTATGTAGAACCGATTGCTGTTAGCACCTTTATTGATTTTAATTATACACATATGAGTTGTTCTTTTCACGGAAAAAAAGTTGCGAAACACTATTTTTTTAAATTATTTTGCATTCTAAGTCTTTGTTTTATCTGCTCGATAAACGATTCCGGCTCCGTTACTTTCATTACAGGTCCGAACGCCAAAACTCTTATTAAAAGCTCCGTTTCATCATCTTTATCATAATACAAAGTAATCTTATACCTGTCGTTTGAAACTTTTTCTGTTTTCTTTTCAAGATGAGAAAAATGCAGCATTGCTCTTTCAAGTGCATTTCTTTCATCGGTGAGTTCAATCACCAATTTTTCCTTTTTTACTTTATACGAAACTGTCCTTTCAAATTTTTCGTCAAGCTTGCAATCTTCAATTCGTGCAATATTAATCGTCCACAAAGTATGTCTTGCATATGACTGTAATCTGAATTTGTCGTCCTGAGGTGAATATTCTATGTTGTACGGTATCACCGATTTATTATGCACTTTACTTGTTCTGCCTCTGAATTTAACGACTGCTTTACGTTTTTCACGCAAGGCTTTTAAAACAGTTTTAAAATTCCTTATATATCGTTCGTCACTATACGGATCACCGTCATTATACCTGTCAAAATACACAAACATATCCTGACTGTATAACGGCTCTGCATTCTCCAAGCCTTTTATGTCCGCATCAAACAACTTCACTCTCGGATCGTTCAAAACCGCTCTGAGCCATCTTTTTTCCGTATCGGTCAACGGCATCTGCGGTTTGTTTTTTATCGGAGTTTTCAAATCGGACGTTAATAGTCCCCACTTCTCATTTTTTATTTTTTGCGGCAGACTAAGTATACTTTCACCGAATGCACTTTTGCCGACAATGCTGATTATATCATTTTCATTTAACCCGCCACGCACTGCTGTATCCAGGATTTTTGCCACTGCATTAAAATATTCTCCGTAAATTTCACTGAATATCATTACCGCACCTCATATATCCTCTTCATCATTTCAAAATCTTCTTTTATTTGCTTTTCAACACATTCATTACTGCACTTTATTTCAACTATTCTGCCTGTAAATGTTTTTATCCACGGTATCATTTCCGACGCGTCATATACTTCCGCCGTAAACTTGTAATCACCGTTTGCAAGTTTTTGGATAGTTCCGTTTCTTTTTTCTCTTTCGAGCCGTTTTAAAATATATTCCTCGCCATTTGCTATGCGGACAGTCATTTCAAGCTTTTCGATGTAGTTTTCTTTTCCTAACGACACTCCCCATAATTTTTGCACAACTGTATCGGCTCTCATCATCATTTCATTTTTATTTATACATTCATTCGACTTACAAGACTCTTTTATTCTGTCAAGTCTGTAAAATGCAAAGCGTTTAAAAAGATAATTCCACACCAAAACATATCGTCTGCCGTAATATGTACTGACATAAATCTTAAGCGGTAAAACTTTATATGTTTTTATTTTTTGCATATTGTTTGAAAATAATTTTATTTCCGCATTACAGTTGCCATTCATTATATCAAGCAAATCATACAGCACTTCACTTTCAAGTGCGTTGAATATATAGTGATGTTTAAATCTGAACGGATTTTCTTCATTGTCAAATTTGTCAAGCAAATACGAGCCGATAACTCCGATAGGATTAACCTCCGTAAAAAATGACAGTGCATCTCTCCACTTATTCAAATCAACATCACATTCGTTTAAACTATATATTCTTTTTCTGCCCTGCTTTTCACTTTTTATAAGCCCCAATTTTTCATATTCGTTTAACTTTTTTCTTATGGTTGACTCGTCACATTCCTTGACACTCTCAAACATTGAGAAATATTCATTCGTTATTTCATCGGCAATTTCACTTGACGAAAGACTTTTGTTTTTCAAAATATCGAGTATGTAAAAATGCAGCATTATATCCTTATCGGTAAAGCTTTTTGCCTTAAATGCCTTGTATAGAGGATTATGCAAAACAGTCCTGCTGTCCAGTGATAAAAAAGCACTTTTGCCGTCCGACTCATTTGTGAAACACATATATTCCCCAAGCCAACTTTCAATTCTTCGACGTTCATTATCATAACTCCTGCTGCTTTTTTTGTCATAATCTTTACGTCTTTTAAATCCGTACACATAAAATTGACTTATATAATCACGAATATTTTCAAAATTCTTTATAAGCTCACTGTATGCCATATTTCCACCCCTACTGCTCTAATATTTCTAAAAATATTTTATTTAAAATCTCCCAATCGTTATATTTATTTTCAATTATATCGGCTTTCTTTTCTATTTCCGCAAGTTCTTTTTCGATATAGTCGTTTATAACATCAATTCTTTTTCCTTTTCCGAGTTCGGAAGTTTGTTTTTTTATTTCAAGCAAGCGATTTATTTCCGGTTTCAATTCATCGTCAAGGCACTCATTCATCAATTCCGAAAATAACATAGGCGGTGCGGTTTTCTTATCCAAAATCCACTTACATGCAAGAATAGGTCTTATAACATAAAAATATTTTTTTAATTTCACTTCATCGGTTTTCAAATATTCTCTGTAATTCCCTTTTGCCATACTCAAATAGTGATACACACCTGTTTTTTCAAGAAAATACTGACTTATAATTCCCGAAATCTTTTCCCATTGCGGTGTTGTCTTGTATACCATCGGCGACATACTCCATTCAATCAAAGTCGGGTTGGACTTGTACAACAGCCTAAGCGCTTTTTGTATATCCCAGCCGTTTATGTCAAGAACATCATCAAGTCGCCACTCTATAACATCACGATTTTTATTCAATTTCAAATAATCCTCTTTATTGCGTACATATATAAATCTCACATCATAATCACTGTCCGGTGACGCAAATCCCCACGCTTTTGATTGATATATCCATACTTTTCACCCCACTTAAACTTTTAATTGATTAAATTATATCACAAACTAAGTCCTATATATAGGATAATAAGTTGCAAAAACAAAAAAATGCCGAAAAAATTCGGCATTTTTTCTATTTTGAGGTCCTCATATATAAAACAATCGGCCCAAGGAAAACGTTGCATTTTTAAAAAATTTTTTTAAAGATTTTATATCCAGTTATCTTGCTGTATTCTTGCCGATAAATTTCTTAAATACACTCTTGCAGATTTATAATTCGGATAATATTTGCCGACCAAGCTCCAAAATTTCTTACCGTGATTTTTTTCTTTTATATGTGCGATTTCGTGCACGACAACATAATCTATCACATCAATATCCGCCATAACAAGTTTCCAAGTGAAGTTTATACTGTTCTTTCCGCTGCACGAACCCCACCTTGTATTTGCGGACGTTATACCGAATTTGGTTGAATACAAGCCCATAATCTGCTCATATTTGTGCAGCCGTTCAGCTATTATTTCTTTTGCTTTTTGTTTATAAAACTTCTCTAAAACGATATAACGTATCTTTCATCACTGTTCGAATGTACAAAAAATTTATCGTCACACATCCCCTCTTTACTTTCGGAAACAACAATTTCGTACTCCTTACCCAAGTACAAAATCTTACTTCCGTTGCCGAGCAACACACTCTTTCTGTTACGCATTAATTCAAGTTTTTCATTTATCCACTTTTCTTTTTCACAGATAAACCGTTCAATATCCGCTTTGCGTACACGCTTGTTACAACGCACTTCCACTCTTGCGTCTTTCGTTATATATATCGCAAGCGTTTTTCGATTTGTATATTTAATTTCATAATCCACCATTATAACTCACATCTTTTTCACATATTATTTACAGACAGTATAATACAAACTCAAAAATTTTGCAACAAAAAAGGTGTCATAGCGACACCTTTCTTGAATTAATATTAATTTTCAATTTGTTTTGCGACAACGCTTTCACCGCAATAAATTTCACGAAGTTTAGGTTTTTCGATTTTACCCGTAGGATTTCTCGGAACGTCTGCGAAAATAAACTTATGCGGTCTTTTATATCTCGGTAATTCTTTGCAGAAATCTTCGATTTCTGCCTCCGTACAGACGTGGTCAGGCTTTAATTCAATAATTGCCGCCGCAATCTCGCCCAATCTTGTATCAGGCAAACCGATAACGGCTACGTCCTTAATTGCATCATGTTTTCTCAAAAAGTCCTCAATCTGTACCGGATACAAGTTTTCACCTCCCGAAATGATAACATCTTTCGCTCTGTCAACAAGGTAAATAAATCCGTCCTCGTCCTCTTTCGCAACATCACCCGTCAAAAGCCAACCGTCCTTTAACACTTCATCGGTAGCCTTTTTATCATTATAATAGCAACGCATTACACCCGGACCTTTTACGCAAAGTTCGCCGACTTCGCCTTGCTTAACGGTATTTCCGTCTTTATCGACAATCTTAACTTCCCAACCGTAACCGGCTTTACCGATTGCACCGACTTTATGTATATTCTCAACGCCAAGATGTACACAACCCGGTCCGATTGATTCGCTAAGGCCGTAGTTTGTATCATACTGATGATTAGGGAAATACTTCTTCCATCTCTTGATAAGACTCGGCGGAACAGGTTGCGCACCTATGTGCATTAATCGCCATTGGTCAAGTTTGTATTTGTCAAGTTTTACTTCACCGCTTTCAATCGCATCAAGTATATCCTGTGCCCACGGCACTAAAAGCCATACTATTGTACATTCTTCTTCCGACACCGCCTGTAAAATCCATTCGGGCTTTATACCCTTTAGAAGTACGGCTTTACCGCCCGAAATAAGACTTCCGAACCAGTGCATTTTTGCACCCGTATGGTAAAGCGGAGGTATGCACAAGAATACATCATCATGAGTTTGTCCGTGATGTTTTTGTTCAACAATTGCGGAATGAACAAGACTTCTGTGTGCGTGTAAAATCGCTTTCGGGAAACCTGTTGTTCCCGATGAAAAATATATTGCGGCATTATCGTCGTCAGTTATTTCAACATCAGGCTTAATGCTGCGCATAAATTTAACAAGATAGTCATAGCTCTCCGCAAATGTAGGACATTCCGCACCCACATAAAACGTCTGCTTTACGCCAGGTATTCTGTCGCTTATTTCCTCAACTCTGCCGATAAATTCAGGACCAAACACAAGCACATCAGCCTCTGCAAGCTCAAGACAATACTTAATTTCGTCAGCCGTATATCTGTAATTTAACGGCACAGCGATTGCTCCGGCTTTCAATATACCGAAGTATATCGGCAGCCATTCAAGACAGTTCATAAGAAGTATAGCAACCTTGTCGCCTTTTTTAATACCACGGCTTAGAAGCAAATTTGCAAATCGGTTTGACCTTTTGTCAAACTCTTTCCAAGTTATCTCGGTACGACCTGCCTCCATAGGGTTTGTTTCAATAAGAGAGTATTCTCTCCATGTAACCTTTGCGTGTTCCATAGCCTTTGGGTTAATCTCCACAAGGCTTACCTCATCACCGTACATTTGTGCGTTTTTTTCAAGTAGTTCAGTAATTGGCATTTTTATAATATCTCCTTTTTAATCCTCGTCGGCGGTCTTTGCAAACACTCCGTCAAGGAATTTATCATCATATTTTTTTGTAAACATTGATACAACAGGCACTGTTGCAAGTGACACAGCCATTGCGGCAACACCCATTTCAGGTGCTTTCTTTGCGGCAAGCTTGAATGCTTCGTATACAGTATCACAGCTTGCGTTATTCATTGATGTAAGCACGATTGTTGTAACCGCAACAGTCAAAAATCCAAGAATCATACCTGCCCAGGCACCTGCTTTTGTTGTTTTCTTTGAATAAATACCCCATATGTAAGGACCGATAAAACAGCCTGATACTATGCCCCAACTGAATGACATAATATTTACTATAATCGTAATGTTGCCCGTTGCGAATATGTATGAAAGTGCAACGAACAAAAGACAGAGTGCTCTTGTTAAAATCATTTGATTTTTTCCGCTGTAATTCTTATTCACTGCCGGAATTAAGTCAACCGAAATAGCCGATGCAGATGACAAAACGATTGATGAAAGCGTTGACATTGACGCCGACAACAAAAGAATAAGTATTACCGCAAGAATGATTGTTGTTACGATATTAGGGTCACCGAGTGCTGTAAGCAATGTATTCGGAATAACCGCGTCAACTCCGCCTTCAGGCAGTTGGTTATTCAAAACAAGTCTTGAAAGTGAGCCGACAAAGTATGCACCCGCACCGATTATAAGTGCAAATACTGTTGAAATAACAGTCGCTTTATGAATTGATTTAATATCTTTAACCGCATAATATTTGCTAACCATTTGAGGAAGTCCCCATGTACCGAAACTTGTAAGCAAAATATTTACGCATAGGAATTTCCAATTTGCTCCGCCGTACCAGCTTGTAAGCTGATCGCCCGTTATTTTGTCACCGTTATCGGCAACAGACGCAAGATTTGAGAAGAAGTGTGAAAAACCGCCTACGTTCGGATTTTTAACAATAGCAACTACCATTGCAAATACTCCGACAATCATAATTATACCTTGTACAAAATCTGTGTATGCCGTTGCGACATATCCGCCGAGAACAAGATAAATCGCCGTCAAAACAGCTATAACAAGCATCCAAGTATTAACCGATACCGTTGGGAAAATCGTTGTGAACATTGAGCCGAGTCCTTTATAAACCGCCGCACTGTACGGTACAAGGAATACGAATATAATAATTGCGGCAAAGACTTTCATCTTTGTTGAATTAAATCGCCCTTCAAAAAATTCAGGCATAGTTTTTGATTTTAAAGTATGTGTCATCGTTCGTGTGCGTTTTGCCAAAAGCATCCACGCAAGCAGACAGCCGAATATCGCATTACCTATGCCTATCCAAATACTGCCCAAACCGATGTTCCAGCCATGCTGTCCCGCATAGCCTACAAAAATAACTGCAGAAAAATATGACGTACCGTACGCAAAGGCACTTACCCATGCACCGATTTTTCTGCCGCCAAGCAGAAATCCGTCCATTGTTTTCGTCTTTCTTGCACTGAATATACCTATTGCAATCATTATTAATGCAAAGATTATAAGTGCAATAACTGTAACAGTTTGCGTTTGATGTAAATTTTGTTCCATTTTTCTCCGTCCTTCCGTTTTACATAAAAATTTTGTTCTGTTTTTTACAGACTACTGTTCTACAACGCTACAAGGAATATTTTACTACATTTTAGACAAAAAATAAAGTCCTTTCGGCAAATTTGTTAATTGTGTGCAAAAATCTTAATTGTATTTTGTACATTAAAGCATATATCAAATTGTAGATAAAACAATTATGCTTTTATTTACAATCAAAAATGCCACATCTTTCGATGTGGCATTTATTTTGTTTTAATCTTTAATATGTCCGCAAACAGTACACATTTGAACCCACGAAATTGACCATGTATCCGGGTTTTCATATTCAACCCACTCGTATGTACAATCGTATGTTCCTACCAATGTAAACGGATCATCGCAATTCGGATTACTGCAGTGGTATGCTACCTGGTGCTTGTCATTTCCGATATATGGATACTCATAAGTTTTTTTGTACTCCGATCCGCAATCACAGGCAAATGCCGATACACTCGCCAACATCATTCCCGCTGCCAACATTCCTGAAACAATTTTCTTTAACATAGTAAACACACTCCTTTGTAAATTAAATAATTTAAGTATTTTTTGGATAACTTTACCTGTTATCTGTATATATAATAACATATATTACTTAATTTGTAAATAGTATTTGTTAATTTTTACCTTTCGCACAATTTCTATTGGAATTATTTGTATATAATGTACAAAAAAAAGCAGATACAACACAGTATCTGCTTTTTTATTATTCTTCTTTCAAATATTTCGCAATCGTTTTAATAATAACAGTCGATTCAAGCGGTTTTGAAAGATGTTCATTCATACCTGCCTCAACTGCTCTGAGACGATCCTCCGAAAACGCATTTGCGGTCATTGCGATAATCGGTATTGTCTTTGCGTCCTCTCTGCTCATTGAGCGTATAATTCGTGTTGCAGCCACTCCGTCAACGCCCGGCATCATAACGTCCATCAATATAATGTCAATTTCTCCGACTTCAGATTTTTCAAAAATCTCTATTGCCTCTTGACCGTTTGACGCTTTTATTACCACCGCACCGACTGACGAAAGCACAAATTCCGTAATCTCCATATTAAGGTCATTATCTTCCGCAACAAGCACACGTACTCCCTCTATGGAACATTATGTTCTTCCTCTGTCGGTTCTTCGATATGAACGCAATCATCAATCTTAAACGGAATTTTCAATCTGAAAGTAGTTCCGACGTTCTTTTCACTTTCAAATTCAATATTACCGCCCATTGCTTCAACAAGGCTTTTCGTAATCGGCATACCAAGACCGGTACCGCCGAACGAACTTCTTGCACTGTTAAATTCCTGCGTGAACGGCTCAAAAATATGTTCCTGATATTCCTTACTCATTCCGATACCTGTATCCTTACAAATAAATTCAATCAGTGCCGCATTACCGATACAGCTCACCTCTCGGCAGTCAAGTATAATCTTGCCCTTGTACCTGTTATACTTAACGGCATTGCTCAATATATTCATAAGCATACGCTTTATATGTATAGGACTTCCGATCAAGTTCCAATGTTTAATCTGATAATCGCATTGAACAATTTCCAGCTGACATTCTTTCGACTGTTTCTCGACCACATTAACAATGTCACCAAGCAACTTTTTTAAATTAAATTCACGTTCTTCAAGAATAATTTCGCCGGATTCAAGTTTACCCATATCAAGTACTTCATTAATCAATTCAAGCAACAATCCGGACGCGTCCCATATCTTTTTACGACATTCCTCCTGTTTTTGCAAATCGTCACTGTAATAATCCGCAAGCTCTATCATACCTCGTATACCGTTTATCGGTGTGCGAATATCGTGGCTCATTCGCTGTAAAAATTCCGTCTTTGCAGTGTTTGCCTGTTCTGCCTTTTTCGCTGATTCCATAAGCTTTTCCTTGTATTCCTTCTCACGTTTATTCTGTTCAACAAGGTACTTTCTTTCCGAACTCTGCTTAATAAGTTGGATAATAATAAGCAATGTTATATAAATCGCAAGCGCATAGAGTATATTTCTCGGTACAATTTCAAAAACCGTACTTTCCGGCAGATACACATATATATAGTAATCTCTGCTCTTATCCATGCTGCCGTAATAGCCTTCAAACTTATTCTGTACTCTAATCAATTTGCCGATTTTACCGTTATTTCTCAGTTTTCTGACAACCCCGTTTTCATTAACATTTTTACCTACCATACTTTCATCGTTAGACGCCACTATTTTGTGTCCGTCTGTTATTGCGATTATTCCGTCACGATATGTATCATATCCCGAAAGTAAGCTTTGCACAGTAAGGTTATAATTTTTTGCATACTCGGCATTAGTATGATGAAATCCAACTATCACACCTGTTTTGTCGATTCTTCCCTGTGCCGCTAAGTTGACATACGAACCGTCCGCAAAATCAATATGTGCCGTATAAGTCTTTTTCGGATATTTTGCAACGTCAAGCACTGCAGTTTTTTGTATATATTTTTTCAAGATTTCGGAATTTAATCCGTCACTGCTACACTCTTCTTCAACTTTGCCGTTTTCGTCCATTACTATAATACCTGTCAGACGTTGTTCAGTCGCATATTTTTTCAACGCTTCCGCATCAAGCTCCGAACCGCAAAACTCTATATCTCGATTTACCTGTTGAGTATTTACTATAACTCGCATAAGCGTTTTTGTTTCCGTTGCGTCATTGTATCTTGCGTATATTGAGCATTGAGTTTTAACATAACTTATAGTCGAATTGACTTGAGATTCAGCTGCTTTTTTGTCGACCTGTGCAGAACCGACAAATACAATTATCAAAAAAATAATTCCGAATATAATTTCTTTATACCAAAAACTTTTACCGCTGAGGACATTTTCAAACTTTTTATCATTCAAGGCTGTCTACCTCCAAATACTTATATGCATCGGCAAGATATTTGCTTACGATAATCTCCATTGTGCCGTCTTTCTGCATTTCATCAAACTTTTCGGATAATTTTTCTTCAATTCCTCTATCGTCATTTATAGCAAATGCCGCACCGATTCCCGTAACAAATATGCTCTCGTCTAAAATTCTGTAATCCATATCATAGTCCTGCATATACTGTTTTATCGCCGTTTCGTGTGCCGAAATCGCGTCAACATACCCTTTTCCCAAGTATGTGTATATCTGCTCCCTGTCCTCTACGCTGAACACCTCTTTTACTTCGGGAATTTTACTGTCGGTACGGTTTAGAAAAATTTCCTCAGGCTTTGTAGTGGATTGAACCGCAATAATTTTACCTTCAAGGTCACTCAAAGAATATATATTACTGCTTTTATTGACCGCCACCACTTGTCGGCTGACCATATATGGTTTTGTCCACTTATAATCGTTCTCACGTCCTTTGATTGAAAAACAGCCCCAAATACAATCTATATCGCCGTTTTCAACTAAATTCTTTTTATCTTCCCATTCAATATTTACAAATTCGACACGGTAGCCCAATCTTTTAAAAGCCTCGGTAGCAATATCAACATCAATACCTGTCGGCTTTCCGTTCTCGTCTATATAATTGAAAGGCGGATAATTGTCGCTGCCTACCACAATTTTAGGTGCATTTTTGCCGATTTCTTTTTCTGTATCCTGCTTTTTATCACAGCCGCATAACATACAACCTATAAGACAGACGATTATTAATGATATGATTGACCTTTTGCCCCCCATTTTTACCTCCCTTAATCGCATAGAATATCCAAATAGTTTTAGTTAATTAATATTATACCTGTTTTGACATAAAAAGTCAATATCTTTATTCTTCTGTAACCACTCCATCTACACCGTTTTCAATTAAATAGTCATTACATTCCCAAATACTCTTGTTTGCTCTTATACACGTCATAATTATATAATCCCGTTTAAATCTCGGATACAATGCACAAAGTCCTGCCAAACGTAATAGCAGTTGAGTTTCGTCTTCGGTAAACGATAAGCCGAATGCAAATTGCAAAAGTTTATCTCGTGACGGTTTCTTTATCTGCCCGATACGCAGTTTGTTTATGTAATTAGGCTCTAAATTACTCAAATCCGCAATCTGTGCCGTTGTTATACGTTTTTCATTTATCATTTTCACAATAAAGTCCGTTAATGTGTAATCAACAAAATACGGTTTGGTATCTCCGTCAAATTCAAAAAGTTCACTTTCACCGTTTGACATTTTCCTCGTATCCACCGATACCCGCTCGCCTAATTTTGTTGTCCTAAACCCCATTTTTCTCGCTCCTTTCGCTGTTTATTTTCATTATATATTAGTTAAATTTTGCTGTCAAGAATAACGCACTTTATAAAAATTTTAAAAATTCTTTAGATTTATATGCTATCAGATTTTACATTTGTATGATAAAATCATCTTATAAAACATAGAAATGAATTTTAGAAAGAAGTGTGATTTTATGATACAGACAGTTGATTTTCTGATTTTGGACTTAATTCAAAATAAATTACGTTGTAAATTCTTAGATTCGTTAATGATAAAATGCTCATCACTCGGTGACGGAGGTATAATCTGGATAGCAATATCATTTCTATTAATCTGTTATAAAAAATACCGACAAGCAGGTGTTCTCATACTTGTCGGTCTTATTATGGGCGTGTTAATCGGCAACTGTTTACTTAAAAACATTATCTGCCGTCCTCGTCCTTGTTGGATAAACCGTGCGGTATCGCTTTTAATTCCGATACCGTACGACTATTCATTTCCGTCTTGCCACACTATGTCATCATTCATTGCCGCAGCCGTTTTGTTGCACACTGATATAATGTTTGCGTATCCCGCATTTTTGTTGGCAAGTGTCATTGCGTTTTCAAGATTATATCTGTACGTTCACTATCCGTCCGATATTATCGGCGGAATTGCGTTAGGTACAATTATCGCACACTTCGTATGCTTATTATAGCACGATTTCAAACAATTTCACACCGTGCGGCGGAACAGTTGAAATGATTGTATTATCGTTTAGTTCTGCCTTTTTATTTTCCCATACTTCGGTTATTTTTACATTCTCGTTCGGCATAATACCCACAAACGCCAAATCGGTTTTTGCGGTAATTTCTTCTTCACCGATATTAAATTGAGCAACGTAATATTTACCGTCTTTTCCGTTTGCCGCCCAAACTATTTCATTACCTTTTCTGTAAACTTCTCTGCCTGCATAACCGTTTTGGTCGATTTCGATAATCGTTTTGTTTGTCATAAGTGACAGCGTAAATTCATCGTTATACACCATATCGCCGCCAAACATCAACGGTGAACGAAACATACTCCAAAGAGTCATCATCATTCGTTGTTCGTCACGCGTGAAATTAGTCATTCTGTCACCGCCATGCGAACGAATACCTATTCTGCCAAGCGGCAACATATCGCAGTCGGGATAACTGCCGTCACACACATACGGAAACCAATTACGGCAATAGTCAAACATCTTTTTAAGCTGTTCCCAACCGTCCCAAAAATCATCGGTCATTCGCCACATATGTGCATATTCATTAAGATGTTTTGCCTCTTTAAGCGGTGCTTCACCCGGTGAAAGCGATAAAATTATATCACGACCGCTTGCCTGTATCGCATTTTGTACCCCCTCAATTTCCGCCTTGTGATACGGTCTTGCAATATCGTCTACCTTTATAAAATCAACACCCCATTCGGCGTACATTTTGATTATCGAATTATAATATTCCTGTGCATCGTCACGGTTCATATCAACACCGCACATATCGCCGTTCCAATCACATACACTTCCGAAATCGGCTATTTCCGCCGCCGTATGAGTTGTACCCAAAATCTTTGTGTTCTGTCTTACCGCCTGTTTCGGAATACCTCTTAAAATATGTATACCGAATTTCAATCCAAGGCTGTGCACATAATCGGCAAGCGGTTTAAAGCCCTTTCCACCCTCTGCCGACGGGAAACGATTTACCGCAGGCATAAGACGTGAATACTCGTCCATTATAAGCGGTGCATCTTTGTTGTAATCCGCACTTTTCGCGTTCGGCTCAAACCATTGTATGTCAACAACCACATACTCCCAACCGAACTCCTTTAAATTTTTCGCCATATACTCCGCATTACGTCTTACTTCCTCCTCCGTAACGCTCGCACCGTAACAGTCCCAACTGTTCCACCCCATAGGCGGCTTTGTCAATTTTGCTTTCATAATACCATAATCCTTTCCGAATAAATAATTAATTAAATTATACCATTTATTTAGAATAAATCAAGAATTGTTTCATTTTAAAAGTGAAACTATTTTGATATTTATTGCTCTGAAATGTGATATTGCTATTGAAAATTTGATTATCATAATATACAATCAAAATATCGAAAAACATTTTGAAAGGAGCGGAAAATTTATGGAGGTATTACAGTCAAACACTGCCGACAACATTTATTTTTGGATTGAGGACAGAGTTCAAGGCAACGTCAATCCGATATACGAATCGCACGGTGCGTATGAAATTTATATTGTCTGCAACGGCAAACGGTGTATGTATTTAGGTAACGTGCTTTACAAAGTCGGCACAGGTGACGCGCTTATGATTCCTGCATCAACTCCGCACAGAAGTTTCGGAGACGGTGCTTTTTCGGGAATATGTATAGAATTTTCGGACGCATACATAAAAGAGCATTTTACTAAATCGCAATACGACAAAATAACGGAATGTTTCAAAACTCCGCTTATATCGCTCCCTCCCGACTTACTCCCGATTATCCGCACATATTCGCTCACTGCTTACAACAACGTTGATATGCGTAACGACTGTATGCTTGCAATAGTTGACATATTGTACAAGCACATTCCTTTCAGCAATCCGAATGCCAAACGCACATTCGATTCCGATTTATCAACAATCGGAAATTACATACAGAAAAACTACCTTGAAATCAAAGGACTTGACGCTCTTTCGGAGCATTTCGGTATAACAAAAAGCCATCTTTGCCGTGTATTCAAAGAACACACAGGCATTACGATTACTCACTATATAAATGCGCTCAAAATTCAACGCGCATGTCTGCTTTTATGCGAGTCAAAAATTCCGATACACGACATTTATAAAATGTGCGGTTACGACAACAGTCAGTATTTTAACCGCGTATTTAAGAAAATAAAAGAAGTCACTCCTAATCAATTCAGGCAACAAAGCCGTGCGATAAAGATGTGGAAATATTAATAAAAAACAGAAAGGATTAATTTTATGAAAGAATTGATAAACGCAAACGATAAATACAAAATGAATTGGATTGAGGGAAACACCGAGTGGGGTACGGTTAAATGCCCTAAAGGCATTTCCGTAAAAAAGACTTCCTCTCAATCAGGCGATATAATCACAGAGCGATACACGTTCACGAACACCACCGACAAGGACATTTTTACGTCACTGAAAGATATTTCGATATACACACCTTTTAATGATGATTACACCTGCGGTGCTAAAGCGTGTATGACGACAAAATGTCACACACATATTTGGTGTGGCGAAAATATTTCGTATGTTATGTGTCTTAGAATGGGTGGCGAAGCTCCACACCTCGGGCTTGTGCTGACCGATGGAAGTCTTTCAGGTTACAGTGTCGAGCGTGATTTTGAAAAAATCAGCAACGACAGAGGTGATTTTATTCTTCACCCGTCACCTGTCGCACTTGTGCCGAATGAAAGTTTTACGATTGAATGGAAATTATTTTGGCATAACGGCAAAAACGATTTTTACAGCAAAGTTAATCAACTATGCAATCGCTTTATCAATGTTTCGGCTGAAAATTTCGTACTGTTCAGCGGTGAAAATATCAATATAACCGTTTCACCTAACTTTGATTTTTCTGAGGTGCAAATCAGAGAAAATAACAAATCTATTGACTACAAAATCGAAAACAATAAAATTGTCATTTCAACAAAAGCCGATACACCAAGAAAGTATTCATATTCGATAAATATTGACGATGTTGTTACTCACTGCAACATTTTGGTCTTGCCTTGTCTTGATGAACTTGCTAAAAACAGATGTCATTTTATCGCTGAAAATCAGCAATACAACAATCCGAAAAGCAAGCTTGACGGTGCATATCTTATCTATGACAATGAGGAAAAGCATATATATTATAATCGTGAATACGACTTTAACGGAGGTCGTGAGCGTGTCGGTATGGGAGTGCTTATTGCAAAATATCTGCAAAATCACGATGACGAAGTGCTTTTAAATAGTCTTAAAAAGTACATAAAATACGTACAAAACAACCTTGTTTGCATCGAAACAGGCGAGGTGTTCAATGACTACAATTACGATAATTCCTTTACCCGCCTTTACAATTATCCGTGGTTCAGCTTGTTTTATATTGAACTTTACAAATTGTTTGGGGACAAAAATATGCTTGAAATTGCGTATAAGATTATGTTGTTTTTTTACAATCAAGGCGGTGAGCATTTTTATGCTATTGAAGTGCCGATTGTAAAACTTGTTGAGTGTTTAAGAGAAAGCGGTATGACTGATATGGCGGATAATATGATTGCATGGTTTAAAAAACATGCCGATTATATCGCCGAAACAGCACTTGATTATCCCGCACACGAAGTAAATTATGAGCAGAGCATAGTCGCACCGGCGACGAATATTTTACTTCAAACATATATTGTTACAAATGAGAATAAGTATCTTGACGCTGCAAAAATTCAACTTGATGTACTCGAACTTTTTAACGGCTTACAGCCTGACTGTCATTTGTATGAAACCGCCATACGTCATTGGGACGGTTATTGGTTCGGCAAATGTCGACTGTACGGCGATACTTTCCCACATTATTGGAGTGCACTTACCGGTAATGCGTATAGTGATTACGGCGATATTATAGGCTCAAACGAGTATAAAAAAAGAGCGGATTATTCTCACCGCTCCGTGCTTAGTCTACTGAACTCCGACGGTACCGCCACTTGTGCATACGTCTACCCTACCTCGATAAACGGTATATCCGCAAACTACGCCGACCCATATGCAAACGATCAAGATTGGGGATTGTATTTTAACATAAAATAGTAAAAAGCTATGGCTAAGCCATAGCTTTACTTTTACTTTTCTAAAATACAATTTTCTAAAATAGTACACGCAAATTACAGAAATTCGCCTATCGACATAGTCCGCCTCCGTTTAGTACAATTTCAGATAGTCTGATTTTGTACTATTGTGGCATAATATTTTTGACATTCTCAAATGAAAGATAATAAAAAAATTCAGCTCCGTATTAATGGAGCTGAATTTTTTATTTTCAAATTTTACATTCTGTTGATGTCTATTATGACTATTATAACCGTAACTATCATCGCCAATAACTTTACCATTATCTGTTCTCCATGTTCGTCCCTTACAGGGGTTATTCGTTTTTTAATTTTTAATTACATTGAAACCTTATAGAACATTTTTAGAAGTTGAGTTTCCGTCCCTTACAGGGGTTATTCATTTTTTAATAAATAGATGAAATTGATTTTTAGTTGTTATAAGAAAGTTTCCGTCCCTTACAGGGGTTATTCATTTTTTAATGTTTGGA
>QTVU01000005.1 GCA_003460745.1 Firmicutes bacterium AM55-24TS
TATATAGAATTAAAGTTACCTTTGTTATAGAATTAAAGTTACCTTTGTTATATATCGCTTTAACCTTTATCTTTACTGCATTTTAGGTATAACTTTCAACTGTTACATAAGTTTACCAACGTTACATTTAATGTTACATAACCGTTAGAAAGTTATACCCTTATGTTATACGTTATTTCCTCGCCATTTTAAAGCCTCTTTGCACTCCGTAATCCTTGTTAAATTTAATAACCTTGTCGTATTTTTCCCAATCGTCAAATGATGAAATGATACTGTTAATTTCTATCGAATCCCTACGTTGAATTTGCCTAAAATCGCCGTTAAAGAGTTCGCACCATATTTCAAGCGCACACACTCTGTCACGTTCGACAAGTTTGTCTTCGGGTACAGTTACAATCTCCGACCAAAAATCCCGACGTTTTGCCAAGTCCCAACAGTTCCAATCACGCGGTACACGTTTATCAAGGAAGTCACGGATAAGTCCCTCTTTAACCGACACTTCCCTATGATCTGACTGCACTTGTTTCGCAAGCTGTTCCGTTTCCTTTGACAAATAAAGCGGTTCATTCTGCGTATAACGCACTTTTGCCTCCGCCCAAATCTGATTAATTTCCTCATCGGTCAAATCGGTAAACACGCTCTTTTTTATCGGCACAATCTCCGTATCAACAGGCCAAAATCTTCTGTTACCGGTACGGTCACGAAGATAATCGCTGTTATTGCTCGTACCGAAAAATACACATCTTCGCGGGTGTTCCTGTACAATTCTGCCGTATGCCGCGCGGTATCTGTCCGACGTCTGCGACAGTATCTGCTTAACACTGCCGACTTCCGACTTATTAAGTGCCTCAAGTTCGCTTATCTCTACAATCCATTTACCCTGTATAACCTCGCACAATTCCTTACCCTCGACGTCTTTATGCCGTCCGTAAACCACCTGTCAAAGCCGACTTTGCGAAGTATCGTACTCTTGCCTATGCCCTGTCTGCCCGACAGAATAAGCATATTATCGAATTTACTTCCCGGCTCATACGCTCTTGCGACCGCTCCGACGAACATTTTACGCGTCACTTCTCTTGTATATTCGTTATCCGCCGCACCGAGATAATCGACAAACAATGTGTCAAGTCGTTCCGTATTATCCCACGCAAGACCGTCCAAATATTCAACAATCGGATCATACGCAACACGTCTGTAAAACACCGACAAC
Organism: Firmicutes bacterium AM55-24TS; assembly: GCA_003460745.1. Lineage (GTDB taxonomy): Bacteria > Bacillota > Clostridia > UBA1381 > UBA1381 > Hominilimicola > Hominilimicola fabiformis. The sequence continues at coordinate 1,211 of QTVU01000005.1, forward strand.
GCACGGAAAACCTTATCATTACCCATTTTAATGCCGTACACATATTCAAGATACCACTGCAATCCGTCCGTATCGGAATCCTGCCAAACACGTTTTTCAGGTGCGTCCTTATCCCAAGGCATAATGCCGTCAATCTCCGCATATCCCGTAAAATCGTTCATTTTGATTTTACCTTTTAAATGCGAATCATTCTCAATTATAAGAATAATATTATTAAGAGTTTTTTCGTAAGCGCCTGTATTTTCGTTTTTCTCCAACTTTAACGCCCACTGCATATCGTCCGTTTCTTCGTTTTCGATACCGCCGAAATCTTCTGCCGCTTTCTTTTGACGTTCCTTAAACATAAGCATTGAAACATCACTGTCACCGTCTATAAGCTTGCACATTGCCGAATATGACGGCAGTTTCGATACAGGTGTACCGTCCTTTGCGTCTGAATCCGTATCGCCGAATTTATGAATACGAACAAGGTCAAAACTGTTGCACAGCTTACCGCTTGCAGGGTCTGTTGCGTGGTTTGAATACGCAAATTTGCCGTTCTCATACACTACAAGTCCGCTTGAACTTGATCCGTCCTTGTATGTGTATCTGTCGCCTACGGCACACTTTTCGTACACGTCCGAAAGGTATTTTTCTATGCACGAATGTATATCGTACGTTCTGCAAAACGCACCGATAACGCCTTTTTTAAGCGTTGGGTCCTCTTGTTTTTTTACCTGTCTGTCCAACGCCTTTGTTGTTCTTGACGAAACGTACCAACTCGATACGTCGTGCCAATCTTCATATTTTGCAAGCACCTTGTCAACGTCAAGCGGTTTATTTTCCTCGTGTTCAAACACATACTCGCCATCAATGCTCGTACTCGGCCAATACATTAAACGGTGCGGCTGATACGTTGTGTCGTCAAACATATCTATACCAATATCATACGCCACCATTCTCGCAACAGCTTCGTATTCATCGGGCGTACAAGGTCTTGACAGAAGTATCACCAAACGAAATCTCGGCTTTTCGGCTGTGTGCTTGTGCGTTGAGTAAATGCAGTATGTAAAATCGTAAAACATTGAAATATTATCGCAAAAATCACTGTCGGCAAAGTCTGCGTCAAGCGTAAGCAAAATTCTGTTTTCGATACTTCCCGACTGTCGCTTGCCGTTTTTCACCTTACCGCCCACAAAACCGCCGACGTCCTTTATATCATCCTGTTGTGACTTCGGCATATTTGCAAATTCACCTTGCGTTTCGCTCGTCCTTGTTGTCGTTTTCAGCCTTTCGACAAAATCTCCCCACGACATTTTTGTATTTTTCCATAGTTTTGATTTTCTGTTTTGTCCCGTAGCAATTACTAAATCCAATTTATAACACCCCCTAATCTTTCATATAAAAATTACATTCGTATCCGTCCGCATTAAGCGGAAGTCCTTTCGCCCATTCAATCGGCTCACACATTATTGCCGCCAACTCCTCTGCACTCGACACGCCTTTCGGAACGTCAACTATAACCTCATCGTGAACGTGGAAATTAATCTTAAAACCTCTGTCCTCAAGCCGAATTATGCTTTCAGCCAAGCAATCCCTCGCAAACGCCTGTACTATGTTTTCAACAAGCTTACCGCCCCATGTTTCAAGTCTGCTCCAAGTTTTTGTTGTCTGATTCATACCCATATATGTAACGGCTTTTTTTCCAAATCTGTTTACTTCGATTTTCGGTTTAACGTAAGCGATTTTTCTTCCCGACGGCAGACCGATAAAAAGAATATTCGACTGTTTGTAAAAAGAAATATCGTGTCTAATCTTGCTCGGATAACCCTCAACCGCCTTAATCGCCGCATTCTCGACCGTTCGCCAAAATGCCGTTATGGCGGGATTTGAACTCCGCCACTTATCCACGATACCTTGAAGTTCTTCTTCGTCAATACCCATTTTCAAAGCACCCATACTCACCATAGCTCCGACACTTCCGCCGTAACCGAGTGCAAGTTCGGCAATCTTGCCTTTTTGACGTAGCGGATCGCCTTTGTGAATACTTTCAATCGGAACATGGAACATCTGACTTGCCGATGCCTCGTATATTTTTCCGTGAGTTTTAAATACTTCAAGTCGCCACTGCTCGCCTGCAAGATATGCAATAACTCTTGCCTCAATCGCCGAAAAGTCCGCTACTATAAATCGCCTGTCCTCACTCGGTACAAGTGCTGTTCGTATAAGCTCCGACAGCGTTTGCGGAACGTTCTCATAGAGCATTTCAAACAGTTCAAAATCGCCGTTTTCCACACATTCTCTTGCGTAATCAATATCTTTCAAATGATTTTGAGGTAAGTTCTGCACCTGTACAATTCTCCCCGCCCAACGTCCTGTACGGTTTGCGCCGTAAAACTGCAAAAGTCCTCTTATTCGTCCGTCATCGCAGACGCTCCGCTCCATTGCCTCGTACTTTGTTACGGACGTTTTCGCCATCATTGAACGCAGATATAGCACTCTTTTCGCCTTTAACGATATGCTTTCATCGGCTATAAGTTCCTTTAATTTTTCCTTGTTTAAGCTGTCGATTTTCTGCCCTGTTTCTTCTTCAAGCCACGCCTTTAGTTGCACAACTGATTTCGGATTTTCAAGTCCCGTTATTTTTTGTGCCTCATCATAGCACCTGTCGCTGTATTCCGTATTGAATTTGATTGCATTTTCAACAAAGTTTCGGTCAACTCTTACACCTCTGTCGTTAATTCGTTGGTCATACGTCCACAGTTTTTGTTCACTGTCGCATATCGGAAATTGGGCGAGTTTCTTTTTTATCGCACGTTCCACTTCAACGTCCTGTATGCAGTATTCTTTGAATACCTCCCACTTGTCGGGTGCGTGCGTTGGTAAATTCCTTGTACGTCCGCCGTTCGTCTTTGTAGGCTTACACGGTTTTGAGAAGTAATCAATCAATGCTTTTCCGCGTTTGTCCTTTTGCTCCTCCAAACCGAGTGCAACCGCTACTGCCGAAAGTGAAAGCGGAAGTCCGAGTTCAGACGCTTGTACCGCACTGCACCGCCACTGATTTACGGGCAAATTAATATTAAAATACTTACCGATACACGTTCTTTCAAAGTTTGCATTATACGCCGTTTTCAACATATCCTCGTCCGTCAATGCGTCCATTACTTCTTTCGGCAACGCCTCACCTTGTGCAAGGTCAATTATTTTTACTTCTTCATCATCAAACGCATACGCAAATAACAGGATTTTAAAATCGGGGGCATTCGCATAAGCATATACCCCGATTTAATTAAATCAACACTTCCGTATGTTTCAATGTCGATACTGAGTGATTTCATTTTGTCACCTTTTAATTAAGAAAATCGTCGTCATCGTCATACAGTCCCGCAAAGTCATCCTCCGCAGTGTTTCGTCCGCCTAAAGGCTCTCCGTCCCTTGTTTTCATCAAATTATTAAGACCGCACGCAATACCTTTATTGCCGTTGGAGTTAAAGGCGTAAAACGAAATTGACGCATGACCGTAACAACCGCTGTAAAATTCCGTCTTGTCGATTATCGGCTGACGTGACTTGTCCACAATACCCGGTGCGGTTTTGCAGTTTGCGTTGACAAAATAGCTGTTTGCATAGTTTTCGTCGTCCTCTCTGTCAGTATCACCGTCACGCAACGGCAACTTTAAATTTGCGGGAATTTTACCGCCGAACTTCGCAATGCCCTCTTGCTTTGCCGCCTCGATTGCGTTGTTTATTGCCTTGATTGTCTTTGTGTCGCTTTTCGGAATGATGATACTTACCGAATACTTTTCGTCACCACCGTTGATTGATGACGGCTCCCAAACGTGTGCATAACTGAATCTTACTTCTCCTGTGATTACCTGTGTCTTTCTTTTTTCCATTGTTTTTGTTCTCCTTTACTTTATATCTTTAAAATCTTCTGCCGCTTTCTCTGCCGAGTTCCATTCGGGACGTTTGTCCTCCGAACGCACAAGCGTCGGCTTTCCCTGCGGTTTTATTACATATTCTCCGAGCAGTTCGTTAAATCTTGCTCTGCCTAAAAGTGCCTCTATTTTCGTGATGTTGAGTATTTCCTTTTTGTAAATACTCTTTTCATCATAGCCGGCTTTAATTAATACATCGGCGATTTTGCTGTCGTCCTCCGCATATTTGCGGTTACTTCTTCCCTCAACCACTTTAAATCCCGGATACTTAACGCCGTTATTAAGTGCCTGTTCCAAAGCATAGTCCTTTACGAGTTTCGACCACTTCGCAAGGTTTTCCGCTTGGTCTATTACCTCCGCAATTTCATCTTCGGTAAGTTCCAAAGGCGGTTTGAAAACCATTGCCGCAAGCCTGTTTTTCTCCTCCGCATACGCACGGCATACGGCTCTTGCTTTGCAAAACCCGTCATCACAGTGACGTCCTGCTATACAGTCACCGTCACCGCTGTTCGCAAGTACGGCTTTAGGCTTTAAATCTTCGCCCCACTTAATGAGTTCGTCGCGTGTAAGCGTTTCCGTATCAATGTTATCAAGTCGTGGTTGGAATATCGTTAAATTGACCTTATGTATGTCGTATAGGTAGTCGTATTCGCTCAATGCTCCTAAGCCATATATTCTAAGCTGACTGTTCTTGTCTGCCGATACCTTTACGCCCTGTCCGTATTTAAGGTCTATTATTTCGATTATTCCGCCGCCGATAATAACGGTGTCGCCTGTACCGAATCCGTCGGGTACCCATTCCGAAAAATCTAAACGGCGTTCAAGATGAATCTGTGCGTCCTTGCATTGATTTTTCACTGCATTGTACCGCTCTAATACAAAATCACGATAACTGTCCGTGTATTCTTCCATATCTTCGGTTATATCAAGCGAACGTATCATTTTATGATACTGCACGCGTGTTATGTGGTTTAAAGCTAATTTCAGCTTTGCCTCACCCAATGAATGTGCGGTAGTCCCCTCTTTTGCATATTCACTGCTTTCGTCGGGGAATTTGCTTTCCATTGCGATTGACGCAGGGCAGTTTATCCACTTCTTTGACCCCGACGCTGAAAGTTTTGCGTGTTCTTCCGGCATTACTTCACATCTCCTATTCTTGTCATCGCCTCTGTGTATCGCTCAGGCGGTATTTCCGTTACTTTGTCGTAACCCATTTCTTGAAGCAGTCCCTTGGCCTTATCTCTGCCCTGCGACTTCGCATATTCACCGAATGCCTTGCGTACTTCTTCTATTGTGTATTCGGTTGTTGTTACTTCTGCGTTTTTATCCTCTGTCGGAGTATTGTCTGCCAGTACTTCGGCGGTATTATCCTCTGCCGGCGTATCGTCTGACGTCTGTTCCTCTCTTACAACGTTCGCCGATTTCTCAACTTCCGCCTTTGTCATCTCCACAGGTCCCGTCTTTTTGTTGAGTACCGAACATAATCCGTACATTCGGTCGAATACTTCCTTGTTACCCTCAAAATCTCTCTGTTCAAGCTTAATTACAATTTGCATTGATTTTTATTCCTTTCTGTGATATAATGTTTGTATAGATTAATAATCTATGTGCTTTTATTTGACCGTTATTGAGTTGCCGCTCTGACGGTCATTTTTATTGCGACTAAGTACCATCGCATTTACGAAAACACCTACCAAATGCTTTTCATTCGGTGTTAAATCGCTATACAATTTCAGTATTTCCGCCGTTTTCTCATCTGCCACTCTTCTCACCTCCTAATTCTGATATTTTATAGGTTGTCTGTATGCTAAAGCTATTCCCCAAGATAATCCGTAACTGTACGGATACTGCAATACCTCTTTGAATAGGTCATACCACGCTTTTTCCTTTTCGTATGCATTGGCTTCTTCTTCCGTAAGTCCGTCGCGTTCATCGTCGCATACTGCGTCATCATCATCTATGCACGCCCAATCATCATCAATACAGGCGAAGTCGTCATCACGACAAGCAAAGTCATCGTCTATGCACGCCAAATCGTCAAATTCGTATTTCGTCATAGCTTTTAGTTATCTCCGCTGATAATCTTTGCGACACTCATTTCAAGCGGGTGCTTTGACTTGATACGATTTGTTATCCCGTATCCTTTTGCTATGTATGCCTTAACCGACTTGCTGTCATCGGCGTTTAAAACCACTACATCATCTCTGCCCGTCATTACTACATATTTGTTCATTTGAAAATATTCCTTTCACTGTTATTTTCTGTTTTGCGTGTCCTCTGCACTCCTTGGCGAATGCGTTAATCATCGGAAATACTTCTCTGTGGAAATATTCTTCCGTTTTCTCATTCTCTGTTTTTGGTTTTCTTTTTAGCATTTTTTATGTCCCTTTCTGCCAATTTCCAACTTATGATTAGTCCCACACCGAAACTAATCAGCGCAATTCCTATTGTGTTCATTTGTTTTACCTCTCTTTATCCTGTGAGCTTGTCCTATCGTCGGAGCATTAAGCTCCTTTTTCTTTGTTTGCTTGAATAGCATTGTACTCGTCAATCATCTCCTGCGACGGCTCAACCGTTACGTCACCATACCCAAGCATATGATACATATTTTCTATATGAGGCTTCCAATGCTGAAAACGCTCATAAGCAGGTCTGTCTTGCCAACTGCCTACCACTTCAACGTGTACTTTAGGTTGCTTTCTCGGCTTTCTTGCCTTTTTGGTCTTTTCCGCCTCCATAATCTCCACCTCCTGCTTTAATCTATGTATTTCATTTTTTGTCCTATTACTTTGTATTAAGCAATCTGCTCCTGTTCCATTATCGGAAGTATACCCTCGTTCTTTAACAATGCATAAATAAATAATCTGCCTTTTTGTGTCCAATATGTATTTACTTTAGAATGTTGCTTGCCGTCATTTCCGTTTACAGTATGCGTCTTTGTACTTGTGTAGCCTTTTTCAGCATATTCCTTATACAATAGCCATATCCCGCCTTGCTTAAACTGTATCTTGTGTTCTTTTAAGAAATTGTTTAACCATTTTGCCGACTTACCGTAATCCTTTGCTATTACAGTGACAGATAATAAATCGGGACAATTTAAAACTAAATCATAATATGATGCCTTTGGTTGAAGTTCCATAATCTGCTGTTCTTGAACTTTAACAGTGGTGTTTAGTTTCTTATTTTTCTCTCGCTCCAATTTTAATGCCGTAAACGCTTGTATAGCTAAATCGGGATTATCCAACAATTCGTCGGTTGCATACATTCCCGTTTTGCGTATCGCCGGTAATACATCAGCCGTAACCCAATGCTTAAACTTCTTCGCATTCGGCATTTTGCTTGATAGAATAAGGCTGTAAAGACCTGATTCATTAATCATTGTCAAATCTTGTTTTCCTCCAAGGGTGTCACATTTCGTTACCCCCTTATCTTCTTCATCAATATGGTCTATAATAGCCTTTCTTGGATTGCTGTATCCGAGGATTTCCGCTACATCCTTACCGACAAACATAATCTCTCCGTTTACTGTTGTTGTTCTTACAGAGCCGAACTCTGCATTTTCAAATACCTTTAATTCTTCCATACTTCTTTTTCCTTTCTGTTTAATGACTTATAGTTGTGTGATTTCAAATCACGTAGCCGACAAAAATTTTTTAGTTAAACTTGGACTTAAATTTAAAAACACTTCGGATTTAGCTATTTCACTCCCTTTAAATTCGGCTGTATTATGTATTTTATTATACAATGCCATTTCAGATATGCCTAAATAATTTGCATATTCACGTTTAGTCTTTCTGGCGCGTTTTATAGCTAATTCCAGTTCAAGCGTATCTGTCATTACAATTCACCACCTTTCCAGTGATTTTAAATCACTGTATTTATATTAACACACAAGTTCTTTTTTGTCAACACATTTTTTTGTTTTTCTAAAATTTTGTTGACAAGTAATCACGTCTGTGATAATATAAATATAAAGAAAAATTTATAATTTAGAAAGTAGGCATTAATATGAGTTTAGGTGAAAAAATAAAAAAACGAAGAGAGGAGCTCGGTTTATCTCAAGAGGACTTAGCCCTTATGCTTGGATATAAATCTCGTTCCTCTATCGCAAAGATAGAAGCTGATATAAACGACTTAACCCAATCAAAAATTGTAGCTTTTTCTGAAGCCTTATGTACTACTCCGGATTATTTAATGGGTTGGACCGATGACCCAATTAATTACGATGATCCATCGATAACAAGTGACATTCCGTTAGAAATTCTAAAAGAAGCCGATGGAAATACAGAATTGGCGTATAAGGCACATCAAGCGATGTTGAAGGATTCTAAACAAAATTCAAATAATTCTATTGAAGTAGAAAATCCTGACATACGTCAAATCGCACGTGCTGGCAAAAAAATGACACCAGAGCAAGCCAAAAATGTTAGAAAATATGCAGAGTTTATGTATCCGGAGGCATTTAAGAATGATAGATAAGCACAGACGCCATTATGTATATGATACAGTTTTTCAATTTATTATCGACAACAATTTAAAAGTTTTTCCTATTTCAGTGCAAAAACTTTGCAGCTTGCTGAACACCGAACTTGTAACTTTATCCGATATAGTACGTCATAGCAATTTACGTATAAAAGATGTTTTTGATATTTGGGGAAATGAAGACGGTTGTGTCATGGCTTATGAACATAACGGAACATTATATCATAAAATAGCTTATAATGATAATAAACCCCTTGAGCGAATACGTTTTACAGTTTGCGAAGAATGTATGCACATTTTGCTCGGACATACAAAAAACCCCTCGTTTAATGCATTCCAACAATCATATAGCCCTCCTACTTATGCACAATACGACGAGGAAGCAAGAATAGGAGCCGGATTAATTATCTGCCCCTCTCAATTTTATTATGCACATTCAAATGAGATATCATCTACGCATTTATGTAGGATTTGTAGAATTTCAGAACCATGTGCAAACATTCGGATAAAGGTGCTTGATAAATATAAAAACGAACTTCAACAACGCCCACTATACAAGCAACTTCCTCCAATATCCGTATCTTTAACACAACTACAAAACAAAAAATTCTTTGAAATTGTAAGGGACAATTACGGAAAGGCGACATCATTTAGATTAAAAAAGTTACCAATCGCAATGTAAAAAAGTGAAACAAATTGTATTAAAAACATAATTAATTTATTAAGAATCGGCTTTTTTAATAAATTAGTAAAAAAGAGCATTGCCGAGTTATGGGTGTTCCGAAATTGTTGATTAGAGAAATGTAAGTTTATCAAGAAAGGATATTGATACTATGGACATAATAAAATATTACGGCAGTGATGAAACCAAAACAGAGTTTATCAATCACGACAGTGAGCCGTTAATGGCAGTAATTGCACACGACCGCTCACACGCTGTTGTTTCATTGCTTGATGAAGGTTGTGAACATCATTTGTTGTTGGCAAAGGCTCTTGACAAATACAATATAGATGAATATTTCAGAATTATTTTTGATAACGAGGGTGCCGATTGGACCTTTGTATGCCCACCTAATTATAAAAATATAGCTAATAAAGAAAAACGTATAACGGAATTTTTTAATGACGGTGTTGATGCTATAACCGAATTTCTGAAACAAATCGGTTATGACGTGCCCATTAACGTCCCAAGACGTTATCGCAGACATATGGACTATTTGAAAAATTCAGAGTATTAAAGAGGTTTTTATATATAAAATTAGAGAAACGTAAGTAAAAATTGAAAGGATTGATAACAATTAACGATTTTCCATATAATATAAACGATTTGAAAAATGCGTGTAAGAATAAAAAAATTATTTGGAAAGAACACGCTACTCAAAGGCTATTGCAAAGAAAAATATTAAGAGATGAAGTCATACAATGTGTTTTAAACGGCGAAATTATAGAAAATTATATAAGCGACAAACCTTTTGCAAGTTGTCTTGTATTCGGATATAGAGGTATTGACAAGCCGTTACACGTCGTATGTAGTTTTGACGGCGAATATATCCATATTATAACGGCATATATTCCCGATACCATAAAATTTTATGATGATTTGAAAACAAGAAAGGAGAATTAATTATGAAATGTATCGAATGTGGTCATGACACCATTAACAAAAACAGAACATATGTTGCAAATCTTGAAAATTGCGTTATTATTATAAAAAATGTTCCGGCTATGGTTTGTGAGCATTGCAACGAAGTTTATTATTCTGATGAAGTATTCGAGCAGATTGAAAAAATAGTATACAAACTCGAAAACATTATAAATGATATTGCAGTTATTGACTATACAAATTCTGCCGCGTAAAAAATTCCCCTGCCTGTTGGAGCAGACAGAGGAAAAAGAATAAAGTGCATTTATACACATATGTCACGCTCCCCACGGAGTGTGTGAGTTGAAATATAACACAAGAAAGGAAGATTTACGATGAATGTAGCCATGTATTTACGAAAATCGAGAGCGGACGAAAACAATCCGCTTGAAACACTTGAACGTCACAAAGAAATTCTTCTTTCTTATGCAAAGGACAATAATTTAACGGTCATTGACATATTTGAAGAAGTGATAAGCGGAGGAATGTTATACAACAGAACGGAAATGCTGAAACTGCTTGACGCTATTCCCTCGCACATATATGATGCGGTATTATGTATTGACCTTGACCGTTTAGGGCGCGGAAGTGCCGCAGACAGTGAAAAAATCTTTGACGTTCTTAAAGAAAATGACGTGAAAATTATTACACTCAAAAAAATATATGACCTCAACAACGAGTACGACGAAGATTACAGTGAATTTGAGATGTTTATGGCTCGTAAGGAGCTTAAATTCATCACTCGCAGAATGAACAGAGGACGTATCAAATCAATCAACGACGGTTGTTTTGTGTCGGGTGCTCCGTTTGGTTATCGAAATGCCGTAATAAATAAAAAGCACACGTTGGAAGTATATGAACCGGAGGCGAAATATGTTCGTATGATATTTGATATGTATGTAAATCAAAGTATGGGTATTACTTCAATAAGCCGTCAGCTTGCAAATTTGGGTGTCTTGAGCAAGAAAAATACACCGCTCCACCCCACCACAATCGCCCGTATGCTCCGAAATCATACTTACATAGGTAAAATAGTGTGGAACAAATCAAAGTCTGTTAAAGGCAAAAATACGCAAGAAAAAACGAGTAAAGATGATTGGTTATATGTTCCCGGACTGCACGAGCCGATAATTGACGAGAACACGTTCAATAAAGCACAAGATATTATAAATCTGAAATATAAACCGCCTATGCGTACAGGCACGTTGCAAAATCCGTTTGCAGGGCTTTTAAAGTGTGCTAATTGCGGTCGGGCAATAGTTATCAATACTTCTAACGAAACCGTTGAAAAATACCGTCTTTGTTGCCGTACACTTGGTTGTAATAAAGCCTCTGCATTAAGTATTGTAGAAGATAAGGTATTTGAAGTGCTTACAAAGGAATTTAAAGATATTGAATTGTCTTTAAAAAATATCCGTCAATCGCATAATAAGGATAAACTTTCTTGTCTTGATACAATAGCCACTTTGGAAACAGAATTAAAAAAACTTGATAAACAACAACTCCGCCTGTATGACTTGCTTGAACAGGCAGTGTATACAAAGGAACTTTTTCTTGAACGCAATAACGCAATTTCGGATAGACGAAAGAAAATTAATGCCACGATAGCACAGGAACGCGAAAAATTTAAACTTGTAGATACTTCTTCCATCGAAGAACGCCTCCCCCTTTTGCGTGAACTTCTCACCAATTACAACTCTCTTTCAGCCGCTGAAAAAAATTCTATTCTTAAAAATTTTGTGAAAAAAATTGAATATAAACGTGAAAAATCCGCTCCCGAGGGCGATATTTTCTTAAAAATCTATTATAAATAACTTTTTACCCACCTTATGTATCTTGTTGCCATAGCTGTCGCCATAGCAATCCATAATATTCCGGAAGGAATTGCTACGTCTGCACCGATATACTACTCAACAGGCAGCAGAAAAAGAGCATTTATAGTATCGTTTTTTTCGGGTATTACGGAACCTTTAGGTGCTATAATCGGTTATTTAATTTTACGTCCGTTTTTCAACGATGTCGTATTCGGTATTTTATTCGGAATAATTGCCGGAATTATGGTATTTATTTCAATAGAAGAACTTTTACCGATGGCACGTGAATATGAAAAAAGCAAAGTCACTATTATAGGCGTCATACTCGGTATGGCAATAATAGCGCTCAGCTTACTTTTATTTCTATAAATTTTACACAATATATAACAATAGTTATTTTAAAAAATATATACTATAACAGTTTGAAAAGAAAAATTCTATACTATAAAATACAAATTGGTGAATGCTATGAGCTATAATATTGGACTAAGGCTGCGCAATTTACGCAAAACTGCACGCCTGTCACAGGAACAAACTGCTTTAGCCGCTAATATCACTCCCGCCTATTTAGGTCAAATAGAGCGGAACGAAAAAAATCCTACAATTCTGACGATTGAAAAGTTATGTACGGTATTCAACATTTCGCTTTCGGAATTTTTCTCAAACCACAAACCCGCAAGCAATGATGATGTATTTTTAAACCGTATTACTGTTATGCTTTCAAACCGCACAGATGTTGAAAAGGAAAAGATATATCGCTTGATTAAAACAGCTTTGTCCCTTAGTGATACAGACTAAACGGAGTACAGATTTTTGTACTCCGTTTCTTTTATTATATTCGCGTGCTTGGACAATTTACGTCCTATCAAAAAATTTTATAAAAAAACTTCCTTTCAACTGACAAAGTCAAAAGGAAGTTTATATATAGAGTTACCAAAATAAGCGATATTAATGAGTCAATAAAAATATTCCTAACAATATGCAGAATGCCGATCCGAAAAGTGATGTTCTCAGTGACATTATACCTATGATTATAAGAGCTATCGCTGATATCTTTTTATACATTGTAACTCTCCTTAAAATTTTCTGTTAATAACCCATGTATGCGGTTTTGTGCGACCGTCATGTGTTTTGCCTTTTCTAGGGCAAACGCCCGGCATAGGTCTGCCGGCATTTGTCGCGCGAGTGATTGTTGCGCCGCAATATGAGCATTTATACTCTACAAACTTTTTATCGTTCATCTCAAGCCTCGTCTTTTAAGTTCGTCACCCATAGCTTTTGCCTGACCTATTTGTTTTGAGCTGTTTCCCGAAAAGTCTTTATTTCTCGCTTTGCGCATAAGCTCTGAATCGCTCATTGACGAATACTTACTACTTCCGCTTGAATATCCGTCTCTGTAACTGCTCATATCTCTTTCGTATTTTGATTTTACCGCATTGAATAAACCGTCTATAAATCCCATTTTTTCTTCCTCCTTTGTTTAGTGAATATTTGATGTTGTGTATCTGCCTGTCTTGCTTGAATCCGATGTTACTTTAACATCAAATTTTGCACCGCAACGTGTACACTGCACATTGCTCTTTGAACATGTAAGATTTGATGATTGTGCAAAACCTCCGCATTTTGGGCATCTAATATCGAACATAGCCATAATTTTTACTCCTCTCTTTTAACACTTTATCTTGTGTTTTTTGATAATTTAATTATATCTACGTCCTTGGACAGTTTACGTCTATGTGGAAATTTAATTTAAAAATTTTTATATGGACATTATTTGTTCAAGTTATCAGTGTATAATCAATATTGATTTTTAATAATTAATATGGTAAACTTTTATTACAAGGATTTTATGATAGGTGTGATTGATATGAAAATGGACAGCGGAAAAAGTTTCAGACTTTTGAAAATGTATGAATGGCTGAATCGCGGTGATGTAATCAATAAAAAAGAATTTGCCGAAATGTTCGGTATCAGTGAAAAATCAGTGCAACGCGATATTGAAGATTTGCGTGCATATATCGCAGAAAATGTTGATGACGGCGACGCATATATAGAATATGACCAAACTAAAAAGGGGTATGTGCTTATAAAGTGCGAACAGAAGTTTCTTACAAACGAAGAAATTTTAAGCATTACAAAAATTCTTTTGGAAAGCCGTAGTTTTAATAAAGACGAAATAAATAAGCTTATCGACAAGTTGTTGTTTCAAGCCACTCCGTCGGCAAAAATGAATATAAAAGACCTTATTCTGAACGAACGACACAACTACATTCCCCCGCGTCACGACAGACCGCTGATACATCTCATTTGGGAACTCAGCTGTCACATATCCAATCAGGAAATTATAGAATTTGACTATACGCGTCAAGACAAAAAAGTCGTTCACAGAACAGTAAAACCATTGACAATTATGTTTTCTGAATATTATTTTTATTTAATTGCGTGGTTTGCGAATGACTCTAAGGATTTTCCCGCGATTTTTAGAGTTGACAGAATTACTGATATTAAAAATTTAAAACAAAAATTCAATATTCCATACAGAAATCGTTTCAGTGACGGTGAATTTCGTAAACGTGTGCAGTTTATGTATGCAGGCGAATTAAAACATATTAAATTTGAATTTAACGGTCCGTCTGTTGAGGCTATTTTAGACCGTATTCCGACTGCTGAAATTATTAAATCAGAGGGTAATAAACATACGATTAAAGCCGAATGTTACGGTGACGGCGTCCTTATGTGGCTTAAAACTCAAGGCGATTATGTGAAAATGCTGTGATAAAAAATGAGTCTGTCGACATTTTATCGACAGACTCATTTATCTTCCTTTTGCTACTGGCAAATCCTCATCACTTTTGTTATATTTTTCTTTTCTTTTTTTATAGTAATCGCATTTCTTTATCTCCACAAAAATATCATCTGGTATACCATTTGGATATAGTTTACATGTGACTTTCATAAAATCGTTATATTCACATCCTGCGCACTTTGGTAAACTTGCCATAACAAAACCTCTTACATTTATTTTTCGCGTTGTTTCCATAAAGGGGTATATGTACCTTGCCTCAATTCTCGCCAATGCTCCATAAGATAATTTCTTTCTTCTTCGTATTCTTCAACAGACATTCCATCACGCCAAAACGGCGTTTCTTTAATCGTTCCTCTTGCCCAATCTTCTGGCATTTTCGAACTCCTCCTATTCATCGAAAAAGCTAAATTTAGCGTCAATCATATCATTTACTCTTTTGTCCGAACCTGTATAAGGTTCAATTTTCAAAACATCTAATGCAGCAGAAGCGAATTGAGCATTGGACATACCCATAGATACATATGTATCTTTTTGAAGTTCTTTCAACGCCGCTATAATGTCATTATCTTTAATATTATGTTTAACCGCACAACAAATGCCGTAATAATTATCACAAAGTCCGCCTTTTAGTCCTTTTAATATAGCCTCTTTATCGCCACGTCTCATTTTCCGTCTATTTTGTTCCGACTCATTTTTTTGCATCATATACGTTATCCCCAATTATCTTCTTATTTCATCATAATGATTTTCCTTGTTCTCCGGATGTTTGTTCTAAATAATGTTTGTAACTTTCTTGAGCCTCTTTAGGGGCATCAGGCTTTAATACTTTTACATAGTTTTCTTTTCTTTCCCACCAATCGGGATTAGTTGTCCAATAAAGATCTAACCTTTTCATAAATATTCCTCAAATCTATTGCAATTTTATTTGTTTTTTATAGCCTTATTTTCAATTAACTAAGTTTCTAAAAGTCAAGCTTGCATTTCTTATAGTTCATTATATTCTTTCCCCATTTCTCTGTCAAGTTTCTCGTTACAAAATCCACTCAAAGATATTATACACTTTTCATATAATGTTTTCAAACGTGCTGAAGGTACTTAACTCGCACAAATGTGGTAGCTACTGCTCACCGTTTTGAGCACGCTTGCAAAAAAAACAGAGTAAGCGATATATCGCTTACTCTGACGTGGTGCGGATAACAGGACTTGAACCTGCATGGGTTGCCCCACATGAACCTGAATCATGCGCGTCTGCCAATTCCGCCATATCCGCTCGACTTAACTATTATATCAAATGTACATTCAAAATTCAATAGTCAAATCCAAAATCTACTTATATTCTTTCAAAAATTTTATATCTTCCTTGGTAAGTTCGGCTTTTTCAAGCATATCGGGACGCTTTTTGAGTGTATTAATGAGTGACTGTTCCCTTTTCCACTGTTCGATTTTCGCGTGATGACCGGAAATAAGTACATCGGGAATCGGTTTATCGTGCCAAACTGCCGGACGGGTATACTGCGGATACTCCAAAAGTCCGTTAAAATGCGACTCATTTTCATACGAAGTTTCAGCAGCCAAAACTCCCGGAACAAGTCTTGAAACAGTATCAATAACAGTCATTGCGGGGATTTCGCCGCCTGTCATAACAAAATCACCGACGGACAGTTCCATATCCACAATTTCATCTATAACTCTTTGGTCAATACCCTCATAATGACCGCAAAGCAAAACGATATGCTCATAATTTGCAAGGTCGATCGCAATACCTTGATTAAACACCTTTCCCTGCGGCGACATATATATCGTAAACGGTTTATAATCAAGTCCCTCCGCAACAGACATATACGCGTCATACACAGGCTGTGCGTTCATAAGCATACCACCGCCGCCGCTATACGGATAATCGTCAACCTTTCTATGTTTATTGGTTGAAAAATCACGAATATCAATAAAATTCATTTCAAGAATATCATTTTCTCTCGCACGACCAATTATACTGTCACCCAAAACCGCCTCAAACATTTGCGGAAACAATGTAAGCACATCAAATCTCATATGATTTTTCACGCCAAGTCCTCCAAGCCGTCCATCATTCTGACGGTTATTTTACCGCCCTCAACGTTGATATTAAGAACAACGTCATCTATAACAGGCAACAAAAGATTTTTCTTTCCCTCACGCTTTACTTCGTAAATGTCGTTACTGCCTGTGTTGAAAACATCGCTTACAGTACCGATTTTTTCGCCGTCCTCCGTAACAATATCAAGACCGATAAGGTCGGCAATATAATACACGCCCTCAGGAAGCTCGCCCAAAATCTTGCGTTCGGCATAAATCACTTGATTTTTATACTTTTCAGCCATATTTATATCAGCAATCTGAGAAAATCTCACGATAAGATTATTCTTCTGATACTTTATACCCTTTACGTCAAGTCTTTCATATTCAGACTTTTTCTTTACATAAACAAAATCTATATCTTCAAACACTTCGGGATAATCGGTCCAAGGAACAACCTTAACTTCACCTCTTAAACCGTGTGTATTAACTATTTTTCCTACCTCAAGCAAGTCCATAACTAAATCCTTTCTTCAACATCGGAAATTAAAATACAAAAAGGGCTCACAAATGCAAGCCCCTACTATCCTATTGTAAGATTTCAACCGCAACTTTTTTATTTTCACGACTTGCGGCAGCTTTGACAACAGTTCTGATTGCCTTAGCAATTCTCCCCTGTTTACCAATCACCTTACCCATATCGCTTTCAGCAACTCTAAGTTCCAAAGTTACTGTCTGGTCCTCGTTGTTAATTTCCTTAACATCAACCTGTTCGGGATAGTCAACAAGTGATTTGGCTATTATCTCCAATACTTCTTTCATTAGCCTATCCTCCATAATTAGATAATGTTAGACTTCTTTAGAAGAGCCTTAACAGTATCAGTTGGCTGAGCACCGTTTGAGATCCACTTCTTAACTGCCTCTGCATCAATATTAACTGTTGCAGGGTCTGTTAGAGGATTGTATGTGCCAACTTCTTCAATAAATCTACCGTTTCTTGGGTATCTTGAATCTGCAACTACTACTCTATAAAAAGGAGCCTTCTTTGCACCCATTCTTCTCAATCTGATTTTTACTGCCATTGTTCTTTCACCTCCCATAAATTATAAGCATAAATATATCATAAAGTATTTATCATACCTTACTTACGTTTTCTGAGACGCTTAAGCATTTTTGCCTGACGTCCGCCTGACAGCTGTTTCATCATCTTTTGCATTTGTTCAAACTGTTTCAAAAGCTGATTTACGTCCTGTACTCTTGTTCCGCTACCTTTCGATATACGGACTTTTCTGCTTGCGCCGATTATACTCGGCTTTCTGCGTTCTTCCTGTGTCATTGACTGAATTATCGCCTCAATATGAAGCATTTTCTTTTCATTTTCTTCAGTGTCAACGCTTTCAAGCATTTTCTTATCTATTCCCGGCAACATACCGAGTATTTGTGAGAATGAACCCATTTTTCTGATTTGCTTGAACTGTTCAAGGAAATCATCAAGGTCAAACTGTTGTTTACGGATTTTTTCTTCAAGCTCCTGTGCTTTCTTTTCATCTATGGTTTCCTGTGCCTTATCGATAAGAGTAAGCACATCACCCATACCCAAAATTCTTGACGCCATTCTGTCCGGATGGAACTGTTCAAGGTCGCTCAATTTTTCACCGACCGACGCATATTTTATCGGCTTACCCGTAACTTGTTTTACGGAAAGTGCCGCACCGCCTCTTGTATCACCGTCAAGCTTTGAAAGTATAACACCTGTTATATCAAGCTGATCGTTAAATGATTTTGCGACGTTTACTGCGTCCTGACCTG
This sequence comes from Firmicutes bacterium AM55-24TS, assembly GCA_003460745.1. Classification (GTDB taxonomy): domain Bacteria; phylum Bacillota; class Clostridia; order UBA1381; family UBA1381; genus Hominilimicola; species Hominilimicola fabiformis. The sequence continues at coordinate 19,735 of QTVU01000005.1, forward strand.
TCATTGCGTCTACAACAAGAAGTATTTCCGTCGGATTTACTTCCGCTTTGATGTTCGCAAGCTCGTCCATAAGCTGCTCATCTATATGAAGTCGACCTGCCGTATCAAGGATAACAGGGTCGTTTCCATGCTTTATTGCGTGTGCTACCGCCTCTTTTGCGATAGTAACGGGATTTACGTCTGCACCCATTGAAAATACCGGTACTTGAATTTGTTTACCCAAAACTTCAAGCTGTTTTATAGCCGCCGGACGGTACACGTCACAAGCAACCATAAGCGGACGCTTATTCATTTTCTTTGTAAGGTTTAATGCAAGCTTACCTGTTGCCGTTGTCTTACCTGCACCTTGCAGACCGCACATCATAATGACTGTTGGCGGTTTTTGCGAAAATTCAAGTCTTGAAACTTCACCGCCTATCATTTGGGTAAGTTCTTCATTAACTATTTTAACAAGCTGTTGTGCCGGAGTAAGCGATTCCATAATCTCCTGACCAAGTGCCTTTTCGGAAACTATGTTCACAAATTCCTTAACAACCTTGAAGTTACATCTGCCTCCAAAAGAGCCAGCTTAATCTCACGCATTGCGTCTTTTATATCTTTTTCGTTAAGCTTTCCTTTACCGCGAAGTTTTTTAAAAACTCCCTGCAGCTTATCACCAAGGCTTTCAAATGCCATAAGCTGTGACTCCTTTCCGCAAATAATCTATATCTATATTTCTTTTGATATTTCGTCAATCAATCCGTAAAACTCGTCTTTACCGTCAAAATCGGTATTTTCAAGCAACGCATTTAATTTTTCAAGCTTTGAACTTATATTATGAAATCGTTCGACTATTCCGAGCTTTTCTTCATAATTCGTCAAATGCTTTTCGCCTTGCTTAATCGACTCTCTGACGCCCTGTCTGCTTATTTCGATTACATCGGCAATTTCCGACAGCGACAAGTCCTCGTTATAATACATATCTATGGCATTACGTTGCTTTTCCGTAAGCAACTGACCGTATACGTCAAGCAAAATGGTAACATTCAAGTCCTTTGCCATTTGCATCACCTGTAAAGTTATTTTTATTTACAGGTGATATTTTACACGATTTCATATAGTTTGTCAATATATTTTTTATCAAAATTCTTCTTTTAAATCGTCAATGTTTTGTACAATTTCACAAAACTCATCATAATTAAGCAGTCTGTTGAGCAAATCAAGGAGCATATTCGCGGAAATTTTCATAGGTATTCCGAGAGAATGTGCAAGTGCGTTACGCTTTTCACCGCTGCCCTCTCCCCCCGAAAGACCTGCTTTATACAAATCGGCTTTTGTGATTTCGCGTCCCTCTTTTACCGCCGTCGCACTTCCGTCAATCGTGCAACCCGCTTTTTGAGGGAATCAAGGATTATATCGTCCTTAATCCCCTCAACACCCAAAAGTCCCTCTTTTCCCGGTTCTCTCTTGCGTTTTTCCTTGCCGTGAACATCGGGTACATAAGCGTGTTTTACCTTTTCTTTCGGCAAAGACTGTTTTATGTAGTTTCTTATTTTAAAGCCGGCACTGTCGGAATCGGTCAAAATAACAATTCCCGTTTCGTCCGCCATCTTTTTTATGCTTTCCAATATTCTGTCATCAGAAAATACGCAAAATCCGTTTGTCACTATTATCACCGAGTCTATAAAACGTGACAGCTTTATTTTGTCGTATATCCCCTCGACAACAATCGTTTCTTTTACTTTGTACATAATAATATCCCTTTGTAAATTATATTTCGATATTTATTTTATGCACTTTGTCTTGCTCTGTCAATACTTTCTATTATATAATTTTCCACGATGTCACGAAGTCCCTGTGGTTCGATACGTTTCTTTATAATAACATCAGAAAATTCCGTTGCGTCTTTGTATCGGTAAAAAATATTATTTATCTGCTTGCTTTCCACTATTTTACCTCCGCCTGCATACACAGTTGTCTTTTCTATCTTAATTCCGTAGCACTTTAAATCACAATAATCTGCCGATATGCTCTCGGGTATAATATAATAATCCAAACAAATGTAAACCTCGCTTTCCTTTTTTAAACTTTTGTACAAAATTTCATTATCCATATTGATTCCTCCGATTTTTTGATATTTATGCCTCCTAACCGAGCCACCTAACCATTATATGCATAAATTTGAATATTCTAAAAAAATTTTAAAATAGGTATTGCAGTTTTTGAAAAAATGTATTATAATATTATAGCTAACTGAAGATTTGATTGGCGATGACGGCCGAGCCCGTGCGATTGAAACCCGTGAACCTTGTCAGATGGGGAACCAAGCAGCAATAAGCGGTGCTTTCAATGTGTTACGGTAAACTCGGTCGGAGCCTATTTTGATTATTACAACGCCTATATGGCGTTTTTTCGTATAAAGAAAGGTATTGGAGGTTATATGGCACATCAAGCTATTTACAGAAAATGGCGTCCTATGGTGTTTGAGGACATTGTCGGTCAAGGCCATATTACACAAACTTTAAAAAATCAGATTTTAAACGACAAAATCGGTCATGCTTACCTATTCTGCGGAACGCGCGGAACAGGTAAAACAACTTGTGCAAAGGTTTTGTCGCGTGCAGTAAACTGCCTTAATCCGCATGACGGAAGTCCTTGCAACGAATGTGAAGTATGCAAAGGTATTTTGGACGGCAGTATTTTGGACGTTAAAGAAATTGACGCGGCGTCAAACAACGGTGTCGACAATATCCGCGAAATCCGTGACGATGTGCGTTATGTTTCCACAAACGCAAAATACACGGTTTACATCATAGACGAGGTGCATATGCTTTCAACCGGTGCGTTTAATGCCCTTTTGAAAACACTTGAAGAACCTCCTGAGCACGTTATATTTATTCTTGCAACGACTGAGGCTCACAAAGTACCTCAAACGATTTTATCAAGATGCCAAAGATTTGATTTTAAACGCATAAAGCCGTCGGATATTATACTTCGTATGAAAGAAATCGCACACGGCGACAAGCTTAACATATCGGAGGACGCATACGAACTTTTGGGACGTCTTGCGGACGGTTCAATGCGTGACGGGCTGAGCATACTTGAAAGAGTCGTTTCCGCCTGTGGTAATTCGATTACCGCCAAAAATATAACGGCTACTCTCGGCATTTCAACTGCCGAATCAATATTTCAGATTACAGACGCCATTGAAAAAGGCGATGTAAATAAAATAATTTCCGTAATTGACAATGTTATGTCAGACGGTAAAGATTTAAGAGTGTTTATCGACTCACTTATAAAGAATTTTCGCGATATGCTTATTTGTAAAATTACAGAAGATTCTTCCGCAATGCTTGACTACAATGCAGAAGATATGGTAAAATTAAAAGCGTTATCAGACAAAATGTCTTTTGAGAAGATTTCTCACGCAACATCGGTACTGTCCGACGCACAAGCCGATACTAAATGGATGAAGTCACCTCGTATAGTATATGAGTTGGCACTTATCAAACTTGCCAGACCCGAATATGACGATTCACCGTCAGCGGTTATGGACAGGCTTGCGTCATTGGAAAGCAAAGTTAAAAACGGTGCCGTTACCGATACTTCTTCCCTATCCGAAAGAATTTCAAATCTTGAGGAAAAGGTAAAAAACGGTATAACGGTGCAGCCGACCGAAACGGTTAAAAAAAAAGAAGTAACCGAGAAGAAGAAAACTTCGGTCAGATTATATAACCCAATTCCGAAAGAAGAACTCACCTCCGACAATCCTATTGTCAAGGTTGCAAAGAATTGGGACAACATATCGCGAACGATGTGCAACTCGGCAGGTTACTTAAAAGCCGCTTTGATGAACAGAAATATAACCATTGATTCAGACGGTATTATACTTTTGTTCAACCCCAAAGAGAAAGGTGCTTACAATATTGCGGCAGCGTACAAGGATAAAATGCAGGTTATTTTTAAACGTGCGTCCGGTACAGACTTTGCGGTAAAGGTTGCATACGAAAACGACATACAAGAAGAACTCGTTGATTTTTGGAACTTGCCCGGTGGCAACGGTGAAGTAAATGAACCGACAAAAGTATCCGACGATCCCCTGGACAATCTTGTAGCGAATTTCGGTGAAATCGTTGAAAATGTAGACGAAAGTGAATTTATGGAATATGATTCCTCTAAGGATAACTTTTCACAGTCATCTCTTGACGATAACAATGACGAAGATGATGACAATGCTCCCGAAGAATTTTTGGAAGGCAAAGAATTATCCCCTGAGGATGATAATAATTAATTTTAAAAACTAAGAAAGAGGTAAATTACAATGGGAAAATACAAAGGTTTTGCAGGTTCAGGAATGAACGCTAATAAGAATATGAGCAACGTTATCAAGCAAGCTCAAAAAATGCAGGCTGAAATGGAAAAGGTTCAGGAAGAACTTGAAGATAAGGTTGTTGAAGGTACAGCTGGCGGCGGTGCAGTTACAGCTACCGCTAACGGCAAGAAAGAAATTCTTTCACTTAAAATCAGTCCTGACGCTGTTGACCCTGAAGATATTGAAACACTTGAGGACCTTGTTATGGTTGCAGTCAACGATGCAGTCAAAAAGGCTGACGATATGATGGCTGAAGGTATGAGTGCCGTTACAGGCGGAATTAATATTCCGGGCTTATTCTAATATGCACGCAACAGTCATTGAAAATTTAATTGAAAAATTTGAACAACTTCCCGGTATCGGCAGAAAAAGTGCAGAAAGAATTGCTTTTCACATTCTTGAACATATGTCAAAAGAGGACGCAGTTTCAATGTCTAACATAATCACAGAGGCGAAAGAAAAAATTACGCTTTGCCCTGTATGTCAAAATCTGACCGATACATCACCGTGTAAAATATGTTCATCACCGAAACGCGATAATTCCGTTATATGTGTTGTCGAAAGTCCCGAAGATGTTTCGGCAATCGAGGCGACAAACGAATTTAACGGTCTTTACCATGTACTTCACGGGTCATTGTCCCCTATGGACGGTATAACCCCCGATGACATAAAGATTAACGAGCTTTTACTCCGTCTTAGCGACAGTACAGTTAAGGAAGTCATTATGGCTACCAACCCAACCGTAAACGGCACAGCAACAGCAGTCTATATCTCTAAACTGCTTGCTCCGTTTGACGTAAAAGTTACCCGTATCGCACACGGTATTCCGATAGGAAGCGACCTCGAATATGCCGATAAGATTACTCTTATAAAGGCACTTGAGGGCAGACAAACTATGTAAATAAAAATCCGATGAATTAAATTCATCGGATTTTTTGTATATTACGAAAGTTTCAAGCTATTCAATGCCTTATCCAAAGCATTTTCGTAAACTGTATTCTTTTCACTTTCATTGCACGCTTTTATTACCGTAATCAGATTTTCACTGTCATATGGGATAAAATACATTGTATAATACACATTATTAACACCATTAATCGTTAAAACAAGATCAGCTTTATATCCCTTTTTGCCCATCAATGTTACTTCTTCAATTTCATTCGGCATTGAAATATTCAAATATGAACTTGAACTGTTAAGCATTCCTGCAATATTTTTATACATATATTCTTCCAAAGTATATGTGCTTTTATTTAATTTATCGTCGTAATATGACAACGACATCTTTTCTGCACGCAATGAACTGCCGTCAGCCGCACTTAACATAAGAGAAAAGTTAGGGAAAATCGCCGACAGTAATCCCGTTGTATCCATTCCATTCTTAGAACGATCCTTTGCCAACAGTAATCCCGTATCTGTTTCGCTTACATTCCACAAGCAAGGATAATTGATACTGAAAATATCGCCTTTAAATTCATTTAGTACGTTCAACGCGTCAATATCACTATCGCTTTCAAGTGCGTCGCCCAATTCATTTATATTTATTTCTCCAGGCACAAACGACTTTATAACCGCGTCAGCACTTTCCTTAAATTCCTCCGCCTCTTCTTCTCTCTTATCATATCCGAGATTAATTTTATATCTAAAATCACCGTAATTCATATAATACGTTTTTTCGACATACTCATTTTCGTTCTCCGAATAATTCTCCTCAAAATAATATGCTTTAATCTGTCCGATTTGAGTTTCTTTTATTTCGGATATTTTATATTTTTCAGAATTAACGGTCTTTTCGTAATCATCACGGTTCTTTTTTGCCCAATCTGCGGCAGACTGCCTATTCGGATTAGAATATGTAGAAATCATAATCAGAGGATTTCTTACACTTGAATACGAACTGTAATAATACATATCGTCATAATCGTAACCATAGCTGTAATTAAAATTATCGTCCGTTTCAATGCTTGTCGGTTTTATGACTGTCACTTTATTGTAAAAACCGTAGTATTCGTTTACAGACCAATCCTCATTTAATTTGATACTCCATCTGTAATTTCCGTCTACATATTCCGATTTTTCCTCTCCCGCAAGCTGTTTTTCAAGACCTATTTCGGCTACATCAACTGTATTTTTTTCGTCGCCGCCTTTATAATCAAATTCAAGCGAATTCAAAAACGCGGTAACATCAGTATTTTCTTTGGCAGTTTCAAAGTTTTCAAAACTTCGCTGTATTGTTATAAAATAAAAATACTCGTCTGTTTTATAAGCATATGCCTCTGTCACAGTATCAAGTCTTCTGTACTTTGTATACACATACTCAACGCCGTTATGCTCGCCCTTTCCTTTATCATACATTACATTTCGGTTGTAACTTGATAAATATGATTTTTGCATTGAAAGATAATATTGTTCTAAAGAACTGGTTCCGTCGTTTTTCTGACTTCTTAATGTGAATGATATATCATTCATTGAAAATCTGTAACTACTGCCGTAACTGCTCTCGGACATATCAAAATTATCTGTCTTTGTAAAGCGCCAATGTTCCTTTGAATTACCGATTTTTTCTTTCTCGGTATACTTAAACAACAGCTTGTAATTCACTCCCGAATCCAGACCGCCTGCCGAAACAATTACAATTTCTCCGCTTTCGCTGTTGTATGTTACGTCTGCACCAAGCGCCTCCGAAACAAATCTCAACGGTGCCATTACAGTTCCGTTATCACTGATTGTAACAGCTGAACTCATAGTCAACGTCTGTCCTGCAACGTCAACTTCCGTTGAATTTAATGTATACTTAATTTCAACATCATCATAAGTCACCGAATAAACTCCGTCTTTTTCGGTTATTTCGCCGCCGAGTGCATTTACCAGCGCATACATATCAACCATTGTATCACCGTTTTGATTGACATACGGTGCGGCTGAAACAGACATTCCCTCATCATTTAGCGTAACACTGCCACTACTTACGTTCACCTTAACAGTATTCACTATAAGGCTGTCACTATCCGCCACAGCGCTGACTGACGACAATATCATCGCCACACATATCATCAAAGAAATAAACTTTTTCATATCATTCGCCCCCTATTCCGTTTTAGCTTTTTCGTCAAGAACTATATCTGCATACTTGATTTCACCGTTGGTTTTCACACCTACTTTGACAGTATCGCCCGGAAGATAATTCTTCATCAATTCGTTAAGTTCAACTATACTGTTTATCGCAACATCATCGACCGAAACCAACACGTCACCGTTCTTAAACGACGCCTTTGCAAGAGGTGATGATTTTTCAAGTCCTTTTATTGTAAGTCCTGCCTCTGACGGAACTCCCAGCTCTGCAAGCCAGTCCTCTTGGAACTCTGCACCAAATGATATATGTCTGACTTTTCCGTACAATTCAAACTGATTAAGTACATACTTAACTGTATCAACAGGAACTGCAAAATTAGTATTTGTACCCGAATATCCGCTTGATGTAATACCAACAAGCTCACCGTTCATATTAATAAGTGCACCGCCCGAATTTCCGTGAGTAATAGCCGTATCTGTCTGAACAAGTCTGTACGGCTCGCCGACACTTCTGTTTAGTCCGCTTATATGCCCTACCGTTGCGGAATTACGCAATGAAAACGTTATCGGTGTTCCTATTGCTATAACCTGTTTACCAACAACAATATCTTCACTGTTTGCGAATTTCACAACTGGCAAACCAATCTTTTTTATTTTAACAACCGCAAGGTCTGTATCTTCATCTATATATTTCAGTTGCGCCTCATAGCCTTTTCCGTCATTCATCACAACTAAAATCGTGTTCATATTTTTTACAACGTGTGCATTGGTAAGAATTTCACCGCCGGTCTTTATTATAACACCCGAACCGCTCATAATACCCTCTTGCGAGCCGTAATAGCTTTCCGTCTTACCGCGCCCGATAATTCCGACCACTGACGGACTTACCGATTCAATCACCGAAGGAATTAATTCATCATCACTAAGCGAATTTGATATATTAATGCCTGCTGTCTGCGTTTCCTCGTTCCATGAAACCTCTGCTCCGGCGGCCTCAAAAACACCTCTAAGCGGTACATACGTTTTGTCGTCGATTATTACCGCGTCAGTATCTATCTGCGTTCCGTTCACTTCAACATTCGGTGCCGCCATTGCAGTTTGCGACAAAAGCAATGCAGAAATCATGCACGCAAAAACTATTTTTCTTTTCATTTGTCATCCCCTCCGATTTTATCTATTTTGTACAAATATAATATCATTTTCCAATTTATTTGTCAATATTTTCAACAAATTTTAATTATACGATTTTATGTAAAATCATTATGAACATAATCAAACTTTACTTGACTAATTTCTTATTAGAATGTATAATAGAATAGAATAATTTTATACTCTACAATATGTGAGGGGGTTACATTGATGAGTAGACTACATATGGGTATTGATGTAGGCTCAACAACAGTTAAAGTTGTTGTGCTTGATGAAAACAATAATACTTTATTTGCAGAATACAGACGTCATTTTTCAGATATAAAAAGCACCGTTAAAGGCCTTTTTGCAGAAGTCAAGGAGGTTGTCAAAAACGAACAGTTCACTGTTGTTATAACAGGTTCGGGCGGTCTTTTACTTTCAAAAATGCTTGACTTGCCTTTTGTACAAGAGGTTATAGCAAACAAAACAGCTATAAAAACATTTATGCCTGAAACAGATGTTGTTATTGAACTTGGTGGTGAGGACGCGAAAATCCTTTATCTTTCGGGCGGACTTGAGCAAAGAATGAACGGCACTTGTGCCGGCGGTACAGGTTCTTTTATTGACCAAATGTCTATACTTTTAAAAACAGATGCAGACGGTCTTAATGCACTTGCCGAAAAGCACACTATTATTTACCCTATCGCCGCCCGTTGCGGTGTTTTCGCAAAATCGGACGTTCAGCCGCTTTTAAACGAGGGTGCAGCACGTGAAGATATTGCCGCGTCAATTCTTCAAGCCGTTGTAACTCAGACAATCAGCGGTCTTGCACAAGGCAGACCTATAAAGGGCAATATCGTATTTCTTGGAGGTCCTTTGCACTTCTTACCTCAGCTAAGACGTCAGTTTGAGGAAACTTTAAAGGACAATGCGAAGTCTTTCAAAACTCCTGAAAACGCACAGCTGTTCGTGGCAATCGGTGCGGCACTTATGTACGAAGACAAGACTTCCGACATAGACACACTTATTTCACAGCTTGCAAGCGCAAAATCGGTTGACGCAGAAATCACGCGTATGCGCAAGCTGTTTGAAACAGAGGAAGAACGCAAGGAATTTTTCGACAGACACGGCAAAGACGTTGCAAGACGTAAGGATATTTCAACCGCAAACGGTCCTGTATTCCTTGGTCTTGACGTTGGTTCAACGACTATCAAAGCCGCACTTATTAACGAGGACGGCGATATTCTTTATGATTATTACGGCAAAAACGAAGGCAGTCCTATTACCTGCGGTATAAAAATACTTCGTGAATTGTATTCAAAATTGCCGAAATCGGCTTATATCGCAAATGCCTGTACAACAGGTTACGGCGAACTTTTATTAAAGACTGCTTTCAGAATTGAAGAAGGCGAAATCGAAACTATCGCCCACTACAAAGCCGCAAATTATTTTTCACCGGGTGTTGATTTTATCATCGACATCGGCGGTCAGGATATGAAATGTATGAAAATCAGAAACGGCGTAATCGACAGTATTATGCTTAACGAGGCCTGTTCATCGGGCTGTGGTTCATTCATTCAGACATTTGCGGAAAGTTTGGGACTTGATACAATATCATTCTCACAAGAAGCGCTTGTGGCAGACAATCCCGTTGACCTTGGTACGCGTTGTACGGTTTTTATGAATTCGCGTGTTAAACAAGCCCAAAAAGAGGGTGCGACTGTCGGTGACATCAGTGCAGGTCTTTCCTATTCCGTTGTCAGAAACGCTCTTTACAAGGTTATAAAACTTCGTGACCCCGAACAAATGGGTACTAATATCGTTGTTCAAGGCGGTACTTTCAACAACAACGCTATACTTCGTTGCTTTGAACTTTTGACAGGCAAAAATGTTGTCCGTCCGGATATTGCAGGCATTATGGGTGCGTTCGGCTCGGCGCTTATTGCAAAAGAACGTTGGAACGGCGGTGAATGTGATATTCTTCGTGTTGACGAACTTGATTCGTTCACATTCGATACTTCACTTACACGTTGTCAAAAGTGTAACAACCACTGTCAGCTTACAATAACAAAATTTTCTGACGGAAGTCAGTTTGTATCGGGTAACCGTTGTGAACGCGGTGCCGGACTTGAAAAAGCCAAAAAGCAAATGCCTAATCTTTATGATTATAAATACAAACGTGCATTTGCATACAAGCCGTTAAAGGCAGAGAATGCACCAAACGGTGTTATCGGTATACCGCGTGTACTTAATATATATGAAAACTATCCGCTATGGTTTACATTCTTTACTGAGCTTGGTTTCTCCGTAAGAATTTCCGGCAGAAGTACGCACGACCTTTACGAAAAAGGTATCGACTCGATACCGAGTGAAAGTGCTTGCTACCCTGCAAAACTTGTGCACGGTCATATTCAAGACCTTATCGACAAGGGCATAAAAACGATTTTTTACCCTTGTATTCCGTATGAGCAGATAGAATATTCGGACGCAGGCAATCACTTCAACTGTCCTATGGTAACATCTTATCCGGAAGTTATCTACAACAATATGGACGTTGTACGTCAAAGCGATATTAACTTCTTATATCCGTTTATCAACCTTGCCGACAAGCCGTCGTTTAAACGTCAAATGATGAAAGCGTTGCACGATTACAGCTTTACAAAAACAGAAATTGACAATGCTTCTGAAAAGGCTTTTGCCGAACTTCAGCATTACAAGCAAGACATCAGAAATAAGGGTGAAGAAGTTTTAAAGTGGCTTGACGAACACGATGAACGTGCTATCGTACTTGCCGGCAGACCGTATCATATCGACCCTGAAATCAATCACGGTATTCCGGATATGATTACATCACTCGGCTTTGCCGTTCTTACAGAGGACAGTGTTGCACATCTCGGTCATCTTGAACGTGATATCAGAGTTGTTGACCAATGGGCATACCATACAAGACTTTACGAATCAGCGGCACAGGTTATCAAAAATCCGCGTCTTGAGCTAATTCAGCTTAATTCGTTCGGCTGCGGTCTTGACGCAGTTACGACCGACCAAGTACAGGAAATTTTGCAGTCACACGAAAAGATTTATACGACATTGAAAATAGATGAGGTTTCAAATCTCGGTACTGCAAGAATAAGAGTTCGTTCGCTTAAAGCGGCAGTCAAGGAACGTGATGATAACGACTTTATTCCGCATAAAATTGATGATTACACAATTAACAGAGTTAAGTTTACAGAGGAAGAACGCAAAAAGCATACTATAATCTTCCCTCAAATGAGTCCTACCCACTTCGGACTTTTCGAGGCGGTTATGCGTGCAAACGGTTACAATGCACTTGTGCTTGAACACGCAACGGCAGAGGACGTTGAGGCCGGTTTAAAGAGCGTTAATAACGACGCTTGTTATCCGTCAATTATGGTAACAGGTCAGCTTGTCAATGCGTTTACAAGCGGCAAATGTGACCCGAACAACACTTCCGTTATGATTACACAAACAGGCGGCGGCTGTCGTGCGACTAACTATATCGCCTTTCTTCGTAAGGCACTTAAAGAGGCAGGCTATCCGAATGTTCCCGTAATTTCGCTTAACGTTTCTGGTCTTGAGGGCAATCCCGGATTTAAGATTACTCCAAAACTTGTTGACGGTCTTTTAAAGGCTTGTACTTGGGGTGACTTATTGCTTGCCGTTACACTTCGTATCCGTCCTTACGAGGTAAACGAGGGCGAAACAAATGCGGTACACGAAAAGTGGCAAAAGCGTTTGTACAGCGATATTATTAATAATAACCGTAAACAGCTTAAACTTAAAAAGGTTATTGATGAAATAATCGCAGACTTTGACGCAATCGAAATTGATGAAACAGTCAAAAAGCCAAAAGTCGGCGTGGTCGGTGAAATTCTTGTTAAGTTCCACCCTGACGCAAATAACAATATTATTGATGTTATTGAGTCGGAGGGCGGTGAGGCAGTTATGCCGGGACTTGCGGACTTTATGCTTTATTGCTTGTATAACAACAACTTCAAGCGTGATAATCTTGGCTCTAAGCGTTCAACCGCCGCACTTTGCAATCTTGCAATTTGGGGTATTGAAAGTTTCAGAAAGCATATGGCAAAGGTTATGAATAACAATCCTAAGTTCCGTATGCGTTCACCGAAACATATCGCGGATATTGCTGAGGGTGCAAAGCACGTTTTACAGCTTGGTCACTGCACAGGTGAGGGTTGGTTCCTGACAGGCGAAATGATTGAGCTTATAAATTCGGGTGTTCCGAATATCGCTTGTGTTCAGCCGTTTGCTTGCTTGCCTAACCACGTTACAGGTAAGGGTATGATTAAGGAACTTCGCAGACAGTACCCGCAAGCCAATATCGTTGCGGTTGACTACGACCCAGGTGCAAGTGAAGTTAATCAGCTTAACCGTATTAAACTTATGCTTGCAGTCGCTTTTGAAAATATGAAAAAAGACGAAATGTACGACTCTGTTATGCCAAAGAAAACAGAAGTCAGAGAAACTGTTAAAATAGAAAAGTAACATAAAAAAAGCACCTTTCGGTGCTTTTTTTGTTATTCTGCTTTTACATACCGTCCCGCAAAATATACATTTCCGCTATCGTCCAATATGTAATATGTAAACGGTTTATCGGCTTTAAATTCTATTGGTTCTTCCGACCGATAACCTGATATTTTAGTGATAATCACAGTTGCGGCAGCCGCCTCTGTTCCCTTTTCATCAACATCTATCATTGCTTTTTGCAGAATAGCCTCAATTATCATGCGTTCGGGATAATTTTTAAGCATTAAGCTGAAATCAGCATTTTGGTAATCAAAAGCCTTTTCTATTCCCATATTTTTAAGTATGTTTACGTAGTCTATCGAATATTCAGCTTTAATTTTCGGCAATGTCACCTCAACCAACTTGCTTGTCATTTTCCCATTATGAATATCGTTAAGAATATTTTTAGTGTCCCCTAAAACAACAACCATACTTAGTCCGTTTTCATATGGCAATTTTACGGCTTTAGTGTCACCGTTCTCATAATATTGAAAATCTGCCGCTTGATGCATAAAATCAATTTCCGATTTATCACCGTTTATATCGGTGAAAGTTTCTTTATATGTACCCTCTTTTTCAAATTTATTTACCCAATCCGCTTTCATATAAATCGCATTTACAAGTGCACATACATAACCTCTGTTTTCTTCAGAAAGCATATTTGTTATTTTGCCGTTCGTCTGTTTTTCTACCCATTCATTTACCTTTTCAATACTGTCATCGTTCGTAACCGATTGAGCAGTTCCTTGATAGTCGCTTTGTATTTTCTTTTGATAGTCATCGGCAAAATAAGCATTTTTTCCGCTGTCCTTGTTAAACCATATTGAATTTGCTATGTCCACACCCTTATTTTTGTTATCGGTTATTATTTGACTGTATAAGCTTGTGTTCGGTGAATTAAATACTTTGGTTATTTCTTGTTTTGTGTCCCCTACTGCACCCTCCGACACCATCATCATTGCCATTTCAAGCGAAAACGGAGATATAACATAGTTTTCGTCCTTAGGCAGATTTTCCATAAGTTTTTGCGTGTAGTATTCATTGTACTTGTGAGGTGCTATTGTAACAGTTTTAGTGTCCCCATTCCAATCCACATTACAGTCAAGTGCCTCCGATACCGCTCTTAGCGGTACAAGTGTGCGGTCATCTGTAATTACGGGTGCTGTGTCAAGGCTCACTTTTTTGTCATTAACCGTCATTTCATTACTGCCGATTTCCAAACCTATTGTGTTGCCGTCATTTTTCGCCGTTATAATCTGCTTGCCGTCAATGTCGGTATAATCAACACTGCAATTAAGTTCTTCAAATATCGCACGCATCGGTACAAGAACACGATCGTTCTGTATTATCGGTGCAACGTCAAAATCCATAGCTTGACCGTTTAGCATAACTGTTATGTTTTCATCTGCCAATGCCGTAGACGTTGACATTACCGCCGTCAATGACAATATTATCGGTATCATCTTTTTCATTTTATGTCCCTCCTAACATTACTCTGCTAAATATCCGCCCCATTCGACAACCGTAAATCCTTTACGTTCAAACGGTTTTATCTCCTGTTTCGGTAAAATGGTGTTTTCGTCCGCTTTTTCGTATACCATAAACACTCTTAAAATCGAATCGGGTTTTGGATTTATTTCAAGTTTTGCCTCATCGGTATAGTCGTCCTCAGCGAAATAAATTTTATTATATTCGTTTTCTTGTAATTTTGGCGCCCAATATACTATAAATTCGTTATATTCTTTTGGAGTAAGTCCCATTTGGGAAAGTGTTTCCCGCAAAAATTCGGCACTGTCACTGCCCTTTACGACAAATCCCTCTTTAAAATCAGGCTTAAATGTCGGCATTAACCCCTCCCAGAAAAGATAGGAATATTCTTTTCCGTCTGAAATTATCGTGCCGTCAGGCTTCGCCGTTACATTCCAACCATTGTTGTATTCGGGATATGTGAAAGTAAATTTGCCATCAAGATCAAGTTTAACATTTACCTCTTGTTCCTTTTCGGGATACAGATATATAACGGGTTTTCCGCCTATACCGACACCGGCACAATTTTCCTTTATTCCCGAAACAAAATTTATAACGTCCTGCTGTTTTTCGGTGCTTTCTGCATAAGCGTATATGTGATAGCTGACTTGGTCGTATTCTACATACGTCTGCATATAGTTGTCTTCATTATACAACAGCCATTCCAAATCATTGCCTAAAAATTTGCTTTTAACTTTCTTATATGCCTTATTGCCGTTATACAAATCTGTTTGTTCATCTACATCAGATTGCATTTCATCAATGTATAGCAGCGGCACACCTTTTTCATCGGTTTTAGTAACTTTCTTTATTATCCAACCGTATCTGTCATCTCCGTCCAATCTCACAAAATAACCATTTGGTCTTGCGATTGTCAAATAATCACTGTGAACAGAATTTGCCGAAGTATCAAGTTTTTTGTCACCTGCACTCAACGTGTCGATTATCTCTTGTGCATTTGTTTTCCACAAATCTTTATCTGTTTTTGCATTTGCTTTTGCATACAATAATATCAAATAATCGTCGCTTGATTTTACAAGATATTCAACTCTGTTTTCCTTTTCCGACTTCAATTCGATATACTCAATACCGTTTTGTGTCACCGTATCGCCAACGGTTTCATATTCCAAATTTTCTGCGTCTTTCTTCAAATCGCCGACAGTTATATATCCCAATTCTTTTGCCACAAAATCTATACCCTCATTACTCAGTTCCAACCAAGTATCGTCACCCCAAAAGCCGTCGTATACTTTACTGTCACTTTTAATTTTTACTTTTAATCTGCCGTAAAGAATATCGTATTCCGTTTTAGGAATTTCTTTTGAAATTGTAACAGTTTTAGTGTCCTCGTCCCAATTTACATCATAATCAAATGCTTCCGACACAGCACGAAGCGGTACAAGTGTGCGGTCGTTTACGATTATAGGTGCTGTATCGAGTTTTATTTTTTGGTTATGTATTTGCATTTCGTCACTGCCGATTACTAAGCCGATTGAGTTATTTTCATTAAGTTTCGCAGTTATAATCTGCCTTCCGTCAATGTCGGTATAATCAACACTGCAATGAAGTTCTTCAAATATCGCACGCATCGGTACAAGAACACGGTCGTTCTGTATTATCGGTGCAACGTCAAAATCCATAGCTTGACCGTTTAGCATAACTGTTATGTTTTCATCTGCCAATGCCGTAGACGTTGACATTACCGCCGTCAATAACAATATTATCGGTATAATCTTTTTCATTTTATGTTCCTCCTATTTTCCCTTTCGCTATTAATACTTTTCAACGCCTCAAAAAGTTGCAAAAAGTTTATTAAATGTTAAATATTTCTTTTATAATATCATAAAAAGACAAAATTTTCAAGATTATATGTTAATTGTACTGTTTTCTAAACAAAAAAGACCTTAACATATTGCTAAGGTCTTATATCATCAGTCAAACAACGACACTTGGTCGGTATCGGGCAAATCATCGAAACAGCCGTTTTCTTCAAGGATATTAAGCGGATTTTTACCTATACCTGTACGAATTCTTAAATCTTCGACGTTTCTAAACTCGCCGTTCTTTCTTTCTTCCGTAATGCTTATCGCATCGTTTTCGCTAAGTCCGGGAAGTGCCGAAAGCGGAGGAAGAATACCACCCTCAACCTGTCGGAAATCTGTTGCGTGTGATTCGTACAAATCAACAGGCACAAAATTAATTCCTCTTGCGTACATTTCAATACAAATTTCAAGTATCGGTATAAGGTTTTCTTCTTTCGGAGTAACCGTTCCGTCCTTTTTCTTTGCGTTGATTGAACGCATTTCTTCACGAACGCGTTCTTCTCCACTCGCCATTACCGACGCATCAAAATCGTCCGCACGCACCGTATAATATGCGATATAAAATGCTTCTGGATAATGTACTTTAAAATACGCAATTCGAAATGCCGACATAACGTAAGCTGCGGCGTGTGCCTTAGGGAACATATACTTGATTTTTTTACACGACTCAATATACCAATCAGGCACATTATTATCACGCATTTCCTGTTCATATTCAGGCGTCAGGCCTTTACCTTTACGCACCATTTCCATTATCTTGAACGAATGTTCTTCTTCAACACCGCACGAAATAAGATAAATCATAATATCGTCACGGGCACATATTGAGTGTGACAGGTCACACTTGCCCTCTCTGATTAATTCCTGTGCATTGCCGAGCCACACGTCAGTACCGTGCGAAAGTCCCGAAATTCTTACAAGTTCAGAGAATGTTGTCGGCTTTGTATCTTCAAGCATTTGACGTACAAACTTTGTACCAAACTCAGGTATTCCGTATGTACCCAAATTTGTACCTATATCCTTACCCGGAAGTAATTTCAACGCTTTATTTGACGTAAACAAACTCATTGTTTCGGGGTCACCTATCGGAATATCCCGTGCGTGCAGTCCCGTTATATCCTCAAGCATTCTTATAACCGTCGGATCATCGTGTCCAAGCTCATCAAGTTTTAAAAGGTTTTGGTCGATTTTATGGTAATCGAAGTGGGTCGTAATAATATCCGAATTCGGGTCGTCCGCAGGGTGCTGAACAGGGCAAAATTCATGTATATCATTTTCAAACGGTACAACGATAATTCCGCCGGGGTGCTGTCCCGACGTACGTTTTACGCCCTCACAGCCTTTTGCAAGTCGTTTCATCTCCGCATTACGCATCACAAGATTTCTCTCCTCGCAATACTTCTTTACATAACCGAATGCGGTTTTTTCCGCGACAGTACCGATTGTTCCGGCTTTGAAAACCTTGCCCTTGCCGAAGAATGTTTCGGTGTATTTATGGATTACCGGCTGATACACGCCCGAAAAGTTAAGGTCTATATCAGGCTCTTTATCGCCCTTAAATCCAAGGAATGTTTCAAACGGAATATCGTGGCCGTCTTTTCTGTACTTCGTTCCGCATTTCGGACACACCTTATCGGGCAAGTCACACCCCGACAAACCGATTTCGGACTCAATAAACTCTACGTTTTTACAATTCGGGCAAATATAGTGACCTTGAAGTGAATTAACCTCCGTTATGTCCGACAAATACGCAACAAGCGACGAGCCGACAGAACCACGTGAGCCAACCAAATATCCATCCGCAAGCGAATGACGTACAAGCTCCTGTGCAATTCTGTACATAACCGAAAAACCGTAAGTCGTAATCGAATGAAGTTCCTTATCCAGACGTTTCTGCACGATTTCAGGAAGCGGATCGCCGTATATTTCCTTTGCTCTCGTTGTCGAGTCGTTTATGATACCCTCTTTCGCACCCTCAATTACAGGCGGACACTTTTTCGCAGGAATCGGTCTGACGTCCTCTATCATATCGGCTACAAGGTTTGTGTTTTTTACAACAACCTCATACGCCTTTTCCTTGCCTAAATACTCAAATTCTTTAAGCATTTCTTCCGTTGTTCTGAAATACAGCGGTGCTTGATTGTCAGCGTCCGAAAATCCTTTGTAATTCATAAGGATTTTTCTGTAATCCGCACCCTCCATATCCATAAAATGCACGTCACACGTTGCGACAACGGGTTTATTATACTTTTCGCCAAGTGCAACAATACGTCTGTTTAAATTTTGCAAATCTTCGTCCGTATTTACCATAGGGTGTTTCGGATCGGTTTTCATATACGCATTATTGCCTATCGGCTGAATTTCAAGATAGTCGTAAAAATCAACTATTTCCTTTAATTCCTCGTCACTGTCACCGTCTATCATCGCTCTGAAAAGTTCGCCAGCCTCACAAGCCGAACCGAGTATAAGTCCATCGCGTTTTTCTTCAAGCAAACTTCTTGGTATTCTCGGTGTTCTGAAGAAATATTTCAAATGCGATTCCGAAATCATTTCATAAATATGTCTTAAACCGATTTGATTTTTTGCAAGTATGATAATGTGATACGCTTTATTTTTCTTTGACGCACTTCTTAAATCAAAAATATCATTGAATGTTTTAAGCTCCGTCTTATCTTCTTCACGAAGTTTTTCTATCATCTTAACGAAAACATCAGCCGTAGCCTTTGCGTCGTCCACGGCACGGTGATGATTTTCAAGAATAACGTGAAGATGTTTTGTAAGTGTATCAAGTTTAAAATTCGGAAGTTCGGGATACATACATCTTGCAAGCATAAGCGTATCAAGGTAGCAGAAATTAAATTCAAAATTATGACGTTCTGCCGCCTTTTTTATAAATCCTATATCGAACGCCGCGTTATGTGCAACAAGTATGCAATCCTTACAAAACTCAAAAAACTCACCGAGTATTTCTTCGATTTTCGGTGCGTCAGCCACCATACTGTCCGTAATACCGGTAAGTTCTACGATATTTTCGGGTATCGGCTGACATGGATTAACGAACGTAGACCACTTATCGACAATCTGACCGTTCACAACCTTTACCGCACCGATTTCGGTGATATTGTTTTTATCGTTGTGAAGTCCGGTTGTTTCTATATCGAACACGACAAACGGTGAGTCGATATTCTGATTTTCCGCATTATAGACAATCTTCTTGCTGTCGTCAATCAAATATCCCTCAACACCGTAAAGAATTTTAATTTTTTCATTAAAATTTGACGCTTTCATTGCGTCCGGGAATGACTGAACAACTCCGTGGTCGGTAACGGCAATCGCCTTATGTCCCCAATAAATTGCTCTGTTGATAAGGTCATTTACGGACGAAACCGCGTCCATCGCCGACATCTGTGTATGCAGGTGAAGTTCTACACGTTTTTCCGCTGCCTCGTCCATACGAACAGGCGGTTTTTCAATTTCCGCAATGTCGTTAATCATCACAATCGTTTCACCTGCGTATTGGTCGAACTGTGCCTTACCGCGCGCAACGATATATATACCGCCCCCCTTGACTCCCTTTTTCAATTTTGAAAAAAGCTTGTTAAACGGCTCGTCATCTTCCGTTTTTGTAACGAACATTTTCGCCGATATTGAGTCCTCGTTATCGGTAATATCCATTGTTATAAGGTGAAATTCCTTGCCTGTTTTTTTAGATTTAATATCTCTGTCTTCAACAAAAAATACCTTACCCGAAAATACAACTCTGCCGGAATTGTCGTTAATCGAATGAATTGATATAATATCATCATTAATTGGTCTGCCGTAAAGCATATCCGAAACATTGGCTTTACCTTTGATTTTCGGGCCTGATGATGCAGACTGCATAGTCCCCTCATGACCGGGTTCGACTTCGTAAATCATTACATTTTTATCTTGCTGTTTGATTCTGTTATCAACCCTAACGATTACTTCCGTAAGATTACAAGCCTTTTTCACTTCACTTTCGACCTTCGCCTGCTGATAAGCGGACGTGTCAGAGCCAAGCAAAATACCTATTTTTCTTCTGTTTTTTGAAACTCTTATTTTTTCTATTTCCAAATCGGCTATATCTTTATCCGTTATCTTTGGAAACACAACACCAATTTTCGGTTTCATATAACATCTTTCTCCTCGTGATAAAACAGGCTGCCGACATTTGCCGACAGCCTTTTTGTATTATTTAAAATATTTAACGCCTGCCTCAAACAGCTTTTGGTCTTTGTTACCGGGAACATTAAACGATACGTTCTTACCGATACGTTCACTGTGTCCCATTTTACCAAGCACTCTGCCGTCAGGACTTGTTATACCCTCAATAGCATATACCGAACCGTTTGGATTCCAGTCAATATCATATGTTGCCTTATCTTCAAGGTTTACATATTGAGTTGCAATCTGTCCGTTTGCCGCAAGTTCCTTAACCTGTTCTTCCGACGCGATAAATCTACCTTCACCGTGTGAAAGTGCGATTGTATGAACATCGCCTGTATTTACATTTGCAAGCCATGGTGACTTGTTTGACGCAATTCTTGTTCTTGCCATACAAGAAACGTGTCTGCCGATTGTGTTAAATGTAAGTGTCGGTGAATTACTGTCAAGGTCACGAATTTCTCCGTAAGGTACAAGACCAAGCTTTATAAGCGCCTGGAAACCGTTACAGATACCAAGCATTAGACCGTCACGGTTTTTAAGCATATTCATAACCGCGTCTTTTACAAGCGGATTTCTGAATGCGGTTGCGATAAATTTACCGCTGCCCTCAGGTTCGTCACCGCCTGAGAAACCGCCCGGAATCATTACGATTTGAGAATTGTTTATTCTCTTTTGCATTTCTTTCATTGAGTAAACAACGTCGTCACCCGTAAGGTTTCTTACAACAAATACATCTGCCACAGCACCTGCGTTTTCAAATGCTCTTGCAGTATCGTATTCGCAGTTTGTACCCGGGAATACAGGAATAAATACTCTCGGTTTTGCAAATTTTTCTGTTGCAACAGTTATATTTCTCTTATCATAGCTGAATGTTTCAGGCTCACTTGTAAAGTGACCTGCTTTTGTAGGGAATACCTTTTCAAGCGGTTTTTTCCATACTTCAGCCGCCTCGCTAAGCGGAATATTTACTCCGCCTACTGTAAATGCGTCAGAGCCTGTTGTACCGACTGTTACGGCACCGTCAATTTCTTCTTCAACTTCAAGTACGATTGAGCCAAGCGGTGCATAGAATAGCATATCATTTGTAAGGTTCTTGTCAAATTCAACACCGATCATATTACCGAATGACATTTTTGAAACAGTTTCAACAAGACCGAATCCCTTAACAACGCTTGCCGACAATACTTTGCCGTCAAGAATAAGCTGATGAACTGTGTCATACATTTTCTTCAATTCGTCAAACTTAGGTAAATCGTTTTCGTCACGTTTAACTGTGAACATAACAAGCTTTGAGCCTGCTTTCTTGATTTCCTGTGAAATAACCTTATCAGCCTTTACAGGTGCAACGGCGAATGATGTAAGTGTCGGAGGTACGTCAAGGTCGTTGAACGAACCGCTCATTGAGTCTTTACCGCCGATTGCCGCAATGCCTAATGCAAGCTGTGTCTTATATGCGCCAAGCAATGAAGCAAAAGGCTTGCCCCAACGCTTAGGATCGGTTCCAAGTCTTTCAAAGTACTCTTGGAATGTAAGATAAATCTTCTTATAATCAGCACCCAACGCAACCGCTTTTGAAACAGATTCAACGATTGCATATGTTG
Source organism: Firmicutes bacterium AM55-24TS (assembly GCA_003460745.1). Lineage (GTDB taxonomy): Bacteria > Bacillota > Clostridia > UBA1381 > UBA1381 > Hominilimicola > Hominilimicola fabiformis. The sequence goes on from QTVU01000005.1 coordinate 41,976, forward strand.
AACCGTGATATTGGCTCCAACTTGAAAGTTTCGGATTATAACCGAATGTCATAACGGTTGCCGTATTTGTTTCGCCGCCAAGTACAGGAACTTTTGCAGCCATACCGTCTGACGGAGTAAGCTGATACTTACCGCCGAACGGCATAAGTACACTGTTTGCACCGATTGTTGAGTCAAACTTTTCACATAGTCCCTTTTGTGAGCATACATTTAGATCTGAAAGTGTTTCAAGCCACTTTGCCTTTACGTCAGTAACAACTTCTTGCTTAAAGAAACTGTTTTCAGTATCAGGAAGTACAACTTCAATATCCGTATTCTTTGTTGCACCGTTTGTGTTAAGAAAATCTCTTGAAATATCGCAGATTGTCTTACCTCTCCAGTTCATAACAAGTCTGTTTTCGTCTGTGACATATGCAACCTTTGTTGCTTCAAGATTTTCGTTATTTGAATATTCTATAAACTTATCTGAGTCCTCCGCTCTTACAACAACAGCCATTCTTTCCTGTGATTCGCTGATTGCAAGTTCGGTTCCGTCAAGTCCCTCATACTTTTTAGGAACTTTGTCAAGGTCAATAACAAGTCCGTCCGCAAGCTCACCGATAGCAACCGATACGCCGCCCGCACCGAAGTCGTTACATCTCTTTATAAGTGTAGTAACTTTTTCATCTCTGAAAAGTCTTTGAATTTTTCTTTCAACAGGAGGATTACCCTTTTGCACTTCACTTCCGCAAGTAACAACGCTTTCTTCATTATGCGCCTTTGACGAACCTGTTGCACCGCCGATACCGTCACGACCTGTTCTTCCTCCGAGAAGAATAATAACGTCGCCCTTTGACGGCACTTCACGAATAACGTTCTTCTTTGGTGCCGCACCTATAACCGCACCGATTTCCATTCTCTTTGCAACGTAGCCTTCATCATATATTTCCTGAACCTGTCCTGTTGCAAGACCGATTTGGTTACCGTATGAGCTGTAACCTGCCGACGCACCTGTTGTAATCTTTCTCTGCATAAGCTTTCCGGCATGTGTATCCTTTAGTGATACTCTCGGATCACCGCTACCGGTTACACGCATAGCTTGATATACATAACTTCTTCCTGAAAGCGGGTCACGAATAGCACCGCCAAGACAAGTTGCCGCACCGCCGAAAGGCTCGATTTCTGTCGGGTGGTTATGAGTTTCGTTTTTAAACATAATTAGCCATGGCTCGTCCTTGCCGTTTACGTCAACATCAACAACGATTGAACAAGCATTGATTTCTTCCGATTCATCAATTTCTTTTAAAAGACCTTGCTTTTTAAGCTGCTTAACTATGATTGTTGCCATATTCATAAGGCAAGTATCTCTGTCAGGTGCATACAAATCAGCTTTTGCAGCCTTATATTCATCATATGCAGCCTTAATGACATCGGCATATTTGCCGTTATTTATCTTAACATCATTTATCTTAGTGGAAAACGTAGTATGACGGCAGTGGTCAGACCAATATGTATCAATCATACGAAGTTCTGTAATTGTAGGATTACGCTTTTCCGTATCCTTAAAATACTTCTGACAGAATGCAAGGTCGTCCATATCCATTGCAAAGCCCATCTTTGAAAGAAATTCTTCCATTTTGCTCTCGTCCATTTCGGTAAAGCCGTCAACTGTCGCAACGTCATCGGGAACAACTGTTTCCATAACAAGCGAAGTCGGCTTTTCAAGGCTCGCCTCTCTTGCCTCAACAGGGTTTATAACGTAATTTTTAACAGCCTCTGTTTCTTCATCTGAAATGTCGCCGATAAGAACATATACCTTTGCACTTCTTACAGTCGGACGTTCCTTTTCCGTAAGAATTGAAATACATTCTTCAGCCGACGCGGCTCTCTGGTCAAACTGTCCCGGCAAAAATTCAACCGCAAACACCTTGCCCTCACTGATTTCAATTTCTTCATCATAAGCATTATCAACAGGAGGTTCTGAGAAAATAAGATTTCTCGCCTTTTGATATTCCTCATCGCTTACGCCCGAAACATCATATCTGTTAATAATTCTGACGTCTTTAAGACCTTTTAAAGAAAGGTTTTCTTTAAGATCGGCAAGTACACCCTTTGCCTCAACGTCAAATCCGTTTTTCTTTTCAACATAAATTCTTCTTACGTTTTCCATGATTTAACTCCTTTATATTAAAACTAAACTCAATATATATTCATTCTATCACAAAATAAAAGATTTATCAACATTAATTGCACAAGATTTTGTGATTGCGCGTACAATTTTTATTGCAAATGCTTCCGTTATTTTGTATAATAAATTTACATTACTGATTTTGGAGTGATTTTACTTGAAGAAAAAGATTTTTTCCGCATACGATATAATATTTATAATATCGGTCATTGTTGTGTTTGTATACGCGGTATTTGTACCGCCTGTCCATTCGGTTGCCGACCAGGGCGATTTTGAAAGAGTTATGCGTCCGTGCGGACTTGATTTTCCGTCCGACTACTCTTTTTACGATTATGCCGTAAGATTTTTTAATATGAAATTTACGTCGGTCGACTTGTTGTTATATGTGCCAAGACTTTTATTTTTAGTGCCGACTACGACGTTTATATTCCCTACCGCTACAGCAAGACTTATATGTCTGCCGTTCGGTGCGTTTGATATGCGAATTTTGGCGGTTATGATGTTTTTGTGGTACGCAACGGTATGCTTTTTTATACAACGTAAATTTAAAATTGAAAATAAGTTTTTGCATTATATTTTTCTGTTGTTTTTTATCGTTGTATTTTTTAACGGAGTTAATTTGACGATTTTAAACAGTCTGTACGGTCAAAGCGTTATGCTTGTATCGTTTGCAACTGTCGTGCTTTTCGGATTGTATATGTTTGAAAATATACACGATGCCAAAAAAAGCGTAATAATATTTTTCACTGTTTCGTCTTGCCTGTTACTCGGTTCAAAATTGCAGTGTGCCGTATTTACACCGTTCCTTATTATCGCTGTATTGTATGTCGGTTTTAAAAGCAACAAGCGAAATTTGTGCATTGTGTGTTCAATCGTTTTACTTTGGCACGGAGTCGGCGGATACGTTATAAACGGCGGTCAGCTTAATTTGGATACACAGTATAACAGTGTGTTTTACGGTATTTTAAAAGACAGTCCCAATCCGAAACAGGATTTAATCGATATGGGACTTGACGAAGATATGGCGGCCGACAGCGGTAAGCACGCATACCTTGATAAATCGGAATACAAATATCCGCCTCGAAGTGATATTATGAATGAAAAGTTTCATTCAAAAATGAGTAACGGAAAACTTATAAAATTCTACATCACTCACCCCCTGCGTCTTGTATCTGTTATGGAAACAACCGCACAAAATGCTTTTACAAACAAAATAAACCTCGGTACATTTGAGAAAAAATACGGCTACGCACCGAATACATCCTCATATCGTTTTGATTTATGGGAAAATATCCGTGAGCATTTGCCGAAAACGTTATTCTTTATAATACCGAGTTATGCGATATTTTTACTGATTGCTATTGTGATGTTGAAAAAGAAAAATAAATATGCCGTTCCGTTTATTTTCGTGATACTTATGGGACTTATTCAGTTCCCTATGCCGTATATCGGCAACGGTGCGGCTGATATTTCAAAACAGCTTTTTCTGTTTAACATATCGTTCGATTTCGGCTTAACCGTGCTGATTTATATGCTGTTTAAGACAGTTTCAAAAAAATTATCAAAAAAAATTTCAAAAAACAGTTGACAAACCGTATTTCCCATGCTATAATAACAAAGTAGTCAAGAAATGCGGGAGTGGCTCAGTGGTAGAGCGTCACCTTGCCAAGGTGAACGTCGCGAGTTCGAATCTCGTCTTCCGCTCCATTTAAAAGCTCCGATTTTATCGGAGCTTTTTTCAGTTTGTCGATAAATTGTCCGGAACGTGCAAAATATTATTTTTATATTTTGATTTATATAAATTTATCAAATATACTTTTCAGTAATTCAATATCATCATCTTCCGCACCGGCATAGCCTATGATGATTGAATTGCTTTTTTTATTTTCAGTCATATAATAATCGTCCATATCGTAAAGTTTCACGTCACATTTTAGAGCATACTCTATTATTTCCTTTGCCTTATCCGTTTTAACGACTATATGAAGTCCGACTCTTTCACCGCTTATATCTGCGTTACCGAGCGACTGGATAATCTTATCGCGTCTTTTTTTATAGATATTTTTCACTCTGCTCAAATGTCTTGAATAGTACCCTCCCGAAATAAATTTATTTAACGTATGCTGTTCAAAACGCGGAACGGTTGACGAATATGTACCGAAATGCTTGTCGAATTTTTCAAGCAATTTTTTCGGAAGTACCATATATGCAATTCTGATTGACGGTGCAAGAACTCTTGAAAACGTGCTTAAATACACGACTTTATCACTGCTTGCAAGTCCCTGCATTGCGGGAACAGGCTTAATCGAAAAATTAAACTCGCTGTTATAATCGTCCTCAATTATATATCTGTCCTCCCCTTCTTCCGCCCACGAAAGAAGTTTCATTCTGCGCCATACAGGCATTACCGCACCTGTCGGGAATTGGTGTGACGGTGTGACATACACTATATCCGAATCTGTTTGTTTTAAACGATCCGTACAAAGTCCGTTTTCGTCTACGTCTATATAATTTATTTTTCTGTTGTTGTTTCTGAGTATTGCCGATATTTTTTTATAACCAGGATTTTCAACGGCAAACACTTTATCTCTGTCAAAAAGCTCTGTAAGGAGCATTGTCAAATACTCAATACCCGCACCGACTACAATCTGCATAGGCGAACATTTTACTCCGCGAAATTCGTGCAAATATTTTGCAATACTCTCTCTCAATTCATAATCGCCCTTTACATTTCCGGAATTAAGATACTCCGGTGTTGAGTACATAACCTCCTTTGAAAGCTTTATCCAAGTCGAATACGGAAACGAATTTATATCGACTTTATTTGTCTTAAAATCCGCCTTATATGCCGTTACACTATCTTGTTCTTCTTCATATTCAAAGTTTCTGTCACCAACAGGAATATCAACCTTGCAAACATAAAAACCACTCCTTGCAACTGCTCTTAAATACCCCTCCTGTACCAAAATCGAATATGCTGTTTCAACGGTATTTACACTTATTCCGAGATATTTCGCCAGTGCTTTTTTTGACGGCATACGCTCATTTTCTTTAATATTCTTATTTTTTATTTCATCTGCGACATACGAATAAAGCTGTTCGTAAAGCGGTTTTTTTGACGCTTTATCGGCTGTAAAAATAAAGTTAAACATAATCTGACCCCATAAAAAACTTGTATTTTGGCACTTTTAATAGTGTCAATCGGTGGTATAATTATAACCAATCCCAGGGAAAAAGTCAACAGACGGCTGATTTATTTAAGCCGAGCAGAAAGGAATGTTAATAACTATGTCAACACAAATGGAACTAAACAGAAACCTTGCCCAAATGCTAAAGGGCGGAGTAATTATGGACGTAACAACACCTGAACAAGCTAAAATCGCCGAGGAGGCAGGCGCTTGTGCTGTAATGGCTCTTGAACGTATCCCTGCCGATATTCGTGCCGCAGGCGGTGTGTCGAGAATGAGCGACCCTAAAATGATTAAGGGTATTCAAGACGCAGTTTCAATCCCTGTTATGGCGAAGTGCCGTATCGGTCACTTCGCAGAGGCAAGAATTTTGCAAGCAATCAAAATCGACTACATAGACGAAAGCGAAGTGCTTTCACCTGCCGACGACAAGTACCACATCAACAAGAACGATTTTAAAGTACCTTTCGTATGCGGTGCAAAGGATTTGGGTGAGGCGCTAAGACGTATAAACGAAGGTGCGGCTATGATAAGAACAAAGGGTGAACCGGGTACAGGTGACGTTGTTCAGGCAGTACGTCATATGAGAATGATGATGTCTGAAATCAGACGTATTCAAAATATGTCGGAAGACGAACTTTATGAGGCTGCAAAGCAACTTCAAGTGCCTTACAACCTTGTTGAATATGTTCACGAAAACGGTAAATTGCCTGTTGTAAACTTTGCCGCAGGCGGTGTTGCAACACCTGCCGATGCCGCACTTATGATGCACCTCGGTGCAGAGGGTGTATTCGTAGGCTCGGGTATATTCAAGTCAGGCAACCCTGCAAAAAGAGCGTCTGCCATTGTTCAAGCCGTTACAAATTACACTGACGACAAACTTCTTGCAGAGCTTTCAGAAGACCTTGGTGAAGCAATGGTCGGCATAAATGAAAACGAAATTGCACTACTTATGGCGGAGCGTGGTAAATAATGAAAATCGGTATACTTGCACTTCAAGGTGCATTTATTGAACACAAACATTCGCTTGACGCGCTTGGTGTGGAATCATTTGAAATACGTCAAAAAAAAGACATTGAAAAACCGTTTGACGGTCTTATTATCCCGGGCGGAGAAAGTACGGTAATCGGCAAACTTCTTCACAAGCTCGATTTATATGAGCCGATTAAAAATATGATTGAAAACGGTATGCCTGTTTTCGGTACTTGTGCCGGACTTATCGTTCTTGCGAAAAATATTGAGGGCGAACAGGCACACATAGGTACTATGGATATTACCGTAAGACGCAACGCATACGGCAAGCAAATCGACAGTTTTTCCGAAGAAGTCGTTATCCCCGAAGTATCGGATAAACCGTTTCCGCTTGTATTTATCCGTGCACCGTGGATTGACAGTGTCGGCGATAACGTAAACATTTTGTGTAAGCTGAACGGTCATATAGTTGCCGCAAGAGAAAACAATATGCTTGTAACTTCATTCCACCCCGAACTTACAAAAAATCTTGATTTTCACAAATATTTCATAAATATGATAAAATAGAAAAAATCCCGATGACATAATTCATCGGGATTTTTATAATACTAATACTGCTCCAAACTAAATTTGAGCAGAAAGGTTATGATGTTATGAAAAGGAAATATCCGAATCACGTTATTTTCCGTAACAGTAATTTTGACTTTGACGTATGCAATGCCATATCCGCAACTGACTGTACCGGGCTTATTCCGTGGGCGCCAAACAGCAAAGATCAGCTTGACGCTTATGACGAAATTGTAAACTACTCACCCGAAAGTGCAAATATCTACAACTACGACAAATAGCAGACAAACATTTTATAGTCATCTTCTCCAACCGAATACTCTTTAAAGCAATACGTTTTACCGTCATACCGGGTTGTATCGGAAAGCACCGAAAAGCTGTCCAGCGGAATTGTAAGTCCGGTACCGATTGCCTTGACAAAGCTTTCTTTCTTTGTCCACACCTCAAAAAACGCATTGTTTTTATCGGCTGAACAATTTATATATTCGGTTTCTTCCGCCGTAAAAATCGTTTTGCCAAATTCATATCACATTCTCGCAAGTGCTGTATGTCAATGCCAACATCTTTGTTATGTACGGCACATACCGCATATTCACCGGAATGTGATAGATTTACATACAAATCCCTGTTTTGCGTTAAGTAAAGTTTTCCGCCGTTTTCTGTGTCCCACTCTACCGTTTTTTTTATATCACCGTTTACCGCATAATTGAGCAACAGCTCCGCACCTATTGACTGTGATTTTTTATTTGTCTTTTTTAACCTATTAACTTTTTCAATTCGTTTTTGCGACAAATACTTAAACCATTTTTCATCATCGGCTTTTATGCTTTTGACGTTCATATAATATACTTTCATATTTTCAGACTTCCCAAAACTTCGCCTATCGGCTCGCTTATGACAAGGTCGGCATTTTTATCGGCAGAAGTGGCGGCTTTATTGATAATAACAAGTTTACTGCCTTTGAAGTAATTTATAAACCCTGCCGCAGGATATACGTTAAGTGATGTACCTCCGATTATAAGTACATCCGCATTACTGATATACTGCACCGATTTTGTGATTGTATCGTCATTTAACATTTCTTCGTACAGCACAACATCAGGCTTGATTATACCCCCACATTCGCATTTCGGCACACCCTTGCTGTTTTCAATATAATCAATATCGTACGATTTTCCGCAATCCATACAGTAGTTTCTAAGAGTCGAACCATGAAGTTCAAGCACGTTTTTACTGCCTGCCATTTGATGAAGTCCGTCTATGTTCTGTGTTATAACCGTTTTTAGTTTTCCTTTTTCTTCAAGTTTTGCAAGTGCGATATGTGCCTTGTTCGGCTTAACACCTTTTACAATCAGTTTGTCACGATAAAATTTGTAAAATTCCTCCGTATTATTCATAAAAAACGTATGACTTAAAATTGTTTCCGGCGGATAATCGTACTTCATATTATAAAGTCCGTCAACACTTCTGAAATCCGGTATACCGCTTTCTGTTGACACACCTGCACCGCCGAAAAATACAATATTGTCACTTGCATCAATTATCTCTTGTAAAGTCATTTAAACCATCTCCTAATTTATAAGATTGTAGGCAAAACCGCTGCGGTTTTGTCTACTTTATTTGTGGGAGTTTGAGGTGCAACCTCAAGTCAAAATCATTTCTGACGACATGTGCGGCAGAAATGGCTTAAAATCTAAAGTTTCGACTTTGGAGGAACTTTATGATTTTTTTCTCTGAAAATACTCAAAAATTACATCGCAGATGTGATTGTTGAGCTGTCGACATTTTGTCGACAGGCTCTCAGTTTATGTCGCCTATCTCATACATTGTCATTGCCAAAACCGCCTCACCGGCTGTTTCCGTGCGTAGTATTCTCTTACCGAGCGTTACTGTATCGATACCGCTTGAATGAAGTTTTTCGGTTTCACTTAAATCAAAACCGCCCTCCGGACCTATGACAAATCCCACCGACTTAACGTCACTTTTTGAAGTTAAAATCTCTTTCAGTGTTTTCTGTTCTTCACATTCGTACGGCACAAAAAACAAATCAAATTCTTTTGATTTTTCAATCACTTCATTGATAGTCATAAATTCAGAAACTATCGGAACAATACCCCTGCCCGACTGTTTTGCCGCCGATTCGGCAATCTTTTGCCAACGGTCAATCTTCTTTTTCTCGTCCTTTTTATTGTCTATTTTCACAACACATCTTGAAAGTTTCACAGGCACAATTTCAGATATGCCCAGCTCCGTTGTTTTCTGAATGATGTACTCCATTTTGGACGCTTTTGGAAGTGCCTGAAAAAGTGTAACCTTTATATTCGGCTCTGTTTCGCTCTTTTGTCTTGATACGATATTCAAAAGAATTTTCTTCGGTTCTATCGTATCGATTTGAGCGTCATAATCCGTTCCCTGTCCGTCACACACCGTAACATTATCACCTTTTTCAAGACGGAGTACCCTTGAAATATGCGTTACGTCCTCGCTGTCTATTATAATTTGATTATCTGATATTTTATCTTGTGTTACAAAAAATTTAGGCATTTTCAAAAATCCTTTCAAAATTTCTATGACTTATTTTCTCTGCTTGTTCTTCAGTATAACCCCTTGCAAGCAGTCTGTCAAATATTTTATACATATCTTCAACACCGCTTATACCTTCGGGCAGACAGTCAACGCCGTCAAAATCCGCACCGATACCGATATTATCCTCACCGCCAAGCTCCATAAAATGCTCAATATGCTTTACAATATCGTCAATACCGCATTTATCTCTGTTCGTTAAAAACGGCGGATAAAAATTCACTCCGACACAACCGCCGCTGTTTTTAATAATTTTAAATTGTTCGTCTGTCAAATTCCTTTTATGGGGACATATAAAGTCCGAGCAAGAATGTGTTGCGACAATCGGCATTTTTGTTACCTTTGCAATATCGTAAAATGACTTTCTGTTAAGGTGTGAAACGTCTATAAGCATACCGATTTTATTCATTTCCGCCACAACCGTTTTTCCGAAATCGGTCAGTCCTCTGTTTTCGTCACTTTCCAACGCACCCGAAGCAATATGATTTGAATAGTTCCATGTTAGTGCCGCGATTTTTACGCCGAGCCTGTGATAATTGCGAAGTGCCGAAAGTGAATATATCCCCTCGCCGCCCTCAATGCTTAAAACAGCTTTAACATTCTGCGGTAGATTTTGCGTGTGCGTGTGGAATGTATCTGTTAAATCCATTGTCCTCTCCGCACCGCACGTCTTATATATCGGATCTATAAAGCACGCAAAAACTTGCGTATAGCTTTTATATTCCGACATTCTTTTTAAATCAACATGACAGTCATTTTCATTAAGGCTTTTACCGTCATCACGCACGCAACACAATGTATCGCAATGTGTGTCAAATACGGAATAGTTGTTTTTAGTGTCCCTATTCATTTTAGTGTCCCCTTATTAAAAAGCATTTTCAATATGATTAACTTTAACAAGAAATAATTCTCCGTTTTTCTCCTCATAAAATACTTCTATCACATCAAATCGCATATCGGTATTTTCCACATCTGCATAAACCATTGCGGCTTTTTTCACCCGTTCCTGCTTTTTGCGGTCAACATATTCGCTCGGCTCACCGAATAAATTACTCTTTCTCGTCTTTACTTCCACAAAAACAAGTCCGCCGTCCTTTGCGGCGATAATATCAATTTCGCCGAATTTCAAACGGTAATTTCTTTCAAGGATTAAGTAATCCATTTCAACAAGATAATCCTCTGCCGCCTTTTCTCCGAAATCTCCTATTTCCTTTGTCGTCATAATCATTCTCCCAATAATTTTCTTAAAAATGTTCTTCTGTGTATCGGACACGGACCGTATTTTAAAATAGCCTCATTGTGTGCCTTTGTGCCGTACCCCTTATGCTTTTCAAAGCCGTATTCGGGATACTTTTCCGCCATTTGACATATAAATCTGTCACGGCTCACTTTTGCCAAAATAGACGCAGCCGCTATTGAAATACTCTTACTGTCACCCTTTACAACCGTTTCGTGCGGTATTTCCATTCCGCTTATTCTGTTACCGTCTATAAGCACAAAATCGGGTGCAGTGCTGAGTCCGTTTACCGCACCGTTCATTGCCTCGTACGTTGCGTTTAAAATATTTATTTCGTCAATTCGTTTTTCGTCAACACTGAATATATTATATGCGATTGCCTTTTCGGTTATTTCTTCAAACAATTCTTCTCTCTTTTTTTCGGAAAGTTTTTTTGAGTCGTTTATTCCTTTGATTATAATGTCATTCGGAAGTATAACCGCCGCCGCGTATACAGGACCGGCAAGCGGACCTCTGCCGGCCTCGTCAACTCCCGCAACAACCGTATATCCGTTATCGCGGCAATTATGTTCATACTCATACATCGCCTTTACGCGTGCAATTTCTTCTTCCTCTGTAAGTTTCTTTCTCGGCATATTTTTTCTCCTGATTTCTATTTACCTCTACCAATTTAATATTAAATGTGTATACTGATATTAAATACACGGAGGTGATTTTTTATGTTGTATCAAAGGGAAATTAACGATCCCGTTTTAATACAATTTATTATTCTTTATACATTAAATCAAGCAAAAGATTATGTTCCGTACAATAATCTTATAAACCTTGTTCTTGATAATTGTAACATTAATTTTCAAGATTTTCAAGTCGCACTTGATAATCTCGAACATACACATCACGTTAAAACCTTTCTTGAAAGTGAACACAACGAAAAATATAAAATAACAAAAAAAGGTATGAATGCAAGTGACCTTTACACTCCAAACATACCTATTTACATAAAAGAACCTATTGATAATTCTATCAATGAGCTTTTAAATACCGAAAAAGTCCGTAATTCCGTACGCAGTAAGATTACCCGTATACGCAAAAACGAATACAGCGTCGAATGTGAGCTTTACGACGATGACGACACCAACCTTTTAAAGCTTTCACTATATGCCGGCTCGCGTGAAGAGGCAGAACGTATGGCTGTGTATTTCAAGAATGAGCCGAATATCGTTTACGAAACAATTCTTACTGCTTTTAACGAGGAATTACATCATATTAGCGAAGATTGACGCTGATATGACAGTCATAAGTCCTGCAACCGCAACCGAAAGACTGCTCATTGCGCCCTCGATTTCACCGATTTCAAGAGCCTTTGTTGTACCGATTGCGTGGGACGCAGTTCCTATCGCAAGACCTTTTGCAACAGGCTCTTTTATTCTGAAAATTTTCAAAACCGCCTCAGCGATTATATTACCGAGTACGCCTGTTATGATAATTACCGCAACGGTTATTGTCTGTATTCCGCCGAGTTCTTCACTCACGCCCATTCCTATTGCCGTTGTGATTGATTTCGGCAAAAGCGTTACATACTGTTCATGCGTAAGTCCGAACAAATACGACATCAAAAGTATACTTCCCATACTTGCCAAAACTCCCGCAAGTATGCCTATAAACACTTCCTTTGCGTGTTCTTTAAGCACGGATATTTGGCGGTATAGCGGTATTGCAAGGCAGACCGTTGCAGGTGTTAAAAGATAGCTTATATACTTTGCACCGCTGTTATACGTTTCATAATCAATGTGAAATATCTTTATAACCGCGATTACAAAGATTATTGATACAAGCAACGGATTTAAAACCGAAATTTTCTTTCTTAAAAATATTCCTATCAAATATCCCACAACGCTGATTACCGCACCGAAGAATATGCTGTCTGTCATTATATTATTCATCTTTTTTGCCCTCTTTCTTCTTGCCTGTTTTCATAACCAATTCAGTCGCTTTACCCGTAACCGCCATAACCACGATTGTCGATATGATTGTTATAACGACAACCGGCAACATCATATCTTTCAAATCGCCCCAAGCCGTCACAAGTCCGACGCCGCCGGGAATAAACATAAGCGGCATTATTTCAATAAGAAAGTCCGAAGTTCTTTCAACGTGTTCAAGCTTTACAACCTTTGTACACAAAAGTATAAGCATTATTATAAGTCCGTATATGCTCGCAGGTACGGGAATAGGTATAAAATAATGCAACAATTCTCCGACAAATGTGACAACCAATATTATAAATAATTGATAAATGTATTTCATAAAAATTCACTCCTACTGTGTTCAAATAAAAAAAGGAATACTTTATCAGCATCCCCTTTGGTTTACATCATCATACGTTATTATGTCGTTTATATCACGAATAGCCTCAAGGTATTCTCTGCACGCTTTCTTTGCACAATCAAGATTAAGTGTTTTATAGTTTCCGCACTCAATCTCACTCGCTCCGAAAACTTCGCCGTCGTGTTTAATTGTCTTTGCCAAAATGTCTTTTACCGTTTCAAGAACTTTTTCTTTCGGAACCACATCGCGTACAAGCAAGTAAAAACCTGTTTGACAGCCCATAGGACCGAAATATAACACTTCATTCTTTATATCAGAATTTCTTGCGAACGTCGCAAGCATATGCTCAATCGTGTGCATTGTCACATTGTCAAGCACCGTTCCGCTGTTCGGTTTACAAAAACGTAAATCGTATGTCACTATATCAACATCAACTCTTGATACATAAATTCCCACACCGAGTTTTCTGTGGTCAACTTGAAAGCTCTTTATTTTATTCACTGTAATTTTCCTCCGTTTATGCTGTTTAAAAGTTCAAGTATAATCTTGATTGAATTTGCCGCCGCCATTTTGGCAAATTCGGGATAATCCATATGTGAATCGTCATTTGCGCCGTCCGATATTGCGCGAAGTACGCCGAAAGTCACACCGTTCATATAACAAACGTGTCCGATACTTGCGCCCTCCATTTCAGCGGCAATAGCACCGAAATTATCTTTTATTCTATCTCTTTGTTCCTGTTTGCTGATGAATTGGTCGCCCGAAGCAATAACACCTCTTTTTGATGTTATTGTGCCTACCTTGCTTACTGCCTGCTCCATTAAATCGGCAAGCTTTTTGTCACAAGGTATATTGACAAGATTAATACCGGAAATCAAGCCGACAGGGTCACCTATCGGTGATGTGTCCATATCGTGTTCAACAACGCTGTCCGCAACGGCTATGTCGCCGATTTTAAATTCGTCCGAAAGTCCTCCGGCAACACCTACGTTTATCATAATGTCAGGCGAATACTTAAGTATCATAGTCTGTGCACAGACCGCCGCATTTACCTTGCCGACTCCCGCAACAGCAACAACCGTTTCCACGCCATTAATATTGCCTTTATAAAAATCAATGGTGCTGATTGTTTCCACCACTGCATTGTCCATAAGTCCTTTTAATGCCTGAACCTCAAGGTCCATTGCACCTATTATTCCAACAAGCATATATGTTCCTCCTAACTTTCTATCTATTATATAACTAATAAAATTGCCTGTCAATTTATGTTCTGTACAAATAATTACTCTTTTTTGCTTTATCCTTTGACATTCGGCAAAAAAAGTTGTATAATGATATGACGTTAGGAGAGATTATATGGATTTTGTAGCTATTGACTTTGAAACCGCCACATCAAATTATACAAGCGTATGCAGTCTTGGCATATGTGTGGTGGAAAACAACAAGATAACTGACAGAAAAGAAATTCTTATTAAACCCGAACCGTTTGAGTTTAATGATTATAATATAAAAATACACGGAATTACACCCGATATGGTTGTGAACAAACCTACACTTGCGGATTATTGGGATAAGTTAAAGCCGTACCTTGACCACAAAACAGTTATTGCACATAATGCAGGTTTTGATGTCGGTGCACTTTGTGCGACTTTGGAGCATTTTAATATACCGTTCCCGACTTTTGATTATTTGTGTACGGTGAAATTGTCGCAAAAAGCATATCCCGAACTTCCGAGTCATAAATTAAACAATCTTTGTGACGCACTCGGTATTCATTTTCATCATCACCGTGCTTATGATGACGCATATGCCTGTGCCGCGGTTATGGTTAGAATACTTGAAGATTACAGTCTTTTGAACCTTGATGAGGTTGAAGAATGTTTTGAAATGGAAATCGGTCACCTTACTCCGGATACTCATTTGAAGTGTAAAAAGAATAAGAAGAAACAAAAGAAAAATTCAAAGAAAGCCGTCAATGAATGACGGCTTTTTTGATGTTAAATTGTTGTTCGCCCCCTCAGTCGTTTCACGACAGCTCCCCTCAAGGGGCGTCTTAAAAGCTCTCCTTGAGGAGAGGTGGCACGAAGTGACGGAGTGGCGGCAAAAAGGACGTTGTGGTGCCGTTCCCTACGAAGTGTATGCGATTTTCGGGCGACCGATGATCGCCCCTACGAATTGCATATTTTTTTGTATCAGCCACACTTACAATCGGCTCCCCTTGAGGGGAGCTGACGGCGGAACCGTCTGAGGGGTGGCAAGAGGGACGCCGAGGTACCGTCCCTTATGAAGTGAATGCGGTTATAATCTACCATACAAGCAACTCACTCTGTTCTCCTACTTCAATTCTTTAATTTTAAATTCACCGTTTTCGTATATCATATATGTATGCGGATTACCGCCTTTGGGAATTGAAACAGAACCGGGATTTAAGTATGTAAAATCGCCCATATCCTCATTTGCCAAGATATGTGTATGACCGTTCACAAGGTAATCGCCTTTTTTTATCGGAGGCAAATTATTCGGATTGTATTTATGACCGTGAGTCAAATACAAGGTCTTTCCGTCAACGAATATAACCGCATAATCAGCAAGGACGGGAAATTCAAGCACCATTTGGTCTACTTCCGTATCGCAGTTACCTCTTACACAAAGTATCTCGTTTTTAATGCCGTTTAAAAGTTCAATAACCTTTTTCGGTGCGTAATCTTTCGGCAAATCGTTTCTCGGTCCGTGATAGAGTATATCGCCGAGCAAAATCAACTTTTCTGCTTTTTCCTCTCTGTATGCCTCAACTGTTTTTTGGGCATAGTAGTACGAACCGTGTATATCTGACGCAAACATTAACTTCATATTCATTTCTCCTAATCATGTAATTTTATCGGATTAAATCCCAAGTAATCGCCCGAAACAAGCTTATATTCAATTCCGTTTATTGTCCCCTCAACGGCGTTTCTGTGTGCCGCCGCGTGAAGATGGCCGTAGATACACTTTGTTACAGGGTACTTTTTCATCATTTGTACAAATTCATTTTCCTTAAGTGAAACAGGCATTGGCGGATAGTGCGTGAACACATATATTTCATTACATTCCTTTACGCTGTTTAATGACAATTCAAGTCTTAAAACTTCCCTATCGAATATTTTTCTGTCCTCACCGCCGAAATTATCCCAACCGGGATTTATCCAACCGCGAGTACCGCAAATTGCAACGTCCTCATACATAAACGAATTATTCTGTAAAAATTCTATATCATAAAAATCATGCTCTGCGGTAAACTCACGCAATTTATTCATTGTCGTCCACCAATAATCGTGATTGCCTTTAAGCAAAATCTTTTTACCGTTCAATTTATGCAAATATTCAAAATCTTTAATACTCTGTTCAAGATACGTTGCCCACGAAAAATCACCCGGCAAAACAACAACGTCGTTTTCCTTTACGACCGACTGCCAATTATCCGCCAGACGTTCAACGTAATTTTCCCAGGCCTTACCGAATATATCCATCGGCTTGTCTATTCCGAGCGGAAGATGTAAATCCGCAATAGTATATAATGCCATACATTTTCTCCTTAAAATTTATGATTATTATTATACCTCAATTTTTTAAATAAATCAAGAAAAAAGGCACTCCGTAGGAGTACCTCTTTTCGTGTCGTGTTGTATTATTCTGCAACAGTTTTTACAACTGTGTGAACACCGTTTATGTTACCCGACAGCTTAATCTGCATTCCTGCCTCATAAGCCGGAATTGTCAATGCGTTATCGGCAATATCTGCCGCTGTAATCTGTGTAAAGTATAGAATATCTTCACTCTTTACATCTGTTTCGTCAGCGTCTTTCTTCAGTGCCAGAACAACAACTTTTGCACCTGTATCGAATGCAGGAATGTTTGCAACATTTACCGATGTGCCGTTCTTAGCCGCTGTCATATTTTCATCAACTGCTGTTTCTCCATCTGATGACAACTTTGTAAGAACAAATGCGTTAAACTTATCATTTACCTTATCAAATGTATCCGGTAAATCCAAAGACATTGTCACCTTATTTGCACCGATTGTAAGTTGATCGCCGTATGCTTTCTTTAATGCGATTGATGTAAGTGCACCGAGATTATTATATGTTGCCGCAACGAATGTAACTTCATCACTGTAGTTAAAGTTCTTTGTAACATCAATTCTCTTAAACTTAGTCTTATCTTCATCTTCAAAACCAAACTTATTGATTTCAAATATATCTGACGACTTAATTGTAAGTTTCTTGCTGTCATTCATACCGCCGCTTGTTGATGATACTCTTACATATACATCTTGAGCGTCTGCCATTGCGTCAACATTTATCTTACCTGACGCATCAATAGTAATCTTGTCACTGCCCAAAGGATATTTGTTTTCTGCGTCATAAATATCATACTTAATCAAGTTTGAATTTAGGTAAGGGAATTCAATACCCTTTCTTGACGCCTTTGTTGAGGCCTGTGCGCTGCCGCCTGCAAGAACTGTCTGTGCGTCAACTGACAATGTCAGCTTATCAGGAGCTATGTTAAAGCTCATTACGTTATCTACGCAAGTACCTGCACTGATGTTGATATGATTTGCAGGGCTTTCTGCAAGATTACGAAGTGCACAAGTCAAGATGTACGGTGTGCCTTCCGCACCTGTAAGAGGATTTACTCTCTTACCGTTTTCGTCATACTTATAAACTGTCATTACTGCATAAGCATTTGCGTTACCTGTTGAACACATAACCTGTACATTATACCAAGAATCCTTATCAATAGTCATTGATCCGACTGTCTTGTTACTTGCACCAAGTGCATTCAATGTTGTGCCGGAACTTGAAAGCTGCAAGCCAAGCTTACCCTTGTCGTTACTGAATACTGTCCAGCCGGCACCGTCCTTTGCAAACTTCATATCAGCCGAGTAAATAACATCTGATGATGTATTTGCAGGGAATCCTACAAAGTCATAAGCGGCTGTTACATTGTAATAACCCGAACCGTCCCATGAACCTTCTTCAAGAGTTGCACCTGAAACGTATTCTTCACACGCATTTGATGAAACGTATGTATCTGTGTACTTATCTTCATTACCTGTGTTCATATTTGCAGGAAGTATCTGTACTTTAACAGTACCTTGAACACTGCCCGACTTATTTGTACCTCTTACTGTGATTGTTTGAGGTACTGCGTCTTCTGTAACGCTTAGTACGCCGTCATTTGTGATTGTGATATTTTTGTTGTTTAATGCTCTTAGATTTGCCTCGTTGCAAATAATGTACTTCAAGTCACCGTCGCCCGGTGTTACTGTAGCACCGTCAAGTGATGCAACTGCTGTAATCTGTGTATTTTCACCGACTCTTACTGTTGCTTTATCAGCTGATAAAGTAAGTGTATCGTATGTATCTGTTGATGTGTCAACCGCGTCTACATCAATAGTCTTTGACGCATATACGCCGTTTGTCGCTGTTGCACGAACTGTAATCTTTTGCTTTGACGCATTTGCACCGATTGTAAGCAATCCGCTTTCTGAAATTGTTATGTTTTCGTCATTCAGAACTGCGTCATTTGCCTCGTTATATACTGCCCATGTTACAGCAGGTGCTGTGATGTATTGGTCAAGTCTTGTTGCACCGTAAGTGAACAACATTGTTTCACCGGCTTTAATTGTATCGCTTAAGCTGTCAAGTGAAATTGTATCTGCACCAAGATTATACAGTGCTATATTATCAACACTTGTATTTGCAAGTATATTTAGATGTGACACACCGTTTCCGTTAGATGCTGCCATATTTCTGAGAGGCATACCCGTAACCTTTTGTACAAATGTCTTTGTGCCGTCTGAATTGTATTTCCATACATACATATCAACATTTGCGTCAGCCGCACTGTAACGTCCTACAAGTGCGATATGATACCATGTATTTGTATCTGCACCAATCTTTGTATCTGTATAATCCTTGCCGCCTCTTTGCATTTGAATTGTACCGTTTCTGAATACAACCGCACCTGCAACCTTCTTATCACCATTGTCTTCAGGTGTGAATCCCGCGCCGTCTGCGTCAAATCTTACATCAAGTGAAATCATTACGTCAGCCTTTGTATTGGCCGGATATGCACATTCACTTTCAAGACAATATTCACCGTACTTATTATTGCCGTATGAACCTGTCTTAATATACTTTGTTCCGTCAGGAGCACCGTTTTCGATTGTTGCGGCTACAACTTTATCACCCGTGATTGATGTAAGTGTACTTGATTCACCGTCCATTGACGCTGCCAAAGTATCAAGATTTTGAGGTGTACCTACTGTTGAATCGTCCGCAAACAATCCCACAATACCGTCCACGATTGAATTCTTAACACTTGACAGACTCAAAAGTGCATTATCGCCGTCATCTTCTTTGCTGAACAATGCTGTTGTGTCTGCTTTTTCGCTTTTGCCGATTACAACCGGTTTGCAAATAGGTGTAGCCATATCGCTTGCCCAAAGCATAACTTTCATATCGTCTGTTGTTACAAAGCTTGATGATACAGGATAATCATTGTATGCACCGCTCTTATCAAGTGTAACTTTCTTTGTATCAATGCTCTTTAGAGTCTTATCTGCGTTATAGCTTGCGAATATCAGGTTTGCATTTTCAATAGCGTCTACAGCCGTAACTCTTGCTGTACCGTTAGCATATTCAAGAACTGCATTTGAAGCATTTTCTGCGTTGTATATTACGTTAGCAGTCTTTGTATTTTCGTTCATATTGTAACTTACACCGTCAAGATAGCCAAGTACAGCACCTATATCCGATACAAGTTCACCGTCTTTATACTCAATCTGAGCATTTAACAGGTTCTTGTCAGCACCCTTATTTACAAACAAAGTTGTTGAACCGTTTTGAATATCAATTTGTGTGTAACCGTCTTTCAAACCGCCTGTGATTGAAACAATCGGCAAGCTGCCGTCTGTGTATGACGGAACGTCACCCTCTGTTTGAATTGTGTATTCAATATTCGGATTGACTTTCTTTAAAGCCTCCAAAGTCTTGATTGCGTCACACAATACGCCTGTTGTTGTATCAGGTCTGTAAGGTGATTTTGTATATCCTGTTATTGTTGTGCCGTTAAGCTTCATTTCATACTTATCAACATCTTCGTCAGGGTCGATTGTGTATGTATTGCCGTTATCTGAGAAATCAGCAGTTGCACTACTGCCAAGCGTCTTTAGTGACGGAACTGTTTGTTGAATTACCTGTGCAACATCGCCTTGTGCGAATGCACGTTGCATTTTTGTTGTCAAACCGCCTGTCATATTAAGATCGTCTGTTGAATTGATTGTAGCCGTTACAGGCGCTTGACCTTCAAGAGATGCTGATAGAGTAATTGCACCTGCATTTCTTGTTGAACGAACAAATATTCTGTTTGTACCACATTCTGCATAGCAGTAATCAGTGTTGTTTGTTGTAATCTTATCGCCTACACCGCTGTTGTAACCGCCAAGAAGAACACCTTCACCGTTTAATGAAAGATTAATCTTGTCATATGCAAGCGGACAAGTGTTTCCGTCTTTATCTACTACTGCAACGTCAAAGTATGCAATATCACTGCCGTCTGCGATAAGTCCGTCAGGGCCTGCAACAGGAGTGATCTTCAATGTTGTTGCCTCGCCTGTTGTTGAGATATAGTCTTCTGCAACAACTTCATCTCTTGCGTCATATGCAACAGCCTTAACTGTACCCGATTCTGTTACATCAATACCTGAGAATGAATATATAAATGTGCTGTCAGGCTTTGTTGATGTACCCTTTAGCTTATCATTAACGTAAAGTTCGACCTTTGAAAGACCTGCCGAACCGATAACATAAACTGTCTTGTTCTTAGGATCACGTTTGCCGTATTCGCCTGTTTCTTCCCAATATGTACCGTTGTATGACTTTAGCGGATAGTTATATGTATCGTCGCTAAGTTGCGGATAATTCCAGTGACCTACGATATGCAATTTAGGTGTCGTTGACTGAATTGTCTGCATTGTATAGAATACGTCTTTCTTTATTCTTACAGGGTCAACCTTACCTGATGTACGGCAGTTTTCACTACCTGTGTTTCTGTTATGCATATTTGAGTCTGACCATACCATTATAGCCGCAGCCGAATAGTAGTCATTACCTGATAAACCGCCTACACGGTCTGAATAAAATTCATTGTAAGCTCTTGCGTCTACCAATGAAAAATCTTCCGATGTAAGGTCGTGTATATCGTAACCGTCCGTCTTTGACGCACCTGAACCAAGCCACTTGTTTCTGTAATCATAGTCAGGTGGTGAGAAGTCATCCCATACACGTCTCGGAGCCTCTTCACGGGCATATTCTGTTTCCATAATAGGAACATACTTCTTTATAGCCGCCATTGATGCCTTTGCATTGCTTGCATGTCTGTTAAGCATTGTGCCGACATAATCAGCCGCTTGAATTTGGTCTGTTGATGAAATTGTACGGCAACCGCAGAATCTTTCACCGTTAGGGTCAAGAGTATTCTTTAGGTCTGTCATTTCCTGTTGGTGTGCCGCTGTAACTGCGTTGTTACCTGTTTCCCAGAAAATTACCGATGGCGAGTTTCTGAAATAAATCATTGCGTCACGCATTGCCTCAACACGCTGATCCCATGCTCTTCCGTCAACGTCAGCCTCTTTATCACCTGCCGGACACGCCGATACTACACCGTACTTATCACCCGAACGAATTTGTGACGGCTTTGGTGCAACGTGCATCCAACGGATAAAGTTTGAATTTGATTCCTTTATCCATTGCATATCAAGGTCTTGCAACCAATCGTTTGCCACACCGATTACAGCCCACTCATTTGTTGAACGCTGTGCGTAACCTGTAAGCCATACAGGCTGGTCGTTAATCTTCAAACCGCCGTCGTTTATATCATATTCAACCTTGCGGAAACCTGTTGTTGTCTTTTGAACGTCAAGTACGTTTCCTTCGCTGTCCTTTAGGACCGTATATACGTCATACAAGTTCGGAGATCAGGACTCCAGAACTTCATATCTTCACATTTTGCACTTGCGACGATTTTTGTTACGTCAACAGTTTCTGTGCTTGTTGCCGCAGGGTTATCGTCATAGGCGTCATCAGGTACTGTTGTCATAAAATGAGAATCTGCACCTGTATCTTTTGCTGTCTTAACCGATGTTGCGTCACTTTCAAATGAATATCTCAAATAAGGTTGCTTTGTATGGTCTGCGTCAACGTCTGTTGAGTCCTTGTTAGGGTCAACCATTTCAACGACATTTACTTCCAAAGTAACGTCCTTATCTGCATCTTCATTTCTTACTTCACCCTCAACTGTGATTGTTGCCGACTTTCCTCTTATATCAAAGTCTGTCGCATAAATATAATTACCTTTTGTTTTAAGGTTATTATATAGTGGTAAAGTCTGATAAGTCTTACCCTTTGCGTAAAGAATTACGTCACCTGTGATACCGCCTTGAACTTCATTAAAGTCCTTTGTGTTCCATTGATAACCGTAACCGTCTGCCGCACCCGGTGTACTGCCCGGTTTTGTTTCTTTTGTTACCTTTGTTGTGTCAGACTGACCTCTGTCAGCCGCGTTATCTGTCGCAACTGCTATAAGGTTGTCTTGACCCGGTTTAACGTAATCTGTAATATCAAAGCCTGTTGCCGCGATACCTGCCTCATAGTAACCGACTATTTCGCCGTTTACATATAGGTAAACAGAGTTTCTTACCGCCTCAAATTCAAGGAAAAGTTTCTTTCCTGCATCTGATTCAGGGATTGTTATATGCTTTCTGTAAAACATAAAACCTCTGTAAAGTCCTGCCTCACCGGCATCGTAACAAGCACCGTCAAACGAATCTTCCGCGTTTATCGGATGCGGTACACTGACCGTATCCCAATCGCTGTCATCATAATCTGCATCGTAAAAGTTCTTTCCGTCTTTTGCGACGCTTGCCGATGCCTTAGCAAGCGGATATTCACTTCCGTCTGCCGCTTTTTTGAACTTCCAGTCGACGTTCATATTATATGTAACCGCCGGACTTTCCGGTTCTTCGTATACAGCAGAAGTTAGTTCTTCGTCTGCAAAAACCGGAACTACCGCTAATGACAACATCATCTGTAATGCCAACAGCAGTGAACAAAAAATACTTATTTTTTTCTTCATTTTTCATTTCCTCCTCTTTTATATGCTTTAATTATTGATTTAATTATATCAAATTTTAAACATTAAAGAATTGCATATCTTGTTTTAAATATTGCAAAAATTGCTTTTCTTTGTGACAACTGTACAGCTTGTATATTTTAATATTGTTTTTTTGTGCATTTTTACATACAAAAAAAGCAGTAACCATAGATTACTGCTCTTAATATATCGTTATTTTGCAAAAGTTGTTTTACATTCTGTAAACTTCTTCAGGTGAAACAACCGTTACATTTTCGTCTTTAAGCACTTCAAGTGCCTTTTCGGGATTTTCAACACGAACAATCACAAGTGCACCCTTATCGCTCTTACCGATAAATGCGTACATATATTCAATAGAAATACCTGCATTTTTAAGTTTTTCAATTTCACCCGCAAGTCCGCCGGGCTTATCTGCAACCGCAAGTGCAATAACGTCAGTAACCTTTACGACAAGATTATTGCTCTTTAGAATTTCAGCCGCTTTATCCGGGTCGTTTACAATCATTCTCACAATACCGAAATCAGTAGTATCCGCAATCGACAATGCACTGATGTCGATACCGTTCTTTCCTATTACATTAAGTATATCCGAAAGTCTGCCTGATTTATTTTCCACAAAAACAGATATTTGTTTAATCAGTTTCATAGCTTTTACCTCCCTATTAATCGTGAAGTTTACGGTTATCTATAACTCTCTTTGCCTTACCCTCACTTCTTGTGATGGTTTTCGGTTCAACAAGCGTTACCTTTGCGCCAAGTCCCAACGTACTGCGTAATTTTGCAACGATATTCTTTTCAATCGCCGCAACAGACTTAACATCATCAGAAAGCATGCCCTCCGACATTTCAACTTGTACTTCAAGAGTATCTGTGTTATTTTCTCTGCCGACAATAATCTGATAGTTAGGAGTAATATCGCCGCCGATTTTCAAAAGTACTTCTTCAATCTGTGACGGGAATACGTTTACACCTCTTATAATAAGCATATCGTCGGTTCTTCCTGCAGGTTTCTTCATTCTTACAAGTGTTCTTCCACATTCGCATTTTTCATAATCAAGTACGCACAAGTCACGCGTTCTGTAACGCATCATTGGCATACCCTCTTTTGTAATCGTTGTGAAAACAAGTTCACCGAATGAACCCGGAGGAAGTACTTCTTCTGTATCAGGGTCGATAATTTCAGGAATAAACATATCTTCACAAACGTGCATACCATTTTGAGCAGAACATTCATAAGATACACCAGGGCCTGTGATTTCGGTAAGTCCGTATACGTCATACGCCTTTATACCAAGCGACTGCTCAATCTGATGACGCATATCTTCCGTCCAAGGCTCTGCACCGAATATACCTGCTTTAAGACTAAGTTGGTCTTTAACGCCCATTTCGTTTATTGTTTCGCCAAGATACATTGCGTATGACGGAGTACAGCAAATGTGAGTTGCACCGAGTTCAATCATAAGTCTGATTTGTCTTTCGGTGTTACCCGATGATGTAGGGATTGTCATAGCACCGATTCTTTCAGAGCCGCCGTGTGCACCCAAACCGCCTGTGAACAAGCCGTAACCGTATGACACTTGAACAACCGAATTTTCATCGCCGCCTGCCGCCGCAATCTGTCTTGCCATACAATCCGCCCACATATCAAGGTCGTTTCTTGTATAACCGGCTACAATCTGTCTGCCTGTTGTACCCGACGATGCGTGTATTCTTACAATATCCTTTTTGTCTGCCGCAAAAAGGTCAAACGGATAATAATCTCTCAAGTCCTGCTTTGTTGTAAAAGGCAACTTTGCAAGATCTTTAAGTTCTTTTATATCCTCAGGCTTTACACCCTTTTTATCCATTCTTTCTCTGTACATCGGAACATTTTCATAAACATTCTTTACTTGTTTTTGGAGTCTTTCAAGCTGAAGTTTTTCAAGCTCGTTTCTGTCCATTGTTTCAATTTCCGGCTGATACATTCCCATTGGGTACATCTCCTTTATTTTTTCTTTTTGTTTCTTATAAGCACTGTCGCTATAACAGCCCAAACAACAATGATTGCGACTGTCCAACCTATATAGACAGTAAATAAATCATGTAGAGTTTTAATCAATAATTGCACTTTTTACTCCTTAAAGTTCATATCCAAGTTCAAACGCTTTAATATTGACATCAAGGAATTTTTCCGGAACAGTTTCCTTTATAACGTCAATCCAAACATTTTTATCTACGTCCATACTCTTTGCCAAAAGTCCGATTAAAACTACGTTTACAGCCTTGATTGTACCTGCTTTTTCCGCAAGAGAAAGTGCGTCAACAGCCTGCAAATTAATCTTTGCACTAAGTTTTTCTTCAATATTTTCAGGATATTCCATAGCACCTGTGATTACAGGCATAGGATTCATTTTTTGAGTATTGGCAATCATCTTACCACCTTTTTTCAAATAAGGTAAAGCACGCATAGCCTCAAGCATTTCAAACGCCAAAATCAAATCCGCCTCACCGCGGTCTATAATAGGTGAATAAACCTTATCACCGTACTTTACATATGTAACAACACTACCGCCGCGTTGGCTCATACCGTGAACCTCGCTGACTTTAACGTCATAACCCTCTTTAATTGCAACCTTACCAAGTATACGGCTTGCAAGAAGTGTACCTTGTCCGCCGACACCGACTATCATTATGTTCATTCTACTTTTCCTCCTTTTCAATCGCACCAAACGGACAGACATTTGTACATAGTCCGCAGCCGTTACACTGTGTTGTGTCAATCTTAACAGTATCGCCGTCTAATGAAATTGCAGGACAGCCGAGTTTCATACACATCTTACACTTCTTACACTTGTCTGTGATGTGACAGTGACCCGAATACTTTTTACGCATATTCGGAAGAAGTGCGCAAGGTCTTTGTGCGATAATAACCGAAGGTTCTTCTCTTTCAACTTCTTCTTTTACGACCTTTTCAAAATTCTTTACGTCAAACGGGTCTGCAACGACAACGTGTTCAATACCGATTGACTTGCAAAGTGTTATCAAATTAACTTGCTTTGTTTCTTCCTTACGGATTGTGTAACCTGTTGTAGGGTTATCCTGGTGACCTGTCATACCTGTGATTGAGTTGTCAAGAATTATAACAGTATTGTTACCCTTGTTGTATACAATGTCAACAAGACCTGTAATACCGGAGTGCATAAATGTTGAATCACCGATTACAGATACAAGCTTTTTATTAAATTCAGCACCTCTTGCTTTTGCCATACCGTGTGCGGCACTGATTGAAGCACCCATACAAATTGTTGTGTCAACGCTTTGCAGAGGAGGTGTTGCACCAAGTGTATAACATCCTATATCACCCGAAACAACAAGACCGAGTTTCTTTAGTACATAGAATGTACCTCTGTGCGGACAACCTGCACACATTACAGGAGGACGAACAGGTGTAGGCTCATCTATAACGTCAAATTCAGGTGCGTCTATACCCAAAACAGCTTTCTTAATCATTGACGGTGTATATTCGCCTTGAAGTGTAAATACGTCCTTGCCTATTACATCAACTCCGACGCTCTTACAGAAATCTTCGATAACAGGGTCAAGTTCTTCGATAACGAAAACTTTATCATACTTTGACGCAAATTCTTTTATCTTCTTTTCAGGTAGCGGATAAACTATACCGATTTTCAAATAATCAGCCTTATCGCCAAGTGCTTCTTTTGCATACATATATGCGATACCGCCTGCGATAATACCGATTTTTGAGCCGTTTTCTTCAACTCTGTTAAGAGGTGATGTTTCAGCCATTTCCTTTAGTGCGTTTATTCTGTCCTCAACGACAACGTGACGCTTTATCGCATTACCCGGCATCATTACATACTTCTGCGGATTTTTCTCGTAATCCTTTAATGCAACTTCCTGCTTTTCTTCTTCCTCAACAAGACTCTGTGAATGAGAAACTCTTGTTGAAAGTCTTAAAAATACAGGTGTATCGTATTTTTCGGAAAGTTCATATGCAGTCTTTGTGAACTCCTTACATTCTCCGCTGTCAGACGGCTCTAACATAAGTATTTTAGATGCCTTTGCATAGTGACGTGAATCCTGTTCATTCTGTGATGAGTGCATACCTTGGTCATCGGCAACGCACAATACAAGACCGCCGTTTACTCCTGTATAGCTTGCAGTGAAAACAGGGTCAGCCATTACGTTAAGTCCGACGTGCTTCATACAAGACATACTTCTTGCACCGGCGATTGACGCACCGATTGCAACTTCTGCCGCAACCTTTTCATTCGGCGCCCATTCAACGTATATATCGTCATATTTAACTATATTTTCTGTAATCTCGGTACTCGGTGTGCCGGGATATGAGGAAACAACGCTTACACCGGCCTCATATGCACCGCGTGCAACCGCTTCATTTCCAAGCATTAACTTTTTCATCATGTAATCCTCCTCGTTATTTAACCATTATTATAATTTTAACAAAATTCGCCTCTATCGTCAAGTACATTGTAGAAAAAAGCAACAAAATATATTATACAACTTGATGTGCAATTATATATCCTACAACATATATTCCGAACAAAACTGCGGATATTGCCAGAGCGATAAAATCCAAACCGCGTCTTTTTCTGCAAAAGTTCGCCACTTCAAAATATATCGGGAACATACAAAGCAAAAATCGACTCAAATTAAGTGATCCGCCTAAGTTATATGCAAAATATGTAAGCATAAACACCAAATACATTAATCGTATTTTCCTTGAAGTGAGAACAATCATAACAACTGCCAAAATTGCACTCACAAGCCATATCATAAACAATGACCTGTTTTCTGTTATAGGAAACGTTTTCGAAAACATCATATGCAGTGTGCTTCCGAAAAATTGAAACTCCTCATTTTGAGAGTTCGTAAACGGATTGCCCGCCGTGATATAATTAATCAGAAAATACATAACTACACCGCCAAGCATTATGAGTGACGGCAAAAAAGATATTATTTCACGTCCTATTTCTTTAAATCTTTTTTCTTTTATCATTTCAAAAATCTTACTTGTACCAAGCCATTCAACCACTGCCGGAACAATCATCAAAATGCTAAACGAACGCATAAGAGCAGCAACAATGCCCAAAATTCCGACTGCGAGCCAATTATGCTTACGTATCGCATAAAATATTGCAACGGTTGTCAAGAAAAATCGACTTTCCGGTGCCACCGCACCAAAGACAAAATTAATAGGTGATAAAGATAACAGGATAATGCTCAACATTGCAGTTTTTCTGCTATAATCCATAAGCAGAAGTTTATACAATATCACACACCCGATACCGTAGTACAAATACGATACAATCAACTCGCTTAAAACGTAATTCAAACAAACAACATTAAAAATTCTGACTATCCAATAGTGCAAGGAAAGAAACATTAGCCACTTAGATTTACCGTCCATCATTGTCCATGCATATCCGTTTTCGGTCATATCGATATAATGCGGACCGTCCCACAAGTTCCAATTATTCAAAAATTCAAACAACGGAGTAATTTTAGTATGTTGAAGCAATCCATATACAAGCCATGAAAACAACAGTACGGCAATTCTAAATAAAAATGCTATACCGAATATTTTTATACATTGCTTAATTCCTATATTTGTTTCTCTTTCATCAGAAATACTGTATGTACAGACTTTTTTACAAAAACCGTTCTGCAACGATACTCCGCTTTCATTTATCAATCGCAAAGCAAATACTCCCACTGCTGCAAAATACAATGTACTGACAATTATACTATATATCATAATTTCAACCCCTTTTTATTATATTTTAACAAATTCTCCCTTCATCGTCAAGTATACCTCTGTTTTTTTGCACAAAAATACCCATTTGCATTAAACAAATGGGTATCAGTTCGGATTTTTCACGTTTCAAACAATCATTCAAGTTCAAATGCACCTGTGTAAAGTTGATAATACTTACCTTTTTGCGCAATAAGCTGTTCGTGATTACCGCGTTCGATAATTCTTCCGAGTTCAAGCACCATAATTACATCTGAATTTCTTACCGTTGAAAGTCTGTGTGCGATAACAAATACTGTACGTCCCGTCATAAGTGCGTCCATACCTCTTTGAACTATTGCCTCTGTTCTTGTATCAATACTTGAAGTTGCTTCGTCAAGTATCATTACAGGCGGATCTGCAACCGCCGCTCTTGCGATTGACAAAAGCTGTCTTTGACCTTGCGACAAGCTGCCTCCGTCACCAGAAATAACTGTATCATATCCGTCAGGCAACATATTTATAAATTCGTCTGCATTCGCAAGTCTTGCCGCCGCATAAACTTCTTCGTCCGTTGCGTCAAGATTACCGTATCGGATATTTTCCTTAATTGTACCTGTAAACAAGTTTGTATCCTGTAAAACGATACCGAGCGAACGTCTTAAATCTTTCTTTTTGATACGGTTAATATTAATTCCGTCATAAGTTATCGTACCGTCGGCAATATCATAGAAACGATTTATAAGATTGGTAATCGTAGTCTTACCCGCACCTGTCGCACCGACAAACGCAACCTTTTCGCCGTGGTCGGCATACAATGTTATATCGTGAAGTACGATTTTTTCGGGATTATATCCGAAATCAACATCAAAGAATTTAACTTCACCCGTAAGACGTGTATATTTAACACTGCCGTCCTTTTGAACTTCTTTCCAAGCCCACATATATGTCTTTTCTTCCGTTTCAACTATATTGTCGTTTCTGTCGTACTTAACATTGACAAGTGTAACATCGCCGTTGTCCTGTTCAACTTCTTCATCCATAAGATTGAATATTCTTTCCGCTCCGGCAAGTGCCATAACGATTGAGTTAAGCTGTTGCGATATTTGGTTTATCGGCATTGTAAATGATTTTGAAAGTTGCAAAAATGACGCTATAACGCCAAGTGTAAGTCCCGCAACACCGTTTAGTGCAAGTGCACCGCCGATAATAGCTATAAGCACATACTGCAAGTTACCCAAATTAGCCATAATCGGCATTAGGATATTTGCGTATTTATTAGCCTCGGTTGCGTTTTCACAAAGTTCTTCGTTAATCTTATCAAAATCTTCTTTTGAATGTTCTTCGTGACAGAACACCTTAACGACCTTCTGACCGTTAATCATTTCTTCGATATAACCGTTTACCTTACCGATTGACTGCTGTTGTTTTATAAAAAATCTTCCGCTCGCTCCGGCAATTTTCTTTGTTACAAACATCATACAAGTTGCAAACAACAACACAAATATTGCAAGATAAACATTTGATATAAACATTGCAACAACTACCGATATAATCGTGACTGCCGATGAAAACATCTGCGGAATACTTTGTGCCATCATCTGTCTTAGAGTATCTGTATCGTTTGTGTAGTAACTCATTATATCGCCGTGAGTATGTGTATCGAAATATTTAATTGGCAATTTCTGCATATGAGCAAACATATCGTCACGAATTTTCTTTAGCACACCCTGTGCGATTGATACCATTGTTCTGTTATAAAATAATGTAGCAAGTATTCCCGCTACATACACAATACCCATTACGCAGATTGCTTTAAGCAAGCCCGTGAATACAGGGTTTGTACTGCCCAAAAGCGGTGTTATATAGTCGTCGATAAGTGTACCGATAAACATAGAGCCGGCAACGTTTGCAACGGCACTCAGCAATATACATATCAATACAAAGATAAATCTGAATTTGTATTCCTTCATATACGAAAGAATACGTTTGATTGTCTTACCGGTATTTTGTGCACCGTGTTTATTCATCGTCACCGCCTCCTTTCACCTGTGAATTATATACTTCCCTATATATTTCGTTGTTCTTCAAAAGTTCTTCATGAGTACCTATTCCGTTTATTTCACCGTTATCCATAACAATTATCTTATCTGCGTCTTCGACAGATGAAATTCTCTGTGCAATAATAATCTTTGTCGTGTTCGGTATTTCTTCACGGAACGCACGTCTGATACTTGCATCTGTCTTTGTATCAACCGCACTTGTACTGTCGTCCAAAATAAGGATTTTCGGTTTCTTTAACAACGCTCTTGCGATACAAAGTCTTTGTTTCTGACCGCCGGATACATTTGAACCGCCCTGTTCGATATAAGTATCATACTTATCAGGGAATGTCTGAATAAATTCATCGGCTTGTGCAAGCTTACATACTCTTTCGATTTCTTCATCTGTTGCGTGGTCATTACCCCAACGCAAGTTTTCTTTGATTGTTCCGGAGAACAACACATTTTTCTGAAGTACCATTGCAACCTCGTCACGCAATGACTCAATATCGTATTCCTTTACATTTCTGTCACCGACAATCACTTCACCGTCGGTTGTATCGTAAAGTCTTGGGATAAGCTGTACAAGGCTTGACTTTGAACTTCCCGTACCGCCTATAATTCCGACAGTTTCACCCGATTTAATATCAAGATTTATACTCTTAAGACAGAGTTTTCTCTTTTTCTTTGAATATCCGAAGTTTACATTTCTGAATGAAATATCGCCGTTTTTAATTTCATATACAGGATTTTCAGGATTTGTAAGATCGCTCTTTTCGTCAAGTATTTCGACGATTCTTTCAGATGACGCTCTTGCCATTGTAATCATTACGAACACCATTGAAAGCATCATAAGGTTCATAAGAATTTGCATTGTATATGCAATAAGGCTTGTAAGCTCACCTGTTGTCATAGTTGACGCAACGATAAGCTTTGCACCGAACCACGATATGAAAAGCATACAGCCGTATGCCGCGAACTGCATAAGCGGTGCGTTAAATGCCAAAAGTTTTTCGGCTTTTACAAAGTCATCGTATATATCTTCAGAAACGTTTTTAAATTTCTTTTCTTCGAAATCTTCTCTTACAAATGATTTAACAACTCTTATACCTCTCAAATTTTCCTGTACAACGTTGTTAAGTTTATCGTATATCTTGAATACTCGTTCAAATATCGGGTGTGCGTGAGTCATTATAAAATACAATCCGCCGCCCAAAACAGGAATTGCAAGCAAGAATACAAGTGAAAGTTTATGATTTATACCAAATGCCATAATAAGCGAGAATATAATCATTATCGGACCTCTTACCGCAATTCTGACTATCATCTGATATGCATTTTGTACGTTTGTTATATCAGTTGTAAGTCTTGTTACGATACTTGATGCAGAGAATTTATCAATATTTGAAAATGAGAAGTTCTGTACATTATAGAACATATCCTTTCTCAAATTCTTCGCAAAACCTGCCGATGCACTCGCCGCAAATTTACCCGACAATGCACCAAAAACCAATGAAATTACACACGAAATTGCAAGGGCGATACCTATTTTCAATATGTAATTCATATTTCCCGCGTCAATACCCTTGTCAATAAGCATAGCCATAAGAAGCGGTATTACAACTTCCATAACGACTTCAAGAGTTACAAAAATCGGTGCAAGAATCGAATCACGTTTATACTCTCTTACACTTTTTAATAATGTCTTTATCATCTAATTCCTCCTTTAAAAATGTAGTACGCTACATATTAAGGTAAAAATATACCCTATTTTTCACACTTATCATTGTCTTGGTACATATGTTCGTAAACCTTTGTTAAAAGGTTTTTGAGTTCTTTTTCCTCCTCGTCATTTAATGCACCTGTTATCAACGAATCCATATACTTTCTGTGTTCTTTCATTTCACTGCCAAGTTCAAAAGCCTTGTCAAGTAAAATAACCTGTCTGCATCTATGGTCCTCCGGATTTACCTCAACACGCACAAAATTATTCTTCTCCATACGCTTTAAAAGTCCGATAATTGTGGAATGTCTTAACCCAAATTCCTGTTCAATCTCCTTTTGCATTACAACATTCTTGCCCTTTTCAAGCATATAAAAAAGTATATTTGCCTGCGAACAGGTTATATCGTATTTCTTCAGATGTGCATTTGCCGCCATAGACATAATCTCATCTATCCTCTTAAAATAAAAGCCTATACCTTTCTTTTTCACAAATACACCTCCTCGCAAAAAAAGTAGCGTACTACGTTTTTTTATAGTACGCTACATATTATACACATTATTAATATCAATGTCAATAAACCTTTTTCAAAGTTCATATTTTGTTCATTAATTGTTCACGTTATTCGGAAACGTAACATAAATAGTTGTACCTTTTCCGACTTTGCTCTTTACGCGTATAGTCGCATTATGGCAGGCACAAACATGCTTTACTATTGAAAGTCCCAAGCCTGTACCGCCGACTTTTTTTGAGTGGCTTTTATCAACGCGATAAAAACGTTCAAATATTCTTTCCGTATCTTCGGGTGGTATTCCTATACCCGTATCTTTTACGGACAGTTCCACACCCTTTGCCGACTCACCGACAAATACGGTTATTTTTCCGTTATCCTTATTATACTTTATCGCATTGTCAAGCAAGTTATATACAAGCTCACTCACCAATGTCACGTTACCTTTTATGAATGTCGGTATCTTCGTATAATAAATCTGAATACCGCGTTCTTTTGCGGCTTTTTCAAGAACACATATCGCCTCTTCCGTAACCAGTGAAAGGTCGATATTTTCCGGATTTTCAATACTTCTCTGTTCGTCAAGATTTGATAGATTTATTATATCATCTATAAGAGTAAGAAGTCTGTCGGACTCTTTTTCTATCTTTCTGCCAAACTCCTTGACGTCCTCGGTCTTTGCCATGCCGTTGCTTATCATTTGTGCATATCCCGAAATGGTTGTAAGCGGTGTTTTAAGCTCGTGCGAAACATTTGCGGTAAATTCACGTCTGATTTTTTCCGTCTTTTCTTTTTCCGCATTTTGATTTGCTATTCTTGCAAAAAACGGTTTTAACTCGTCATATATCTCTGCCTTGCCTATATTATTTATATCCACTTCATTAATCGGATCTAAAATATATTTCGTCAAATGCTTTGCACTCACAAACGAAACCGCAATAACGCATATTAAAATAATAATAACTATCGGCATTATGGTCAAAACCATATACATTATTACTTTTGTCGGCTGTGACATTCTTAATATACTGCCGTTATTTAATTTTACGGCATAATAATATATTTTTTCACTAATAGTTTCGGAATTACGGCTACTGCTCCCGTTTCCGTATGTAACAGCTTGTTTAACTTCCGGTCGTTCAAAATGGTTTTCCATTGTAGTTGTATCCGCCTCGTTATCATAAATAACCGTACCGTCTGATTTGATAAGCGTCACTCGAATATCGGATACATTATCATACATTTTGGTTAATATATTAATTTCACTGTTTTCGTCATAGCCGTCTAAACATTGTGCCAATATATTTGTTCTTGATTTTAAATCTGATTTTTCTTTTATCGAATACTGTGTACAATATGCCACCAAAATAAGCAGCATACTTACTATAACTGATGATATTGTAAGAATTTTCAGCGTGCCGTTTATAGCTTTTCTCATATCTTATATCCTACATTTCTTATAGTTTCGATACACTTGCCCTTTTCGCCGAGTTTATGTCTTAAACTTCCTATATGAACGTCCAGCGTTCTGCTTTCACCCTCAAAGTGATAACCCCATATCTTTTCAAGCAAAACCTCTCTCGGCACAACTGTGCCTTTGTTTTTCAGAAGATATTTAAGAAGTTCAAATTCTTTAAACGTTATCGCAATATCCTTTCCGTCAACCTTTACATTCCTGCTTTGGTTGTCCAAAATGATACCCTTGTATTCGATTATATCAAAAACGGCTTGCGGACCGCTCCTGCGAAGGACTGCTTTAATTCTTGAAATAAGTTCCATAACGCCGAAAGGCTTTGTTACATAGTCGTCCGCTCCGTATTCAAAGCCTTTGACTTTGTCACTTTCAGTACCTTTGGCTGTTATCATAATAACAGGAACATTTTTAGTCGTATCGTTGTTTCGTATATCTTTCAGTATAGCAATTCCGTCTTTATCCGGCAGCATTATATCCAAAAGCACCATTGACGGCAAACGCTCGCCAAGTCGTTTTTCAAAATCTGAGGCACTTTCAAAGCCCTCTGCCTCAAACCCTGCTGATTTCACTGCATACGTTATTAAATCTCTTATTCCCTCATCATCTTCGACGCAATAAATCAAATCCATAAAACAATCCCCCATTTATAAATTATTCAACTTCTGACGATACCGAAAACGGCAATATATACTTTTTACCGAATTCAACGCACAATTCTTTATATTCAGGATTGTTTCGTCTGTTACTCATAACGTGATGCACATCATAATTTTCGTCATTGAGTTCAATAATAGCTGCAGCAACGTTTGCACAGTGATCAGATATTTTTTCAAGTGCGGTAATGTAATCGGTAAATACAAAACCTTGATTTACACTGCATCTGCCCTCTTGCATACGCTTTATATGACGGTTTTTAAGGTCATTTCTAAGTCTGTCGATAACGTCCTCCAAAGGCTCAACTTTATTAGCAAGTTTAACATCGTCCTTTGAAAATGCACTGATTGTAAGGTCGATAATTTCACCGACGGCATTAACCATTATAGTGATTTCCTGTCTTGCCTTGTCGGAGAAATGAACGTCTTTATCACGTTTTTCTCTCGCCGTAAATACCAAATCGGCGGTATAGTCCGTCATTTTCTCAAAATCTGATATTGCGTGAAGAAGTATTGAAACTTTCTGCGAATCCGATTCATTCAAGCTCTTTGCCGAAAGCTTTACAAGATATGCACCGAGTGCGTCCTCATATTCATCGGCAAGATTTTCTGTTTCTATAATTTTCCTATCTATCGACTCTGAATACTTTGCAACACATTCCTGTGCCATGGTAAAACTCTCTTTTACCATATATGCCATATTTGTAGCAAGCGTCATACATTGTTCAACAGCGAATGACGGAGTTTGCAAAAATCTTTCGTCAAGCAAACCGAATGTGCTTTCTTCCGCACCCTCTTTAATTGTCATTCTTGCCAGTTTTTCAAGTAACTTGTTAAACGGCAACAATACAGCCGTTGCAACAACATTGAATATCGTATGAACTATTGCGATATTAAACGGTGTAACAGAATCGCTTACAAATGCAAAATTGAAGATTGCGTTTGCCACATAGAATAATACAAGGAATAAAACCGTACCTATAATATTGAAATACAAATGCACCATTGCAGCACGTTTTGCGTTTTTGCTTGCACCGATACATGATATAAGTGCAGTCACACAAGTACCTATATTTTGTCCCATAATTATAGGAATTGCCGCACCGAACGTTATTTTACCCGTAGAAGAAAGTGCCTGAAGTATACCGACAGATGCAGATGACGATTGTATAACAGCCGTTAAAACAGCACCTGCAAGCACACCTAAAATAGGATTTTGGAACATTGTAAGTATGTTTGTAAATGCCTCAACATCTTTTAAAGGCTCAACAGCCGCCGACATTGTTTCCATACCGAACATAAGTACCGCAAAACCAAGAAGTATGTTACCGATATTCTTCTTAGAGTCGCTCTTTGCAGCCATTGTAAATACAATACCGATAAGTGCTAAAACCGGAGTGAAGTTAGCCGGCTTACAGAGTTGAATCCAAAAACTGTCTCCCTGTATACCGGAAAGGCTCAATATCCATGATGTAACAGTCGTACCGATATTTGCACCCATTATAATACCGATAGCCTGTCCGAGTTTCATAATGCCTGAGTTTACAAAACCTACAACCATAACCGTAGTAGCTGAAGATGACTGTATAACCGCCGTAACGGCAGCACCCAAAACAACACCTTTTATAGGATTTGACGTAAGTTTTTCAAGTATCTGTTCAAACTTACCGCCGCCAAGCTTTTCAAGACCGCTGCCCATTACGTTCATTCCGTAAAGGAACATCGCCAGTCCTCCGAACAATGAAAATAAACCAAAAATGTTCATAATTTTATCCCCTTATTTATATTTTATAAAATCCTCTAAGCTAATTATATATAATCTATGTAAAATTGTATTCAAGCCTATCTTAAATTTATGTAAAATCTTTTAAAACTCGCCAATATTCGATTAATTTTTCAAGCGAAAACATTGCGTTTGCAGGGCTTGTAGACGGCAGTTTTACCGCATTTAAGTCAGAATTGTATTTTACAAACAATTTATACGCGGTATTTCCGTTTGTAAAGATTTTTTTAATTTCAGCCGTTTGTAAAATCCGTCTTAAATCATTCGGCGTAACATTTTTTATAGAGCTGTCGGACGAACCTTCTATGTCACAGCTTGCAATAACGTCCCAAACCGCAATATTATGTTTTATCAAAAATGCTTTTTTCTCCTCTGTCGTGCTTGGACAGACGTCATTCATAACACTTGCAAGCACCTTCCAAAACCTGTTCTGCGGATGACCGTAGAAAAAGTTTGCTTCACGTGATTTTACAGACGGGAAACTGCCGAGTATAAGTATTTTTGAATTTTTATCGTATATGGGTTCTATTGTATGAAATTCCATTTCTATCACCTCTTAAATAATACTGTATAAACCTTAAATACACCTTAATTTTATAAAAATATCAGTGAAAATCAAATTTTGTATTGACTATTATATTTTTATATTATATCATAAAAATATTCACAAATAAAGAAAGGATTATAGATTATGAAAACAGCAAACGCACCATTGTTTAAAGACCCAATTCATAACGGAGCCGCCGACCCTGTCGTTATATATAATGAAGAAACAGGCACTCATTATATGCTTTACACCGCAAGACGCGCAGACGTTGAAGAAGAAGGCGTAATGTGGGTACACGGTACTGATATAGGAATTGCGGAAAGTAAAGACAACGGTAATTCATGGGAATATATAGGTATATGTAAAGGCCTTGAATACGGCGAAGGCAAAAATACATATTGGGCACCGGAGGTTATACGTTTCGGCGAGCTTTATCATATGTATGTAAGCTATGTTCCGGGAATTCCTGCCGACTGGAATCACCCGCGATACATTCTTCACTACACCTCAAAAAATTTGATTGATTGGAATTTTGAAAGCAAGCTTAACCTTTCATCAGAAAAAATTATTGACGCTTGTGTATTCAGACTACCGAACGGTATTTTTAGAATGTGGTACAAGGACGAGCGGAACGGCTCTCATACATATTTTGCCGACAGCAAGGACTTATATAATTGGGAAGTTAAAGGCTGTGCCGCCGATGATGTTCCGCACGAGGGCGCTAATGTATTTGAATTTGGCGGTAAGTATTGGCTTATAACCGACTGTTGGAGCGGTTTGGACGTCTATTATTCGGACGACCTTACAACTTGGGCAAAGCAAAGCAGTCGTATTCTTGACGTAGGCGGTACAAGAGAAGATGACGGAGTTATCGCAAATCACGCCGATGTATATGTAACAGATAATAACGCATATATTTTCTACTTCACTCACCCCGACAGACAAAAAAATATGCTTGAAAATAATATCGGAAACGAACGCAGAACGTCAATTCAAGTTGCCGAACTTGAAGTTAAAGACGGTGTTTTGGTATGCGACAGAAATAAGGATATATCGGTTAAACTCAGATAAAATAAAAGGCAGACGAAACGTCTGCCTTTTATTTTGCCGTAACTATATTTATACTGTTTCCGTCACTTGTCATTACAATATCGCCGCTTTCATCAGTGCGATACACTTCCACACCCGCGTCACTTAGTTTACTTAAAGTTTCTTCATTAGGGTGACCGTATGAATTGCCTTTTTCTACGCTTATCACGGCATACTGCGGCATAACTTCACGCAAAAACGGATATGACGTTGATGTTCTTGAACCGTGATGACCGACTTTAAGCACCGTTGATTTCAAATCCGCACCGCTGTTTAATATTTCTTCTTCCTCGTCGCTTTCGGCGTCACCCGTAAATAAGAATGACGTATTTCCGTATGTGATTTTTAATACTATTGACGTACTGTTTAAATCCTTGCCGTTTTCGTCAACAGGTCCTAAAAATTCAACCGTACTGCTGCCAAGCTGAATTTCGTCACCGACATTCGGGTGCTTGATTTCAACATTTTGTTCTTCGGCTTTTTTCTTGAAATTTTTATATGCCTTTGTATTCGCCTCTGTTTTCGGTGCATATATGTTGTCCGCTTTTGTTACCGACAACGCACCCGACAAACCGCCGACATGGTCCTCATGAGCATGAGAACACACAACATAATTAAGTTCCGTAACATCTTCTTTCTTTAAATATGCCGCTACCACATTACTGTCCGCAACATTTCCGCCGTCTATCATCATCGTTTTGCCGTCACATTCTATAAGCGCCGAATCGGCTTGTCCTACATCTATAAAATGCACCTCAAAATTTGAATTTTCGGGTATATCCGACGGGTTTACATTACTTCCCGATATTCCTAATGACATAACAAATGCCATTAACATATTTAAAATCTTGCTCATCTTCTACTCTCCCTTCATATATAAAATTATTATAACTTATAATTGACTTAATCTGCAAGTATTTTGTTGATTATTTTGATGTTTAATGTTAAAATATCTGTATAGTATAAATTTGAAAGGATATTGTATATGTTAAATGCTGTGTTTTTTCCGTTTTCGGAAATGTATATAAATCACGTTAAATCATCGGAAAAATATGATATGAAGATACAGCACTACCATGACGCATATGAAATATATTTGCAGGCGGACGGTGAGCGATACTTGTTCCTTGACGATATTTGTTACACGTTAAAGCAAGGCGATTTGGTAATTTTAAAGCCGTTTGACATTCACTATATGGAAAGCCGCGACATTGATTTTTACGAAAGATATGTTTTGAATTTCAGCAGTGATATGCTGAGCGGAATTTTGACAAAAACAGAAACCGATATTCTTTTCGATAACATCAAGTCGTGCGTATTCCATCTTAATGATGAGCAATTTACTCTTATTCTCGATTACTTCAAAAAAATTGACGCATTTTCAAACAGAATAGGTTTGCTTTCCGAAAAACTTGCGCTGAGCAGTGTTTTTCAGCTTGTTTCTGTAATTAAAGACCTTTCAAAAAATGCCGAAATTATCACAAGTCAAAACACTCCGCCCGAAATAGTTACGGCGATAGATTACATAAACAACCACTATAAAGAGGACATAAACCTTGACATTATAACCGAAGTCGTGCATATCAGCAAATATCATTTTTCACGACTTTTCCACAAAGCAACGGGTGCAACGTTTCTGCAATATTTATACAATGTGCGTCTTGTAAATGTCCATTCCCTGCTTGCCGAAACAAATTTAAACTTAAACGAAATCGCTATTCGTACAGGCTTTTCGTCAAGTGCGCATTTATCAAGAATTTTCAAGCAAGTGTACAATGTTTCACCGCAAAAATTCAGACGTATGTTAAAAGAGAAATCAAAAAAGCAGTGATTAACACTGCTTTTTATTATTGCTGAAGTTGTTTTTGAATATTGTTCTGAAAATTAATCTTGCAAGCGGTCCTGCAAAAAATATTTGCCAGCACAATGCCATTGGGAAATTCATAGCTGTTGTTTGCAACCATACCGCAACAATTTCTTTGCCCGGATTTTTAAACAACAATGTTGCAATCATACTCATTGTCGGACACATAATACATACAATCATTGACGAAATTGCAAGCGTGATAAAGAACGGATTATCCACTCCCGGTCTTATAAATCTGAATGCAAGCTTTGTCGCAAGTTTTTCGACTGCGAAAAACTCAAGTATGAATGCGGCAGGCCACATTATAACCATTTCATGAAATGCAAGCAAGAACACCTCATTGCTCATCTGTCCCTTGTTCAGGCTGATATTATAGCATATCATTGCGTACACCATAATAAAAGCCATAATCAGTGTGAAAATAATGTTTTGAAATTTTGTCTTTGGCATAAATTTTTACCCTCTTTTCTTAAATTTACGCAAAAAAACAACACATCCGTGTTGTTCGTTATCATCGTTAAGCACAATGTGTCGTTTCCAATTATATACCAAAGCATTATTAAATTGCGAGGATTATTTTAACATAACCAGTCTGTGTTGTCAATACCTTTCTCTAAAAATAATCAAAAATCACATCGCAAGATGTGATTTTTGGAGCTGTCAACAGGCTTAATTACTTACCCATTCTCCGACCGATTCGTTTGTTACAACATTTACGTTTCCGGAGAAATCGGACGTATAAAGCTTACCGCTTTTTTTATCCACAAAGTAAATTTTATCATTTTCAACATCGAATTTTTTTACTGCTTTATCATAAATACACGTCAAGTCGCTTGCGTCAAGACTGCCTATATAAAGTCCGTTATACGAAGTTATAAGTCTGCCGTCCGCAGTCTTCACATCGTCTGCATAACAAACATAATTATTGTCACTGCCGTCAAGATTTACGCGGTAAACCTCCTCACGGAAAGGGTTTTTATAATAAATCGTATCTCCCCACTGTGCAATAAGTTCAATATTTATCCATGACGCGTCGCCCTTTACGACCAAATGTTGATCTGTTCCGTCTATGTTCATACAATAAATATCTTTTCCGTTATCTTGATTTACAAACAGAATTTTATCTGTCGGCGTTTGCTTTTTACAAATAAGCGAATTAATTTGATTTAAGGTCTTAACTTCACTTCCGTCACGGCTAATTCTCATCAAATTACCGTACCAAACACCGTTTTCGACAAACAGATAATCTCCGTAATAAAAACAGTTAAACGGATACAGCTTAACATCATTGTCACCCATGCTTAATTTCACAAGTGACATTCCGTCAAGAGTAATTCCGTACATTATATTGTCATTATCCAAGTTGAAATATATGTAATCCTTGTACTTTTTAGGGTATCTGACCGAATTGTCCGTAAGTCGTTCAACGTCGCCGCTGTCAATATTCATACGATAAAGAACGCCGCTCTTTTTTCCGCCGTCCGATTCCTGATAATATATCCACCCATCATCAACGGCAATTTTATTGACCGTTTTATTGATAAGTTCCTCTTCACCCGATATGTCATTTGCTCGGTAAAGGTGTCTGTCATTTTTAGACAAATAGTAAACATTATTGTCATACATCTCAAGTTCACAGACGCTGTTGTCAGATAATTTCTGTCTGTTTGCACTGTTTTTGTCTACTGAATATAGCTTTTGATAGTCAGAATCAGATGCATAGTATACCGTACCGCTTTCGTTTATACGGCTGTCTATAACAACTCTGTTGTTTTCACCGTCCCAACCGACAGTTGCACCTAAAGTTTCGGAAACCGCTCTTACGGGAACATATGTTCTGTCATCAATTATTTTAGCAGGTACGTCAAGCTGAATTTGGTCAACCCAAATTGCCGAACCGTCTGAATTATATACTCCCGTACTCATAATTTGATTATCAACAGGCACGCATATAAATTCGCCGTTTCTCTCTGCCCAAACCGTTCTGCCGTTATTGTCCCACGACACATTTGCACCGAAAGCCTCAAATATCGCTCTCATCGGTACAAGTACACGTTCGTCAATATTCTTCGGATTAACGTCACATTCCAATTTTTCGCCGTCAATATATACTTCTATAACGTCATTAGCAAAAGCATTTACGCACGGCAACATAATTACTCCGCTTATCAAAAGTGCAATCAGTTTTTTCAAGATAATCGCTCCTTTATTACAGCATAAATATCATCATTTATATCTTCGACACTTCTTATTTTTCCATTTTCAACACATGAAATATGTTTCCAGCCGAAACGTTTTGATACGTATACTGCATTATCATAGCTTTTTTGAAGATACGATATATCACTCTCGTGTATATCCTTTTTATCCCCACCGTTTGACTTGTTCGCCCTGTCTTTCATTAATTCTATACCGTACTTTGGCGGCATATCAAGAAATATCGTAACGTTCGGACGCGGAAGTCCGTAAACATTGTATTCAAGGTCGTCAAGCCACGTTAAAAACTTGTCTTTTTCTTCTTGATTTTCGATTTTGCTTGCCTGATGTATAAGATTTGACGACACATATCTGTCTGCCAAAATCAATGTACCGTTTTCGTAATCCTTTCCCCAATCGGTTTTATACGTCGCAAATCTGTCAGCCGCAAAAAACGTTGATGTGGCATACGCATTCACATCTGATGGCTTGTCGCCGAATTCACCGTTTAGGTACATCTTTACAAGTGTTGATGATGGGTTGTCATACGCCGGAAACGACACAGACTTTATTTTTAATTTGTTATTTTCAAGACGTTTTTTTAAAAGTTCCGTCTGTGTTTGCTTTCCGCTTGCGTCAACGCCGTCAATTGCTATAAGTATCCCCATAATTTCTCCTAAAATCAGTCTTGTTTGTATTTTTTTCCTTTTGCAATTACCGTTGCCGCAAATTTAGGCAATTCCATCATTCTTCCTAT
The DNA here is from genome assembly GCA_003460745.1 of Firmicutes bacterium AM55-24TS. Classification (GTDB taxonomy): domain Bacteria; phylum Bacillota; class Clostridia; order UBA1381; family UBA1381; genus Hominilimicola; species Hominilimicola fabiformis. The sequence continues at coordinate 85,609 of QTVU01000005.1, forward strand.
ACGCCAAGGCTCTTTGCAAAGTCTGTAAAACCATTCCATGCCTGTTTTACAGAATATTTCAGGTGCGCGTTCAACTTTTCCGGCAAATACGTCAAGACTTCCGCCAATGCCCATCGCAACGCGTACTTTAAGTGCATCTCTGTTTCTTTCAATCCACTGTTCCTGCTTAGGTGCGCCCAAACATACAAAAACAATATCCGCACCGGAATTGTTGATTTCCTCAACAATTTCAGCTTCTTCTTCAGGCTTGAAATATCCGTTTCTTGTACCGACAATATTAAGGTCGGTGTATTCTTCCAAAAGCTTTTTCTTTGCCTCTTCCGCAACACCCGGCTTACCTCCAAAAAGGAACAGCTTGTGGTCTGTGTAGTTCATTTTTTGCAAAACCTGTCTTGCAATGTCATATCCTGCCGCACGTTCGCTTATAGGCTTTTTCAAAATCTTTGACGCATGCACAACGCCTATGCCGTCGGCAGTAAGCAAGTCAGCATTATTAAGAAGTTTACAAAATTTTTCGTCTTTGTATGCAAGCATAATTATTTCCGAATTAGGCGTGTATACCGCATGAAACTTATCTTCGTCCAAAAAACGCATAATGCAGTCAGTAGCCTGTGAAATGTTCACCATGTCAACGTGAACACCAAGTATGTTTACTTTATCCATGTTCTTCTCCTTGCTTTGAATATATTTTATTTGCCACCACTCCGTCACTTCGTGACACCTCTCCTCAAGGAGAGCTTTTCGGCTCCCATTGAGGGGAGCTGTCGTTCTCGTTGACTGTGGGGCGGCTTTTTCGGGTGACCAATGATCGCCACTACGAATAACTATTATCTTTTCTCTATTCTCTCTTATCTGTTATCTATTTTTGTATACTCCTTACTGTGTACCATCGACTTATATGCCGGTCTGATAATTCTGCCGCAGCCGATAACTTCTTCAAGTCTATGTGCGCACCAGCCGACAATTCTTGAAATAGCGAAAAGCGGTGTATACATTTCGGTAGGTATGCCGAGCATTTTATAAACAAAGCCCGAATACATATCAACATTCGCACACATAACCTTATGATTATTTTTAACTTCCGCAAATACACCCGGTGTAAGACGTTCAACACTGCAATACAGTTTAAATTCCTTTTCAAATTCAGGGTGATTTGAAACAAGCTGACCTGCTTTTTCTTTAAGCAAAATACATCTTGGGTCACTGTATGTATAAATAGCGTGTCCCATACCGTATATAAGTCCCGAACCGTCAAAAGCCTCTTTACGAAGAATTTTTGCAAGGAATGCCTTAACCTCCTCATCATCTTCCCAGTGCTTAACGTTTGCCTTGATTTCTTCCATCATACCCATAACTTTTGCGTTTGCACCACCGTGCTTAGGACCTTTAAGTGAGCCGATAGCCGCCGCAATAGCAGAATATGTATCAGTATCCGATGAAGAAACAACTCTTGTTGTAAATGCCGAGTTGTTACCGCCGCCGTGTTCAGCGTGTATCATAAGCAATACATCAAGCATTTCCGCTTCTTCACGAGTATATTTATTATCGGGTCTTATCATATAAAGCAGATTCTCAGCTGTTGACAATCTTGGCTGCGGTGTGTGAAGATACAGGCTTTTTCCGTCATGATAATGGCTCTTCGCCTGATAGCCGTATGCCGCCATTACAGGAAGTCTTGCAATCAATTCTATTGACTGACGCAAGATATTACCCGTTGAAATATCATCCGGATTTGAGTCATACGAATAAGACGCAAGTACGGAACGGGCAATTTTATTCATTATATTCTTACTCGGAGCTTTCAAAATCATATCTTCCGCAAAACCTTCCGGCAATACACGAAGATTCCCGATAAGTCTTGAAAAATCGTCCAAAGTCTTTTTATCCGGAAGATGTCCGAACAACAGCAGATATGCTACTTCTTCAAAACCAAATCTCTTCTCCTTTTCACAGCTTTTAACTATATCTGTAAGGTCATAACCACGGTATCTCAAATGACCTTCCATAGGAATTTTTTCACCGTCATCAATATAGTAACCCAAAACCGCACCGACAGAAGTAAGTCCTGCCATTACACCTGTACCGTCATCGTTTCTCAAACCTCTTTTAACGCTGTACTGCTTAAAAAGTTCCTTTGAAAACGGCTGATACACATCTGATGCCTCTTCTTGAAATCTCTCTTGTAATCTCTTTTTATCCTCTTCCTTTAACATATCTCCACTTCCCTTCCGCTCCGCTATATCAGAGCTTGAAATTTATATCAGACTTATTTGATTGTCCTCTCCCCTTAAAATTCCTCCGGCTGCCGGAATATTTTTTGGTCTGTAATGCTCAATGTCCTCAACTGTGCATTGTTCTTTGTCTACAACCTTAACAACTTTTGCGTCTTTTTTACGCAACGTTATTACCTGTATACCCTGTGTACTCTTTGTCGCTTTAAGCGGAATTTTTTCCGTATTAACCAATAACACTCTGTTATTATCCGACATCAGAACAACATCTTTATCTTCATCAAGAAGTCTTATATCACATATCGGCGACTTATTTCCGTATGCACCGATAAGTTTTTTACGGTTTGTCTTAGTTTCATAATTTGAAAGCGCAACTTTCGCCATTTTACCGTTTTCAAACGTAAACAGCATTTCGCCCTTATAATCCGTTGTTACAACAGTATACACTATTTTTTCATCTTCTTCAAGTCCAAGTATTCCCGGCAGGTACTCGCCCATAGTGCTTACCTTTGCATCTGCAAGGTCATATGTTTTCATTTTATATGCAACGCACTTATTTGAGAAGAATATAAGTTCGGATTTATTTGTCGATTCCATTGACTGAACAATTTCATCTGTTTCCTTTAATTTATGCTCCGTTGTGCTTGAACGAAGTGATACGGCTGAAATCTTCTTAATATAATTATCTCTTGTTACGAAAATTGTAAGCGGATAATCGTCTATATTTTCCGTTTCGTTATACTCCGTTATTTCCTCACCGCTGATTAAAGTCGTCTTTCTTTCCTGACCGTATTTCTTTGCGATTTTCTTTAACTGGTCTGCGATAATATTCTTAACCTCGTTATCGTCACCCAAAATACGGTTCAGTTCTTCAAGTTCCTCCATAAGTTTTTCAATCTCTGCGGTTCTGTTTATGATATATTCCTTGTTCAAACTGCGAAGTTTGATTTCCGCAATGTACTCCGCTTGAACTTCGTCAATGTCAAAGCCCTCCATAAGATTAGGAACAACATCGGTATCTTTTTCCGTATGACGAATTATTGCAATCGCTTTGTCAATATCAAGCAAAATCTTTTTAAGACCTGTTAAAAGATGAAGTTTTTCGCTTTTTTTATCAATATCATATTTAATACCGTTTTTAACGCAGTTCATTCTGAACAGTATCCACTGCTGTAAAATCTGCTTAACGCCCAGAACCATAGGTCTTGCATTAATCAAGATATTGAAGTTACAGCTAAAACTGTCCTCAAGCGGTGTCAGCTTATAAAGCTTTGTCATAAGCATATCGGGATCAACGCCACGTTTTAAATCAAGTGCGATTTGAAAACCGTCAAGACCTGTTTCGTCACGTGCGTCTGAAATTTCTTTCAGTTTGTTCGCTTTTACAAGCTCCATAATCTTGCCGATTATCGCTTCAACTGTCGTTGTATAAGGAATTTCGTTGATTTCGATACAGTTATTTGCCTTGTCGTAAGTATATTTTGCACGAAGTTTAAAACTTCCGCGGCCTGTTTCGTAAATCTTACGCATTTCGCTTTCAGAGTAAATAAGGTCCGCTCCCATTGAAAAGTCAGGTGCAGGCATATATTTAATCACGTCCGCATTTTCGTTTTTCATACAAGCGATAGTCGCGTCACAAACTTCTTTAAGATTGAATGAACAAATATTACTTGCCATACCTACGGCAATACCTTGATTTGGGTTTATAAGAATATTCGGAAACGCAACCGGCAAAAGCGTCGGTTCTTTCATTTCACCGTCATAACTGTCTGTAAACTCAACCGTATTCTTATTAATATCCTTAAACAGTTCCGCACATATCGGATCAAGTCTTACCTCCGTATATCTTGACGCCGCATATGCCATATCTCTCGAATACTGCTTACCGAAGTTACCCTGCGACTCAACAAGCGGGTGCAAAAGTGCCTCGTTACCACGTGTTAAACGTACCATTGTTTCATATATGGCACTGTCACCGTGAGGGTTTAATTTCATTGTCTGTCCGACTACGTTAGCCGATTTTGTAAGTTTTCCTCCCAAAAGTCCCATTGTATACATTGTGTACAAAAGTTTTCTGTGAGCAGGCTTAAGTCCGTCTATTTCGGGAATTGCTCTCGATACGATAACACTCATCGCATAGGGCATATAGTTCTGCTCAAGTGTTTCGGTAATGGGCTGCTCGTCTATCGGAGCATATATAATCTCTTTTTCTTCTACTTTCTTTTTCTTCCTTGCCATAAAATTCTCCTATCCTTTATGATAAGTCAAGCATTTCCATATATTTTCCGCCGTTGTCGGCAATGTATTCTTTTCTGTCCGTAATATTATCGCCAAGCAATACGTCAAACATTCTCGATGTGCTTTCCGCATTTTCCGGCGTTACTCTTATAAGCCGTCTTGTTGACGGGTGCATTGTCGTAAGACTCATCATATCAGGCTCGTTTTCACCAAGACCTTTTGAACGTTTAATGTCGTATTCGTCACGTTCTTTCGACAATCCGTCCTCTGTAAATTTCTTTAATATTTCTTCCTTTTCGCCGTCTGTATACGCAAAATGTTTTTCACCCTTACGCTTTGTCTTTGTAATCGTTATTTCGTAAAGCGGTGATTCGGCAATATACACCTTGCCTTTTTCGATAAGTGTAGGCATAAGGCGGTATATCATTGTAAGAACAAGCGTTCTGATTTGGAAACCGTCAACGTCGGCATCTGTACAGATAATAACCTTGTCCCAACGCAAATTGTCAAGATTAAAACTTTCAATATTTTTATTATGAGTAGACTTAATCTCCACACCGCAGCCAAGCACTTTTACAAGGTCGGTTATAATATCGCTCTTAAAAATTCTCGGATAATCGGCTTTCAGACAATTCAGTATCTTACCTCTAATCGGCATAATCGCCTGAAACATCGGGTCACGCGCCAATTTACACGAACCTAAAGCCGAGTCGCCCTCCACTATATAAACTTCACGTTGTGAAACGTCCTTACTTCTGCAATCAACGAATTTTTCAACTCTGTTCGTTATATCCATTGTACCTGTAAGTTTCTTTTTTATATCAATTCTTGCCTTTTCGGCATTTTCACGGCTCTTTTTATTGACAAGAACTTGATTTGCGATTTTTTCGGCGTCTGTTTTGTTTTCTATAAAGTAAACTTCAAGCTGTTGACGTAAAAATTCCGTCATTGCGTCTTGAATAAATTTGTTATTTATCGCTTTTTTCGTTTGGTTTTCGTAACTTGTCTGAGTTGAGAATGAGTTTATAACAAGTGCCAAACAGTCCGCTACGTCCGCAAATGTTATTTTTGAATCGTTTTTATTATATTTGTCATTCTGTTTCAAATATCTGTCAATCGCATATACGAATGCGTTTCTTACCGCCTTATCGGGTGAACCGCCGTGTTCAAGGTAACTTGAATTGTGATAATATTCAAGCATATTGACTTTGTTTGAGAAACAGAATGCAACTTGCATTTTCATTCTGTAATCCTCTTTGTCCGCCCTGTCACGTCCCTCGCGTTCCATTTCCCACGTTTCAACAGTTGTAAAGCTATCATCGCCGACAGTTTCTTTAACATAGTCAACAATACCGTTCTCGTAATAATACTCGAACATTTCCATACCTGTTTCGGTTTCGTTGTAAAGAACGAATTTCAAGCCTGCATTAACCATAGCCTGCTTGTTTAAAACATCTTGAAAAAATTCAAGCGGTATATTTATATCGGTAAAAACTTCGGTGTCGGGTTTCCATTTTTGTACCGTTCCTGTCTGAACACTTCTTGTTTCAGCCTTTTGAAGTCCTCCGACGTTTTCGCCTTTTTCAAAATGCAATGTGTACTGCGTTTTGTCACGCACAACGGTTACATCCATATATTCACTGCTGTACTGCGTTGCACACGCGCCAAGACCGTTAAGACCCAAACTGTACTCATACATTCCGCCTTTATTGTTATCATACTTACCGCCCGCGTACAATTCACAATATACAAGCTCCCAGTTAAATCTGCCCTCGCCCTCGTTATAGTCAAGAGGTATTCCGCGGCCGTGATCCTTTACTTCTATGGATTTATCCATAAAACGCGTAACTTCTATTAAACTTCCGTAGCCCTCACGAGCTTCATCTATTGAATTTGATAATATTTCAAAAAAAGAATGTTCACAGCCTTCAAGACCGTCTGAACCGAATATTACAGCAGGACGCTTTCTTACTCTGTCCGCACCCTTTAGACTTGTTATGCTGTCATTTCCGTATTCCTGTTTCTTTTTCGGCATAAACTAACCGTCCTTTCGTGTATTTTCGCTTTCAGCTATAAAAATACTATTATATCTTATTAATTATACTACTATATAGGTTGTTTTGTCAAACGCCGTAAGGCAACATTTAGATTAAATGAATGTTACACACTTCTTTATTATTTGTTCAATATTGATAAAACAACCAAATGATTACAGAGAAAATGATACATTGCGTAAAAAAAATATTTTCCTATTGTTTTACGACATTTTTTATGCTAAAATTATACATTGCGTAAAAAAAATATTTTCCTATTGTTTTACGACATTTTTTATGCTAAAATTATACTGTATATACAATGTATATACAGTATATTAATACATTAATTTTAACGATTTGAGGTTTTAACTATGAATACCGCATATATATATCTTCAACTGTATAAACTTTTTGATGACGTAACGCCTGTTCCTGTTGACTGTGGTCAGCTTTGTGACAAGGCTTGCTGTAAAGGTGACGACAGCGGAATGTTTCTTTTTCCGGGTGAAAAAGAAGTTTTTAATCTGTTAAATCCCGATTGGGTACGAATTGAAAAGACAGACTTCACATATGATTATAACGGAAAAACATATACCACGCCTATAGCTATGTGTCAAGGTTATTGTGACAGATATCAACGTCCATTAGCCTGTCGGATTTTTCCGCTTACACCGTATCTTGACAAAAGCGGTCATATGGATATTATCGTTGACCCACGTGCAAAAGGCGTCTGTCCTATGGCTAAAGGTTTTTATCTTGAAGATTTTGACGCGGTTTTCATTAAAAATATTAAAAAGGCATTTTCTTTACTTATGAAAAACAAGCAATTTAAAGCCTTTATGGTTGAATATTCAAAATACTTAGATGAATTTAAGCGTTTTTATAAATAATTAAACAGTATTCAGAAAGGATATAATTGTAATGCAGGAAAATAACAACGAGAATAAGAAAACTCTAAACGAAAATGACGCAAACGATGTAATGCAAAATTCCGAAAATATAGAAACAAATGATACAGAAGAAACAGATGTTACTCCTGTCAGTGAAGAAAACATTTCCGAAAGCGAATTGACGGAAAATAACGAGTCTGATGTTCCCAATGCAATCAGTGAAGAAGAAATAGCCGATAATTACAGTTTTGACGATGAGGAAGACGATTTTGCAATTTCTCCCGAAGAAAATGACGAAACAGCTCCGTCTGAGCAAGACGACAATGCAGACGACGATACAGAAACAGATATTGAAAAAGAACAGAGAAAAGCTGAACTTACAAAAAAAATCAAAGCAGGATTAAAAAAAGCGGCTGTTCCCGCTTTAATCGCAGTTATCGTACTGATTTGTACTTTCATTGCATTTTTCATATATTCCCTTTCTACTATAGAAGAAGATAAGGTTATGAAAAATGTGTACATAGAGCAGTTGAACGTTGGCGGTCTTACATATGACGAAGCACTTGATTCAATAAACGCAACATATCTTTTACAGAATACTGCAATCACATTGACTTCAAACGGTCAGACATACGAAATAAACGGCTCAGACATCGGACTTACAGCAATTGCGGAAGATACCGCAAAAAAGGCTTTCGATTACTGCAAATCGGACAGCACATTAAAAAATGCATTTGCCGCTATTGAACTTATGTTCAAGCCACACATAATCGTTCCTGCCGTACAAGTCGATACCGAACAGCTTGACGCAAAGCTTAACGAATTCGGTAACATTGCACTTGGCGAAAGAAAACAGCATTACGTTGAATTTAACGACGACGGTACACTTACAATATATTCCGGTAAGACAGGTTATAATTTAGACCCATCAACCGCCGAGCAAGAAGTTATTACCGCTCTTAGCAATGAAATTTTTAATAACATCGCGGTAACATTCACTTCTGCCCCACCGGACGAAATGACTGTTGAATCACTTGACGCACTTGTATACAAAGACCCGACAGACGCAAGATACGAAGTCAACGGAAATGATGTAAACATAGTCGCAGGCGATACGGGACGTTACATAAATAAAGATGAGGCTGCAGCAATTATAGGAAATGTATACGAAGGCTGTGAACCTGTCACATTGCCGTTCTACGTTTCATATCCGACCGTTGACGAAAACACATTAAGAGAAAAATTATTTTCGGCAACATTGAGCAGTTATTCAACATCATACGGCAGTTCGACCGCAAACAGATGTGCCAATGTTGCAAGAGCGGCAAGCCTTATAAACGGCAAAGTAATTGCACCGGGTGATGTATTCTCATTCAACGACACAGTCGGTCACCGCACAATCGAAAACGGTTTCTCTACCGCAAAAGAATACGTTGACGGCAAGAGCGTTGACGGTATCGGCGGCGGTACTTGCCAAGTCAGCAGTACTCTTTATTCGGCGGTACTGTATGCCGACCTTTCGATTGTTGAACGTCTTAACCATATGATGACCGTAGGTTATATTCCGCTCGGTCAGGACGCAACCGTTTCGGACGGCGGAGTTGATTTCAAATTTAAAAACAACACCGACTATCCGATTAAAGTTTCGGCTTACACAAGCGGTGCAACAATCACTGTAAGCATTATCGGTACTGATTGGGAACCTCACAGAGAAGTTAAAATTTCAAACACTTCTTCAACTTCCGGCAAAAATACCGTTGTTCATTCAACAAGATATGTATATGCCAACGGTGAGCTTATCTCAACCGATACGCTTAATACAAGTACATATATGCCGCACGAGCCATAATGCAAATTGCATAAATGAAAATAATATAAAACTTAATATTTTTTCATTTTACCCCTTGCAAACATTTTTAAATTATGGTATTATAATATTAATCTTACAGCAAAGACGTTGTATAACAGAGCAAAAACTCTGTTATATTACGTCTTTTTTTGTATAATAAAAACATTATACAAAAATAAAATATTTAAAGAACGGAGAATTGATATGTTTAACTCAGATTTGACAAAGCACCTCGCAGAGCTTTCAAAGCTTGAATTTACAGATGAAGAGCTTGAACAAATGACGGCTGATATGACAAATATCATAGCTGTCATGGATAAAGTATGTGCATTTGATACATCAAAGCCTGCCTATGCGCTTGATGCGGTTGACTATAAAGATTTAAGGGCGGACGAACATCGAAATTCGTACCAGACCGAAGAAATTGTTAAGAATGCGAAGAATGTTAAAAATAACAGTTTCGTAGTTCCTAAAGTAGTTTAACAGTCAAGAGAAAGGATTTGATTAACGTGGCTTTAAAAAAACTGAGAGAAATGCTTGACAGTAAGGAGATCGGTGCGGTTGAACTTACCGAGCAATATCTTGACAGAATAGAAAATTCAGATAAAGAAATAAACAGTTATATAACAGTGTGCAAAGAAAACGCACTTGCGGACGCAAAGAAAGCACAGGAAGTTATCGACAGTGGCAACAGCGGTGCATTTACGGGATTGCCTATTTCGGTTAAAGATAACATATGTACACTCGGTGTCAAGACAACCTGTGCGTCACATATGCTTGATGACTTCATTCCTCCGTATAACGCAACGGTAATGGAAAAATTAAAGAAAGACAACATCGTTATGCTCGGCAAAACAAATATGGACGAATTTGCAATGGGCGGTTCATCTCAAACATCATATTTCGGCGGTGTTAAAAACCCTTACGACTTAACTCGTGTTACAGGCGGTTCTTCCGGCGGTGCCGCAGCAAGCGTAAGTGCCGACCTTTGTGCCGCCGCACTTGGTTCGGATACAGGCGGTTCTGTTCGTCAGCCTGCTTCATTCTGCGGTGTTACAGGTCTTAAACCGACATACGGCACTGTTTCAAGATGGGGACTTATCGCATTCGCATCTTCACTTGACCAAATCGGCGTTATCGCAAAGTCTGCCGAAGACACAGGCTATATGCTTGAGGGCATTTACGGCTATGATGAAAATGATGCCACATCAAGTAAAAAATCAGAGGGCAACTATAATTCACTTATCGGAAGTGATGTAAGCAAATTAAAAATCGGTGTACCGAAAGAATTTTTCGGTGACGGTCTAAATGACGAAGTTAAAACAGCTGTTTTAAATGCCGTTGAATATTACAAAAAGCTTGGCTGTGAAATAGTTGACGTTTCACTTCCGAGTCTTGAATATGCGGTTTCGGCTTACTACCTAATTTCATCAGCCGAGGCGGCAAGCAACCTTTCACGTTTTGACGGTATCAAATACGGTCTTAGAAGCGGTCTTGGTGAAGACTTTAACGACCTTATTAAAAATTCACGCCGTGAGGGATTCGGTCAAGAGGTTAAAAGAAGAATTATGCTTGGCAACTACGCACTATGTTCGGGTTACTATGATGCATATTATAAAAACGCAACGCGTATAAGAACACAAATAAGAAACGAATATGCCGATATATTCAGAAAGTGCGACGTTATGCTTACACCGACCGCGCCGACTACGGCTTATAAAATCGGTGAACAGGAAAACGATCCCGTTAAAATGTATCTTGCCGATATTTATACAGTAACGGTAAACATTGCCGGACTTCCCGCAATTTCTACAACCTGCGGTTACGATTCAAAAGGTTTGCCTATCGGTATGAGCCTTATCGGAAAAGCATTTGACGAAAAGACAATAATCGCAGTATGCGACAGATTTGAAAAAGACTTTGAAAGAAAGGAGATTGTACTATGAGATACCAACCCGTAATAGGACTTGAAATTCATGCGGAATTGTTGACAGATTCAAAAGTATTCTGTACTTGTCAAAATGAATTCGGCGGCAGCGAAAACACTCGTGTATGTCCAAGATGTTCGGGACTTCCGGGTACACTTCCCCTTTTAAATCAAGGTGCGGTAAGGCTTGCCGCAAAGGCAGGTTTTGCACTTGACTGTACCGTAAATAATTACAGTGCATTCGACAGAAAGAATTATTTTTATCCCGACTTGCCTAAAGCATATCAGATAACACAATTTGACCACCCGATCTGTACAGGCGTATATAACCGTCACAGGCGGTAAGGACATCAGAATTAACCACATTCACATTGAGGAGGACGCAGGTAAGCTTGTGCATGACGATTATGAGGGCATTTCAATGGCTGACTATAACCGTTGCGGTGTACCGCTTATTGAAATTGTAACAGAGCCGGACTTCCGTTCAATCGAAGAAGTTCAAGACTTTGTTGAAAAACTTGCTTTGCGTTTAAAGTATGCAGGCGTGTGTGACGCAAAAATGGAGCAAGGCTCAATGCGTGTTGATGTTAATATTTCAATTATGCCTGTCGGCTCAACCGAATTCGTACCCGTGCCGAACTTAAAAATCTGAACTCATTAAAAGCAATCGGTCGTGCGATTGAATATGAAATAAACCGTCAAGCAGAAATTCTTGATAACGGCGGTACTGTTATTCAGGAAACAAGACGTTACAACGACAACCACGGCGATACAAAGGCATTACGTTCAAAAGAGGATGCACACGATTATCGTTACTTCCCTGAGCCGGATATTCCTCCGGTATTCCTATCGGACGAAGAAATTGAGGACATAAGAAAGTCAATGCCGGAAATGCCGCAAGACCGTTTTGTACGTTATACGGAAAAGTACGGACTTCCGACAGATGACGCTAATCTTATTATATCAAGCAAGGAATTTTCGGATTTTTACGATGAGTCTGTAAAAATAAATCCTGACTACAAACAAATTTCTAATCTGATGCTTGTTGAACTTAACAGAAACCTTAATGATTCCGAAAAGACTATTTCAGATGTAACATTCTCCCCTGCCGATTTGGCAGAGCTTGTTAAAATGTCAACAGACGGCGTTGTTTCAAAAAATGCCGCTAAGGATATTTTGAAGATTATGTTCAATAACGGCGGTAAGCCTATTGATATTGCCAAAGAAAACGGCTTTATTATGAACAATGACACATCAGGTCTTGAAGAAATTATTAATAAAATTATAGTCGAAAACGCAGACAGTGTTGAAAGCTACAAAAACGGTAATCAAAAGATTTTCGGTTTTCTTATGGGACAAGTGGTACGCACAGCGGGTAAAGGTGCAAACCCTAAACTTGCTAAGGACTTATTGACTGAAAAATTAAAATAAAGGTGGAATTAATATGCAGAAAATAGATGGTTCACAGCTTATAAGCGAAATCACTCTTGACGATTTGCAAAAAGCTGTCGGCGGTTCAATAAGCTTTTGTGCTTGCGTGCATAAGCTTAGAAAAATGAGCGGTTTCTCATTTGTAATACTTCGTACGGGAAGATATATTCTTCAATCTGTTTATTCAAAGGATAAATGTACAGGCGATTTTGACTCACTTTGTGAGGGTGCTTATATCAAAATCACAGGTGACGTAAAAGAAGAAAAACGTGCTAATCACGGCTATGAAATAACTCTTTCTTCGTTTGAAATACTTTCAAAACCCGCAGAGGAATACCCTCTTCACGTTTCAAGCAAAAAGCTTGGCTGTTCAATCGAAACTTCAATGGCACACAGAAGTGTCGCACTTCGTCACCCTGAACAGAGAGCGGTATTTAAAATTGCAGAGGGCGTTGTGTCGGCATTTCGTGAATTTATGTTAAACAATAACTTTACCGAAATACATTCACCAAAAATCGTTGCGGCAGGTGCTGAGGGCGGTGCTAATATATTCAAATTGAAATACTTTGATAAAGACGCATATCTTGCACAAAGTCCGCAGTTCTACAAACAGACTTGCGTAGCATTCTTTGACAGAGTGTTTGAAATTGCTCCTGTTTACAGAGCCGAAAAACACAACTCTACACGTCATTTGAACGAATATATCGGACTTGATTTTGAAATGGGATTTATCAACGATATGCATGATGTTATGGCTATGGAAACGGCTATGCTTAAATATGTTGTTGAGTATTTGCCGAAACATTACAGTGACGAGTTGGAGCTTTTAGGTGCAACATTGCCTGTTATCAATGAAATCCCTTCGGTAACATTCTTTGAGGCACTTGATATTCTCGGCAAGTCACATAATCAATTTGACCTTGATCCTACAGATGAAGTTAAATTGTGCGAATACGCAAAAAAGAATTATGACAGTGAATTTATATTCGTTGAAAAGTTCCCGGGATTAAAACGTCCGTTCTATGCAATGGATTCGGCAGACGACCCTAAACTTGCCGAAAGTTTTGACTTGCTTTTCAGAGGTCTTGAAATCACAACAGGCGGTCAGAGAATACACGATTATAACGAACTTCTTGAAAAAATGAAACGTTATCATATGGAGGAGGGCGACCTCGGTGCATATACCGATATATTTAAGTACGGTATGCCACCGCACGGCGGACTTGGTATCGGTCTTGAACGTGTCGTTATGAAAATGCTTGGTCTTGCAAATATCCGTGAGGCAAGCTTGTTCCCAAGAGATATTCACCACCTCGATCCGTGATGATATGATTATTTAATGTACTTTCGTAGGGGCGACCATTGGTCGCCCTTTTATTTTGCTCATTTGCCACACCTCTGTCGTTTCACGACTGCTCCCCTCAATGGTCATACAGCAGTGGCAATATTACACATTAATTTTTAAAACTCCAAAATTTTTGTTTTTTTTATCAATTATGGATAAATCAAAAAAACAATGCAAATAATATTTAACACAAATATAAATTTATTTTGGAGGAAAAGCGATGAAAGCAACAGGAATTGTAAGAAGAATAGATGATCTCGGAAGAGTTGTTATTCCAAAGGAAATACGACGCACTATGCGAATCAGAGAGGGCGATCCTCTTGAAATTTATACAGAAAAAGACGGTGAGGTTATTTTCAAAAAATACTCCCCAATCGGCGAGCTTGGTGACTTTGCCGCAAATTATGTTGAAACACTTGCCAAAGCAAGCGGACACGGTGCTTGTATAACCGACCGTGACAATGTCATTGCAGTATCGGGATTACCGAAGAAAGAGCTTATTGAAAAGCCTGTAAGCAGTGAGCTTGAAAATGTAATGAACGAAAAAATCATTGTAAGCTACAAAGACGGCAAACCTGTTTCAGTCGCTGACGGTGTTGAAAAATACAACGCGGGCGTTGTTGTTCCGATAGTATCGGAGGGTGACACGATCGGCTCTGTTTTGTTCATTTTAAAAGAGGGTGAAACTGCGTCTGAAGTCGAAGAAAAATTAGCAGAATCCGCCGCCGGTTTTTTAGGCAAGCATATGGAAGGCTGAAAAGGTTGCCTGCAACGTAAAAGGTGACTGCAAAAATGCAGTCACCTTTTATTTATCTTCTTCGTTTATCAAATTTACGTCGTTTTTTAAACTTTTCACGTTCTTCATAACGTCTGTGTTGTTCTGTCCTTCTATGCTGTTTTGCCTTATATATTTCGTTCTTCTTTTTCTTTTTCGGTGCAAGATACTTAAATATACCTTTACCCTCAAATTTCTTTGTTTTACCGAGATACAATACAACCGCTATTGCCGCCAAGCAAAGTACCGCTACTATGCTTACAATCGCAACTGCCGCTCCTCCGCTCTTTCTGTCGTGATGTCCCTTTTCCTGCGGAAGTGCTTCATTCGGTTCAAATGACGGCATTGGTCCAGGCATCTCAACCGGTCCTACAAGTGCCGGCTTTTTTGTCGGTCTTGGTGTCGCGGACGGCTTTGGTGATGATGATTCCATAGGTGAAGCCGTTTTTGTCGGTTTCATTGTTCCCGTCACCTTAGTCGTTGTCTTTGGTTTTGTTGTCGTTTTAGGCTTTGTTGTTGTTTTCGGTTTCGTTGTTGTCTTTGTTGTCTTATTTGATTTTGATGTACTTGATGATGTCTTATTTGACGTATTGCCTGAAGATTGTGCTTTTGTCGGTGCAGGTGTTTCAAACACAACCGAATCATTCACGTCAAAATTAAAGAATGTCGCTTTATTCTGCAACTTTCTCAAATGGCTTGTAAGTGCACACACTGCCAAAGACGTTGCCTCACTGTTACTCTTTCCCTTACCGGTTGAAAATCCACCGTCTTTTTGCTGATACTGCATTAAGCCGTCTACCGCACTGCCGTTTTTAGCAACAAATCTGCCGTCACTGTCAGCATTAACCCCCAACGTATCAAGTGCGATAACAGTCATTGCCGTTGATTCAAGGTCACCCCAATCACCGTCCTTGTCCTGTTCTGTCGACAAATAATTAAGTGCGTCTTCAACCGCATCTTTAGGGCTTAAATCAAGCACATAACCCGTCTGATTTTGCGTTATCGTATACGCACCGCTTGTTTCGCAATAAGGTGCAAGCGCCGTAATTGCAATTGCGGTACTGTACACGCTGTCATCAAAACTGCCGTTCGTATTTTGATGTGACAATATCCCGGCAAGTATATCGTTTCTGTTTGACAATGCCCATTCAGGAGTTTCAAAACTCTTTGAATCAAGAGCAATAAGTCCCCACGAATATCCGTTTACACCCTCTTTTCCGAGTGGTGAAACATTATCTCTGTAATAAATACCGTCCGCAACCAAGTCACGTCCGCCGACGTTTCTCGGATCACCGCCTGACGCTATCGTTGCAAGCACTGTTCTTTGCATAGACGAGGCATTATGTTCTTCGCCGTAACCTGCCGCAACTCCGTCAAGGCCCGCCAAATATCTGCTGTAATCATAGTTTTTACCCATTCGGTTCAAAGCCATAATATAAAAATCAGAACTATATGATCCGATTCCGTAAAACGGACTGTCCTTATCAGCTTTCCATTCTATTGCTTTTTCTATAGCACTTTTTATGTCGCTTTCACTTGTTTCCGCATTGACGCACACTGTCGAAAACAGCATTGAAGTACATAAAACAACCGCCATGATTTTTTTCTTCATATTAAAAATCCCTTCTGACTTTAAATACTCTATATCAGTTTATCATTATACCATACATTACTAACAGTTTTCAACCATTATTCTTTACAAAATTCATTATATTTTCGTTACAAATTTTATCGTCATATTAAACTAAATTCACTGTTATTTAATTATCAATTTTAACCAATTTATGATATGATAAAATTTGAGGGAGAATTGGAGGTATTTTTATGAAAAAACTTTTATGCACGGTACTTTCGACAGTGCTTGCTATGTCATCGGCAGCGGCTTTAAATATGTCTGCTTATGCTGACAGTGCAAACACGCAGCAGGTAAGCTACAACTATTGGTATAATTCTTCTACAGGATATACCGATGAAAATGTGCACACACGTCAAATGGAAAAACTTGACCGCGGTCTTATCGCAATAAAAACAGACGGCGGTGTATATTTAAGTTGGCGATTATTTGACAATGAGGACAACATTTTCGGCAGTGCCGATAAAAATGTGTCATTTAATGTATATCGTGACGGCAAAAAAATAAGCGAAGTCGCAACCAAAACAAATTATGTTGATTCAACCGTTGGTACAAATTACAGTGTTGCACCTGTTATAAACGGTGTTGAAGGAGAAAAATGCAATCCGGTAACGGCATACAATAACAGTTATTTTGATATACCGCTTTTAAAACCTGATGACGAAACAATTTATGACCCATCAAACAATAAGCTTGCTACATATTCATTCTTCCCTGCCGACTGTTCAACGGGTGACGTTGACGGCGACGGAGAGTACGAAATAATTGTGAAGTGGACATCTCACGAGCGTGACGTAGGAACACCTGCATATTCCGGTACGGTACATCTTGCCGCATACAAATTAGACGGCACAAAACTTTGGAAGAACGATATTGAACTCGGTAAAAACGTATATTCAAGTGCACACACACTTCAGTTCCTTGTATACGACTTTGACGGTGACGGCAAATCGGAAGTAATATGTCAAACTTCACTCGGTTCAAAGGACGGACAGGGCAAATATGTTTCAAATGCCGCACAAACCGATGAAGAAATTAAAGCAATAACAGATAAAGAAAATTCAACTGCCGATTACAGAAGTAGTTCCGGTGTAATTACCAAAGGTGAAGAATTTTTAACTGTATTCAACGGCGAAACAGGTGCGGCAATGGACACTATTAGTCTTCCGACAACTCGCGGAAGTGAAAACGGTGTAGATTACGGTGACGATTTCGGTAACCGTTCAAATCGTTTTGTATCCGACATTGCTTATCTTGACGGCGAAAAGCCGTATGCAATATATTTAAGGGGCTACTATTTCGGCAGAAACGGCAAACAGCGTACAAGCATTGCCGGTATAAGCTGGGACGGTACAGCTTTATCCCCTACTTATCGTTTTGATACGCAAAAAGGTCAAGAGGGATATTACGACGGTGCTTATCAATATGTCGGAAACGGCAACCACAACTGTACCGTTGCCGATGTGGATAATGACGGCAAAGACGAATTTATCACAGGCGCATTGTGTATGGAAGTCAATGACGACAACGAATTCCGTCCTAAATGGTGTACATATTTACAGCACGGTGACGCACTTCATATAGGAAACTACGACCCTACACATACCGGTTTTGAATTTTTCACAGTTCACGAGGACAGCGGAACAAACAGCCTTAGCGGTAATGACATAACTCTGGATTTCGGTATGTCTGTTATTGACGCCGAAACAGGCAATATTATGTTCCACGAAGGTGCGTCCGATGACACAGGTCGCGGTGTTATGGCGAATGTCGGTGCCGGCGGATACTATCAAATTTGGAGTGCAAAAAACTCTGCAAGACAGTCAAACGGCGGCACTGATTTCACAACTGCCAATTCACTTACAGGCAGAAATACACCTTCAATGAATTTCCGTATTTTCTGGGACGGAGATTTATACGACAACTTGCTTAACGGTGCAAATATCACCGATTGGAACGGCCGTAATATGAGCAATATATTCAGTGCCGGAAATTATGATTGTGTTTCAATCAACGACACAAAAGCAAATCCGTCACTTCAAGCCGACCTTTTCGGTGACTGGAGAGAAGAAGTTGTCTACCCTACCAGTGACGGAACGGCTCTTAGAGTATTCTCAACAACCGATACGACAGATTATAAAATCAAAACACTTATGCAAGACCCTGTATACCGCAGCGGTGTTGCGGCAGAACAAACTGCGTACAACCAACCTCCGCACGTCGGTTTCTATATGGGTAAAGAAGTGTTTGAAACAAGAAAAATTACAAGCATAACCATAACAACACAACCTACAAGGACATCATACATTCCGGGTGAATCGTTCGACAAAACAGGTATGGTTGTAAATGCTAATTATTCGGACGGCACTTCAGAGGAAATTAGTGCTTACACAGTTTCCGAAATCGATAAAGATAAAATCGGCGAACAGACGCTTACTGTTTCATATTTGGGTAAAACCGATACAATCACAATATATGTTGTTGAACCGGGTATTACTTCTCTTAACAATATATATAATACAAACAGCACATCATCAAAACTGTTTACTGCACCAATCGGCAGTTATGCGGGTGACTTCACGCTCGAACATACAGTGAAAATCAACTCAATCCCCGCAAACGGTAACACAGACAAAAACAATGCGGCAGGATTTTTCGTAAGATTTATGGCTGACAAGCAAACAGGAGGCGGTTGGTATCTTACAAAAAAATCTGATACTGAATTGAATGTTGCATGGAAAAACACAAGAGCGTCTTCCGTAGGCACAATCAAGCTTGGCGAAACATATACTTTCCGCTACAACTTTACAAATGTCGGCAACGGAAACGGTGCGACTGTTACGCTAACTATCCTTGATTCATCGGGTAACACAGTTATATCAGCAAGTGGACTTAATCTAAGAAATTTCTCTGATACGGATTCCGGTAAAAAATCGCCTATCACATACGTTCAGATTTATAATCAAGCCAACGCAAACTCAACATCAAGTGTTGAATTTGCAAATGCAAGATATTACACTACAAGCGAAATAACCGTAAATGGTCAGAATGTTGCTTTAAACATCGGTTGCCTGACAGATATGAAAGGATATGCCGCAAAATATTCAAACGGTATTTTGACAGATTTAGCCGATATTACGCCTGAAAAAGCAGGTCAATCAAGTGTTTTACTTCAATTTGAACCTGATAAAGTGTTTATTTGGAACGATATGACTCCTGTTGATTTTTGGCAAAAAACAGAATAATTAAATCAAAAGGTGTTGCAATATGCAACACCTTTTTGATTTATAAATACATATTAATTATCAATAACTTCCTTAGCCATATTAATAAGTCCATGCTTATCAAGCGGTGAATCTATTGCCGTAATATTGTAATAAATTCCGTCCTGTTCCCACTCAACGCCTTGCACTTGTGAAATTTCAACCTTCTCCGCGCCGTAGCTGAATACATATTTACCGCTTTCCTCGTCTTTCATATCCTGTTCAGTCTGCTGATAATCAGCCGGAACAACCTTATTTACATACGATATATATGCTATTGCTATGCCGTTATAATCGCTTACTTCGCTGTTTCCTTGGTCTTTATGGCTGTCCGCGTAAGTGTCGGCACTTAACATAACTTTGTCACCGTCTTTTTCATAATCAGCCATAAACGATTTATACTTTTCTTCTGTTCCGTTTTCTTCGTCAACATACTTATTTTTTCCGTTATGTCCGCCTTTAAATGTATAGCCGTTTGAAAATTGTTCGACAATCTTCGGTGAAAAGCCCACATTTTTATTAAGCGTTTCCGTAGCGGGAATGTTTGTATAATCCGGCTTTGACGATGTACTTCCCACAACATAACTAACCGCACCTCTTGACGCAAATGCCGCCGTGCCGATAGCCAATACTGCCGCCGCAATAATGATACTCTTTTTAAAAGATACTTTTTTCATTTTTACATTCTCCTTTTCAAAACTATCCAACGTCATACAAAGTTTATTATGAAAATTTTCACTTGGTTTCGGAAAGGCATTTTTCCAATCATATTTATTCATCTTCAAGTTCCTCCTTTAAATTTTTACGACCGATATGCAAACGGCTTTTAACCGTTCCGACAGGAATTTTTAATATATTCCCTACTTCTTCGACAGAATAACCTTCTATATAGTGTAGCATTATTACTATTCTGATTTTGGGTTTCAGCTTTTTAACCGCATTATAAAGCTCGGTGTAGTTTGAATTGTCCTTATATTCAAAACTGTTGTTACAGTCCTCTATCGAAACAACTCTTTTATATTCACGCAACTTTTTATAACATTCGTTTATTAAAATTCTTATAAGCCACGTTTTGAAATACTTTTCTTCTTTAAGAGTATGAATTTTCGTATATGCCTTTAAAACAGCCTCCGAAACAACATCTTCACAGTCACTTTCACTTTTAAGCATGCCCTTTGCAATATGGTACATTGTATTTTCAGATTTCAGAACTTCTTGTGTAAATTTTTCTCTGTCCATTAGATTTTACCTTTCTGTATAAACATCAGCGCTTTTTGTTTGTACATCAGTTAGATAATATTGGGCGACATTTGGTTCATTTTTATATAAAAAAACCGACGAAAAATTTTCGTCGGTTTAAAAAACGTATTTAAGCTGTCATCACGGTTGTTTACCGATGTAAGCAAGGATACCGCCGTCAACATATAGAATGTGACCGTTTACAGCATTTGATGCGTCTGAAGCAAGGAATACAGCAGGACCTGTAAGTTCTTCAGCTTGTAGCCATCTGCCTGCAGGAGTTCTGCCGCAGATAAACTGGTCGAACGGATGTCTTGATCCGTCAGCTTGCTTTTCTCTTAGCGGAGCTGTTTGAGGTGTAGCTATGTAACCAGGGCCGATACCGTTACATTGAATGTTGTTAGCACCGTATTCTGAACAGATGTTTCTTGTAAGCATCTTTAGACCACCCTTAGCAGCAGCATAAGCTGATACAGTTTCACGGCCAAGCTCTGACATCATTGAACAGATGTTTATAATCTTACCGTGACCCTTCTTAATCATTGAAGGAATAACTGCCTTTGATACGATAAACGGAGCGTTAAGGTCAACGTCAATAACCTGTCTGAACTCGTCAGCAGTCATATCGCACATAGGAATTCTCTTAATGATACCTGCATTGTTTACAAGAATATCGATAACGCCTACTTCAGCCTCGATTTTCTTAACCATTTCCTGTACCATTTCTTCGTTAGTTACGTCGCAAACATAACCCTTAGCATCGATACCGTCAGCTGTATATGCAGCCATACCCTTATCAACAAATTCCTGCTTAATATCGCAGAAAACAATCTTAGCACCTGACTTTGCATATGCTGACGCAATAGCATAGCCGATACCGTATGATGCACCTGTTACAAGTGCAACTTTACCTTCAAGACTAAAGTTTAAATACTCACTCATCTTAAATTTTTCCTCCTTGTATTTTTATATTTAATATAAATATTAACTGATTTAATAATTCTTAAAAAGAATTACATTAACGGTTCGGGACGATAGATAAGGTGTGAGAAATTGCCTTCAATATCTCTGTACCAATATGTCTTTAATCCCTTTGCATTTTCAGATACATCATGTACTTCTTCAACTCTTTCATCAGCCTTTAGCTTTGCAACGATTTCGTCAAAAGCCGCCGGAGTTACAGAAAAAGCAAGGTGTCTGATACCTGCCTGTTTTTCAACGTCAGCGGTTTTATCGTCTGTTGCCGTAACAAACTCAATCATACTGCCGTCGGCAAACTGAAGAAAATATGTACCCTTACCGTTGTCATAAACAACTCTGCCGCCGTACATTTCCATATACCAATCTTTAAGTGCGGCTGTGTTCTTTGAAACAACAGCAACGTGTTCAATACCGTTTACCATTATAACCACTCCTATTTAACATTAATAACTATATCTATTATAGCATATTTTCTGTATTATTTCAACTGATTTATATAATATTTTTACAAAATCTCTTTATCTCCGATTGTCATTGAATTTCTGTGCACATTCATAAAACCGCCTTTGAAATTATCGCAATATTTTTCCATTGCGTCAATAACACTCTGCGGTTTAAGATTATACACACTGCCTACAGAAATACACATTTTAAGCACAAGTATGCCGTTATCTTCGCTTATTTTTTCAATGCGATATATATACGGACGTATATCCGACTCTTTTACACCGCTCTTTGATTTTTTCATTACTTTGAGTTCGTTTTGTGCAAGAAGTTTTTCAATATCCGCACTGCCCTCATATTCAAGTTCAACCGTATACACCGCTCTGTCAAGTTTTGTAAGGTCAATTTCCTTGCCCTCAACTTTTTTTGCGGCAAGAATTTTATATCCCGGTGGAAAAGCATTATTGATTGTATCGACAAGTTCTTGTTCACTGTAATCTCCGTCAAAGCCTACTTTCATATACTCGCAGTCAGAAGTCACACCTACCGACAACGGCTGTGCAACCATCATAATCGGGTGAGGATTAAATCCGTTTGAAAACATAAAATTCATACCTGTACGACGTACTGTTCTGTGGAACAGACGCACAAAGTCAAGGTGAGAAATATATTTTACTCTTTCATCTCGCGAATATTTCAATATATAATTACTCATAACAGACCCCCGTACCGAATGATTTAACACCGCAGCCTGCACATTTTTGACGGCAGTTCGGTGTTGTTACCGATTGTTTTGCTTTTTCATTTTCACGCATCAAGAAATTCTTTGTAACGCCTATGTCGATATGGTCCCAAGGAAGAACTTCTTCATAACTGCGTTCACGCGCCGTATAGAAATTAGGGTCAATTCCAAGTTCGTCAAAAGTCTGCATCCATACGTCAAACTTAAAATGCTCTCCCCAACCGTCAAACTTACAGCCATTTTCAACAGCCTTAATTATAACCTCGCTAAGACGTCTGTCGCCTCTTGCAAAAACTCCCTCAAGATAACTTGTCTTATTATCGTGCCAATTATAACGTATTCTTTTTGACTTGATAGCCGATTTTAATGTATTCTGCTTTTCGATAAGCATATCACGTGTATCCTGTTTTGCCCATTGGAATGCAGTAAAAGGCTTTGGCACAAAACTCGACGTACTTACGGTTATATTTATCTGCTTTGCTCTTTCCTCTTTCGGGATTGCAAAGTAAACTTCAAGCACCTTTTGCGCAAGGTCGGCTATACCGCAAACATCGTCCATAGTTTCGGTAGGAAGTCCAATCATAAAGTACAATTTTACGTTTGTCCAACCGCCTCTGAAAAGCATATTTGTTGAATTTATAATATCTTCTTCATTTATATTTTTATTGATAACATCACGAAGTCTTTGAGTTCCTGCCTCCGGTGCAAAAGTAATGCCGGTTTTTCTGACTTTCTGCACTTTCTCCATAAGTTCAAGCGAGAAATTATCAATTCTAAGTGACGGAAGCGACAAACCGATTTTCTTTTCTTCGGTTATTTTAAGCAGTCCGTCCGTAAGGTCACGAAGTCCGCTGAAATCACTTGTTGAAAGCGATGACAGTGATATTTCGTCATATCCGCTGCACGCAAGCAAGTTTTCCGCAATACCCAAAAGTCTTTCCGGCTTTCTTTCTCTTAACGGTCTGTATATATAGCCTGCCTGGCAGAAACGGCAGCCTCTCAAGCAACCGCGCATAACTTCAAGCATAACTCTGTCGTGTACAACCTCACCGAACGGTACAATAATCGTTTCCGGTGCGTATGTAGCATTAAAATCTTTCATTATACGCTTTCTTACTTTCGGTTTAGCATGAGGATTGTTCGGTGTAACACTCTTTACCGTATTATCGTCATTGTATTCCACATCATAGAATGACGGCACATAAATACCCTCAATTTCGGCTATTGCTTCAAGATAATCACGTTTATTTTTCTTACCGCTCTTTTTCCACTTAACATACTCTTCAACAACCTCATGTATCGAATCTTCACCCTCGCCGAGCATAAAGAAATCAAATATATCCGCCACAGGTTCTGCGTTATACGCACAAGGACCGCCGCCGCAAACAATAGGATAGCTCTCATCTCTGTCCTTTGCTCTTACCGGAATATCCGCAAGCATAAGCATATTCACTATATTTGAATAGCTGAGTTCATACTGCAAAGTAAATCCGAGCATATCAAAATGAGTTATTTCGTCACCTGTTTCAAGTGCAAACAACTTCATTCCGTGCTTTTTCATTTCTTCTTCCATATCCGTCCAAGGTGCAAAAACACGCTCACAATATGTGTCCTCACGGTCGTTTAAAGTATGGTAAAGAATTTTAAGCCCCAAGTGCGACATTGCGATTTCGTAAGTATCGGCAAAACAAAAACCGAACCTCACGTCAACATCGGCAGGATTTTTTATGACGGAGTTAAGCTCTCCGCCCGTATATCTTGTCGGTTTCATTACTGCCGACAGTATCTTATCTCTTGTTGTTATCATTTTATTCTCCCTGATTAATTATTTCGTCTGCACATTCATTTTCTTCAGCTTTTTTCTGTGCTTTTCTTTCGCGTCTTTCCGCAAAAAATCCGTTCACCTTGTCCACAACTTCGGGTACAAGGTCGATTAGTTTGTCAACAGGCGAAGAACCGCCCTCCATAGGAATCAAACGCACGTTACCGTTATTTATAACAAGAAACGCCATTGCGTCAACCGACGCACCGCCGCCCATACCGCCGCCGAAGTTTTTATCGTCAAGGCTTTGAGTATCGTTTTTCTTTCTGTCAAATTCACAGCCGCCGCCGCCGAAACCAAACGACACCTTTGATATAGGCACAATCATCGTTCCGTCATTGACTATTATCGGCTCACCTACGACCGAATTTGCATCAATCATACCTTTGAAATTATTTGTTAATCCCTCAAACATTTCACTAACTTTATTAGCCATTTTCTTTTATCCTCCTATGATTTTCTGTATTTTCAAAACAACTTTTACCGTTTTAAATCCTATTGTCAAAACATATAAACAGTTTGTCCTAAGTTTGCAATATATGTCCATATCCAAGCACGCATTATTAAAATCAGCGTCAAGCGACACATCCCATTTTTCAAGTTTCATTCGTCTGTCAATCCAACCTACTATATTATACACTCCCGCATTGACCGCACCCGTCGCAATTCCCGTATACATTGGGTTTCCCATACCGAATTTTGACGATACATTCAGTTCCTTTATCTTAATTGCGTGACAAATTATATAGTCAAGTAAATTTAATATATCTTTTTTTAACTGTTTATATACTTCTTTTATGAGCGTTATTATCCCTAAAATATCCGATTTTTCTTGCTTTTCTTCTTTGTCGGTCGTTTCTTCTTCGTTTTCAACTTCTTCTTCAACCTTGTCATTCGGAAAAATCTTAAATTTCAAAAACGCATACTTTATAATTACAGATCCGTTATTTTCCTTATTATTATACGAAAACTCAAGAATACAGTCTGCCGGTATAAGCAAAAGTAACATTATAACAGCCACGACGGCTAATATTATATATAAAGCTGTCATATGCTGTCCTCCTTTTGTTATTGTTCAGTGTTTTCTTCGTTTTCCGCAACAATATTTTCACCGTTCTCATCGATTTCAAGCTGCAGTCCCTGTGATGTTTCAAGGTTAAGACTTCTCAAATCAAGCGGCGGTAAATCGGTAGGCTTTGTAAGTCCGAAACACCTTAAAAACGTGTCTGTCGTCACATATAAAATCGGTCTGCCCGGTGCGTCCAGTCTGCCCTTTTCTTCAATCAGTCCGCGTTCATAAAGTCTGTTTACGCAGCCGTCCGAATTTACTCCTCTTATATGTTCAATCTGACCTTTCGTTATAGGCTGTTTGTAGGCAATTATCGCAAGTGCCTCCATTGCCGCATTTGAAAGCGGCTGCCTTCTCTGTTCTCCTAATATTTCCTGTATATAGGTATAATATTCAGGTCTTGAACAAATTTGATAACCCTCAAGAATATCAATTATATTAAATCCTCTGTGATTTTCGCTGTATTCTTTTTTCAGTTCATCGACCGCCTTATTGACTTCGTCAACGCTCGTATCAAGCACAACAGCCAATTTTGTCGCCTTAACAGGCTCACCTGCCGCAAAAAGTATTCCCTCTATTGCATATTTAATATTATCCATTCTTTTTCTCCGTTGTAAGAATAAAGTCATCTGACTTTTCGTCATAGTCCGCATACAGCTTGTTCAGCTTTATCATTTCAAGTACTGCCAAAAACGTTGCAATCATTTCAGGCCGTGAATCGTCCGCTTTAAAAAGTGATTCAAACTGTACACGTTTATTATGCTTTAACACTTTACATATCTTTTCAACCATATCGTCAACCGAAACTTTTTCTCTGCCGACAATTTTTGAAAACGCACGTTTTTCGGGTTTTGCCTTGCGAAGTCTGCGTTGAAATATGTTGTTAAACGCATCAATCAGTTCTTTTGTATCGTGCTTTATATCGTATTCGGGCATAGGAAATTTAATTTTTTCAGGCTCACGAAACACCATTTCTTTTGTTGTAAACTCACTCTTCCTAAGCTCCTTTGACGCCTCTTTAAACTGCTGATATTCAGCCAACCTACGCGCAAGTTCTTCTCTCGGATCTTCCTCGTCCTCTTCTTCCTCATTTTTAGGAAGTAACATTTTCGATTTTATATACAAAAGATTGGACGCCATAACAAGAAATTCGCTTGTATTATCAAGATTAGCCTCTTCAATTCCGTCAATCGCCTCAAGATACTGCGCCGTTATCTCAACAATCGGTATGTCGTATATACTGACCTTGTTTTTCTGTATAAGCGTCAAAAGCAAATCAAGCGGACCTTCAAACGTATCAAGCTTATATAATATCTTATCCATTTTTCACCCTATAATATCAAGTTAATCGCACTGTTTAACAGGTTGATAATTCCGTTAAAGAAGAAATTCACACCTGTTCCGATTATGCCGTTCAGAACGCCGGTAAGCGAAAGCACCATAATTAAAAGCATAGAATATCTTTCGTATCTCAGCATAGTGTAATATGCTTTGTTCGGAAGAAACATTCCAAGTACTTTTGCACCGTCAAGCGGTGGTATCGGAATTATGTTAAACACCATAAAGCATAGATTTCTTATCGCAAAAAGCTGTGCAAAAGTTGCAACACCGTTTAGAACGCTTGTACCGAAACCGAGCTTTATACATAAAACGTGAAGTATCGCATATATAAGCAATGCCGCAAATGCCATAATCAAATTGGCAAGCGGTCCTGCAATCGCGGTAAGTGCCATACCCTTTTTTGTATCTTTATAATATGACGGATTTACTCCGACAGGCTTTGCCCAACCGAAACCTGTCAAAATCATCAACAACGTACCGACAGGGTCAAGATGCGCAAGCGGATTTAAAGTCAATCTCCCCTCACGTTCAGGTGTCGGATCACCAAGTTTTGTCGATACCCAACCGTGTGCAAATTCGTGTCCCGTCAACGCTATAAGCGTTATAGGCACATTGATTATTATGTTTATTAAATTAAAACCAACCATATATTTTTTCTCCTTAAATACAGATAATTATATTATATAATTATTTTCAGAAAAAGTAAAGTAAAATCGCACAAAAAATAACCTCTGAACAAGTATGATTTGTCAGAGGTTATTTTATTTATTCTTCTCGTCTTTTTAAATTTTTAGTTTTGTAATACAAACGCTTGTTTTCGTACATCATTGCGTCGGCACGTTCCATTGTCATAGAGAAGTTTCTGTCTTTTTCCGCATCGAACTTGGCATAACCGATTGACATAGAAGTCTTAATTCCTCCTCGATTAATACTGTCTGCCATTCTTGCGATTCTGTCCGCAAAATTCTTAATCATATCAATATCGCAGTCTTTTAATACAACAGAAAATTCATCGCCGCCGACTCTGTAACCGATAAAATCAGTACCTTCCATCGCTTTTCGTATCGCGTCGGCACCGTTTTGAATATAAATATCACCCATTTGATGTCCGCGGCTGTCGTTTATATTCTTTAATTCGTTTAAGTCTACCGTAACAATAGCATACCGCGATTGGTTTCCGCTTTCTATGTTGTGCATATCAACCGTAAATGAGTTCTTGTTTTTCAAACCTGTAAGCGTATCCGTATTAGACATATCCTGATACAGCGGATTTGAAATTCTCTTGAATATCGCCATTGAAAAACGTACTGAAATCACGCAACACAAAAGTATAAGTATTATTACTATAACGCGAAGTATAATCTTGAAAATATATACCCTATTAGCGTCAATCCCTATACAAGCAACGCCCTTCACTGTTCCGCCGTCCATTATCGGATAAAAATTCAAATATCTAAAGCCGTCCAACGATGCATAAAAAGCGCCTGCATCGGCATAATGTGTTGTATACAAGTCGTTTATTTCTTTTTCAATCTTTCCTGTTATCTTTTCGTCATTTATAACAGTGTTTATCTTGTCATTTTTCGTATTGAGTATATATTGGAAATCGCCGTTTTTATCTTTTCTCACAACAAATATTTCTGAAATCGCCATATTGTCCTTTACCGCGGATAAATAGCTCAGTGCCGCACCGTATACGCCGTCAGGCACATCTTCAGTAAAAAGTCTGCTGTCAAAATGAGATTCTATGGTTGTAAAAGTAAGATTTGCACGTTCATTGTATGCGTCGGCAAGCATCGAAATCATAACGCCCGATGTAACGAGATATATAACCAGGCAAGAAAATATGATAAGTCCGCAAGTCAGCATTGAAACTTGCACGTTAACTTTTTCTATTTTGTTCATAATAAACTTTTTTTAATTTTCCCATAATTATCGCGCCATCTCCTTTTATACATATTTTACATTTTTATTATACCTATTTTTTTATAATTTATCAATATTTTCGTCGAAAAAAATCGGATTTTTGTTGATTGTTCACTATTTAATAGTATAATGTTAATAAAATCGTAATACAGAATGGAGATTAATAATGCAAACAGCGATACTTATTCTTTTAATTATACTTATTATATGTGTACTTATAACTCTGATTTTTACATTAAAAAACAGTTCAAAGCCGTCTGATTCGGGACTTGAACAACGTATAAACGGTTCTGTCAAAATGTTTTCCGACATAATATCGGAAAATCAACAGGTAATCGGCAATATGCAGACAAACCGTTTTGCACAAATGGACAACGAAATCAAAAGTATGCGTCAAAGTATGGAAAAACACCTTGCCGATATGTACAAAGGTTTCGCCGATATATCCGCACTTTCATCAGGTGTAAGTGATTTAAAAAAAGTCCTTTCAAATGTTAAAACACGCGGTATACTCGGTGAAATACAACTCGGTGCAATCCTAGACGAAATACTTGCACCGGAGCAATTCGACACCAATGTTGCAACCATACCGAACAGTTCCGCAGTTGTTGAATTTGCGGTTAAACTTCCGCACGACGACGAAGGATTTATATATCTTCCGATTGATTCAAAATTCCCGCTTGACGCCTACAACGACTTACTGAGCGCATACGATATCGGTGACAGCGAAATTATAAACCGTTCTTCAAAAGCACTCGTTCAGCGAATAAAGCAATTCGCAAAAGATATTCACACAAAATACGTTGAACCGCCGTACACAACCGATTTTGCAATAATGTTCCTCCCAACAGAAGGACTTTATGCCGAGGCAGTTAATCTCGGTCTTGTCGAAGTTTTGCAACGTGAATATAAAATAAATATAGCAGGTCCAAGCACAATGGCGGCTATGCTTAATTCTTTGCAAATGGGTTTCCGTACACTTGCACTTGAAAAACGTTCAAGCGAAGTTTGGCAAGTCTTAGGCGAAGTCAAGGGTGAATTTGAAAAATTCTATTCAGTTCTTGAAACGGCACAAAAAAGAATTACCCAAACAGGTGACGAACTTGATAAACTTATCGGTGTCAGAATGCGTGCAATGGAGCGAAAACTCCGCAGTGTTGAAAAATCCGAAAACAACAGTTTTGACGATATGTTATAATATATTTGATAAAAACATTATTTATTCTTTAAGCACAAAAAAAAGCCACGAGCAAACTCGCGGCTTCAGACTGTCGACAAATTGTCCGGAACGTGCAATATATTATTTTTATATTTTAAAGTTTAATTTATAGCTATAAAAAGCAACAGGCAAGCCTATCTTCGATATACGGCTTGCCTGTGCACTTTTTGCGAAAATAAACTCTAACGTACAAACGTACGCCGACGAGTTCATTTTCGCAAAATCCGAACTGATTTCTCGACCTCTGCCAGCGTGTAGACACTTTTGTCTACACGCTGAAGCCACGAGTACACTCGCGGCTTTTATATTACTTAATTTTTAAATTATCTGCCTGGTTTAAAGAAGTCGGGAACATCTATACTACCCATTCCCGGCTTTAACTTTCTCTTGAAAATTGCATTATCATCATAATCAGAAACTGATGATGAATAAGACGGAGTCTTTCTGTCGCTTGATGTTGAAGAACCTGTAAACTTAGGTGTAATATTCTTTACATCATTAGCCTTATCCTTACCGCGTCTTAATGAACCGTCAAGACCTGTTGCAATAAGAGTAACCTTAATTTCATCTTTAAGATTATCGTCCATAGCAGTACCGACAATAATATTTGCCTCTTCACTTACAAGGTCACGAACAATGCTTGATACTTCGCCCATATCAACAAGTGAGAATTCACTTCCGCCTGTGATATTAAGAAGTACGTTTTCAGCACCCTCAATACTTGTTTCAAGAAGCGGACTTTCAATAGCCGCACGAACTGCGTCCTGAGCGGCATTTTCACCCTTGCCGACACCGATACCCATATGTGCGACACCGCTGTCTTTCATAATTGTTCTTACATCGGCAAAGTCACAGTTCATAATACCTCTTTGAGTAATTACTTCAATGATACCTTGAACACCTTGACGAAGAACATCATCTGCAAGTTTGAATGAATCTTTAATTGTAACCTTTTTGTCTGCAATCTTCAATAGAAGATCGTTTGGTATAGTAACAATAGCGTCAACCTTTTCTGCAAGGTTCTTAATACCTTCTTCAGCGTTTCTCATTCTTTGAGGTCCTTCAAAGAAGAAAGGCTTTGTTACTACCGCAACTGTAAGTACACCAAGAGATTTCGCAGCCTCTGCGATAATAGGTGCGGCACCTGTACCTGTTCCGCCGCCCATACCTGCTGTTACGAATACCATTTCTGTATCTTTTACAAGATTCTTGATTTCATCTTTTGATTCTTCAGCCGCTTGTCTGCCGATTTCAGGCTTTGCACCTGCTCCCAAACCGCTTGTAAGCTTTCTGCCGATATTAAGTACAGTCGGTGCTTTTACATTTGCAAGCTGCTGTGCATCTGTATTGACGCAAATAAATTCTGCCTTTGTAACGCCGGCCTCGATCATACGGTCCACAGCATTGTTACCGCCGCCGCCGACACCTATAACCTTTATTCTTGCGCCGTCTATTGTAGTGTTTTCTTCCAAACCGATAGGCATATCACTCATCTAAATATCCTCCTTCGTAGTTTATCCCCAACAAATCCAACAGGGAAATCTCCGCATATATATTATTTTACTATGTTTTTTCAACTTATTCAATAGTTTTTTCCCACAAATTTTCAAAACGCCGAAAATTTTTACACAATATTATAGTCATTTTGTTTTTAATTTTTGTGCAATTTTATTTTTACGGTGTATATATCGCCTTTCCGGACTCGCTTAAATCCATTGTTCCGCGAGCATTTTCAGTCAAACTGTTACTCATAACGGTTTCTCTGAACAGTCTTATTTTACGTTCAAGATCCAACTGCGTACCGCATTGTACGGTTATTCGGTTATCGTAGTTCATTGTTATGTCAGTCACATCGGTAACATTTATTTCGATAACCTTATCAAGAATACCCGTTGCCTCAAGCGTTGACAGCGAAATTTTTGTAATATCGAATTTTTCGTTTTCGTCGGTTTTTAAAATTTCACCCAATTTATAGTCCGTAACCGTCAATCCAGTGACTGTCGGTAATGTTTCACCGTTGTTGCCGGTATCGGTTAAAACTCTCAATTCAGAATTTACAAGCAATGTCTTACCGTCAATTTTTATATACGCAGACGGTGTATATTCCGTCACCGTAACTTTTACTGACGGCGGGAATAACCTTTTCTGCACATCAACGGTATCTATATATGGTATTGTTTTTAACGTATTTCTTATTTTTCGTCTGCCGCTGCGGAAAAGATTTTGACCGACAAGCGGTTTTAGCTTTTCTTGGAACTGTTCGGCTGTTACGAGAACATTTCCCTCAACCGATACGGAACGAATGTTAAATATCGGTGTCATAAATAAGAGCACGCTTACAAGAACCACCGCCAAAACAAATCCCAACAATGCACGTCTACGCTGTATTTTAAGACGCTGTTGCTTTTGTTTTTTTTGGTAGCGAATTTTTCGTTCAAGCTGTGTAGGTTCACGCCGAACACTTCTTTCGGGAACATCTTTATGTTCTTTCAAGGTTCTTTTCTCTAACCTGCTCCAATCATATTCAGTTGTAGTTTTTGTAACCTTACGACCGCCTGTTTTGACGACTCGTATATTACGATTATTTTCATCCATACTATCACCCTGAATTATTCTCGTCTGATTTTCGCTCCGCATTCAAGCAGATACTTTTCTATATTTTCATAACCTCTGTCTATAAATTCTGTGCCGCTAATCGTCGTTGTACCGTTTGCAACAAGCGCCGCAACAACAAGTGCAGCACCTCCACGCAGTTCTCTTGCAACAACATTTGCGCCCTGCAAACCGTTTACCCCTCGTACAACGGCACTTCTGCCTTCTACTTTTATGTCAGCACCCATTCGTGTAAGTTCATCAACATGCTGAAATCTGTTTTCAAATATATTTTCTATAAATACACTTGTTCCTCTTGCAACAGTTGCAAGCGCCATAAACGGCGATTGTATATCCGTCGGAAAACCCGGATACGGCATTGTTCTTACTATATGTATACTTTCAAGTTTCTTGGGAGCTTTCTGAATAATTTTATCTTTTTCTATTCTGAGCTGTACTCCCATATCCAAAAGCACATGGAGCATTGCTCCCATATCGCGTGGATTGACATTTTTAAGACATATCTCTCCGCCCGTAATCGCAGATGCGGCCAGATATGTTGCGGCAACAATACGGTCGGGCATTATCGTATACTCCGCACCGTGAAGCTTGCTCACTCCCTCTATTTTTATTACACTGCCGCCCATACCGCGGACTTTTGCACCCATACAATTCAGGAAGTTACCCAAATCAACAATCTCCGGTTCACGCGCCGCATTTGTAATAGTTGTAAAGCCATCCGCACAAACTGCGGCAAGCATAGCATTTTCGGTTGCTCCGACGCTTGGAAAATCAAGATGTATGTTTCCGCCGACAATCTTATCAGTACTGCATTTTATATAGCCGTGTTCTTCCTGAATATCGACACCGAGTTCACGCAAAGCCTTTAAATGCAAATCAATCGGCCTTAAACCAATCGGGCAACCGCCGGGCATACTTACAACCGCTTTTTTGCACCTTGAAATTATCGCTCCCAAAAATATGATTGAAGAACGCATCTCACGCATTAAATCTTCACATATTTTACAGTCACACATACCTCTTGTATCAACCGTTACGGTATTGCCTGCCCTATGTACTCTGCAGCCCAATCTTTCAAGCACCAAATCTGTTTTATCTACATCACGAAGATATGGACAGTTTTTCAAAGTACATACTCCGTCAGCCATAACCGTGGCTGCAAGTATCGGCAGTACGGCATTTTTCGCACCTTGTACACCGATTTCACCGCTTATCTTATTTCCGCCGTCTATAACAAGTTTGCCCACTTTAAACACCTCGCATTATAATATAATTCTCATATGATTATAATACGAAATATCTATAATTCTGTTACAGTCTTATTATTATAGCACATTTCAAAAAATTTTTAAAGGGTTAATTTATAAAAATAATATACCTTTAATATCAATGTAACAATGCAAAATTTGTCGGTTAAAAATTTCATACTATATGATAGATAAATCAAATTTTTTTCTTTTTTTACAAAAAAGTTCTTGACAATACCCACACCTTTATGGTAATATATTATGCGTAGCTTAAACAGATATGCGTCCGTAGCTCAGTTGGATAGAGTGAACGGCTACGAACCGTTAGGTCGTGGGTTCGAATCCCTCCGGGCGTACCATAAGTTACAATATCCGAACCTCGGTTCGGATATTTTTTGTTTTTCTATAAAAAACAATATTTTGCAAAAAAGTATTGACAAAACAATTTTAATGTGCTATCATATTATTTGTCGTCAGACATTAAAACTGAATATGCGTGATTAGCTCAGTTGGTAGAGCACCTGACTCTTAATCAGGGTGTCCAGGGTTCGAACCCTGATCGCGTACCACGAGTATTCTTCAAGTTTTGTGTAAATACAAAATAGTGCAGAAAAATTTATTTAAGTGGACGGAATTAAATTCCGTCCGCTTTTACGTTATCAGAAAAATAAGCACTTGTCAATAGCTGATTCTATCAGCGAAGAATATCTCCAACTGAGAATGAATCTCACCCCAATCACGACGGCGACCGGTCCATTTTTTTGTGATGTCCATCATTGCAAGGTACAGCATCTTAAACAAGCTATCATCTGTAGGAAAAACCCCCTTGTTTTTAGTCACTTTTCGGAGCTGGCGATTGAATCCTTCTATCG
>QTVU01000050.1 GCA_003460745.1 Firmicutes bacterium AM55-24TS
TTGTTTCCCTTGATAAAACAAGCGTTTTTTTGGTTGTTAATTTAATATATTAAATTATACTTGCTAAAAATAATAGTACAATTGCTATAAATGTTTGGTTGTTAATTTAATATATTAAATTATACTTGCTAAAAATAATAGTACAATTGCTATAAATGTTTAGCTCGGTGATATAGTACCGTTAGTTGCATTTGTCGAAATACTGTAATCAATCTTTTTGAATCATAGTTACTATAAATTCTTTAAATGTAAGCCGGTATATGAATTTGTATACGGCTTGCGGTGTGTTAAAGTATGAATAAATACTGCATAAAAATCTTGTTAGTATAAAGAAAATATTTATTAAATCGTAAATCGAGAGAGAAACAAATTGTTTGTTTTAATTGATATATTGTTTGACAAGTCACTCGAAAAGTGATATATTAAATATAAGAAAGAAAATGAATTAAGATATATTGTTCTTGGAGGAATAACGTTAATGTCAGATAAAAAACCATTGTACAAACAAATTATGGATAAATTAAAAGAGCGTATAAAGTCGGGAGATTTTGAATACGACGCACCGTTTGTCACAGAGGACAGAATTACTAAGGAATACGGTGTGAGTCGTATAACCGCAATCAGAGCACTTGAGGAGCTTGAACATGACGGATTGATTAACAGAAAACGAGGCAGCGGTAGTTTTGTTTCAAAAAATGCGATGAGTATTCTTGGCAAGGACAAGGAAGACAATGCCGCAGTTACGATACACAAAAAAAACAGAGATATATCTCTTGTGGCATTGGTTATGCCGTTTGATATAAAGCTTGGTAATATGTTCAAATGCTTTGACGGAATTAATAGTGTGCTCAATAAGGAAAATTGCTTTGTCAGTATATATAATGCAAACAGAAGTGTGGAAAACGAGGAGAAAATACTTCGTTCACTTTTGGAACAGGGGATAGACGGCGTTATATGTTATCCTGTACGTGGTGGCAGAAATTTTGAAGTGTATAATCAGTTTTTAGTTAAAAAAATTCCTCTTGTGCTTATTGATAATTATATAGAAAATATGCCTATGAGTTATATTGTGTCGGATAACAGCGGCGGCGGAAAAGCACTTTGCGAATATGCATTAGAGCATGGACATAAAAAGATTGGATTTTTTTGCAGAGGTCGTGTGAATGAAACTATATCAATAAGGGATAGATATATGGGATATGCGGCGGCACTTGAAGAAAAAGGTTTAGGAGTTAATCTTGATTATGTATATGCGAACATTGACGACAAGTACGAAATGCTGACTGAAGAAGAAAGACAACAATACGGCAACGTTGAAAATTATTTGAAAACGATTGTAAATCGTATGCATGAACAAGGAATTTCTTGTGTTTTGTGCCAAAACGATTGGGTGGCAATTCAAGTATATAATTGTTGTAAGGCACTTGATATATCGGTTCCAAATGAAATGTGCATAATGGGTTTTGATAATATAAGCGAGCTTGACGAAATGGATGGCGGAAACAAGATAATAACCGTGGAGCAAAACTTCTTTGAACTGGGTGTGAAAGCAGGTGAAACCGTTCTTAGAGAAATAAACGGCGAAATGCCCGGAATTAAATACATTGTGCCTGTTAAAATTGCTGTTCGCAATTGAATTTTAAAAATAGACCGTTTGAAACAATCTAACGGTTTATTTTTTTTGTTAAAATTAAATTTTAGATTATGTAAAAACAGAAAAATACTGAACTTTGATATATTGTGTAATATAATTATACATAACAAATAAAAAATTGATATATAATTGGAATGGACGGAGATAATTTGAAGTTAAAATATATCATGAAGAAGTCTATTCGTATACAAATGAGACAGTGTAGAGTAGTTCTATACTCGTGGTACAAATCATTGTAAAACGCAATGGTGTTTATATTGGAGGGAAGCACTAACGGTATTCAAATAAAACTTATTCGTGATAATCAATCTATTGCAACATCAAAGGTTGAACTTTATGACGGTAATAATAGTGCAACAGGTGCAACGAAATTTTACTTGAGTATTGATTTTGATATATAATAGCGATATAATGTATAACAAATATATCAAACCCAAATTTATTATATGGTATAAGAAGGAATTTCAAATGAGCAAAAATGTACATATAATATCACACTCTCATTGGGACAGAGAGTGGTATCTTCCGTTTGAACAACACAGAATGCGACTTGTTGAATTGATAGATAAATGTATGGAGGTTTTTGAAAAGGACGATTCATTCAAAAGCTTTTTCCTTGACGGTCAGACTATTGTGCTTGACGATTATCTTGAAATAAGACCGGAAAATAAAGAAAAACTTATTAAGTATACCAAGGAGGGTAAATTTATAATCGGTCCTTGGTATATCTTGCAAGACGAATTTTATACGAGCGGTGAGGCAAATATCAGAAATTTGCTTGTCGGTATGAAAGAGGCTGAAAAGTACGGAGCTATGTGTAAAATGGGATATTTCCCGGACGCATTCGGTAATGCGGGGCAAATGCCCCAACTTTTAAAACAAGCGGGAATGGATACAGTGACTTTCGGACGAGGTGTACGTCCTGTCGGGTTTGATAACGAAGTTCAAGAAAATGGAAACTATGAATCTCCGTATTCAGAAATGATGTGGGAATCTCCGGACGGTACGAAGATTTTCGGTATTCTGTTTGCGAATTGGTATAATAACGGCAACGAAGTTCCGACAGACAAGAAAATTGCAAAAGAATATTGGGACGACAGATTGAAAAAAGTTGCGACTTTTGCGTCAACTGATGAATATTTGTTGATGAACGGTTGTGACCATCAGCCTGTACAGCTGATTTAGGCAAGGCAATAGAAGTTGCGTCGGAACTTTATCCCGACATTAATTTTAAACATTCAAATTTCCCGGAATATATTAAGGCAATTAAAGAGAAAGTACCAAATGATTTGGCAGTTGTAAAAGGCGAACTTACAAGCCAGGATACAGACGGTTGGTCAACGCTTATGAATTGTGCGTCATCGCATATTTACTTAAAGCAGATGAACAGAAAATGTGAATCGGCACTTGAAAACGGTGCAGAGCCTGTCAGAGTTTTATCATCTGTTTTGGGACAAAATTATCCGTCGGACGAACTTGAATATTCATGGAAGAAACTTATGCAAAATCACCCTCACGACAGTATCTGCTGTTGCAGTGTTGATGAGGTACAAGACGAAATGGCAACACGTTTTAATAAGAGTAAGCAAGTTGCCGACTATCTTGTATCAGAGGGAAAAAGATATATTGCGGATAAGATTAATACAAAGGAATACGAAAAGTACAAAAATGCACTTCCGTTTGTTGTGTTTAACACGGCAGGCAGAGAGCGCACATCGGTCGTATCGGTGGAAATTGACGTAACTCGTAAATCGGGCTGGCTTAAAAAATGTGCATATGATTTAGACGAAATAAATGTGCCGAACTATAAGCTTATAGATTCAGACGGAAATTCAATACCGTTTAAAATCGAAGATTTGGGAGTTAAATTCGGCTACGATTTGCCTAAGGATAAGTTCAGACAACCGTACATGGCAAGACGTGTTCGTGTAACATTTGAGGCTGAAAATATATCCGCTGTCGGATATAAAACATATGCCCTTGTTGAGGGTGACACGGAAAAAGTAACAGATACACTTGTCAGCAGTGAGAATTGTATGGAAAACGATGCAATTCGTGTAGAAATAAACAAGAACGGCTCGCTTAATGTAACAGACAAAGCAAGCGGCAGAACATATAAAGGCGTCGCTTATTACGAAGAAACAGGTGACTTGGGCAATGAATATATGTATAAAATGCCTGAGGGAAGTAAGGCGATAACAACGCAAGATACAGTTGCGAAGATTGAACTTGCGGAAGATGAGCCGTACAGAGCAATGTATAAAATCACAAACACAATTACAGTTCCGAAGTCGGGCGATGATAATTTCGAGGACGAAAAGAGTCATATGGTATTCTTTAAAGAAAGAGTCGGCGGAAGAAGTAACGATACCGTTGAAATGAAAATAGAAACATTTGTTTCACTTGACAAAAACGGTAAGGGTGTAAAAATCAAAACGAGATTTGATAATGAAGTAAAAGACCATAGAGTTAGAATTATGGTGCCGACAGGTATAAATTCCGATGTACATAAGGCTGATTCCGTGTTTGAGGTTGTTACAAGAAATAATCGTCATAATGCAGGTTGGAATAATCCGAGTGCGTGTGAACACGAGCAGGGATTTGTGAGTATTGATGACGGTGAAAAGGGTATAGCGGTCGCAAATATAGGCTTGTACGAATATGAAATGTTACCGGATTTAGATAATACAATCGCAGTTACAATTCTTCGTGCAGTCGGTGAAATGGGCGATTGGGGCGTGTTCCCGACTCCTAAGGCTCAATGCTTGGGTATAAGCGAAACGGAAATTGAAATTGTACCGTTTAAGGGTGATTTGATTTCAAGTGGAGCTTATGAGGAGTGCTATCAGTTCAGAACAGATATTATAACAGCCGATACAGATTGTCATGACGGAGTTATGCCGCTTGATTATTCTATGATTAATTGGCAAGGCAACGGCTTGATTCTTACGGGTATCAAGCAAAAAGGCAACGGCGAAGATATAATTATTCGTTGGGTAAATGTAAGCGATAAAACTACAACGTTGACAATTCAAAAGAGTGATGTTATCGATAATCTTTACATCAGTAATATCATAGAAAAGAAGATTAAGAAAATTGACAGTAATAACAATTATTTCAATATTGAGGTAAAACCGTATGAGATAATGACCGTAGGAATTGCAAAATAATGTATTATAACCTTATCTGCCCACGATAAGATTTGTATATACATATTCATTGCTTTGGTGGGCAGAAAGGCTATGTGGAAAAATGTATTATATAGGAATAGACCTTGGCGGAACAAATATTGCGGCAGGTATTGTGACAGAGGAGGGAAAGATTGTTGTAAAAGATTCTGTACCTACTTTGTCAGAACGTCCGACAGATGAAATAGTTACCGATATGGCGAATTTGTCAAAAAAACTTGTCCAAAGTATTGGTATTGAAATGAACGAGATTAAGGGTATTGGCATAGGCTGTCCCGGTACAATTGATTTTGAAACAGGAGAGATAGTGTATTCAAATAATATAAAAATAAATCATTATCCTCTTGCCGATAAGTTCAAAGAACATATACCTTTGCCTGTTAAAGTGGATAATGACGCAAATTGTGCGGCATTGGGTGAATATAAGATAAACAGACACTGTGCAAGTGTGTTTGCTTTGGTTACTTTAGGTACCGGAGTGGGTGGCGGTGTAATAATCAACGGTAAAGTTTTCAGAGGTTTTAACGGTGCTGCCGGTGAACTCGGTCATATGACTATTGTCAGCGGAGGTAAAATGTGTACCTGCGGTAAAGAGGGGTGCTTGGAATCATATGCGTCTGCGACTGCTCTTATATCGCAGACTAAAGATGCACTTGAAACTCATAAAGATACTATTATGCATGGTATAGTGAAAAAAGAGGGCAAAATTTCGGGCAGAACGGCATTCGAGGCGGCTAAGCAAGGTGACGAGGTCGCAAAAAAAGTTGTAAGCAATTATGAGAGATATTTGGCAGACGGAATTGTCAGTATAGAAAATATTTTTCAACCCGAAATTATTGCAATCGGCGGAGGAATAAGCAAAGAGGGCGATTATCTTATTGAGCCGATTCGTGAATATGTGTATAATACGGGCTTTAATAAGCATATGACAAAAACAAAGATTGTTGCGGCTCAGCTTTTCAATGATGCGGGAATTATAGGTGCGGCAATGCTTGCGATATAAATTAAATATGTCCGACTTGAAAAATCTTTTTGCACCATATATAATATACTTATTGGAGTGATTTTTATGATAGTATTTTTTGATTTGGACGGTACACTTATATCTGATGACGAGGCATATATAATACCCGACAGTGCGGTAAATGCAATACATAAGGCACAGAAAAACGGACATTTGATGTATGTTGATACGGGCAGAACCGTTATGAACGTTGAACAGAGAATAAGAGATATAGGCTTTGACGGATATATATGTGGTTGCGGAATGTATATAGAATGTGATGGCAAAGTGATATATCAGCATACATTGTCATCGGAGCTTTGCAAAAATGTTGCTAAACTTGTGTTTGAATGTAATATGACACCAATGTATGAACATTCTAAGTCATTTTATTGTGATAAACGCAGTAGAAATTTAGACGGTTTTGTAAAACTGAAAAGACGTTTTGAAATGCAAGGTAAAGATTTGTCACCTGATGTCAGCGACGATGGTTTTGCTTTTGACAAATTCTTGGCTTGGTATGATGAAAAAAGCAATATAGAACGATTTAAAAGAGAAATCGAAAAAGATTTTGATTTTATTGTGCGTGGTGACGGCTTTTGTGAGATGACGGTAAAAGGATTTTCAAAGGGTACAGGAATAAAAAAAGTTCTTGAATACCATAATATTCCGATTGATAATGCGTATGCAATAGGCGACAGTATGAATGATTTGCCTATGCTTACGGCAGTGCCTAACAGTATCGTTATGGGTAATGGCAGTGAAGAACTTAAAAAGTCGGCATCTTTTGTGACAAAAGATTTGCTCGATAATGGCATAGAATACGCACTCAAACATTTTGGAATGATATAGCGATTAAATTTTAGAAGAAATTATTTATACTTTATAATAAAACAGTGTCGTTAGGTTGGTTTGAAAATCAACTCTAATGGCACTGTTTTTTTGCGTCAATAGGGTTATGGATAATGTTATGGCAAGTCAAGCTTTTAACAGCATATTTTACGATTTATATGACTTTTGTACCGAAAAACATGGTTGGTTTTAATAAATTTAACCGCACAGCTTAAAGTTTACCGCATTTTAATAAAAAAATTCCCGTGGTAAGATTAATAACAAGATATAGTTATTATGAGTAAAAGTATATAAAAACGGAAAGAGGGGAAAAAAATGAAAAAAATTATTTCATTGATGTTAGCTGTGACGATGATATGTGCATCTATCGGTTTGACGGCATTTGCGGCTACTACAACTACAGTAGAAGCGGAAGCGGACGGAGTATCAGCGTATACACTGCCAAGTTCAGACAAAAGTAATAGTAAAATATTAAAAAATACTGTAAGCAGTAAAGAAAGTGTCACTTATTATATACAAGCAAACAATACACCAAGAGCGACAATGTTTAAGTTGGCACAAGTAAATACCGGCGACAAGATTAATGTCGATATTAATTTTACATATCTTGATACTGCAACAATGGAATTGGAATATTGTCTTTTTGTTTCTGATAGCGAAATAACACTTACATCACACTCGCAGGATTTGGTAAAAGAGGAACTTGAAAAGCATACAGATGAAAGTAATATAAAAAACTGGTCAACAAACAAATCAAATATGAAGTATTCCCTGCCTAACGGAATTACGGCATCAAAGGATGGATTCGTATATTTATATATAGGCTGTGGAGATTTAAGTGAGGATAAAACTCAAGTCACTAAGAAAATACAGTGGTCTATTGACTCATTTGATGTGAATATAGACAGTGATGGAGGTGGCGAAACAGAGCCGGATACAACACCAACGCCAACCACAACAATCAATCCGGATGTGACACCAACGCCAACCCCAACGGCAAGTCCAACCCCAACGCCTACTCTTGAACCGGAGTTAACTTTGAATGCGGTGTACTCCTCAAACATGGTACTCCAGAGAAAAGAACCTATTACTATTACAGGTACAGGAAAATCGGGGAATACGGTTTCAGTAAATTTTAATGGGGCTGATGAGCAAACAACAATAGAACATGGTTTATGGGAGATAACCCTTCCTGCTATGGAAGCTGTAAAATCAGCAACTATGACAGTATCAAGCGGTGATAACATGATTACTCTCGATAATGTGGCTGTCGGTGATGTTATATTCTGTACGGGACAATCAAATATGTTTAATCGCCTTGAGACT
Organism: Firmicutes bacterium AM55-24TS; assembly: GCA_003460745.1. Taxonomy (GTDB): domain Bacteria; phylum Bacillota; class Clostridia; order UBA1381; family UBA1381; genus Hominilimicola; species Hominilimicola fabiformis. Next base: position 8,024 of record QTVU01000050.1, read on the forward strand.
TTTCCAACGTTGATGAACGAAGAATTAAGTGAAGCTTACGAAGACGTGAGATATATGAATTCATTTGACGAGATTTCAGAGTGGAAGGTTGCTACTATGGAAAATTCAAAGCAATTTTCTGCACTTGGATTCTTGATAGGTAAGAGGATGATAAAAAAAGATTCTGATGTTCCTATAGGTCTTATAAGTTCAAGTTTGGGTGGGTCGTCAATAATGCAGTGGATTCCGACATATTCAGTAAATTGGGATTCACAAGCAAAGAGAATGATGGCGGGAGCAAGCTCAAAAGGCGGACTATATACACAAAGACTTCTGCCGCTAAAGAATTTGAAAGCATCTGCTGTTGTATGGTATCAAGGAGAGGCAAATACTACCTTTGAAAGCGGCACAGTGTATGAGCAAGCATTGACTTCGCTTATTAACAACTGGAGAAAAACATTTAATGATGAGGACTTACCATTTGTAGTCATTCAACTTCCTACTGCGAATTTTGCAAAAATTTATTCGACAATACGCATTGGCACCGGAGTAAGAGCGGGACAATGGAATGTATCACAAAGAATGGATAACGTAAAAACAGTTGTGAGCAATGATACAGGAACTACAAATAATGTTCACCCAAATGATAAAGGACCTATTGCTGACAGAGCAGTTGCTTATATAGAAGATTTTATTAACAATACACAATCAAATGTTGAAAGCCCATCTTTTGATTATATGGAACGCAGTGGCGATAAACTTATTCTTCATTTCAAGAATACATACGGCTCTCTTTCAACCGATGATGGAGGTGTGCCGTTGGGCTTTGAACTTAAAGATGATGACGGAATATACAAAGATGTTACACCGACAATTAACGGCGATACTATAGAAATAGATGTAACAGATATAACAAATCCACAGGTTAAGTATGCATGGTCAGATACTCCGGGTATTGCAAAGGATTTAGTTGAAGCACAAACTGACACCCCAGCCGTGATTAATACATTTAATGCTGCAGGCAGACCTATAGCACCGTTTATGACTGATTTGACAGAGAAATATGCTTCTAAAGCTGTAAATAAAGAGTTGTCAACGACAGAGTTCTATAATTATGCACCGTATATATCAAAAGTAGAGCAGTCAGGCGACGACATTGTAATAAGTGCTTATGACACAGATGGTGTTGTCAGTAAAGTTGAGGTATATATTGACGAGGGAGAAATCAAGGCGGGTGATGCTAAACAACGTGACGACGGTAAATGGGTATTTACACCTGATGTTACATCGGGTGTGCACAGTGTTTATGCAATTGCAACAGACAATGATAACATTAACAGTCTTACCTGTGTTGACTATACAACTTATAATATTATAAGACCTACAAGATATGATTATGTGAAGGGATATACAGAAAGTCCATCATCTGTTGAGTATAACAACGGCGATGATATGCTGGCAAAGGCAACGAATGACGTTAATGGGACAACAACGACGGTAACGTCGGCAATACCTACAGGAGAAACAACAAAGTCGTTGAAGTTGTCTGCCACCGGCAATAAGGCAACGGCTAATGCAACTATTCCTATAAGTAAGGCAGATAATCCGCAGAAAACATTAACAATAGAATACGACACGATGTTTGAAAGTGCTGATGATGCGATTGGTGCATCAAGAGGTATGTATGCTAAAACAAAGGAAGGAAATGAACTATGGCTTACATATTTCACCGCATCGTCACTCAGAACAGCTATTACTAATACGGGAGGAAACTGGTGCTATGAACAAGCAATGTCTATAAAGAATAACCAATGGCACCATATAAAACTTGAACTTCATCCAAACACAGGAATATTTTCAATATGGCTAGATGGAACAATGCTTCAAGATAATGTGAGTTTTGTAAAAGAAGGAAGTTCATTTGATACATGTAAAGGAGCCTTTGACACTTTAAAGGAAGGAATAACAGACTTGCGATTCTATCATACAGCTTCAAATAATATTGAAAATGCGACGTATATAGATAACGTTAAAGTAACAGAAGTATCATATTCGGAGGAGGAAATTATACCACCGGCAAAAATACAGGAAGCAACTCCACAGATAAGCATTGATTATATAAATGAAACACTTACCGGCTTTGAGTCACAGGAACCGTATACGATAAAGGTGGGTGAAGGTAATGCTAAAGATATAACGCTTGGCGAGGGCGTGACGACAATATCGCTTGATGATGAAAAAATTGGTTATGCCGGCAAATTATTGTCTATTGAAATTGTAAAAAAAGCACGCAATACCGAAACATATACCGACAGTGACGTGCAACAGTTGACAGTTAAAGCACGTCCTAAGGCACCTACAACCGTTCAAGGTGTAAATGCTACGGAAATAGGCGGCAAAGGTAAACTCACAGGTATGAATGGCATGCAGTACAAACTCAAGAGAACAGATGAATGGAGTAGTACGCAGTTGGTTGATACAGTTGAGGTTGATGCAGGCGAATACAATGTCCGCAAAGCTGCAACAGATACAGACTTTGCAAGTGAGAAGACAACAATTACAGTTGAAACGTTTATAGCTGAAAAGGAAATGACGCCTGAAATTGCAATTGATTATACAACAGAGGAACTTATAACTTTGTTGAGGATGGAACATATACAATTAATGGTTTAGATGTTACATTAACAGATAACAAGTTATCATTAGCTAATTATATAACAAATGAACAGATAACGCTTTCGATAGTAAAGAAGGGTAATAATGTGACAACGGTTGCGAGTGAAGCACAGACTCTAATAGTTAAGGCACGTCCTGCAGCACCGACAAAATCGGAAATCATAGTAACACAACCGAGTGTGATTGGCGGCAAAGGTACTATTGCAGGTATCGCAGACACTATGGAATATAGTACGAATAATGGTATTAATTGGACTACGGGCGATGGAGATGATATAGGTGATATTGAGCCTGGAACCACATATAAAATCCGTTATAAAGCTGTAAGTGCAGACGAGGAAGCCGAAAGGCAGTTTAAGAGTGCAGAATATTCGGTTACAATTATTGCGTATGATGCAATGCCGGAAACGCAGCCTACAATCTCGATTAACTATGTAAACGAAAAGCTAACAGGCTTTACGGAAGGCTGTGACTATATAATAAAAATAGATGATGGCGTAGCGACGGATAAAGATAATGTAACAGAGGATATCGACATTGACAACACATATTTCGGTCATACCCTAAAAATCGTAAAAAAAGGTGATGGCATAAAAACAAGCAACAGTGAAGCGTTTGAACTTTCTATTCCTAAACGTTCATCCGCACCAAATGTAGCAGCGGTTGAAGAACAGACTTATCAAGGCAATGACGGCAAAATCACAGGTGTTGACACTACAATGGAATATAAATCATTGTCAGAACCTACATTCACATGGATGCAGTGTGTAGGCACGGAAATCACAAATCTTGCACCGGGGTCTTACATTGTTCGTGTGGCGGCAGTTGCAGATGAATCCTTTGCCAGTGAAGTTATGAGTGTGACAATTAATGCGGCAGCAAAGGATGAGCCTACAGAACCGACAGTGAATATAACGTATGATGATAAAAATGGAAATGTTAATGCTATATTTACCAATATAACAGAAGAAGGCATGGTTTATGTTGCAGAATATAATGAGAATGGTACATTGCTTTCGATAAAATCAGATGAAATTTCAGACAGTGTAATTATTCCATTTACTTGCGTAAATAAGAGTAAGGTGAAGGTCTTTATATGGAAAAATGATATGAAACCATTATTTAATAAAGTATTTACATTGAATTAAGATGAGCATATCGGGCATATTCTGTGATAGGATATGCCCGTTTAACTGACAAAAATTAAGACGGAGTGAATGTTATGTTTAATAAGAAATTTAACTTGTTGAAAGAAGCGACAGAATATGGATTTATGCCGTATATGGAAACGTATATTCTGGACGGTAAGAAACGTCCAATAGTTGTGATATTTCCCGGAGGTGGATATGGAATGGTATCTGAGCGTGAGGCAGAGCGTATTGCTATGGCATATAACGCAGCAGGATTCCATGCGGCAGTAGTGTATTATTGTGTTGAACCGCACACACATCCGCTTCCTATACAAAATGCAGCTAATGCAGTTGCCATGCTTAGAGAAAATGCAGAAAAATGGAATATAGATACGGATAAGGTAATTGTATGCGGATTTTCTGCCGGTGGACATCTTGCAGCATCACTAAGTGCCTTGTGGAATGATTCTGAAATATTCAGCGAGCGCGAGATTGAGTTAGCAATGCATAAGCCAAATGCTCAAATTTTAAGTTATCCGGTAATAACATCGGGTGAATTTGCTCATAAAGATTCATTTAAAAATCTTACAGGTACAGATGACGAGTCAAATCATCTATGGAGCAGTCTGTCGCTTGAGAGGCGTATTACGGATATAATTCCACCAACGTTTTTATGGCATACATATGAGGATATATGTGTTCCTGTTGAAAATACACTGATGTATGCAGCTGGCTTGAGGAGGGTTGGAGTACCGTTTGAATTACATATATTTGAGAAAGGCGAGCATGGTTTGTCAAGGGTGAGTGATGAGTTAATATGGTCCAAACGAAAGTTTGAAAGAGAGTATCCGTGGTTGAGTCTGTCAGTTGATTGGCTAAATCAGTTGTTTTAAAACGTGTATATTGATTAGGCAAGAGATGAGCCTATAAAAAGAGAATGAATAAAAGAATGGGAACTGTTATAAAATTTAAAGGGACGCTCTATTTTAAAGCGTCCTTTTAAATTGAAATATAAAAAATTTAACGCATTAATTAAAGATTCTCCCATTTAATATGCATAGACATATATGATATTATTGATACATATAAAAATGGGAGGAATGATTATGACGGATTTTAACATACTAAGAAAGCGATATTCTGATGTTTTATGCGGTAGAGGATACAACGGCAAAAAAACGGCTGATTGCATACTACAATCAGATGAACGCACAGAACAAAGGCTTGTACAGCTTGGTGGGCGTATAGAAAAGGCAATTACATCAAATGAGCCGGGAGTTATAAATGCAACACTGAAAGGAATACTGGACATTTCTATATCGTTTTCTCAAAATAACTCACAATTCTATCATAATAAAAATATAAAAAATGAAATATTTAATGCACTAAATACTTTAGAAAAAGTATATAATGACACTACTGTGCCTAAAGGTAACTGGTGGTACTGGGAAATAGGTATCCCTCTTAGTATCAACAGTATTTTTACCTTGATGTATGATTATACTGACAAATCACAACTCAAACGATATATGGCGGCGGAAAAACATTTTAATGATAGGATAAAGCTTACCGGTGCTAACAGAATTTGGGAGTCAGTTATTTTTGCTGTTCGTGGAATATTACTTTCAGACAACGATAGTATAAAGAATGCTATATCCGGTATACAGGATGTAATGGTTATAACAGACAGCGGTGACGGTTTTTATAAGGATGGTTCATTTATTCAACATGATAATATACCATATAATTGTGGTTACGGACGCTCGCTTATACAAGAACTTGCACCGATGTTATATATTTTTAAAGATACAGAATTTGAAAATAAAAATACAGATATAATTAATACATGGATTGAAAAATCCTATCTTCCTTTCATATATAATGGCAGAGCTATGGATATGGTACGTGGCAGAGAAATTTCACGTTATTATGAGCAGAGTGACCTTGCTTGTACGCACATACTTTCGGCAATGCTTATATTAAGTGAAATGCCTGAGTTTAATGAATTGAAGGGTACGATCAAGACACAGATTACAGATAATTTTTTTGAATATGCTTCAGTATTTACGGCAGAACTTGCGGAACATTTACAAGAAGATAATAATATTAAACCGAAAGAAATCAAGCCATATTTTATGGCATTTAACAGTATGGATAGAGTTGTTAAACACGGAAATGGTTATACGATAGGTCTTGCCATGCATTCAGAACGGACTGCAGCATATGAATCAATTAACGATGAAAATCAAAATGCTCATCATACCTCGGACGGTATGATGTACATTTATAAAAAAAATGAGCCAAAGTCGGACTTTTTTTGGCAAACAATAGATTTACAACGCCTACCAGGGACAACTGTTTTACGAGGCTCGACAGTAAAACCTAATATTAATGCCGCAGGTGATTTTACAGGAGGATGCGGCATAGGGGAAAACGGTGTATGCACAATGAAGTTGATTTCAAATGAAAATAGTCTGAAAGCGAATAAATCGTGGTTTTTCTTCGATAAAGAAGTGGTTTGTCTTGGAAGTTGTATAAACAGTGAAGAAGAAAGTGAAGTAGAAACGATAATTGAAAATCGACTTGTAACAGATAATTCGAGATTTACAGTACATGGTAATGAAGAAAGTGAAGGTTATATTATAAAAGGAGCTTATCTTGATGGTAGTCATGATGTGGGCTACTGTTTCCCGGAGGAACAGGAGGTAAATATTTTTCGAGAGATACGAAGCGGAGATTGGAATAATATGAGCATAAAATCAGATGGTAAGAGTTACAAGGGAAGGTATCTTACAATGTGGATTAAACACGGAAGAAAGGTAAAAGACGTTTCTTACGAATATATAGTTATTCCAAAATGCCATGAAGAAGAAATAAATGATTATTACAGAAAAAGTGGAATAAGGATAATTGAGAATTCTGATTCAATACAGTGTGTAAAAAAGAATGGAACAACCGGAGTGGTGTTTTTGAAAGATAAGACGCACAGTGCAGGGGGGATAAGTTGTGATAGGCGTTGTATTGTGATGACCACGCAGACTTGTGGAACGCTTGAACTTTCTATATCTGATATTACACAGAAACAAGATAAAATTTATATAGAGCTTGACTACAGTGCACAAGAAATAATAAGTAAGAGCGAACGAATTAATATAATACAACTTGTACCGTATGTATGTATGGAGATTGATACTTGTGCTGCAAGGGGCGAGGAACAACATATAAAATTTGGAGGTGTAAAAAATGTATGATGTAGCGGTAATCGGAGGTGGAATATCCGGTTGTATGGCAGCAATAGCAGCTGCAAGATGTGGAGCAAGTGTTATATTGATTGAGAAATATGGCTTTTTAGGCGGTACACTTACAGCATGTGGTACGGGACCTATGATGACGTTTCATGCCGGTGATGTTCAAGTTGTTCGGGGTGTAACGAATGAACTTATAGAAAGATTAATGAATAAAGGGTTCTCTCCGGGGCATATTTTTGATACTACGGGCTATACATATACAGTTACTCCGTTTTCGGCTGAAGGAATGAAACTTGAACTTGAGGATATGATGGCAGAAGCCGGTGTTGAACTTCTCTATCATAGTGTGGTCTGTGATGTTGAATACGAAAATGCCGTAATAAACTCTGTTGAGGTATATGGGAAAAACGGTAAACGATGTATAGAGTCTAGAATGTTTGTTGATGCAAGCGGAGATTGTGACCTTGCTTTTCTTGCAGGGCTTGAAACAAACAAAGGTCGTGAGGCAGATGGGAAATGCCAGCCTATGACAATGAATTTTAAGGTTATTAATGTTGATACGGATAGAGTCAAGGAATATATAATGAATAATAATGATGAATTTCCTCGGCTTAAGAGTGATTTAAGCAAAGTTACCCGTGCTCCAAAGCTATCTATAGGCGGGTATGTAAATACATTGAAAAAAGCACAAAAGACAGGCAAGATTTCATTTCAGAGGGAGGATATTCTGTTTTTTGAAACAGACAGGGTAGGAGAGTTTATTGTAAATACCACACGCATAATTAATGCAGACCCCACCGAACCGAAGGATTTAACTCGTGCTGAAATTCTCGGAAGAAAGCAGGCTTGGGAAGTGCTTGAATTGCTTAAAACAGAGGTACAGGGCTTTGAAAATGCAGAGCTTGAGTTTACGGGTCCATTTATAGGCATACGAGGTTCACGTCAGCTGAAAGGTAGCTATGTGCTTACAGCTGAGGATATTATATCCTGTGTAGATTTTGATGATACCATTGCTTGCGGCGGTTATCCAATAGATATTCACGCTCCGGAGGGAAATGATACCCAAATGTATGAAAAAACAAAACTTTCGTTAGAATATGGGGATATATATCATATTCCGTACCGTTCGCTTATTTCTGACAATGTGAAAAATTTGATTACAGTCGGACGCTGCATCAGTGCAAATTTCGAGGCACAAGCGGCAATACGTGTATCACCTATTGCAGGAGCTATAGGTCATGGCGGAGGTGTTGCCGCCGGAATATGTGCTGTAAATAATATAAACGTGCAAGACATTGACATTGAAGAATTAAGAAAAGAACTTAAAAAGCAAGGTGCTTTTATATAAATATAATGAACGGTCAATTATTTTTGACATTCGTTACATTCTGTTGAATATAATCTCGGTATTGCCGGAACATGGCAAAGATAGCACTGTTATGAAAGATTCTTCATAACAGTGTGCAAAGCTGAATAAGCATTAAGTTTGCGGCAGTATTGAGTTATATTATTTTCGGTATTTGAATTGCAGTCAATCCTCATATACAAAATTATAAATCAATAGTTTTATATTCCGGTTCTTTTCGCTTTATTTTTATTGTGGCTGTTACACCGCCGGTTTCATTGGTTTTAAATGATAAGCCGCAGGTTTTATCAAAATATAACTGAATTCTCAGATTTACATTTGTAAGTCCATATTTTTCGATTGGTTCGTTGTAGTCCAATTCATGAGTAATAGCTTTATTTAACTCATTAGTGTCTGCGCCGCTACCATTATCAATAACATCAATAAATATATAATCATCTTCGGGATAGATACGAATTGTTATCATACCGCCTTCTTCAATTTCATCAAAACCATGGATGATAGAATTTTCAACAAGAGGCTGAATTGTTAATTTTACGATTGTACAGTGCAGAAGATTTTCGTCAATGTCATATACAACGTCAAATTTATCCTCAAAGCGTATCTTTTGTATAGATACATAGCTTGATATTTGATTTAATTCGTTTTCTATTGTAGTATATTCGTTGCCTTTATTAAGAGAATGACGGAAAAAAGTTCCCAATGCGGACACCATTTTACTTATATCCGGTGCATGATGAGCACGTGCCATCCAATGAATTGAGTCAAGGGTATTGTATAAAAAGTGAGGGTTAATTTGAGCTTGCAAAGCCTTAAGTTCAAATATCTTTTGTTTTTTATATAAATCTTCAACATCGGTTATGAGAGAATCTATGGTGTTGAGCATAGAGTTGTAGGACTCACCCAGTTTGCCCATCTCGTCATGAGAGGTTATTTCTATCGGTATACGCTCATAGTTATTTTCAAAGCGTTCCATATGCTTTATAAGCTTTGTTATAGGAGCTGTAAGCCAACGTGTAAAAATAAAAATGAATATTAGAGCGACAAGTAATGCTATAATTCCTGTAGTTATCATTGATTTTTCGATTATATGTATATCACTGTTAAAATCATCAAGTTTTGAAGCACGTACAAGGATAAGAGAGCTGTCCTTGAGCCGGCTATGGTTTATAATATGTTTTTCTTTGTTTATCTGAACAAGCTGAGGCTTATCGGAATCAGCACTTATTGCTTTAAAAAATTCATTTTCGTTTACAAAGTTGTTTATGTAGCTATCATTCCACGTGTTTATTATGTGATTTTCATATACCAAAAAAAGCTTACCTGTATTGTTCATACTTATATGTGCAATATCATTTGTAAATTGCGAAAGATTAACATCTGCACGGATTATTCCGAGTATTTTATGGGTTCTCGTATCTATAAACGCACGAGCAACGCACAACAAGCCATTGGCATCAGAGGAATCCATAACGCACCAGTATGTGCTTCCGTTCAGTTCCTTTGTGTTTTTATACCATACCTCATTTTTGGAATAAACGGAAGCGGTCACATTCGAATCAAACGGAGATGGGTATGATGTACGGTTTTCAATATATAGACTAAGACGTGATACTGTTGCTTTTAAGGGGTCTATTTTTGAAAGTTCTTGTTCTATGGCGGCAATTTCTTCATAAGGAGACGGAGGATTGGACGCAGTCAGCATTTTTTCAATTGTCGAATTGGCTTGAACACTATACAGAATTTGCTCAATATTATTCATGGTATTTGTCATATTATTGACAGCGAGGCCTGTTATCTGTGCGTTATTGTCAGTTATTTCATTTTCAAATCTTCTTGAAATGCTCGAAAATACGGTTAAACCAAAAATAATGATACATAATATAATAACCGCAATATATGAAAGCAACAATTTTGTACGAAATGACATATTATTGAACTTTTCAGACATGACAAACACCTCCTTTTTATAATATAATTAGCCATTACAAAATACTGAAATATAAAGTTTATGAATTTT
>QTVU01000051.1 GCA_003460745.1 Firmicutes bacterium AM55-24TS
ATTAAGATATTTTTATACAAATCTAAAAAACATCTGTATCTTTTATTATCAGATATTCCGTCAAAATCTTGATTTATAAAATCTAAAATTTCAACAAATATACGATTTGTCAAGTCTTTTTGCTTTGGAAATTCATTATCAATTAATGTTTTTTCATGCTCAACTGTACTAAGACACTTCTCCCTCATTTTTTCACCCATTGGACATAACTCATATTTTATTACATTTCTGCAACTGCTTTTTTAATTTTTTCGTCTTTTTTCTCGACGCCCTCAACCATTTTAACTTTTGCGTCTTTTAGAGCGTCTTTCAAATAATCATATTTAATAGCAAGCATTTGTGCAGCCAAAATCGCCGCATTCGTGCCGTTATCTATACCGACCGTCGCAACAGGGATACCCGGAGGCATTTGGACTGTTGCCAAAAGTGCGTCCATCCCCTCAAGTGTTGACTTAATCGGAATACCTATAACAGGTACTGTTGTGTGAGCCGCTATAACTCCACCGAGATGTGCCGCCATACCTGCCGCACAAATTATAACCTCAATACCGTTTTTCTCGGCATTCTTGGCAAATTCTGCCGCTTTGTCAGGTGTTCTGTGTGCAGAAATTACATTCACATCTACCTCAATTTTAAATTCTTTAAGCTTTGCAACGCAACTCTTTAATTTTTCAAAATCAGAGTCACTTCCCATTATTAATGCTACTTTAGGAGTCATAAAAACTCACCTGTCCTTCCCTAAAATTTACTTATAGTAATACATAATAATAGTATCAAAAATCGACCCTGTTGTCAATATTTCTTGCATATTCATTTAACTTATATTAACTAAAAATTCATCTGTAAACATTTATTGCAATTAACTAACCAATATGATAAAATTAAATAATCAAATTTAAAGTAGTAGGTGTATAAGATGAAATCAATAAAAAATAAAATTTTTAAAATTATTCAACCCACCGATAATTCAAGCATTCTAAGTAAAATGTTCGACTTAGTTATCGTCACATTAATTTTAATTAATACCGTAACTATTATCGCAGCAACCTTTTCCTTATCCGCATTAAAAATCCGTATATTCTTAATTATAGAGATTGTTTCCGTTATAATTTTCTCTGTTGAATACATATTAAGGCTTTGGACTGCCGATTTATTATATCCGGAAAAGAAACCGTTCATTGCACGTATAAAATTCTTCTTTTCTCCGATGGCTATTGTCGATTTATTAGCAATACTGCCATTTTACATACCGTTTCTATTACCCATTGATTTAAGAATTTTGCGGTTAATAAGATTACTTCGTCTTTTCAGACTTTTCAAAATGAACCGCTATACATCGGGATTATCTTCAATAGGTAATGTACTAAAGAAAAAATCCGATCAATTAGTTTCGTCAATATTTGTTGTATTTTTATTGATGATTATTTCTTCGGTTATTATGTATTACTTTGAAAACCCTGTTCAACCCGATGTTTTTTCAAATGCTTTTTCGGGTTTATGGTGGGCAATATCTACGTTTACCACTGTGGGATATGGGGATATTTATCCTCTTACCGTAGCAGGAAAAATATTCAGTGCAATAATTGCTTTATTGGGAATAGGGCTTGTGGCTGTTCCTACAGGAATTATATCGGCAGGGTTTATGGAAAATATAGAGGACAACAATAAGCAATTAACCGAAGACAATATAGCAAAAATCAGAGAAATCCTCGAAAAATACGACAGTAAAAACCTCTAAAGCAAATTACAGATTTTGCATTTTTGAAATTAATGCAACCTTTTGAGCTTTTAAAAAGTATTTATAATAGAGAAACATTCTACAAATTTTAAAGGTATTTGCAATTACCGAATTTTAAGCAAATGGAACGGAGGAATTAAAATGTTAAAAAAAGCAATAACAATTATTCTTGCATTGGCGATGATGTCAGGTACATCTGTATTTGCAAGCAATGAAACAGAAGAAAGCAACAACGCAACTCAAATTGAGCAAAACAGTGAAGTCACCGCATTTGAAAGCGACATATCAAGAGCGGTATCACTTGGCATTATCAACAACGAAAACTACAACTTTAACGATGATATTACACGTGAACAATTCTGTAATTTTGTATACAACTTGGTAAACCCGATAAAAGAATTGCCCATATTCAAATATGAACGTGCTCCATTTGATGACACAAACGGCAATGACAAAATTACCGTATTATATTCCGCTAAAATAGTATCGGGTAAGGGCGATTATATCTTCTCACCAAACGACAAACTCACGCGTGAAGAAGCCGCAACAATTCTTTGCCGTGCCGCAAACTACTTAGACATTGAACTTCCGCTTGCCAAGGTAGATATGTCATACGCCGACAATAGCGAAATATCATCATGGGCAGTGTCTTTTGTGTACAGTTTAAAAACATTGAATATCTTAAACAACACTGACGAAAATTTTAATCCAAAAGCAAACATAACAATCAGCCAAGCTGTTTCTGCATTGGTCAGATTGTATGACAAAACAGACAAGTAATTATTCGTCCAAATTTAAGTCGTAACATTATACTAATATTACACCAAATCACAAAATATTCTTGTCTATTTTATACCAATTCTTTTTTCGTTTTTGTGCTACTTCTACAATTTTCTTCGCTTGCAAAAAAATATATTGACGCATTGCACAAAGCCGTGTTATTCTTAGCTCATGTGGAGTTTAAGGAAATGGGAGAGCATGAAACGAAAGGAGAGTTTTATGAAAAACGAATCACAACTAAAGAGTTCAAAGAGGGGCGTACTGTTAAGACTTGCCATATTTATGGCTTTGATGATTTCCGCATTCCTCATACCAAGTTCAGCTTTGGCTGATTTCGGTTACACCGAAGACAGTACAAATTACACCATAGACACGGGTGCAAACCTTGTGTTTAAAGTAAAACGTTCAAACGGTGATATTTCATCGCTTATTTACAACGGAACTGACTACAACGGCTACACAAACAAAAATTCACACGTTGAAACCGGTCTTGGTCAGTCGGACGTAACAATTTCACAGCCAAGCAGTTCAGTAATAATGGTCAAAGTAGTTTACGGAACATTAGAGCAATACTACGTTGCACGCAAAGGCGAAAACAACATCTATATGTTTACATATATAGCCGATGACAGTGTAACCGTAACACGCTACATTGTCAGACTTAAACCGTCACTATTCCCTGTTTTGAATACTTCTAACAGTTGGTATAGTTCGTATTCAACCCTTGAGGCAAAGGATATATTCACCGACACCTCAACCGGTTACACATATTCAAAGCATTATTCAGATACAAGAGTAATGGATTATAATTACACAGGTATATCAAACGGCAACGTCGGTGCATACATTGTACGCAGTAATCACGAAAAAGCATCCGGCGGTCCGTTCTATCGTTCTCTTATCAGAGATAATACAGATGTTGCCGTAAATCTTTACGAAATACTTTACTACGGTATGGCACAGACCGATGTTAAGCGTTACGGCTTGCAAGGTCCTTATGTACTTGCATTCACTGACGGCGGCGAACCTTCATCAAAATTATATGCCGGCAATTTAAAGACAGATTGGATTGATTCGCTTGGCATTCACGGTTGGGTCGGTTCAAGCGGCAGAGGCAGAGTTGCCGGAGTAGGTATCAAAAATATGAAATCAGATTATGAGTACGTTGTAGGTTTTTCAAATGACGAGGCTCAATATTGGACAAAAGCATCTGATTCAAACGGATACTTCTCCTGCACAAATATGCTGCCGGGAACATACACAATGACAATTTACAAAAACGAGCTTGCTGTTTACACAACTGATGTAACGGTAACTGCAGGCGGTACAAAAATTTTAAATTCAATAACAATTACCGATGACCCGTCAGACAATGACGTAACATGGAGAATCGGCGATTGGGACGGTACACCGCTTGAATTTAAGAACGGTTCACTTATGACTAAAATGCACCCGGCAGACAGTCGCGTTGAATCTTGGAAAGGCAACTACATTGTCGGCACATCAGACGCATCATCATTCCCTTGTTACATCTTTAAAGATGTCAATAACGGACTTATAGTATATTTCAGACTCAATTCCGAACAAGCAGCCAAAGACCACACTTTGAAAATCGGTATTACAGGAAGTTATATCGGCGGACGTATTCAGCCATCGGTAAATTCGTGGACGTCTAAATTACCGTCAGCATCGAATCAACCGGGTACTCGTTTAATGACAATCGGTACTTACAGAGGTAACAATTATACTTATTCATTTACAGTACCTGCATCGGCATTTAATAAAAACACAAGAGATTGGAACCAGCTTAAACTTAACGTTATAAGCGGTAGCAATGGCTCGGATTATCTTAGCCCGGCTGTATCAATCGACTGTATCGAACTTGAATAGTACAAAAAAGACACCATTTAGCATTTGCTAAATGGTGTCTTTTAAAATACCGTTCTTTAAATTAGAACTTACCAGCCTTTGCAGCTTCCTCTACGGCAACGGCAACAGCAACTGTTGCGCCAACCATAGGGTTGTTACCCATACCGATAAGACCCATCATTTCAACGTGAGCAGGAACTGAAGATGAACCTGCGAATTGAGCGTCTGAGTGCATACGACCCATTGTATCTGTCATACCGTATGAAGCAGGACCTGCAGCCATATTATCAGGGTGAAGTGTACGACCTGTACCACCGCCTGATGCAACTGAGAAATACTTCTTACCTTGTTCGATACATTCTTTCTTATATGTACCTGCAACAGGGTGTTGGAATCTTGTTGGGTTAGTTGAGTTACCTGTGATAGAAACGTCAACGCCCTCGTGGTGCATTATAGCAACACCTTCACGAACATCGTCTGCGCCGTAGCAACGAACATTTGCTCTTTCGCCCTTTGAGTAAGCTGTTTCTTTAACAATTTCAAGCTTACCTGTATAGTAATCAAACTTAGTCTGTACATAAGTAAAGCCGTTAATTCTTGATATGATTTGAGCGGCGTCCTTACCAAGACCGTTAAGGATAACTCTTAGATCTTCCTTACGAGCCTTGTTTGCACTTCTTGCAAGACCGATAGCACCCTCAGCAGCTGCGAATGATTCGTGACCTGCAAGGAATGCGAAACATTTTGTTTCTTCTCTTAGTAGCATTGCGCCAAGATTACCGTGTCCGATACCAACCTTTCTGTCATCGGCAACAGAACCAGGAATACAGAATGACTGCAAGCCAAGACCGATTTTCTCAGCAGCCTCTGCAGCTGTCTTAACACCGTCTTTAATTGCGATAGCCGCACCTACTGTGTAAGCCCAACAAGCGTTTTCAAAGCAGATTGGCTGAATGCTCTTTGTGATGTTGTATGCGTCAACACCGGCGTCATCACAGACTTTCTTTGCTTCTTCTATTGATGAAATGCCATGCTTTTTAAGCTCAGCATTGATTTGATCTATTCTTCTTTCATAACTCTCAAATAAAGCCATTATATATTTACCTCCCTTTTCAGATTATTCGTGTCTTGGGTCAAGAAGTTTTGCAGCATCGTCAACTCTTCCATATTGTCCGCTTGCCTTTTCCAAAGCTTCGTTAGCGTCCATACCCTTAGCTATCATTTCCATCATCTTACCAAGATGAACAAACTTATAACCGATGATTTCGTTGTTATCGTCAACTGCAATCTTTGTTATGTAACCTTCTGCAAGTTCAAGGTATCTTGGGCCCTTTTCAAGTGTTGCATAAGTTGTACCAACCTGTGATCTAAGTCCTTTACCAAGGTCCTCAAGACCAGCACCGATTGGAAGACCGTCCTCTGAAAAAGCTGTTTGTGTACGACCATAAACAATCTGTAAGAAAAGCTCTCTCATAGCTGTATTGATAGCATCACAGACAAGGTCTGTATTAAGAGCCTCAAGAATTGTCTTGCCTACAAGAATTTCTGATGCCATAGCAGCTGAGTGTGTCATACCCGAACATCCGACTGTTTCTACCAATGCCTCTTGGATAATACCTTCTTTTACGTTTAGTGTAAGTTTACAAGTACCCTGTTGAGGTGCACACCAACCAACACCGTGTGTAAGACCGGAAATATCTTTAATTTCCTTTGCCTGTGTCCATTTACCCTCTTGAGGGATTGGAGCAGGACCATGATATGCTCCTTTTGTCAAAGGACACATATGTTCTACTTCTGCTGAATATTTCATACTATTACTCCTTTCGATTTATGCGGCAAAATCCGCTCATTATCTTCATTATATCATATTAATTTCATTGTATCAATAAAAAAATATACAAAATTATCGTTTATTGTAACTTTCTTTTTACATAAAAACATCATATCTCAAATATTATCATTTTACTATTGCCCAAATTCGGATAAAATGTTATAATGTTAGCGTAATTTTTAAAATATATTTTCTCACAGAAAGGCTAAATAATTATGAACGGTAATGTAATTGTAGGACAATCGGGCGGACCGACATCTGTAATCAATTCAAGTCTTGTCGGAGTTTTTCAAGGCGCTAAGCGTGCCGGCTGCGGTAAGATTTACGGTATGCGAAACGGTCTTGAGGGACTTTTGCAGGAGAGATATGTCGAGCTTAACGACTGTATCAAAAACGACCTTGATATTGAAATTTTAAAACGCACTCCTTCATCATTTCTCGGCACTTGCGTTATAAGTTGCCGCATTATGAAAAAGACAGTGCCGTATACGAAAAACTTTTTTCAATACTTAAAAAGCTTGATATTAAGCACTTCTTCTATATCGGCGGCAACGATTCTATGGATACGATAAAAAAGCTTGCCGAATACGCAAACAAGATAAACAGCGATATTACATTTATGGGCGTGCCGAAAACAATCGACAACGACCTTGACAAAACCGACCATACACCGGGTTACGGAAGTGCGGCAAAATACGTTGCATCCGCAATGAAAGAAATCATCCTTGACACCGACACTTACACAACCGACTCAATCACAATAGTTGAAATCATGGGCAGAAACGCCGGTTGGCTTACAGCCTCGTCTGCACTTGCAAGAACGGAGGATTGTACAGGTCCCGACCTTATTTATCTTCCCGAAACACCTTTCAGCTACGATAAATTTGTAAGCGATATTTTAGAGGTTAAAAAGCATAAGTCGTCTGCTATTATCGCACTGTCGGAGGGTGTACGAAACGCCGACGGTCAATATATCTGTGAAACACAAAAGGACGATATGAAACTTGACGTATTCGGTCACAAAATGCTTGGTGAAACCGCGCTTTTCCTTTCGGATATGGTTGGTAAAGATACCGGTATGAAGTCAAGAGGTATCGTGTTCTCAACACTTCAAAGATGTGCGTCACATATCGTTTCAAGACGCGATATAACAGAGGCATACGACGCAGGTGCAACAGCCGTTGCGGCGGCGCTTGCAGGCGAAACGGGTAAAATGGTTATATTTAAACGTATATCAAACGAGCCGTATAAAGTGTTTACCGAAACTCACGACATCGGCGATATTGCAAATGTAGAAAAGACTGTGCCTAAGGAATGGATTACCCAAAACGGCACCTATGTTTCACAAGAATTTATAGACTACGCACGTCCGCTTATTATCGGTGAACTTACACCGTTTATGGTTGACGGTCTGCCACGTCATTTGACAATAGAATAAACAGGCTTGTTGACTGCCAAATACAATGTAATTTTAAAGAGCTTATTCAAAAATGAATAAGCTCTTTTTTCACACTTTCCCCAATTTATCCGTTATTTCACAAAGATACAAAAAGCAAGCCGAAAAATCGGCTTGCTTTTAGAATCACATATTTTCCATTGACTTAATATTTTCAAGGACTTTTTCAAGCATTTCTTTATACTTTTCGCCCTTAGCTTTTTCTTCGTCAACGACCTTTTGAGGTGCTTTTGAAACGAAACCGGCATTATTAAGTTTGCCTTCTACACGTTTAATTTCGCCCTCAAGCTTTTTCTTTTCCGCATTAAGTCTTTCAAGTTCCTTTGTCTTATCAACAAGTTCATCAAGCGGCAAAAATACTTCCGCTGACGGAACAACCACGTTTACGGCGTTATCGCTGATACCGCTCTTATCCGTCTGAACAACTGCCTCACTTGCAGACGCAAGTTTTTCAAAGAATACTGTACCCTGCTCAAACACATCAGTTTTATCTGTTACGATAATAACCTTTGCTTTCTTTGACGGCGGAACATTCATTTCAGCTCTTCTGTTTCTGATAGCACTGATTGACTGCATAATAAGTTCTATACTCTCAACGTCCTTAGGGAAGTTAAGTTTTTCGTCATATTCAGGCCACTCACTTATCATAATGCTTTCGCCCTCATGAGGTAGGTGCTGCCAAATTTCTTCCGTAATAAACGGCATAAACGGGTGAAGCAACTTCATTGTATTTGAAAGTACATATGTCAATACATACTGAGCCGTCTTACCTGTCGGATTTTCCTTATCGAACAATCTAGGCTTTACAAGCTCGATATACCAGTCACAGAAGTTCTCCCAAATGAAATCGTACAAGTTTGAAAGCGCGATACCAAGTTCAAACTTATCAAGATTTTCAGTAACCGACTTAACAACGTCATTATACTTTGAAAGTATCCATTTATCCTCAAGCTGTAAATCATTCAAATCAGGCAATTTATTTTCTGTTACATCAAGGTTCATAAGAGTAAATCTTGACGCATTCCAAATCTTATTTGCAAAGTTACGGCTCGCCTCAACACGTTCAATATAGAAACGCATATCGTTACCCGGTGCATTACCTGTTGCAAGAGTGAAACGCAACGCATCCGCACCGTATTGGTCAACAATTTCAAGTGGATCGATACCGTTACCAAGCGACTTACTCATTTTTCTGCCCTGGCTGTCACGAACAAGACCGTGAATAAACACATGCTTAAACGGAACTTCTCCCGTATGTTCAAGTGCCGAGAACATCATTCTCATTACCCAGAACGGAATTATATCGTAACCTGTTACAAGCACGCTTGTCGGATAGAAGTAATCAAGTTCTTCTGTCTTATCAGGCCAGCCAAGTGTTGAGAACGGCCATAATGCCGATGAGAACCAAGTATCAAGAGTATCGGGGTCTTGACGCATTTCCTTGCCGCACTTAGGGCAAACTGCGCTGTCCTCTTTTGTAACAACAATTTCGCCGCAATCGTCACAATAGAAAGCAGGTATTCTGTGTCCCCACCAAAGCTGACGTGAAATACACCAATCACGAATATTTTCAAGCCAGTGGAAATACACCTTTTCAAAATGTTCGGGAACAAACTGTGTATCGCCGTTCTTAACTGCGTCAATAGCAGGCTGTGCAAGAGGCTTCATTTTTACAAACCACTGCTTTGAAACGATAGGCTCAACAGTTGTACCGCAACGGTAACACTGACCTACGTTATGGCTGTGATCCTCAACCTTTACAAGAAGTCCTTCGTCCTCAAGGTCCTTAATCATTGCCTTACGACACTCATATCTGTCCATACCCTCATACTTGCCGGCATATGAATTCATCGTTGCGTCATCATTCATAACCTTAATTTGTGCAAGGTTGTGACGTTGACCGACTTCAAAGTCGTTAGGGTCGTGTGCAGGAGTGATTTTAACACAACCTGTACCAAATTCTTTATCAACATATTCGTCCGCAATAACAGGAATTTCACGTCCGACAAGCGGAAGAACAAGCATTTTACCTACTAAATCCTTATATCTTTCGTCCTCCGGATTAACTGCAACTGCTGTATCTCCAAACAATGTTTCCGGACGTGTTGTTGCGATTATAACGTAATCGTCACTATCCTTTATAGGATACTTGATGTGCCAGAAGTGACCTGCCTGCTCGGCGTGTTCAACTTCTGCATCAGAAAGAGCCGTTATACAATGCGGACACCAGTTTATAATTCTTGAGCCTTGATAAATAAGTCCCTTATTATATAGATTTACGAATACTTCTTTAACCGCCTTACTGCAGCCCTCGTCCATAGTAAAACGTTCTCTGTCCCAGTCACATGAAGAACCGATTTTCTTCAACTGATTTATAATTCTTCCGCCGTACTGCTTTTTCCAATCCCATACTCTTTCAAGGAACTTTTCACGTCCCAAATCGTAACGGGTAAGTCCTTCGTTTACGCGAAGATTTTCTTCAACCTTAATTTGTGTTGCTATACCGGCGTGGTCTGTACCCGGAATCCATAACGCACTGTAACCTTGCATTCTCTTGTATCTGATAAGAATATCCTGAAGTGTTTCGTCAAGTGCGTGTCCCATATGAAGTTGACCTGTTACATTTGGAGGTGGGATAACGATTGTAAAAGGTTTCTTGTTTTTATCCACTTCTGCGTGGAAATATCCCTTTTCTACCCACTCATTATACAGCTTATCCTCAAATTCAGCCGGATTATAATTTTTTGCTATATTCTTTGCATCTTCCATTTATACTAACTCCTTTTAATTTTATCTTCCTAATATAAATACCGCCATAAAGGCAATTACCGCTAAAGCAAGTGCAATGTATTTGACTCGCAGGACCAACCCTTGGGTCGGCTCTTTTTTGAAAACTTTTTCAAGTATCAGTTCAGCTTTGAAAGTAAGAACTATCGCTATAAGACCGATAATAAAAGCCGTTATTTTAATAATCAAAAATACTCACACCCTTTCAATTTATACTCAGAAGAAAAAATACTCCATTTAATTATTATCGCATTTTAATGTATTTTTGTCAAGGTCAAACTTGTATAATATAAGAAAATATGTAGCATAATAAATTAATAAGCATAAAAGCGGACATATCCGAATAAATATAACTTGATGATAAAGAGCATTTAATTACAGCAGAGGAGGTTTTCTACACATGGATAACAACTTATCAAACAATCAGGCAATAATCATAGGAACTATTGAGGACGAATTTGTATTCAACCACGAAATTTACGCCGAAAAATTCTATACATTTACCGTTAAAGTACCTCGTTTAAGCGGTGCATCTGATAATGTCAGAGTTATGGTATCTGAAAGACTTATAATGGACGGTGAATACTGTATCGGCGATATGATTGAGGTGACAGGTCAATTCCGTTCCTATAACAGTTACGAAAACGGTGACAATCGTCTTGTTCTTACGGTGTTTGCAAAAGACATCTGCCACTTTGACGAAGAAGAAAGCAAAAATCCAAACACACTTTTCCTAAACGGATTTATCTGTAAAGAACCCGTTTACCGCACAACTCCGTTCGGTCGTGAAATTACGGATATTCTGCTTGCGGTAAACAGAAGTTACAACAAATCCGACTACATACCGATTATTGCATGGGGACGCAATGCTCGCTTTGCAAAAAATCTTCACGTCGGCGATAATGTAAAAATATGGGGACGTATTCAGTCACGAACATATCAAAAACGTATCAGCGAAGAAGAAACAATCACCAAAACCGCATACGAGGTATCTATCAATCGTATGGAGCTTGTTGAAAAAGAAGAAAAAGAGGAATAAAAACAAAGAGCAGACAAAACAGTCTGCTCTTTGTTTTTACAGTATTCTCACTTTATAATCTCTAAGCAAATAATTCATCTGCACAATATATCCTATAAACTGCGGTCCTGCCATAAGCTGACCGAAAAACGGCTTACCGTAATCCGACGAACCGCCGTCCAAAAGTGACGTTAATTTTGTTTTATCGCAAAGCGCCAAAATAGGTGCGTTCGGATCGGATATAATACCGTCAAGCAACGTCTTAACCGCCTCCTCATAATGCGGATTATGCGTTTTCGGATACGGACTTTTACGTCTTAGACGTACATCTTCAGGCAAGATTCCCTTTGCCGCTTCACGCAATACATTTTTAGAAACATTGTCACGATTTTTCATTTCCCAAGGTATATTCCAAACGTACTCGACAAGTCTGTGGTCGCAGAACGGCACACGCACTTCCAGTCCGCTTGCCATACTCATTCTGTCCTTTCTGTCAAGCAAATTCGTCATAAACCAATTTATATTCAGATACGAAATTTCACGTCTGCGTTTTTCCTCATCATTATCTCCGTCAAAAGTCGGCACTTCCGCAATACTTTCTTCATATCGCATACGCGAATAATTGTCTATATCCAAAGTTTTACGAACACTGTCAAGCAAAATATTATTTCTTATCGACAAATCATAGCACCATGGGAAACCGTGTGTTTCAAACGCTTTCTTCTCCCTAAACCATGGATAACCGCCGAATATTTCGTCCGAACATTCGCCGGAAAGCACAACTGTATGATTTTTCTTCACCTCACGACAGAAATACAGCAGTGACGCGTCTACGTCTGCCATACCCGGCAAATCCTTCGCCAAAAGTGCCTCCTCCAAAAGCTCCGTAAGCACGTTATTCGGGCAAACAAGATATGTATGGTTTGTATTAAATGCCTCCACCATTCTCGGCACCCACTTCGTATCACTGTCCGGCTGAAAATGCGACGCTTTGAAATACTTATTATTATCCTCGTAATCAAACGAATACGTTGAAAGTCTTTCGCCTTTTTTCTTCATTTCCATAGCACCGATTGCGGTTATAATACTCGAATCAAGTCCGCCCGACAGAAATGTTGCAATAGGCACATCTGAAATAAGCTGTCTTTTCACCGAATCATACACAAGCGAACGCACCTTTTCTATCGTTTCCTCGTAACTGTCTTTATGCTCACCGCTCACAAGCGACCAATATTTCTTTATTGTCATTCCGTGACGGTTGATTATCATATATCTTGCCGGTCGAAGTTCTCTTACATCTTTGAACACACCGACACCCTGTGTTCTTGCGGGACTTAGCGCAAACAGTTCACAAAGTCCCGTTTTATCAAGCACTGCCGATACGTCCGGATATTCAAACAGTGATTTCAGTTCGGACGCAAACACCGTCACATCATTTTTCTGTGTATAGAAAAACGGTTTTACGCCGAATCTGTCACGACAAGCAAAAATTCTTTGTCGCATAGAATCCCAGATAACAAACGCATATATGCCGTTCAGCATTTCGGCACATTTTTCGCCGTAATGTATGTAGGCATACAATAGCACCTCCGTATCCGATGCAGTGGTAAATTCGTATCCGTGAGATTTCAAATCGTTTCTTATGTCGTTCGTGTTATAAAGTTCACCGTTATATGTAATCACAAATTCGTGTCCCTCGACTGTACGTTTCATCGGCTGAAGTCCGTTTTCAACGTCTATAACCGCCAAACGGCTATGAGCAAACACTGCGTGTTCGCCAACCCATTCTCCCCAAGAGTCCGGACCTCTGTGACGCAGTTTTTCTGCCATACGGTGAGCAACAGCAAGATTTTCTCGTTCGTTCCTGACAAGGTTTGTCTTAAAATTTATAAATCCGCATATTCCGCACATATCCTCTGCCTCCCATTCGATATTATGCTATATCATATGCAAATTGCAAAATTTTGTGCAAGAAAAAACAGATAGACATTTTCGTCTATCTGCTTGTTTTTTCTTCTTCGTCCCACGGCAATACATCGCCGTCCTCACGCAAATAATCAATTATTTTCCAAACGCCCTCACCCGTTTTTGAATCAACTCTGAAAATCGTTTCGCAACCGGCAAGTCTTAACCAGCTTTCCGCTCTGTCGGGATCGGCACCGTCACTGTTTATCTGTGTAACTATTCCGATAACAGGTCTGTTACAAAGCGGTGTTACGCATGGCGGATACAATGAGTACGGCTCCCTCGAACTCATCAAAAGTCCCACAACATCCGCCTCAAACGTATACATTGCAATCGCATTTCCCAAGTTTTTGGTTTGTATGTACTCACCAGGCGTATCGATTATGACATCAAATCTGTTGACATACTGCGTCTTATGGTAATGTATTTTTTCGCCTTTAAGTGCCTGTGTAAGCGTGGTTTTACCGCACTCACTTCTACCGATAAGTATTATCTTTTTCATGTTTTTGTTATCTCGCAAACAGTAAATTTAAGAGTTCTTTCGGCATAGTCCATAATTGCACGAAGTGACGTTTCAACGTCCGCAACCATACCCGTAATTATAAGCGTACCGCTGAAACGGTCAACAAAGCTTAAATCAACATTTGATGTTTTTGTAGCCAAGTCTGCCGCTATAATAGCCGTTTCCGCAGGACTCATTGTAAGTATTCCGATTGCACTTCTTCCGAAGTCAATTTCGGGATTAAGTCCAAGTTTCGTATATAAAATAGGGTCAGGACTTGCAATAACGTGTGCAAGGGTAATTTGTTTACCCGGTACAAGTTCCTGTATAATTCTCAATTTATCGTCTGTCGATAAAATATCTTTCAATTCCACTGCCGTATCTTCCTTTCCGACAAATTCTTATTTTATTATATCACACTTTCTTTGAAAATTCCAGTCCTTTTAGAAAAACGTCCAAAATCCCAAAAATCCGAGTATGAAACTGTTTAAAATAAGCTGTAATACGAACAAAATCGGTATACCGACCGAAAATTTCTTTTTCAGCGTCTTGTGACGGAACACATTCATACCGATAATACCGCCTGTCGCACCGCCGAAAAAGCATACTTTCATCAATTTACTTTCTTTTATTCTTCTCTGTTTTCTCTTTGCATTTGATTTATCCGCACCGAACAGTGCGAATGCCCATATATTCATCAAAAGCAAGTATATTGCAATACCGAAAAACAAATATTTATTAGCCGTATCATTGCTGAAAAGCTTTATCGCATTCGGCCATGGCAGACTTTGAAACCAATCTGCCAACATTCCGAACAGCTTTTGCAGCCCCTCAAGCAATGCACGAAAACCTATATAAATATACTGTCCGGCGGTTTGCAATGCCTCATGTATATCCAATTAAACCCTCTCCCAAATTACATAGTTATTAATGTATTTTACAACAATTCTTTCATTTTTGCAACACCGTTTTTAATAACAATTATAAAGTCTTACCATTGTTGCAATAGCCTGTTCAACGGTGTAGTTGCCTTTCGGAGCAAATTCAGTATCAGAAACTCCTTCCATAATCTTCAT
Source organism: Firmicutes bacterium AM55-24TS (assembly GCA_003460745.1). Classification (GTDB taxonomy): domain Bacteria; phylum Bacillota; class Clostridia; order UBA1381; family UBA1381; genus Hominilimicola; species Hominilimicola fabiformis. The sequence continues at coordinate 15,023 of QTVU01000051.1, forward strand.
TGAATTCATAATCGAAACAGACTCTCTCGCCCAATCAGAAATTAATTTTCCATCATCAAATGTCGTACCATTCGGCTCGACAATCGTCTTGTTTCCCAAAAATCCAGCCGTTCTGTAAAGAATAGTCGCCGCCTGTTCACGGGTAATATTATCATCGGGTGCAAAAGTTCCGTCGTCCATACCGTAAATTATCCCTGCACCCGACAAAAATTTAATTTTTTCATCATCACAATCGGAATATGAAACTTCGCTGATTTTATCTTCAAGCTGTCTTTCTGCGATAACCTGCTTTATTGCGTCCTGTTGACCTTTTCTTGAGTCGGCAATCGGATTAAATTCCGTTGCGGTAAGACGATAAATCAAATCACAAAATTCTTTTCTTGTTATACTTCTTGTATATTCATTTGTAAAATCTATCGGCAGTAAATTACAAGCCGCTGCCTTTTGCATTTCTTCTTTCGCCCAATCGCTCGCACCGTCTGATGAAAATATATTGTCTTCAGGCACAACCGCCACATCATCAGATGTAACATCACGCAAGTTATATCCTTCATATAAATATTTGGTTTGCAATATTGAATTTTCCGTATATAACGCATTTCTTGCATTTCCTATATACGGAAAATACCACAAATAATTTTCCTTAACCTCTCCGTGAGATTTGCTCGGTTCACCGTATCTTCCTACTAATATACCCGAATTTGCATTCACAACATAAGATTTTGTTTTATCCTTGTTCCATAGCTTAATATAATAATAGCCGTTATTCGACTGCGGTAAAATCACAGGCTCATAGCCCTGAAAATTCCAATACACATTAAGCCACTGTTGTAAATCTTCCTGTTCAATATCCGCACATTTTCCGTTATCTCCCACTATAACCGCGCTTTGAATATCGGATATATCATTCACTCCCAAAACGCTCTGAAAAGAAAACATTTCGGCAAATGCCGTTGTTGACATCATTGTCGCAAATATGATACCTATAATACAAAGCAATTTTTTCATAACTCTTCCCCCTCGTATAATATCTTTATAGATATATTTTTATATTCAAAATATCAATCGGTTTGGTAAACCTATGATATAATTGACTTGGTGTCAATCAGGTAATAGTTCTTTGTCCC
>QTVU01000052.1 GCA_003460745.1 Firmicutes bacterium AM55-24TS
CATCGGAGGGGAGCTGTCAACACAGGTTGACTGAGGGGTGGGCTTTTACCGGAGGTCGTGTGTGTCGTCCCATACTACTCGGGCGACCAATGGCCGCCCACAAGGTTTATTTATATTTACCGCACACCAAAAGGGACACTAAATTTTAGTGTCCCTTTTACTTAACAATCTTTCTTTTGATATTCCTTAATCAACAATGCACGAACATAACCTCGCGACTTATCTGTCGAATCAATATAAAAACCTCTGCCGTAATAAAAACGAATAAGCGATGTAATCTTTGAGCCTGTATGCAACTGAATTTGAGTTACACCCTTTTTAACCATTATTTTATCAACAAGATTCATTATTGATTTACCGATACCGTTATTTTGACTTGTAACCTTTACCGCAAAACGTGACAAATAGGCGGTTTTATCGGGAAACACCTCAACTCTCACACTGCCGACAGGCTCACCGTCCGACAATGCAAGCAATACAACTTTTGTATCTATATCTTTTTTCACATCATTATACGATTCTTCAAGTGCCGCAAGATTTTCAACGCCTGACATCTGCTGATATTTAACAAATGCCTCACGCGTGATATTCATAATTGCGGGTATATCATCATAATTAGCCAAACGCACTTGAAATAATGACTGATAATCACTTTCCATTACTATAACCTCCGATTATCCCATCAATGTTGCCATAACTGCTTTTTGAGCGTGAAGTCTGTTTTCAGCCTCGTCAAAAATAACAGATTGAGGTCCGTCTATAACTTCTTCTGTAACTTCAAAACCGCGATATGCAGGCAAGCAGTGCATAAATACAGCGTCATCTGCGGCATTCTTGAACAATTCACCGTTTACTTGATACGGCATAAATATCTTTTGTCTTTCTGCCTTTTCAGCCTCTTGTCCCATTGATACCCATGTATCTGTATAAACTACATCTGCATTTTTAATTGCCTCAACCGGATCTGTTGTCAAAATCAATTCTTTTCCCGACTTCTTGAAGTCGTCCTTTGCGTTTGCAACCACTTCCGCATCACACTGATAATTTTCAGGTGTTGCGATTGCACAGTCCATACCTGCCTTTGCACAGCCGTACATAAGCGAATGTGCCATATTATTACCGTCACCGATATATGCAAGTTTCAATCCCTCAAGCTTACCCTTATGCTCATATGTTGTCATAAGGTCTGCAAGCACTTGACATGGGTGAAGCAAGTCTGTAAGTGCGTTGATTACAGGGATATTTGCATATTCTGCAAGGTCCAAAACGTCTTGATGTGCATAAGTACGAATCATAATACCGTCAAGCATTCTTTCCAAAACCTTTGCAGTATCGTAAATTGATTCTCCACGTCCAAGCTGAATGTCGTTTGACGATAAGAACAACGGATAACCGCCAAGTTGAGTCATACCTACTTCAAATGATACTCTTGTTCTTGTTGATGATTTTGTGAATATCATACCAAGTGTTTTACCCTTTAAAATATGATGTTCAATTCCGCTTTTCTGTTCCTTTTTTAATTTTAAACCAAGCTCCAAAAGTCCTTTTACTTCTTCTGAAGTTAAATCGTGTAAACTGATTAAATCTTTCATTTTATAATTCCTCCAAAATGTTATTTAGTGTATCTATAAATATGTTAATGTCTGTTTCTTTTATAATTAACGGCGGTGCAATTCTGATTGTGTTGCCGCCACAAAGACTTGTAAGCATTTTATTTTCAAACAACTTATTAAATACAGTCTTAGCTATGCTGTCCTCCAACTGAATACCAATCAAAAGACCTGCATTTCTGACATCTGTAATTTTATCCGAATATTTATTTTGAAGTTCTGTAAGTTTTTCTTTAAAATACTTACCCATCTTACCTGCATTTTCAACAAGATGTTCCTTTTCAAAAATATCAAACACAGCCAATCCTGCCGCCGTTGCGAACGGATTACCGCCGAATGTTGTTCCGTGGTCACCCGGTTCAAATGCAGACGCAACCTTTTTGCCCGCACATACCGCACCAATCGGAATACCGCCGCCAAGTGCCTTTGCCGAAGTGAAAATATCCGGTTCAACGCCGTACATTTGATGTGCAAAAAGATAACCTGTTCTGCCCATACCGGTCTGTACTTCGTCAAAAATAAGAATAATATCTTTCTCGTCGCATAGCTTTCTAAGCTTTTCAACGTATTCCTTATCCATCGGATGAACTCCGCTTTCACCTTGAATAAGTTCAATCATAATTGCCGCAGTTTTATCAGTAACCGCGTCCTCAATCGCTTTAAAATTATTAGGCTCAACCTGCTTGAAACCCGGTGTCAACGGTCTGTACGGCTTTTGATATTTTTCCTGGCCTGTAGCCGCAACGGTTGCAAGAGTTCTGCCGTGGAATGACTTATCAAGCGTGATTATCTCATACTTATCCAAACCTTTTTTATAATAATAAATCTTTGCAAGTTTGAATGCACCCTCATTGGCCTCTGCACCGCTGTTTGCGAAAAACGCTTTTTCCGCACAAGTATTTTCAACAAGCTTTTGTGCAAGCTTTGCTTGATTTTCTATATAATAAAGACTTGATGTATGCACTACTTTATCAAGTTGATTTTTAAGTGCGTTTATAAAATCTTTGTGTCCGTGACCCAACGCATTTACGGCAATTCCGCCAAGAAAATCGTAATATGTATTACCCTTGTCGTCAAACAGTTTCATTCCCTCGCCCTTTTCAAAGCATACAGGAAGTCTGTCGCCGAAAGTATTCAAATAATATTTTTTATCTAATTGTATAACTTCATCAAGCATTACTAACCCTCCAAAATTTCAAATACGTTTATGATTATACTCCTTTTTGAATAAAAATGCAAGTCTTTTTGACAAAAAAGTTTAAATCATATAAAACAGTGCATAAATATTCATCGAGTATGAATATTTATGCACTGTACTGAATAATTAATCAGTTTTAATCATATAAATTCATCTATTGCGTCCTCGTAATCGTCAAGAGAATGTGCGCCGACAATCTTCTTAACAGGTTTGCCGTCTATAAATAAAATTACAGTCGGTATTGAAACAATAGCATTTTGAGCGGCAAGCTCGCCTTGATCGTCAACATTAACCTTGCACACCTTGACTTTACCGTTGTATTCCTCTGCAATTTGAGAGATTATAGGCGCAACCATTTTGCAAGGTCCGCACCAAGAAGCCCAAAAGTCAACAAGCACAGGCATATTTGACTTTATAACTTCACCATCATAGTTTTCCTTTGTCAATTCGATTTCCATTTGTATTTCCTCCTCTATGAACTGTGTTATTTATATAACGGGATTGTTGTAAACACTCTGTTTACAGCACCGGATTCATACACGCTCTTTTCGGAAAATCCCGTTTCGGTGTGTGTATATTGCTTTATTGTTGTTCCCGCACCGGTGAAAACATATACATTTATATTTTTCGTACCGTTGTCGGTTTCGGTAACATCGTAATAAACACTTCCGTTACTTACATTTTGGTCAAACAATGTATAATATCCGCCGTTACCGTCCGATACTTCAAGCACCCACTTTTGACTGTCGTCCCAAATAAATTCATCACCGTCTTTTTGTGCGGAAGTGTATAATGTAAGTGCACCGTTGTCGGTTGTGTTGCTCGATGATTCAACTGTACTCCACGTTGAATCAACTGCTGACTCATTCGATTTATTTATTATTCTTACATCCCCTTTCGGTTCAGGCACATCTTCCGACGGCTTACTCTCAGGTTCAGCACTTTCCGAAGGCTCATTGCTCTCTTTCGGCATATCGAGAATATTTTTAGGCAGTGCCGATACAATACTGCTTTGTTTTGCTCTCTGACCTGCCACATATCCGCCGCCGACAAGTATAACGGCAGCCAATATACAGCATATCGCTTTAATTACTTTCTTCATCCCTCTTCCTCCTTAACATCAACATATTTTTTATCAATCTTTTCACAAACCGCTCCTGCATTCGTCATATTGATTATTTCCGCAATAACGTTATCGGTCGTATCAATCGGACACGATATGATAAAAGTAACCTCATCTTCGTAAACAGTGTCCTCAAGCAAATATCCTTTAGTCATAATCTCATGTTGCATTTTTCCGAGCAGAGAATAATCAACTTTTACAGAAACTATATCGCAAAGCTTTCTTATAACTATTTCCGACTCAATCAGTCCCTGTTTTGCCGATGCTCCGTAAGTATGTACAAGTCCGCCCGTTCCGAGAAGTGTACCGCCAAAATAACGCGTAACCACTACAACCACATCAACTATCCCGGATTTACGGATTGCGTCAAGAACGGGCATTCCTGCCGTTCCCGACGGTTCGCCGTCGTCACTGTAACGAAAAATATTATTTTCATCAATCACATATGCGTAAACATTATGCGTTGCATCCGAATACTTTGAACGCATTTCATTCAAAAACGCAAGTGCATCATCTTCATTGTCAACAGGTTTTACATTTGCAATAAATTTTGATTTTTTCTCTATAAGCAGTGACTGCGACTGCTTTTTTACCGTTTTGTATACGTCTTTTTTTGACATTTTACAAAATATACTCCCTTATTTTATCATACATTTGAGCGTCTACCATAAGCTCCATTACAGTGCCGTTTTCGCCGTATTCTTCTGATATTACTTTTTGATTTTCATGAAGTTCATTCACAAGCGAACCTGCACTGTACGGTATACAAGCCTTAACTTTCTGCTTTTTACCAGGTGCGGTGTCGGCTATCGCTTCAATCAATTTATCAATATTTGTTCTGTGCTTGGCACTTATATATACGCACTTGTCACTCTTTAAATTAGTTATCGGATAATCTTCAAGTCTGTCGCACTTATTAAACACCGCCACAACCGGCTTACCGACCGCACCGATGTCAGACAAAACTTGTTCCACGACTGTGATTTGATTGTCCATTTCTTCCCCCGACGCATCAATAACGTGTAAAAGCACATCTGCCACAACCGCTTCTTCAAGTGTTGATTTAAAAGCCTCAATAAGATGGTGCGGAAGTTTTCTTATAAAACCAACAGTATCGACAAGTAATATTTTTCTGTTATCGTCAAGTGTTATCGCTCTTGATGTAGGGTCAAGCGTTGCGAAAAGTTTATCTTCTGCAAACACCTGTGCGTCTGTAAGCGTGTTTAAAAGCGTTGATTTGCCTGCGTTAGTGTAACCCACAAGTGCCGCAGTTATAACACCGTCTTTCTTGCGTCTGTCCCGAATAAGTCCACGATGTTTTTTCAGTTCCTTGATTTCTTCTTCAAGTGCCGAAATTCTTCGTCTTATATGACGTCTGTCACTTTCAAGACGCGTTTCACCCGGACCTCTTGTGCCTATTCCCGCACCTGTACGGCTCATTTCCACACCGAAACCGCGAAGTCGCGGCAAGCGGTATTTAAGCTGTGCAAGCTCAACTTGAAGTTTACCCTCGCCGCTTTTGGCACGCATTGCGAAAATATCAAGTATAAGCATAGAACGATCAAGCACTTTTATTTCAAGAAAATCACTTATATTTCTCATTTGTACAGGCGAAAGCTCATCATCAAACACAACCATATCGGCATTAAGCGTTTCTATGGCAATTTTGAGTTCATCAAGTTTGCCCTCGCCCATATACGTTGCACTTTCCAAATCAGCCTTGTTTTGAATCATTTCACCCACAACAATACCGCCTGCCGTTTTCACCAATTCGCCAAGCTCATGTATTGATTCTTCAGTTGTATCCCAAAGTGCGTCACGCATACCGCGATGTACACCCGCTAAAATTACACGTTCCTGTTTTTGCTCGTTATACTCCATATTTACCTCGCTTTTTGTTTCTATATATTCAGTATAACAAAAAAATCGTTTTTAGTATACCCTTTTGGTGAAAAATTCAAAAAATTTTAATATTATAAATAAAAAATATCGGTATGATTTTTTCCATACCGATATTTTAAGTTATATCGTGTGTTTTATATTTGCCACCCCTCAGTCGGCTACGCCGACAGCTCCCCTTTATGGGAGCCGAAAGTCTCTCCTTGAGGAGAGGTGGCACATAATGCCGGAGTGGTGGCTATCTTTTCACATATTTTTGAACACAAATTTTAATTGACTCGCTCATAATTTCGGTACACTTTTTAAGTGACATACCAATACTGCCTGCTGCCCAATCCTCAATAACCGAAACATAACCGCCGATAAACAATCTCAAATTCATTTCAAACGATTCTTTATCGCTGATATACGAAGCTTCGGACGCGTCACGCATACACTTTTCAATAACTATATCGCGAAGTCTTTTAAGGAACTTATCCGCACCGTCTGTATTCAAGAGCATTTTATACATTTCCTCGTCGTCCTCAATAAATTCACGAACGTGATTCATAATATCATACGGATCTTCAAGAACACTCTTAATTGCGTTTTTATTTATCGAACCGAACAGTTCATTTATAACGTCCGTCTGAATTTTTTCGCGAACATCGTCAGCCGTTTTGAAATGTGCGTAAAATGTACTTCTGTTAAGATCAGCCGTATTGACAATATCGGTAACGGTTATCTTCTTATTCTTTTGCATAAGTTCAACATACGCATGGACAATCGCTTTTTCAGAACGTGTAAAATTCCTATACGTTTTCTTTTTCTTTACTTCTTCCATGTTTTTTTATCCTCCTAAGTACAATGAACACAGCCATCATCAAAACAGCCACTCCCCCACAAATCGCAATCGGTACAATCGGCGATATTTTCTTATAAAGCAATACATATTTACAAGGTTTTGCCGTTTCAAAAACCGCATAACTGCCGTCAATCGTACAATCAACCATACTCCATTTACCGTCAATCTGTACTGCAATCTTTGCCGCCTTTTTCTTATCATCACGAATATGTACTTTTATAACATCATAAGCATCTTACTTAACGTAAATGAGTATGCCTTACCGTTTTTATATCCGTCAAAAACGTGGTCAACATCTTCCTCTTTGAGCGACAATGTTGTATTATCCGCAAATACGCTTTCGGCAAGCATTAACGGCGGTTCTTCGCCTGATGAAATAGTCGTTGTTGCCTTGTTGTATTCTGCCGAAAATGTAGTGTGACGTATGATAGGACTTTTCACGTCCTTATCCCACATCGGCACTTCGCTGCCGTCAGCGGTAAGCTCGGTATATCGCTGTCATTTAATACAGTACCGTAATCAACTGTCATTGACTTCAATTCTTTATCTTTATCCTTGAATATAACATTGAAATGAAATCTTGAAAGTTCGGTTGACTTTGACTGCAAAATCGCACCTATACTCTCGGCGTCATTTTGAGCCAAACTCTTTATTTGCGGAAGGAATTTATCTCCGTCCGCCATATAGAAATTACCGTTATCCAAAAGTGGCATACGGCTCGGAAAACTGCCGTCAGACGTTGTCATATCGTCAGGCTTAACAGCCTCTGCTCTGCCCTCAAGGTTCATTCCGCTTATACCTGAAAGTCCCTCATCAATAAAATAACAGCCCGTAACATCACCGTCAACAAATCCCACTATTGCGCCGGCATCATCTTTTTTGCCGTCCAATCTCGGAAGCGAATATGACGTATTAATATTTTTAGCCGAGCCGGCAATACCGCCGATATGGTCGTTACCGTCAACATCATTTATCGCAATACAATTATCTATATTTCCGCTTGTATATCCTGCCGTACCACCGCTGTAACTGCCGTCATTTACAGTAATTTCACCTGTTGTAAGCGAATTTTTTATATTGCCTATATCACTCTTACCGCAAATACCGCCCGCATATTTCGATTCTGCGGTTACATTACCGAAACTTATACAAGAATCAATTACAGCTTTCAAAACAGAATCGGAATTTACTTTAGTGCCGTCAGGCAAAGTAAGATTTTCGCCGGAACGAACTATCGACTCAAAGCCGACACATCCGACTACACCGCCTGTCGATTCGGTTCCGTCTACGGTACCGTTATTTATACAATATTTCACAAGTGCCGTATCGGCATTTTCATCACCGATAAGTCTTGGCAACGAAATATCCGTACTCTTCAAATCACTTATTGCAGTTTTTTCATCATCTGCTTCCGCCGCTTTAGCCGTTGTGAACAACATATCCTTTAGCATACCGACAACAGACGGTTCAACGTCATAACTGCTGTCAAGCTCACCGTCAGGTGTTACGTTGTAGCCCGGATCAATATCGTCCTCAGATTTTACACTTTCCGAAGAAGTATCATTATTGCTGTCGCTTCCACCGCTGTTACCTCCGCTACTGTCACTACCGCCATTGCTTGGTGTTGCCGTCGGTCTTATCATAGGGCCTAATGTAGGCAACGGCTTTAACGTAGGAAGTGTTGAACCCAACTTATCAAGTACGTCTTTAAATGATTTAATTGTATCTTTTAATCCTTTCAATTCCTTGCTCATATTCAAAACAAGGTTGTCAAGATTCTCCATTGTATCACTGACCGAATCACCGACATCACCCGATACATATTTAAGCTGTCTTAAAAGTTTCTTCAATTCTTCATTTGTATCGTCAAGATTATCAATTACATCATCAATATCTTTTTCCATCTTGTCAAGACGATTTGAAAGTTTGTCTTTTGAATCGTCAACATCATCTTTGCCCTTATCAAGCGAATCGTTCAAATTGTCGATAAGGTCTGACAATTCATCACCCTTGCCGTCAAATTCGTCAAGGAAATCATCAAGCGATTCAAGAGAAGTATTAAGCGAATCACTCACATCTCTGATTGACTGCTTTGATTCGTCTGTGAACGAAGATATATCTCCTCTTGCTTGGTCAAGCGTATCTTTCAGCGAACCTGTCACATTACTGTCAGACGCTGAATTTACCGCATTTGTTATACTGTCCATCATATTGACGGCTGAATCCGTAAGAACGTCAAGCCTTGAACGTGTATTATTTTTCGCGTCACCCAAGCCTAAAAGCGACATAAGTCCCGATACATCATTTGAACCTGTCAACAGTTTCAAACCGTATTCAATTAACTTTGTTCTTGCACTTGAAATATCATTTTGAAATGTATCTATATCTTTTTCTATCGCCGCTTTTGCACTCTGATACGACAAATCAATATCTGTATACGGTTCAAATCGACCGACTACACCGCCGACACTTCTTCTTCCCTGAATTGCTGCATTATTGATACATTCTCTTACTTCACCGCTTTGTGTACCGACTATACCGCCGATATTGTCGCCGAAGCTTTCGCCGCCGACTTCGCCGTTATTTGTACAAATAACAACCGCACCCTCGTTATTACCACAGATACCGCCGGCGTTTACCGTATTTTCGTTTGCGTCCGGACATACTTTTCCGTCATTTCGACTTAGCTTTATTCTGCCCTCATTGTAACCGACTATACCGCCTGTTTCACTGTCACCAACAACTGTAGCCGAATTTGCGGAAGAATCAACAACACCGGTCATTGCATTGTAGCCGACAAGTCCTCCGACCTGTTTCTGACCTTTGATATTTCCGCCGTATGAACAGTTTACGATTTTACCCGCGTTATAGCCGACAAGTCCGCCTGCACCTTTTGAGCCTTTATCAAAATTTTGAGTATTTATATCAGTCTTACTCAAAATCGAGGTGGCTTTTTGTCTAAAAACCGATTCCGTATCGGTTCCGACTGTAACCTTTATATCTCCTGTTACGTTCAAATCTCTGATCTGACCTTCTTTTGTCACTGAACAGAAAAGTCCTTTATTTGAACCCTCAAATGAAAGCTTGACATTCTTTATACTGTGACCGCCGCCCTCAAAAGTTCCGCAGAATACCTCCGCACTTTTTATTTCCACACCGTTTAAATCAATATCATTTTGTAATACGAACTTCTTATTTTTTGAATACTCGTCATATACGCACTTTTCAAAAAATTCTTTAAGGTCGTTCACTGTCGATATTGCAACAGTGTCGTCTGCCTGTACAATGCACATAGGTAATATGTTTAGCATTATAACAAGTGCAGTCAGAAAAGATATGATTTTATTGTTCTTCTTCGTTGTTCTCATTATCCTCATCCTCCTGCTTTTCTTTTATTTCTATATTATCGTCATTATCGCTATTATCGTCCTTACCTTCTGTAAGCAACATATCCTGTTGATTTCCGAGTTCGACCTTTGCGTCTATATCGCCCTTTACCAAACCGTAGAATACACCGTCCATAAAGCCTGAAACGTGACCTCTGACACGACCGTTGACGAACATAATTCCGGACATTTCTCTCTTCGCCGCTTTGTCGTCATCTGTTGCCTTTTTACCGAATGCGGTCTTTTCAATAAACTTATCGCACAACAGTACAATTTGCGGAAGTACCATCATTACTATAACTATTGATATTAACGTTCCGCGTCCAAGCGCCGTACCGAGTGCCGATATAATAGCATTTGTCGAAATCATACCTATTAAAAATCCCGCAAGTGTAAGGATTGAACCTGATGTAAGAATTGTCGGGAACGATTGGTTAAGTGCGGTTGACGCCGCCTGTTTATTATCCATTGTTTCCTTTAATTCAAGGTATCTGTTCGTAAATACGATAGCATAGTCAATCGTAGCACCCATCTGAATTGAACTTACAACCAAGTATGCAAGGAAGTACAATCTCTGCCCTGTAAGGAACGGAATTGAGAAGTTAATCCACACACTTCCCTGTATCGCAAGTACCAAAAGCACCGGAACACCTGCCGAACGGAATGTGAACATCAATATCAAAAGCAATGCCAAGATTGTTATAAGATTAATCTTATTATTGTCTCCGCCGAACGAATCACCCAAGTCACGGCTGTTTACGCTGTCGCTGACAAGCAAACATTCGTCATAATACTTTTCAACGTCACTTCTGACGTCTTTAAGCATTTGATATGCCTCGTCACTTTCAATGTCACATTTATATGTAAAGATTATTCTTGAATAATTATCGCTTTCAAGCTGGTCTTTCGCGTCTGTCAGCTTGTCGTAAAGGTCGTTAATATCATTCGTTTGATCTTCGTCAAGATTGATTACACCCAAATCCATCTTCTCGTGTACATACATAAACAAGTCGATTATAGGCACTTCGTAATCATTTACATCACCGAATATTGCACTGTATTCATCGTGTTCCGCGCCGTATGCCTGGAACAGAAGACAACACAAATCATAATCGATATTCATAAGCTTTGAAGTTTCTCTTGCGTTGATTTTTTCGGTAAGTATGTGGTCGTCGTCAAGCTCCGTATTTGCAAGACCCAAAGCCGAATTTATGCTCGGATTTTCCTCGACAAGCGATATAACTTTTGCCTCTCTGTCATAGTCACCGGACGGAACTATAACCGCAAGCTGATGATCCGTACCGAAAATTTCATCAACCTTTCGTTTTGCGATTGAGTTTTCGGTCGGCTTTTTAAGCTGTTCGGCTGTGGCGTCAAAAGCATAGTTACTCATTGACGAAAGCACCGCACCGACTGCTATAATCGCAATAAATATGTAAGGCACAATGTTCTTTAATTTAATAACAACCTTACACCATTTCTCGATGCTCGGCACAAAAGAACGGTGAGTTGTTTTATCAATCTTATCCGAAAATGCCAAAAGCAAGCCGGGCATAATAAAGAACACCGTAACAAGACTGCATATGATACCTTTACAAAGTACCAAACCCATATCCATACCGATTCTAAGCTGCATTACCATAAGTGCGGCAAGACCTGCAAGTGTTGTAAGACTTGATGAACTGATTTCAAGGATAGCCTTTGAAAGTGCGGTTACTATCGCGTCATACGCATTCTTTGTCTGCTTTTCCTCCGCAAATCTGTGCGAAAGGATAATCGCATAGTCAATCGCCAGAGCCAACTGCAACACCACCGCAACCGACTTTGTAATAAACGAAATTTCACCGAGCAGATAGTTCGTACCCATATTCAAAAGTGCCGCCACGCCGAATACTATAAGGAATATCGGCACTTCCATAAAGCTCTGTGACGTGAACAGCAAAACCGCTATAATTATCACAAGTGCTATACCCAAAATAACGGTCATTTCTTTTTCAAGCTGTTTAGAACTGTCATCTATACTGTCTGAATAAGCATAGAAGTCATATCCGTCAAGCTGTGCTTTCAAATCATCGACAATTTCAAGTTCTCTGTCCAAATCGTCACGCACGCTAAGCGTAACCGTAAACAATGCCGCAGAATCTTTATAGTGGTCGTCGTCATTTTCAAACTCAACCTCTTTTACTCCGTCAACCTTTTCGAGTTTATCTTTCAGCTTTTCCGCTGTTTCGGTCGTTATGGTCGTAACCATTATTTTTTCCGTATCGTATGTAATAAACTCATCGTCCATTAAAGTAAGTCCGCGTCTTGTTTCCGTTTCTTCGGGAAGATATGAACTTATGTCGTTGTTTACCTGCACTTTCGGTATTGATATTACGCACAATACAAGTGCAAGTGCAAATATTAAATAGAATGCACGTCTTTTATCAACAATAAAAGTTGCTATTTTTACCATTAAATTATTGTCTTTTCGACTATCATTTTTCACATCATTTTTCTTCATATATTTACATCTCCGAAAACATTAATCTCATCAATACATATTATAAATTCCGTCACTTTGTACGTCAACAGTCAATTTTCATATCGGTGTTTATTTTCCGACACTTACAAGTTATTTTGTATCTATTTCTACAAATTTTGTCACTTTGCCCAAAACAAATTAATTTAAAACAATGTTTTTGTATAAAAGAAAAAGGACGTTTTATCGTCCCATTCTTACTTTATGTCTGTTACACATTTTCCGTCTATGAACGTCATAACACATTCAGACTCAAATCTTGTCGGCAAATCTGTAAACACTGCAATATCGGCGTCTTTACCGACTTCAAGCGTACCAACTCTGTCGTCAATCCAACAGTTTTTTGCCGCTGTGGAGGTTATCGCTTTCAGTGCTTTCTCTTCGTCCATACCATGCTTAACCGCCATAACCGCACAAAGCGACAGATTTTCAATCGTAATTTCGGGGTGATCCGTTATTATCGCAACGTCAATACCTCTGTCCGAAAGATTTTTATATGTATCAAAAGTTAAGTTTTTAAGCTCCGGTTTACTTCTGTCCGAAAGTGTCGGACCAAGCATTACAGGTAATTTTTCACGTTCCAAAATCGGTGCTATTCTGTCACCGTCCGAGCAATGCTCAAGCGTAACGCAAATATCAAATTCTTTGCCCAATCTGATTGCACTGCAAATATCGTCTGCCCTGTGTGCGTGAATTTTAACAGGTATCTGTTTTTTGAGTACAGGTATCATTGCGTCAAGCTTTATATCGAATTCAGGCTTGTCGTGTTCTTCGCTGTTTTCATTATATGCGTCAAGCTGATTCATATAATCTCTTGATTTTATAAGCAATTCGCGTATCAAAGCCATTGTTCCCATACGCGTAACAGGTGCCTCGTCCTTTTCATTGTACACGCATTTTGGGTTTTCACCAAGTGCAAATTTCATTGCAACAGGTGTTTTAATAATCATATCATCTACGCATATTCCGTACGTCTTAACCGCCGCAAACTGTCCGCCCACAGGGTTTGCACTGCCCGGTCCTGTTACAACGGTTGTAACACCTGCGTTATACGCGTCTTTAAACCCACGGTCAAACGGATTTATTCCGTCAATCGCACGAAGGTGCGGCATTATCGGGTCGCTGTCCTCGTTACCGTCATCACCCTCAAATCCAAGCGAATCTTCAAACATTCCGACATGACAATGTGCGTCAATCAGTCCGGGCATAACGATTTTACCCTCTGCGTCAATAATCTTATCCGCCTCAAATACTTTATCTTCACCTACATACTGTATCTTTTCATCAAACAATATACAGCCGTTCTTGTACTTTTCGCCTGTCATTGTTACTATTTCGGCATTTTTTATAAGTGTCTTCATAGTTTTATCCTTTTACCTTTTATATGCTTTTAATTCCGAGTTCATTCACATAATTAACCGCACTTGTCGCAGCGATTGCACCGTCTGCCGCCGCTGTTATAACCTGTCTTAACGGTGATACTCTTACGTCACCTGCCGCAAATATACCTGTTATGTTAGTCGCAAGGTACATATCCGTCTTGACAAATCCGTGCTGACAACATTCAACCCCGCAATCTTTTGCAAGATCGGACGACGGCTTTACACCTATTGCGACGATAGCGCCCGATACGTTCAAAATACTCTTTTCGCCTGTTACCGTGTTTCTAATATCAACACCCTCAAGCATATTTGAGCCTACGAATTTATCAACTACGGTATCTGTAAGCACGGTTATTTTGCCGTTTCTTTTTACGTTTTCAACCATTGTAGCCGCCGCTCTGAACTTCTTGCTTCTGTTTAGGACATAGACTTTACGGCAAAATCCCGCAAGATACAATGCGTCCTCCATAGCCGTATTTCCACCGCCTACAACACACACGTCCTTATCCTTAAAAAACGCGCCGTCACAAGTCGCACAATACGAAACACCTGCACCGGTAAAATCTTCTTCACCGTCTGCACCGAGCGTTTTTGGTACTGCACCTGTTGCAAAAATTATTGACTTTACCATATAAGTATTTCTTCTTGTGTGAATAACCTTTATGCCGTATTCGGCATTTTCGATTGACTTAACATTTTCCGAAACAAATGTTGCGCCGAATTTTCTTGCGTGTTCTTCGATTGCTTTTGAAAGTTCTTCACCTGTCGGATTGTTTGCAAATCCCGGATAATTGTCTATTTCATACGTTTTTATTGCTTGACCGCCGTATGCGATTTTTTCGATTACAAGCGTTTTCATACCGCCTCTTGCGGCATATATAGCAGCTGACATTCCGGCAGGGCCTCCGCCGATTATTGCAACATCATATATCATTATTTATCGTCCTCTTTCTCTTTTTCATTTACATATGCTTCAATAATATATCTTGGACGGCGTTTAACTTCTTTATACAATTTACCGATATACTCGCCTATAAGTCCGACAGACAAAAGCTGTACACCGCCTATAAACCATATCGAAACCATAAGTGACGCCCAGCCTGCACCTGTGTGACCTATAATTTTCTGCACAAGTGCGTATATCGCCATAATGAACGCAAATACGCACACAATCGCACCAAATGCCGAAATCATTCTGATTGGGCTTATGCTGAATGAAGTTATACCGTCAAACGCAAATGAAAGCATTTTCTTTAACGGATATTTTGACTCGCCCGCAAAGCGTTCGTTTCTGTCGTAATACACATTTGTTGAGCGATAGCCGACAAGAGGCACCATTCCTCTTAGGAACAGATTTCTCTCAGGAAATTGTGCCAATCCGTCAAGCGCACGTTTGCTCATCAATCTGTAATCTGCGTGATTAAATACAATATTAACGCCCATAAACTGCATTAATTTATAAAATCCTATCGCCGTTGTGCGTTTGAAGAATGTATCGGTATCACGTTTGTTTCTTACACCGTAAACAACATCATATCCGTCAATGAAGTTTCTCACCATATCAGGTATTACGTGTATATCGTCCTGCAAGTCTGCGTCAATTGATATTGCACAGTCGCAGTCGTCTTTAACTGTCATAAGACCGCCGAAAAGTGCGTTTTGATGTCCAGCATTCTTGGCAAGCTTTATTCCCGATATTTCTGTATGAGCCTTAGTCAGTTCATCTATTATGCTCCATGTTTTATCTTTAGAACCGTCATCTACAAAAACGATTCTGCTGTTGTCATTTATAAGTCCGTCATTTTTCATTTCACCGAATAATTCAAGCATTTGCTTTGATGTTTCGTGCAAAACAGCTTCTTCATTATAGCACGGTACCACTACATACAAATTGACACTCTTACTCATCGCTATATCTCCTTTGTAAATTACAATAATATATATCTTTTTTTTATTATATAACA
>QTVU01000053.1 GCA_003460745.1 Firmicutes bacterium AM55-24TS
TACCCACCTTCAGCATTTAGATATGCCTGCACAACCTCCATTTTAAATTCAAAACTATATTTTGCCATGAAAAAACCGACCTCCCAATAGTTAGATTTTTGGTCTAACTATTGGGGGTCGGTTCAAATTTTAGTGTCCCTCTTATATTGCTTTATTTTATCATTTCAATTAAATCGGGGATACATTCCTCGAATTTAACCGCGTACCAATGCTCTTTTTCACTGCCTATGGTATGTTTGATACAGTCAACAGTGAAGTCAACGGCTATTTTAACTGCCTTACCCATATCAAAACCTTTAACCAATGCACCGCACAATGTGCTTGAAAAAATATCGCCTGTACTGTGGAAGTAACCGGGAATATTTTCGTTAAAGTACGAGGAAAATTCGCCTGTTTCTCTGTTGTAGGACATAACGCCCTGTGAATTATCGTCAAAACTTACACCTGTAAGAACGACAATTTTTGAACCGAGATTTGAAAGACGTATAAGCAGATTTTTTATATATTCTTCGTTATATCCGCCGTCGATATAGTCCTCGTCAAGCAGCTGTGCCGCTTCGGTAAGGTTAGGTACGATTACGTCGGCTTTTGAACAAAGTTTTTTCATTTCCAAAGCAAAATCTTCGGTGAACCCGGCATAAAAATGCCCCTTATCACCCATTACGGGGTCAACGATTATAAGGTTGTCATCGGTCTTGAATTTATCGAAAAAGTCCGAAACTATTTTTATCTGCTCAAATGAGCCTAAATAACCTGTTGCAACTGCGTCAAATTTTAAATCAAGGCTTTTCCAATGGTCTGCGATAGACGGAATATCGTTCGTTAAATCGCGATATGTATAGCCTGTAAATCCGCCTGTATGCGTTGAAAGTACTGCCGTAGGTACGGGACAAGCTTCTATACCCATTGCGGAAATTATAGGAAGTGCAACGGTAAGCGAACATTTACCGAAACACGAAATATCTTGTATTGACACAATTCTTTTCATTCTAAAACTCCATTCCTTCGTTTATAAACGACTTTAGATATTTTATAACATTTCATTGTTAATGTCAATAAAATCATCATAAAGTTGTCCGAATGTACATAATTTAATATACATAAATAAATATTGGGAGGCGAGAAAAATTGTGTTATGACTATGCGAGAATGTTGAAAGACATAGAAATGCTGACGGACAATTATAACATTATAGAAAGATTTTCGATAGGAAAGAGCGTTATGCAGAAGGATATTCCGTGTTTGAAAATCGGAAAGGGAAAGAAAAAACTGCTTTTAAGCGGTGCGTATCACGGACTTGAATATCTTACGGCGGCTTTTTTGATAAAATTTGTGTCAAATTACACCGTAAAGCTGATGACGGAAACGGAATATTTCGGGTATGACATAAAAAGGCTGTATTCGGATATTACGGTTTACGTTGTGCCTATGGTCAACCCTGACGGCGTGGATATTGCGCTTAACGGTCTTGATATTACTAACGAATATCACAGGCACTTAATCAGTATGGTGGGAATACACAGTTTTAATCATGTTTGGCAGGCAAATTCGAGGGGAGTTGATATAAACCATAATTTTGACGCAAAGTGGCAGATGGTTGTCGATAAACCGTCACCGTCAAAATACGGCGGTGAATATGCGGAGTCCGAGCCCGAAACAAGGGCAATTACGGAATTTGTGAGAAAAGAGCAATTTGATATGCTTTTGGCATTTCACAGTCAAGGCCGTGAGATATATTATGACTTTGACGGTATGACAGGCGAAAATTCGGTTGAGATTGCAAAGAAAATGGCGGAGGAAAGCGGATATGCGGTGTGTATTCCGACAGGTACGGCATCATACGGCGGTTGTAAGGATTGGTTTATAAAGGAGTTCGGAAAAGAGGGATTTACGGTTGAAATAGGTACGGGACAAAACCCTTTGCCGATGAGTATGCTTGATGAAGTGTACGATGAAAATGCCAAAATTGCTTTATGTGCCATGCATGAATGTGCATATAACTGAAAATGAGCTGTTGAAAAACAGCTCATTTTCAGAGGACGATAAATTGTCCGGAACGTGCAGGCTTATTATGTACAAGCCTAAATTTTGCTTATGCACTTTTCGCAAAAATAAACTCTAACGTACCGATGTACGCCAACGAGTTCATTTTCGCAAAATCCGAACTAATTTCTCGACCTCTGCCGTATTTGAAATAAATTGTCGTATTATTTTTAATCTAATTTTGAACCGCACTTATAGCAGAAATGAGTGTTCGGTGCGTTTACAGAGTCGCAAACGGGACAAGTAATCGGCTTAGGTGTGTTATTTTCTGTCGGAGCGGCTTGTTCGGTTGTTTGTGTTTGAACAGGTGTTTGAACCGGTGCTGATTGTGCCTGTGGTGTTTGAGGTGCCTGTGGTGCCGAATATGTTGTTGACTTTACCGGAGTCTTTGCATATTCATAGAAACCTGCGTGTACAAGACCGAAGAACAACGGTGCAAACAATGTATATACAAGCTGAACTATGACTGTGATAACCGCAAACAATATACCGACAAACGGAATCTTTGAAAGCAATGCAAGTATAGCCATAACAGCATAAATCAGCAAGTTAGGGATAAATTCGGCACAGAACATTTGAAGTTTGTAACCGTTTGTATCCTGCATTGATTTTCTGAGTGCCGCAGTTGCGTTTACTGATTTTTCTTCATTAAGTATATACGGTGTGAATGAATACGCATAATACTTTGAAATAGCGATAAACGGACCTGCAATCGGAACTAAGAACCAAATGAAAATCCATAGCTTTTTCCAACACATACCGCCGGCAGTTCTCCAAAAATCTTTAAAACCTTTGAAAAGCTGGTCGGAATAAACTTCCTTACCGTTGAAACCGTCAAGATAAACTGCCGCCATACCTGCGGAAAGAACCGCTATAACAGGCACAATAACTATCGGTAATACGCCGAATACAAGAACGAGTATAGTTAAAAGTGAACTCAAAAGTGAAAGCCCCCATAGCTTAAACGGCATTTTTGACAATACGTTAAAAGCTCTTTTGTAGATATTACTTATAATCATAATAAAAACCTCCTTAAAAAATTAATTGTTTTGACCGTAATATGCGTTTGCGCCGTGTTTTCTGTAATAGTGTTTATCCTTTAATTCTTGAGGTGCCTCTTGAACTTTCGGATTAATCATTTCGGTACGCGCCGCCATTTTCGCAACTTCTTCAAGTACGACTGCATTGTGAACAGCCTCCATACCGTCTTTGCCCCAAGTGAAAGGTCCGTGATTTTTACATAGTACGGCAGGCATTGCAACGTAATCTTTGTCTTTGAAGAAGTCAACGATAAGTACGCCTGTATTTTTTTCGTATGCCTCGTCGATTTCTTCCTTTGTAAGATTTCTTACGCATGGAATTTCGCCGTACATATAGTCAGCGTGAGTTGTACCATAGCAAGGAATACCGCGCCCCGATTGTGCCCAGCTTGTTGCCCAAGGTGAGTGTGTATGTACGATACCGCCGATATTAGGGAATGCTTTGTAAAGCTCAATATGAGTTGCTGTGTCTGATGATGGGTTATATTTACCTTCGATTTTGTTACCGTCAAGGTCCATAATAACCATATCTTCAGGCTTTAGCTTATCGTAATCAACGCCCGACGGCTTGATTGCAAAATAGCCTGTTTCTCTGTCAATTTCACTTACGTTACCCCAAGTGAATGTAACAAGTCCATGCTTTGGCAACTGCATATTAGCCTCGTAAACTCTTTGCTTTAATTCTTCTAACATATTATATATCTCCTTTTATTAGTATATTGTAGACAAAACCGTAATGGTTTTGTCTACTTTATTCTTGGAAGTATGAGGTACAACCTCATTAAAAATCATTTCTGACGACATGTGCGGCAGAAATGGCTTAAAATCTAAAGTTTCGACTTTGGATGAACTTTATGATTTTTTCTTTGAAAATACTCAAAAATTACATCGCAAGATGTGATTTTTGGAGCTGTCGACATTTTGTCGACAGGCTCTAATATTTTAAATATTCAACTGCCGCTTTTTCGATAGGCAAACCGTTCTTGTAACGTACAGCAAATTCGTTAAATCCTTTAACATCCTCGTCTGTCGGCTCAAGTGTGTATGATTCACTTTGTGAGAATACTTTGTTGTTAAGGAAATCGGTAAGTGTTTCGTTTTCTGATTTTGCAAGCATATATGACGCAAGCAATGCGATACCCCACGCACCGCCCTCACCGGCTGTTTCCATAAGTGAAACAGGTGTATTTATAGCAGCAGCCATAAACTTCTGACCAACGTCCTTTGTCTTGAACAATCCGCCGTGACCGAACATTCTGTCAAGCTTGACATTTTCCTTGTCAAGAAGAATATCCATACCGAGCTTTAATGTCCCGAGTGCGGAATAAAGGTGAGTTCTCATCATATTTGCAAGGTTAAACTTACTGTCCGGTGTACGAACGAAAAGCTGACGGCCTTCTTCAAGACCTGTAATATTTTCGCCTGAGAAATATCCGTAAGAAAGAAGTCCTCCGCAGTCTGCGTCACCTTCAAGAGCTTTTCTGTAAAGTGTGCCGTATAGCTTTTCCGTACTTATTTCAATACCGAGTTCGGCTGAATATTCTCTGAATATATTTACCCAAGCATTAAGGTCAGATGTACAGTTGTTTACGTGTACCATTGCAACGTCGTCACCGACCGGTGTTGTAACTATATCAATTTCGGGATAAGCCTTTGAAAGCGGTTTTTCAAGTACAACCATAGCAAATACGGACGTGCCGGCTGAAACGTTTCCTGTACGTTTTGTAATGCTGTTTGTTGCGGTCATACCCGTACCGGCGTCACCCTCCGGAGGGCATAGCGGAATACCTGCACTGAGTTTGCCTGTTGTGTCAAGAAGTTTTGCACCCTCTTCTGAAAGCGTACCGGCATTTTCTCCTGCAACAAGCACTTTTGGAAGTAAGTCTGAAATTGTATAAGGAAGATTTTTATTTGAAATCAACTTATCGAATTTCTCAATCATACCCTTATTATAATCTTTTGATGCACTGTCAATAGGGAACATACCCGACGCCTCGCCGATACCGAGTACAAATTTACCTGTAAGTTTCCAATGAACATATCCGGCAAGTGTTGTAAGATACTTGATTTTTGAAATATGTTCTTCTCCGTTTAAAATCGCCTGATAAAGATGAGCAATGCTCCATCTTTCAGGAATATTGAAGTCAAAAAGACTTGTAAGTTCTGCGGCGGCTTTGCCTGTTATGCTGTTTCTCCAGGTACGGAACGGAACTAAAAGCTCCTTGTTTTCGTCAAATGCCATATAGCCGTGCATCATAGCACTGAAGCCTATTGCACCGATTTTTGTAAGTTCTTCGCCGTATTGATTTTTAACGTCGTCAGCCATATTTTTGTAGCTTGTCTGAATACCTGTCCAAACGTCCTCAAGACTGTATGTCCAAATACCGTTTTCCAAACGGTTTTCCCATTCGTAACTGCCGGACGCAATAGGATTATTATTTTCGTCAATCAAAACTGCCTTTATACGAGTTGAGCCAAGCTCAATACCGAGTACGGTTTTGCCGTTTTGAATTGCGTTTTTAATCTGCTCCATAATTTTCTCCCTCTGCTTTTTTATTTAAAGAATAAACTCTTAACTATTATTATAAACAACTTATCTATGTTTGGCAATATAAAAAAGAGATTTTTTCCAACAAATTTGAGGTAACTTCGGCTGTTGCAATTCTTTTGATAATGTGCTATAATCAAACGAGATATAGATATTTGGAAGGTGAACATAGTTGGAATTATGTATATTTAATAAAATAGAAGATGACCTATGTATAAAGGGGATATTGGAAAAGGATAATGTTATCGTTTTAAGAAACATTATCGAATTTTCCGAAACAGAAGGCGTTACAAGCAGTGCGATAAAAGAATACGTTGCAACACGTCTTGCGAATGATGATAATATTTTATCACGTCTTGCACAGGCGGGTAAATTTATCGGAGACGACCTTTACAGACTTGCGAAGTTTGATATTGAGCAGATCTATAGAAAGCTGTTTTCAACTCAAATTAAGTACGCACCGTCAGGTAATCCTATCGGATTCAGTAACGGATATGTGGCGTCAATCAGAGCGATAACAGAGTCAAAGTCGGCACAGGAGCTTCTTGATTTGCTTATCGAGCATTACAGAAAGTTCGGCAGCGGAATTTTGGCTAAGTATAATGCGTTTAGATATGACGGCGAACTTATCGGAGTATCGAATACAGATGATATTACTTTTGATTCGCTTGTCGGCATTGAGTATCAAAAACAAGTGTTGATTGATAATACAAAGGCGTTTGTCAGCGGTAAAGCGGCGAATAACGTATTGTTGTTCGGTGACAGAGGTACGGGTAAATCATCATCTGTAAAGGCACTTTTAAATATGTTCTGTGATGACGGACTTCGTATTATCGAAATGCCTAAGCATTGTATAAAGGATATACCGTCACTTTCAAAGGTGTTGGCTGAAAGTCCGAATAAGTACATAATATTCCTTGACGACCTTACTTTTGAATCACACGAAACAGAGTACAGAGCGTTAAAGGTTGCAATGGAGGGACAACTTCAGGCTAATCCTACAAACGTGCTTATATATGCAACGTCAAACAGAAGACATTTAATAAGAGAGAATTGGTCAGACAGAGAGGGCGGAGAAATCCACGTGAACGACCAAATGCAGGAAACTCTTTCACTTTCGGAACGTTTCGGTATCAGTCTTGTATTCTCTGCGCCTAACCAAAAAGAATATCTTAATATCGTTTCTGAAATGCTTAAAAAGCACAATATCCAAATGAATGCGGATATTGAAAAAGAGGCGGTAGTATGGCAGATGAACTACGGAGGCCGCAGTGCAAGATGTGCAAAACAGTTTGTAACGTCTTATATCGCAAAATAAATTCAGAGAGGAAGTTTATAATGAAAAAGAAATTTATAGCTATTACACTTGCAGTTTCGGCAATGATGTCAACAGTTGCTTTTGCCGAAAACATTAATGCAAATTATACGGATAATGTATTGTCATTTGAACAGAAAGACGAAAATATTGCCGTTGTTTCGTGCTATGACGAAAACGGCAAGCTTTGCTACAGCAATATGTATAAGTCTGAGGACGGCAATTTCAGTGCCGATATACCTAAAGAGTATAAGGGGATGAAAACAAAGGTTTACTTTGTAAATTCAAAAGAGATAAAAGAAGTCAGTGTAAGTGATGATGTTCAGCCGACAGCCACACCGTCTGTAACACCGACAGCCACACCGTCTGCAACAGAAAAGCCGTCTGCAACAACGGTACCGACAACTAAGCCGTCAACGGACACACCGTCAATTTACGAAAAAGTAACAGACGCAATTTATGCACCGGCGGTTGTTAAGGAAGTTGAAACAACTACAAAAGACGGTGAAGATATGTATGCCGTTACTTTGCTTGCACAGGGCAAGGAAATAAAGACGTTGATTGAAAATGATGTTACATTTGAAACTTCTTCGGAGGCTTATTCGTTTATGAAAGGCAAAGACGCAGGAAATCTTGAGGAGGGTGACGTTATCAGCCTTACATCAAACGTTGCCGGAACAAGAATAAATCATATGTACTTTATTTACAGACCGCAGGACGAAGATATAATTACGGGCAGTCAGGATTTCGGCACTGACTTTGAAAAGTTAATTACTGAAAACGGCTCAAGTGTTGCAAATCAATGGAAGCTTATGAAGTACGGTGAAAAAGCGTCAAGCGACAGATATCAGTACGCATTCGGACTTATCGGTAAGGTGGGTTCAAATTCACTTACTTTGATAAACAAGAGCGGCAGTACAGACAATGTTATCGAAGTTGATACAAAGAAAGATACAATAGTTTATACTTGCGATGTATCGAATAAGAATGAAGTTGAAATTGCGTCAGTTGGCGATATAACTTCAACAATTCCGAAAAGCACTTTCGATAAGGACAATACAATAGATTTCACAAACGATTACAGCTATAATTATGCACTTGTAAGAGTGGTTGACGGAACGGCAACGGATATAGTTGTATACGAAAATTATAATGATTAATCAGATTGTCTGCAAACCCTCTATGGTCTTGTAGACAGGCTCAACAATTAATGTAACTCAACAAATCCTATACGATTGTAAAATTGTAGAAAGAGAGTAGGAGGAAATTAAAAATGAAAAAACTAAAGAAAGCTGTTTTGGCAGTTTTATCAGCGGTATTGGTGGTAGGAAATATTAACGCAGTGTTCGCTGACGGTGATATAAGTGTAAGAATGAATGAGATTGTGTCAAACGACGTCAGTTACATAAATTTTACGGATACGAAACCTATACAAATCGATAACCGAACATTGACGCCCGCAAGGGCAATGGCGGAGGCTGCCGGTATGGAGGTTGAATGGGACCAGCCGACTCAGACCGCACTTTTGACGCTTAAAGCAGACGCAAATTCGGACAGACCGATAGAACGTTTTGCGTCAGAGGCGATTAATAAAATTGACGGCTTGGGGTTGGATATGACGCCGACAAGTATAACGGCAGCTTTAAGACTTAATGACAGCAACGCTGTTATTAGGTATAACTTTACCGATTCTGACGGCGATAATGTGCCGTTTGGTAAGGATTATGAAATGGTTTCGCAGGCTGTTTTCATAGAGGACGGTACACTTATGATACCGATACGTGATTCTATGGAAATGTTTGGACTTGATATTGAATGGTATCAAGATGAGCTTTGTGCGGAAGTTAATATCCCCGAAGAAATAGATATTCCCGAAGGGCTTGCAATAATTCCGAACCACGGAAACGGTAAATAAAGCGCAGATAATCTTGCCGACAACTCAATTCCGAGTATAGATATTGAGGATGTGCCTGTTGACAATGATTCGCAACTCGGTACATATTTGGGCAAGTTTAAGATTACGCATTATTGCCCTTGTGCAATCTGTAACGGCGGTTGGGGAGCGTATACCGCCTGGGCGGGTGAGCTTATTCCCGGTCAGACCATTGCGGTGAACCCTAAGATTATTCCTAAATTAAGTTGGGTGTATGTTGACGGCTATGGTTACAGACACGCCGAAGATACCGGCAGCGGTATAGGTGAATATCATATTGATATGGCTGTGCCGACTCATTCGATGGCAGTGGCACTCGGTGTTGTATACAAAGATGTATATTTGGTTGAATAACAGAGTGCCGACAAATTGTCCGAAACGTGCAAAACATTATTTTTATATTTCAAAATTTAATTTATATTTGTAACAAATAACAGGCAAGCCTACGGCTTGCCTGTGCACTTTTTGCGAAAATAAACTCTAACGTACCAATGTACGCCGACGAGTTCATTTTCACAAAATCCAAACTAAATTCTCGACCTCTGCCAGCTTGTCGACATTTTGTCGACAGGGTTTTGTATTATCTTTCCATTTTCCAATACTGTACACTGTAAGGCGGTAATTCACTGCCGCCGCCGAAGTCGTGCATATTACCGCTAATTAAGTCAACAGCAGTACCGCAACCGGCGTCAAAATGTACTGTGACAGGATTTTCGTCTGCATTGATAGCGACAAGAACACGTTCATCATCGCATTTTCTTTCAAATATGCAGTGCTTGTTTTGTAAAACAACCGAACGGAAATCACCGTAGCACAATGCTTTGCTGTTTTTGTGTGCCGTAGCAAGCTTTGATATAAATTCTGAAAGCTCATTGTCCAAAGGCTCATCAAAGCATACACGAAGTGCAGGGTCACCCTCGTTTTTATGTGCTTTTGCACCCCATTCGCTGCCGTAATATACACAAGGAATACCAGGCATACCGAAAATCATACCGTAAGTAAGCGGTATATGCTTTTCGTTTGTAAGTATGCTTGCAATTCTTGAAACATCGTGGTTGTCAACAAAACTCAATAGGTGCTTGCCACGGTACAATGTCCATTGTTCGGGACCGAATTGACGTAATAATGAATGTACAATTTCAAACATATTCATACTGTTGAAACTTGAATAAACACCCTTGTAACATTCATAATTAGTGCAACTGTGGAGCATATCGTCATTGACAAATTGATTGTAGTCACCGTGAAGAAGTTCGCCGAGCAGAAGAAAATCATTTTTTAAACCGTCAGTGTAACTTCTCAATCTCTTTAGAAAATCCTTGTCAAGACAGTATGCAACGTCAAGACGTAAACCGTCAATGTCAAATTCGTCAATCCATAGTTTGATACATTCAAAGATGTGATTTATAACTTCTTCATTGCGAAGATTGATTTTTACAAGATCGAAATTACCCTCCCAGCCTTCGTACCAAAGACCGTCATTGTAATTTGAATTACCGTTGAAATCAATAAAGAACCAATCGCGGTAACGTGAGTTCTCCCTGTTTTGGAGAACGTCCTGAAATGCCCAAAATCCTCGTCCGACGTGGTTGAATACGCCGTCAAGAACAACTTTGATGTTGTTTTTGTGTAGATTTTCGCATACTTCTTTAAAGTCGTCATTTGTGCCAAGACGACAGTCGATTTTTTTGTAGTCACGGGTATTGTAACCGTGTGTGTCCGATTCAAATACAGGTGAAAAATATATTGCATTCGCTCCGAGATTTTTTATATGCTCAATCCAATCGTTTACTTTTAAAATTCTGTGCGTTAAAACACCGTCATTTTCAAACGGTGCACCGCAAAATCCTAACGGATAAATTTGATAAAATACACTTTCATATGCCCACATATTTCCGGCCTCCTTAATGGTTATAATTTATTATATCATCTGTGCAGTATAAACGTCAATAAAAAGAAAATATTTATAGAAAAAACTTGAAAAACCGCATAGAATGTGATAAAATAAATTAGTATGAACAAATTTAAAAGGAGTTTTAATTATGTCAGGACATTCAAAATGGAGTACAATTAAGCGTAAAAAGGGCGCAAACGATGCCCAAAGAGCTAAGATATTTACAAAAATCGCTCGTGAAATTATAGTTGCCGTAAAGGCAGGCGGTCCGGATCCGGATAATAACTCAAGTCTTAAAGACGCTATCGCAAAGGCTCGTTCAAATAATATGCCTAACGATAATATAAACAGAACAATTAAAAAGGCGGCAGGCGATACAGACGGTGATAACTACGAAAGTATCACATACGAAGGTTATGGACCTGCAGGTGTTGCGGTAATCGTAAACGCACTTACAGATAACAGAAACAGAACTGCCGCAGACGTACGTCACGCATTCGATAAGAACGGCGGTAATATGGGACAGACAGGCTGCGTAAGCTTTATGTTTGACCAAAAGGGTATTATCATTATCGAAAATGAAGATATGGACGAAGATGAAATCACTATGGACGCTCTTGAAGCCGGTGCAGATGATATTGAAGTAGAGGACGGCGTTGCGGAAATCGTGACTGCTCCGTCTGATATGGGTGCTGTTCGTGACGCACTTGCGGAAAAGTATACTATTTCTTCTGCCGAAGTCAGTATGGTTCCTCAAACAATGACTGAACTTACAGAAGAAGGTCAAATCAATGCAATGACCAAGCTTCTTGATATGCTTGAAGACAATGATGATGTACAGGATGTATACCACAACTGGGATATGCCTTCAGAAGACTAATTCAAGCGATTTTCAGTCTATTTGCACTTTTTTTAAGTCTTGAAGTATAAACATACGTCGGCAGTGAAAAAACTGTACATCTATACCAATTAACTTGAATTTTGCGGGTTTTAAATACAAACATTAACAAAGGATTATATTATGAAGAACAAGATTATTCAATTATTGCAAAGCACAGCGGGAATGCTCATATTTGCACTTTTAAGCGGTTGTGCGTATTATATTGTAGTATTAAAATTCATACTGTCACACACATCTGTCGGCGGCGGATTATTAGGATTTTTCTTTCTGCCGGCAATCATATTCGGTGCGGCGCTTGTGCTTATAAAAATAATAAAGCAATGTATGGAAAACGGTAACTACAATGCGGTTAATTTAATATTTTGGCTGCATATTGTATTTATAATAATATCAGCCGTATTTCTTGTTTCGATGTTTGTATAATTTAAAACGGTGTTCGTCGTGAACACCGTTTTTCTTATTTTAATTTTTCAAGCAAATATTTTTCCTTTGTTGCCATACCCCCACGAATGTGACGTTCTGCCTTGTTCTGCTCCAAAACCGCCTGTGCTTCTTTGTACAGTGCAGGGTTTATTTTATAAAGTCGTTCATGTACATCTTTGTGCACGGTTGTTACTATTAGTGTCGATTTCAACTACGTCTGAAATATTGATAGGGAAGTTCAGTCCCTCAATATCTTCGGCAATGTTAAAATAAACATATATCTCATTTTTTGAAACAACACGAATTTCTTTTACAACCTTTTTCAATTCCTCATTTGTTATGTTGCCCGAAAAATCAAATGCACTGAATGTGTTAAGAAATGCTTGAATACTTGCTTTGATTTTTTGAGTGATTTCTCGTGTCTTGTTTGTTTCGTTAAGACGAAAACTCAATTTTTCGATTTCTTCG
The DNA here is from genome assembly GCA_003460745.1 of Firmicutes bacterium AM55-24TS. Lineage (GTDB taxonomy): Bacteria > Bacillota > Clostridia > UBA1381 > UBA1381 > Hominilimicola > Hominilimicola fabiformis. The sequence continues at coordinate 12,566 of QTVU01000053.1, forward strand.
TTTATAGGAATCATATCGTGTTCCGCCTCGTCCATTGTAATAAGTGCTTTTACGGCAAGTGTTTTTAATCGTTCGCGTTCTTGCTTTAATTCGTCAAGACGGTTTTCGACTTCCTCCAACACAATACCGCTTGTATTTCTGATGTATTCTTTGATTATACTGTTGCACCTTGTTTCGACAAGTGTAAAAAAGCTTTCTCGGTCGTCAAGCAATGATTTAAACAATGTATTCAAAGCCGATTTCAACCAATCTTCATCAATGCGGATGTATTCGGAATCACATCTGCCGCTGCCGTATGAGCTGCGTTTTGAGCAAGTCCACCAAACTTTAGGCGGGCGATTAGGGGAGTATTGCTTTTGGTACCGTCTGTATGAAAAACCGCAGCTGTTGCATTTTATAAGGTTTGAAAATAAATGCTTGTTACTGCGTTTCTCACGTTGACAGTATTGTTTTGCATTCTTTTCTTTTATCTGTTGTGCCTTTTCAAATTGCTCGTCCGATATAATACGAAATTCAGGTCTTTCCGATACATACCATTCTTCTTTAGGATTTTTTTGCCTTTGACTTGTAAATATATCTTTCATACTTTCTTTTCCGTTAATGACCGTGCCAATATAAATAGGATTGGTTAAAATTCTGCCGACAGAAATTTGACTCCAATTATAATTAGGTTGACCGTCTTTTAACTTTTTTGTCTTGACGTGTGATTCATAAAGGAATTTTGCAATTTTCGCCATACCCCATTCTTCTTCTGTGTATAAGTCAAAAATTTTCTGTACCCAAAGACTTTCTTGCGGATTGGGTACAAGGGTGTATTTGTCTGTTCTGTCGTAGCCGAAAACAAAGTTTGGAACAATACCACGTTCTTTGCTGAATTGCTTACCGAATTTTGTACGTTCACTGATTTTTTGACTTTCGTTTTCTGCAATCATAGCCATAAGGTTGAGCGTAAACATATCAATATCTTTGCCTTCGCCCATATTTACAAGGTGCAGCTGAACACCGAGATTGGCAAGTTCCCTTGAAACCGTTATAAAGTCAAGAGTGTTTCTGAACAGACGGCTAATGTCCTTGACATATAAACGCTGAAATTCACCACGTCTTGCCGCACTCAAAAGCCTTTGTAAATCTTTTCTGTTTTTCATTTTGGTGGCTGATTTGCCTTTGTCACTGTATATGCGAATGAGCGTGTCGTTACGATTGCCAACGTATTTTTCAAAAAATTCACGCTGATTTTCCAGACTTAGCTCTTGTTCTTCCTTGTTTGTAGAAACCCTGATGTATGCCACTGCGTCCATTTAAACACCCTCTCTGTTAATTCTAAAATATCTTAAAAGAAGTATATCATAGAATTATTTGAAATACAATAGTACAATGTAAATTTGTAAATAATATTAGATAAAGTATCACAAAACATTAAAAATGGTGAGGACGTACCTCACCATTTTGTGTTTATTGCGATACCTTATGTATTTATTCCACTTTCAGAAGTGATATAGTCGTCTACGGCTTTTTTGGGGATTTTCCAACACGAGCCGATTTTAAAGCCTTTGATTTTACCGTTCCTCAGTAGGTTATACAAAGTGTTTCTTCCGACAAGAAGATAATCCATAACTTCATCAGTGGTCCATATTTCATAATTATCTGACATTATACGTCAACTCCATTCGTAAAATATTAATTTTATGTTATACGCATAAATCATCATAATCGGAATACTCCAATGCCAAGTCTAAAGGATTTCTGATTGTATCAAATTCGTAGCGCCTTGGAATTACGACAGGACTCACACCGATTTTATTAAACTTTTTAAGTATGGCTTTTATCTGAGATTTATTGAAATTAAGTATATCAAACGCCCTATCTAAACTGCTGTGAGTAGCAGATGACTTTACAAGCTCTTTCATCAATTTCTTTGACTTTTTCTTGCATGATGATTTATCAATCATTGAGTATATGTCAGTAAGTTTATAAAAATCACCTGTGCCATAGAAGATATTTGCATAATGCTTGAAAATGTATTTTCCTATAATATCACTTTCCTTTAAAAAGGAAGATGCAGAAGTACATTTGAATTTCTTTGTAAGATGTCTGACTTTCTTTTTAAAACAACGTATTTCAATTCTTATAATTTTTTTTGAATTATCAATATAACGACATTTAGGATTTTTTTCTTTTAGCTGTCGATATTTGTTGTAGTAGGTGACTTCAATACCGTTATTTCCGATTATGGTAATACCATTCTTTGATAAGGTATTTCTTTTAGATTTTTCGTTTTTATATTTTTTTATGGTATATTTGCTCGGGAAATATCCTCGTTTTAATAAATTTATGTAAGAATCAATTACTGCCTGATCATTAAGTTCCATATTTGCTCGGGAAATATCCTCGTTTTAATAAATTTATGTAAGAATCAATTACTGCCTGATCATTAAGTTCCACATTGCTACAA
>QTVU01000054.1 GCA_003460745.1 Firmicutes bacterium AM55-24TS
GATTTTCAATTATAATTGATTGTATTTAGACAAATCTTTTTCATTAAAAGACTTCTTATCTAAACTGTTTATCATCGTATCAAAATCATTAATATGTATAAAATAACAATTCTCAGTTCCATCACTATGCCTAAAATTTAACACAAAGCCCGCAATAATGTTTTTATATCGGCTAAAATTCCTCAGTCCTTCAATTTGATGAAAATGAATAACACCTTTTTCTTCTTTTGTTCTTTCAAAACTTATGGAAGATGTGCCGACAGATTTTAGCTCTAATGCAAATAGGGTAGGGGATTTGAATAAGAAACAATCACATGGATTTTTTAAACTGAATCTTAATTTACTTGCCCCACCAAATGATTGTGCTTGGTCTTTGAGTCGATAATAAAATATATCATTTGGCATACTTGCCTTCCAATTATTTTCAAACTTTTTCCCTATATTATTTGCCATTTCTTTTATTCACATCTGGAGTAGTTGCCCTCCACTTCTCCCAACAATCCTTTGTACGAATTCTACCATAATAAGCTATTAATTTTCCGTCGTATGGGGAACGGTCAACCCAATCGGCTTGAACTCCACAAGCTCCGGCATAAAACAAAAACTGTTGTAGGTTTACGATTTTTACTATATCGCCATTATAGTAGTCATATACTTCGTCCAAACTTTCAAAAATATTTCCTGTACGAATTTTCATTCATCCTTTCTAAACGTAAAAAATAGGGATTGACATTACTTTTTACATTGCATAGTAATAATCAATCCCTTTATTTTTATCAATACACAATGTCCAAAATATATTATATCTCAGTATTTTTAGAAGTCTCATCATTAGAAACCTCATCCTTTTTTACAGCCTTTTTAGTTATCAGATGTTGTAGCTGTCTCAACATTATTAATCTTTTTCTTAATGTCTGTATTTGTTTCTACAGTCTGCTTTTCAACTTTGCGTTCAACCTTTATAGTCTTTTTATATTGCTTTTCTCTGTACGCAATAGTATCATTGATATACTTTCTTGCACATTCCTCAGAGCAAGCAAAATTTCGCCAATGAAAAACTCCTTGATTTGCTTCACAAGATTTACAACCCTTGTATTGCTTACCACAAACACGACATGTTAGTAAATTACCTTTTGCCATTTCAATCCTCCTTGATAATATTAGAGGTATAGACCAATTTCTTAGCCTATACCTCATAATTTCATAAATTAATCATCAAAGACAATGAAGTCCCAAAGGTCAGTCTTACCTGTACAAATATCAGGAAGTGAAGTAAATTCAAATCCATGTGTAGCAGGGTCTGAACCGCCGGCAATATCAAATGTACCACTGAAATCTGCTCTCTTGATTAGGAATTGACCGTGGAATTGATTATCACAAGCATCTTGGCAAGTAACATCAATAATAACCTCAAGAACCTTGCTATAATGGTCACTATCATCTGAAATCTTCTTACCTTCAACCTTTGTATTATAGAAAGTAATAACTTCTACACCATCAGCTACATCGCCATCAAAGAAAGTGATTTCATTTGTGTCAGGATTGTATGAGAACTGTCCTGTCGCAGGAGTGCCAGAAGTCTGTGTAAGTCTCTTGCCACCAGAAATATACTCTTGATCCTTATTTCTTATGTAAATATAACCAATTTCGTTACCAACTGTACCCTCGGCTTTTTTCGAAGTATTACCTTTATTGGCTGTAACAGTAATAACATCAGTCCATTTTACAATTTGATCACCATCTTCGATATCGGCTCCAAGTTGAGCAGCAAGAGCACCACCAGAAAGCATACCATTAGTACCCTTACCTGTAACTTTCTTGTTCTTTTTCTGAGAACCAATAATTCTATCACCCTTACCAGTGATATCCTTCTTTTCTTCTTCTTGAGAAAGTGTAAAGTCATTAATCTCATCCATAACCAAAGCCAACATACCTGCTTGTCTATCAAAACCTGCAATTTGGTCATATGATACGATAGTAAACTTATCCAAATTCATAATTTTATCCTCCTTTAAATTAAATTTTTGCATAAAAAAAAGACCTTAACGGCATTACCGTTAAGATGCTATTTACTTACTTGAAACCAAGACAAATCTTGCGTATTCATCTTGGATACATTGACCGTGCCTGCATAGACACCAATCATTGTTTTATCATAGTCTATTTTATGTCGAATCTGCTTAAAACTTTGATTGAACTTATACAAAGATAAATTCATACATTCCTCATAGTTATAAGGAAATTCGGCAGTATTAACCAAGGAAACGACTAAATTTTCAAGATAGGGAACATAAGGCTGTTTTCTTTTACGTCTCAATTTCCTTCTTTCTTTTTCTAGCAAATATTTTTTTGCATGTTCATTTCCTGGTTTACTTTTATCATGTTGAAATAAATTGATTTTTCTGATAACATCAGCAATCTCTTTATAATCTTCTTCAGTAATTGTCAAATCTGTTGTTACATTATAAAAATATTTTTTGCCCTCTTCTTCACGAAGTTCAAATCCTGCAATATCAGTATCGCCAAATATTAAGTTGATACACAAGTCGGATAATTGATTATCATATTTTTTCATACCTTCTTGACACTTTCGGTATTCTTGGCTATTTTCATCAAATTGCTCCTGAATTCTTTCCATAGTTAGTTTTTGAAGAATCAACATTCTTGCTTGTTCAGACAATTGTTGAAATAACATACAAAATAAATCCCATTCACTTATAGTAGTATAATCTTTTCCTGCATCGTCTAATTGAACCATAAAGCTTTTAGGAGATGCAGTTAAAGATGTAGCTAAAGAATAATATCCTTGTTCATTATGTAAAACTTCGCCAACTGTAGGAATATAGAGATTAAGACCGTCTTTGATATGTATTTCGTTTGATTTAAGTAAACTTGTTTTATTTACCATACTTCAACCCATTTGTAAAGTCTTTAACAGTGAACCTTACAATCCTTCCTTTAAACTTTTGTTGAGGACAGTAGGGGAGATTGTCAACTAAAACAGTTTTACCGACACCAAGGATATTTTTTTCACAAAAAATATTATCCAATTCACAAACAACTTTGTCATACCAAAGATATTGTCTGCCATTTTCAACATATCGTATAACGTCTTGATGACAAACAACAAAGAAATATATTGTTAAATTCTTAAATGTTCTATTGGTTTGGTCTAAAGCCGCACTGATTTCAAAATTAATAAATCTATCCGTTTCAGAATTTTATCAGGAATATATTCATGAGGGAACACTCTTGTATAAGGTATTGTATCTTCAGGATATTCTGAATTTTCTTCGCCGAGTAGTTTTACAAGTTCTTTTGACTGCACAATTTGATTCATTATCAGCTTTCGAAATTCAATTATTTCATAACTTCTTGATTTGCCCATATGTCACCTCCTAAAAATCTTCTACAATAGAAATCTCTTTGGAAGTAATCACTGAACCATTCACTAAAACTTGAATAGAGAATGATTTCCCGACCAAATCATCATCTTGAATATTAATTGTCATTGAATTATCCTTAATCGACTGCTCTACATCAAAATCACTTAGGACACCCCATGTAAAAGAGATATCGTCTATTGCATTCCCTTGTTTATCAGTAAAAGTTACAGAGTACGTTCTCGGATATCCGACTTGTAATCTTTCTTTACCGATGATTGAAACCACCATTTCATTAATAGAAGTCGTCGTCTTGTGGATGTCTTTGTAGTCACAAACTCTCAATTCTTGATTGTCAGTCGTAGGATTAAATTCAGTCTTATCAGCGATAAAACTAAAGATACTTCCGTGTTCTTTTCCGAAATCATACAAAGTATCATCTGTCTTCGTAATTCGAAATACTTTTGTAGGATTAGTTTTGTGTTTATCAATAAAAACACGTTTACCATCTAACTCAAGTGTTTCTTTGTCATCTGGCATTTTTAACAAGAATGTATTCGATGACAATAAAAGAACACCGTTTCCATCTTCGCCAACTCCATATTTTGAAGTCGATGTTTCGTTGCACCAACGCTCAATAATTTCACCGGCAGCATTTTGCCAACGTAATTTGTATTGACATAACACCATAGTTACTTTTTCAAACACGCCATTATTACCGGGATAACCATCTACAAGCCAATAACGATTTTCAAAATAGACATACATTCCTGTTTTTATAGTGCCACGTTTAAACAATACAGTTCTCATAGCAGACTTATCTTGTGAGTCAGAAATATTTCCTTGAACAATACAACGTGTTTCAACAGATTGCGATAAATCATAATTATATAACGTAACAGTTGTTGCTATATCCGTCATTAGAGCCTCGTCAAAAGCATCATCTTTAAAATCATTAAAAGAATCATTTTCAAATCCACCAAGACTATTTGGTCGAGTATGCGAGGACATTAAATACCATTCTTGTGCCATCTAATTCCTCCTATATAAAAGCTGTCGGCTTTTGATTTTCAATCATATCTCTTGATTTTTCGGCGACATATTTTAAATGTTCATTTTCGGCACTTTTTGTACCATTTGAACCGTCAATTGAAATATCTTTGCCGACTATACTAATTCTTTTATTTACCTTAGAAACTTCACGCTCTTGATAAAATTCTTTCATAAACGCAGCTAAAGTGGATATGACAGTATTATCTATCTTTGAATCAAAATGCAAAAATGCATCATTGAATTTCAAAGGGTCTAATTCTACTGAATATCGACTAATGGCTCTTTTAAGCCACACTATTTCTAACTCAAATGGAATAACTTCTTTGTCTGCAAAACTTGACTCAAAAAAATCAATTACTTCAGAAGCGTTTGTAACTTCTTCCATTATTTATACCTCTTAAAGTCGAATACCCGTATAATCTTCACAAAACGCAATTTTCTTATAATCGTTTAGATTCAAACTTCTAATTGTTTCCATAAGATAAGCTTTTTCGGCACGAGTAACAACAGTCTTTTGAATATTATCTTCAAATGCTTTTGGTGTTTTAAGTTCAAAAATTCTTTTGATTTCTTCTGCCGTTAAAAATGTCTGCTTTTTATCGTCAATATCAAAGCTGACTTCTGAACGTGTAAACGCATCTTCAATATACCAAGTAGCATGACTTCCAAGACTATCTATACCTGATAAAAGTTTATTGCCATTTTGTGCTTGTGCGATAACTTCCTCTCGTGACAACAAAACACTTCCATTTGCAGGAATACTAATATCGCCTTTAGAAGTGACACGAGGTGCACCTGTAATCCAAGGAGCGATACTGCGGACTTTAACCTTTTTATCCAAGCGAGTATCTTCCTCGGTTATTTCATTTTTCTTTTCTTTTGCTTCTTCTGTATTAGCCATTACAACTATATCCTCCGTTTCAACTATTATTTATTGTATAGAATGTTTTACTTCATTATAGAGTGCAATTATTTTGTCAAGTTTTTCAGATTTAGGGAATACATAATACTTCTTTTTGGTGTTTTTATTAACCCCAACTGAAATATATTCAACATCAAACACTTTGATAAAATGATACATTCTATTTGAATAACAATAGAAATAATTATTCATTTTTCTCTCCATATGACTAAAAGAGACGAGATTTCTCTCGTCCCTCAAACTTCAAACTAACTTATATTTGTGAAAGGTTTGTATCAGAAATGATACCTACAGTAAACTCTCTACCCGGAGCTACCAATGCACCAATTTCCATATCAAATCTGCTTATAATTTGACCAGTTGTAACATCATTACCTGAGAATGATGTTAGACCACCTCTTGTTACTGTATAAATAGGTGACTGCGCACCGGCTGGAATTACATAACCAATACCTGTCGGAAGAACTGTTTCAAAGTTTTTACCGTCAGCATTCAACGTAGAAATGTCATATGGGTTAGGGATTTCTGAAAGAACTGCACCATTGTACATACCCATAAGACCTGTATCATGAATTTCCTTCATTACAGCTTCTGAAATACCATTAATCGTAGGTGTCACACCTGTGTAACCAGCAAAACCGTTAAACTGTGAAATTAGGGCATAATCGCCTGAAATTGTTGGTTTACCAAAACGTCTTACGTCTGAAATAACTTTATCTACGTCTGTCTTTGTAAGACCAGAATCTTCAATAAAGTATTTAACTCCTTTGGCATTCTTGATTGCATTATAAATTGTTTCAACAACATACTTTGCAGCTTTATTTCTGATTTGAACACGAACTTGTTCTTGAAGTTCATTTTCATCACTCATATCGCCCAAAGCAGCCTTTCTATAATCTACTGCATAACCACCAGAAATTGTTGTTGTAGCAACAGGCACACGTTTCTTTTTGATAACAGGGAATGTAACGTCCTGTCCAGCGGCTTGCATTTTAGCATCTATATTTGCAAAATCAGGAACTTCAACTTCGCATGATTCGTTGTAACCGATATTCTTATAGTTACCATAAATTGAAAGTAACTTAACTTCCTTCATAAGCACCGGCTCCATTGCGAAACGTCTGATTTCATTCAATTCTGAAACAGCCTTTGTATCGCCATTTACAGCTTTTGAATTAAGTTCCATTATGTATTTCGCAGCAACGTCAGCCTTATTGCCGAAACGTGACAAATCTTTACCATTGCCATTGCTGAGAATATTTCAACAACTGGTGACTTAGCATTTACCTTACCACTAACATTGTTAGCGTCTTTTCTTTCATTGTTTAGTTCAAATGTATAAGACATAATATTTGATCCTCCTCTGTAATTTATTTAATTAGGCTGTTGCACCGTGAACTAGTACAACTACGCCGTCTTTGTTCCCGATAAATTCTTTTACTTCAAGATAAAAAGCTGTACTTGATACACCTGCATCTACCTTTAGTGAACCATCTTCTTGTGAAACAAGTTTATTGCCTTTTTCAATCTTATCTGGTAGTGGATAATCATAAACTTCAATCTCTTGTCCATCAAGTTTTGCCAAATCTATAACTCTAACTTGAGAATTCTTTGCTACGGCATACTTAGGCATACCAGCATCATCACCAACCTCGACAAGCATAATAGCCTTTGACGCACTCTTTGCTACTGTAAATGCACCGCTTGTTACTGTACCAAAAGCACCATTAAATGTATCTACTGATGCAACAGCGTTTTCAAATGGATAAACACCATGTTCTATCTGACCAATCGTTCTAAATTTAATTGCCATTTAATTTTCCTCCTAACTAAAAAGACCCGACACTGTTGTCGAGTTTAAATTCTTATTTTAAAAAATATTTAAGTCTTTATCTTCTGTTTTGTTTTCTGTACAAACTTCAGAAAATATATCTTCAACATCTGTTTCAGAATTTCTTGAATTAATCTCTGATACTTTCTTTTCTGCTTTCTTTTGCTGAGCCACAATATTCATACAAATCTTAGACTTGATTGAATTGATTTCTGAAGTTACATTTTCAAGGTCTTCTTTCTTTTCAGCAGAATTAATCTCTGTTTTTAACTTTTCAATATCTTCATTTGCGATTTCCTTTTCATCCGAATTAAATTCACCAAGTGCAGAATCTAATTCACCAAGCTTTTCAGCCACTTTTGCTTTAGCAAGTTCGCTTTCAAGAACACTTCTTTCAGCCCAATATGTTTCGTGGTCTTGCTTTAGTTTATCAAGAGTTGCTTGAATTTGTTTTACAGATGCGTTAAGTTCTGAAATCTTTGTGTCCTTTTCAGCAATTTCAGCATCTTTTTCTTCAATTTTTGTATTCAGTTCTGCTATTTTAGTTTCATAAGACTGTGTTTTATCATTAAGCTCTAATATAGTAGATTGAATAGCTTCTTTTACTTCATTTATATCCATTATTTCGTTTTCCTCCTTTTGTTGTTTCTTTTCATTTAACTCTATCAGAGTAGAAGTAGAATCTGCTGCCGATGTAACCATAGACCATCCTGAATGAACAAAGTCTATGGGAATACGCCCTTTGTCCAAATAACCATTTTTATATACAATTCCGTCATTACCTTCTGACTTATATATTTCAATGCTACCTTCAACTGACACACCATTGTTTACATCAGTTTCAAGTTGTTCAACAAAAGCATGGTATCTCATCTCATCTAAATATCCCTTACCAATAACAACTCTTTTAGTGCCATCGTCAGTTTCAATATCTTGAATGTATCCCTCTGTAAAATGTCCAACAATCGTAGCATTATCAAATACGGGCATACCATCTTCAATTCCGGTTAATCCATGCCCGCTAATTTGTGTTCTCTCATCATCTAAAAACTCTACGGTTACACTCATATCTTTGATACTATCAAGTTGCGGAGCACAATATTCTTCAAGAAATGTAATGCCATTTTTGTTGTATTTAGTACCAACATCATCTACTACACATTCTGGAGGTTGCAATTCATACAAAACGGCAGTAAAAGCTCGTCTACCATTTTTATATTTCTTTTCTGACAATTCAAAAGCTGCCATTATTAACCCTCCTAAAAAATTGCAATAAAATAAGCCAACAAATAGTTGACCCGTTTTCGATATTAAGTTTTATGTTTTGTCACTGGGACTCGGAAGATTATTTCCTCCGTTACTTTGTGATTGTATTGTATTCTCATTTGTAGGATTATCCACGCTTGGTCTACCACCCACATTATCATCTTTAGAAATGTTGTTACTTGTAAGGTGGGGGATATACTTATCAAATATTTTATTATCATATTCTTCATCGAGTATATTAAAATAGACATCAGGATTAATTCCGGTGCTTGAAACAAGCATAGTCATAGACCCAGAAGCTTGCAAATATAAACTCTTCATCATTTCAAAGAATTGTTGTCTATTTACCAATGAAGTAGGCAGATAATACACTTCAACTCTATTACGTTTATCTTTTATGATATTTTCATTTATAACGTAATTAAGTTCATTTTGCAATTCTTGAATCCACATATATAATTGTGCGTTAATCATTTCCAAATTGCTCTGACCATTTGCAAAAGTACCTGTTGATGAAGCACCTAATAATTGTGCAGCCATACCCAAATCCATAGCAATTTTATCAGTCAAATCACCTTCATTTTTTGATCAAAAATATCAGCAGTGCCAACATCTAAAGACTCGATTTTTGTGCCTGCGGACACCGTAAAAAATGAAGTTCCACCACGATTATTCTTAGTCATAACTGCTTGTTTGACTTTATCGTGTTGGTCTTGCTGTTGAGATTTTGTCAATGCACAACTACCTTTATCTTTGCCTTCAGGCAATGTCTGAACAACAATACGATTATTTAATTCACGCAATACGTTTCTTTTTGTATCCACGAATTCATTTTGGTACAAAATATCTGATATTGCAGCAATCGCCAATGGGCGTCCCCAAGGCTCGCTCGTTTTACATTTTATTTTGTGAGCAATGGTATGCTTATTGTCTAATACAATCCAATTATTTGAAGAATATCGACCTTTTTCCCAATTGGAATATGCTTTGCGAATTTCTGAAGGATATTTCTTTAACTTACGGTCACGTTCAGCCTTTGTAACACATTGCTCAAGAAAATACCTTAAATTAAAAGCAATAACGTTCCTGTTATTTTTTCGTCCTACTATTTTTGAATATTCATAAGGTAGGGGAATAAGTGAAGCATTTATTCCCAAATCACAAAGTTCTATAATATTTTCAACATCATAGTCAGATAATGCTTTTGTAGCATCGTTGACTTTTTTTGTCGTTTCAAAATAATAAAAACAATTTCCTTCGTTCATATCTGTGAAAAGAGCATCACGAATAAATTGCTTGTCCTGAATAGCCTCCAAAGTCGAAAGCATTAGGTCTTTATTTTTGTTAAGCTTTGTTTTACTAAACTTCCGCTTTTTCCCATACACCACTCTATCTAAACAAGGCAATGCAACCATATAATCAATGGTATTTGTAACTACACCTTCGCTGTTATAAACAAACATCGCAAGCTTACGGGTAAGCGAATGATTTGCTATCGGATCTTTTACAATAGCACGAATTTCCTCTGGCGTAAATTCTGTATATAGGTTACAACCAAAGATTGAACTATAATCGTTCACCGGCAATGTACTAAAATAGCTATTGAATTCATAAGAATTATTGACTTCTTGTTGAGAAACTGAATTTGTTTCATCTGGTCTATCTCTTGTATGTTTTGTATTGTTGTCCGTACTAAACACCCCTTTCGTCAGTTAATTAATGTGGTATATTCATAATCACTTGAATTACTAACCAAATCCATCTCCAATTGGTCTATAAAATATGAACCCATTGCAGCCGCAACATAACGGTCTTTTGTATTTGCACCTTTTTCATGGACTTTAATTGTACCAGTTTGTGGATTTTTTTCATACAATAATTCAGCGGTTTCGCTTATTAATGCTTGAGTTTCATAAAACGGTTTTTCATATGCAAACTGTTTATCAACGTCAAATTCATTAGCATAATCCTTATTACTTAAAAGAATTTCATCTTTTGCTACGGTAGGAGTAACTAAAAAATTTATTCTACCTTCTTGCAAATTTCGCCTAAATGCATACGCCATATCACTATTTAATTGTTGAGTGGCATTTATTGTATAAATACATTCCTTCGCATTTGGGTCGGCAACAACACCTGAATATGTATCATTGTTCATGGCTTTCATTGGACTATAATCAATTTGGCGTTCTTCATCAAATAAAACTTTTCCAAGATTAATTACAATTTGAGATCCTGAATTTCTGGCATCAACTACAAAATAATCAGCCTCAAAATCGTCAAATAGTTCTCTAATTCGTATTGTTTGCAATGTTGTATCCCCACCTTTAGGTGCTTCTATATACGAATATTCTCTACGATAACCTTGTTTTATTTGTAACTCATCATCGCCATTTGAATATGTCGTAGCTTCTGGAATTGCCCTAATACAACAATAAGCAGAATTATCATTTTTATCTCCAGCGACAAATGCAAAGTCACATGATACAACTCTAATTTCACCATCCAATTTTGGAATGGCATATTTATTCTTGTTCTTTAATCTTACATCGTCATTGTTTCTTGGATAGAATACCCTCTTTAATGCTTGATTTTTTAAAAGAATATCATATGTGAAAAATGCCGATGCATTTTGTTTTGGACGCAAATTCAAAAATTCTATTGCAAATGTAATAGGGTCTTGCTTTTGTTTTTCTAACTGCATTTGCTTTTGCGTTCTAATATTATGTTTTAATGTTATACTTTCATCAAAAGCTAATACACAAACATTTTTATCATTCAACATACCTTTAAAATTAGGATCAACAATTTTTTCCCAAACCCAATGACCATCAAACCATGATGAACTTATATAAACATCTTGAGGGTCTTCCTTCAATACTTCAATAGAAGAATAACAAGCCTCTAACATATAGGGAGCTTGCCTAATTGTTTGGAATGGTGAAATAACCGAATTATCTACATCTTGTTCAATCTGCATACACTCTTCACGTACAGCGACATGGGATCGTAGACCTCTTGCAAATTTATTTGCAGTAAACACCTTAATGGTACTTCCATTTTTAAAATACACAACAGATTCATTTTGGCTGTCTTTTATACTACGAATTTCTTTACGTAGTGCAGGAGACATTTCCATAAGTTCATTAACAATTTTCTCAGAAATTATTAATTTACTTTGTCCACGGGTAGCCGAACCTAAAACAATACGGGAATATGGACGAGTTATCGCTCTACAACAAGAGAATAAAGCAATAATAAAACTTTTTGCCGCAGCACGAGATGCAATAATAGCAATGAGTTGAGATATACCCATAAAATATAAAATTATTGCTTGATAGAAATGTAGTTTAATGCCAAGATAATCGGTTGCCAATCGATGAAGATTCCTTCTAAAAAACGTATTCCACAATAAAACATGGTCTACATTGTCTGGATTACTAAGATAATGAGTAGATGGGAATTTTTTGTATAGATTTTTTTGCTTATCGTCCGCATATTTAAATTGTTTATTCATCTATACCATCATCTTCCTCTACGTGATATTCTTTATCTCTTTCGTTTGTTCCAAACATCAAATTTTTCAAAGGTCGTTTTACAAACCTATCAAAGTAATCACCAATATTATCAAAATCTTTATACAGTGTTTTATCTTTATAATACTCTTCAGGTGTATATTGAGAAATTGCTGCAAGAGTAACGCCTAAACATTCATCATTACTATTATCTTTTTCTTCTATTGTCCTAAGACCTGCCTGTTTAAATGTCTTGCTATATTGCTCAACAAGAGAAGCATATTCCTTTGAATCGCCTGATTGCAAAGCATGAATTTTTAACATATTGATATTGCATAAATCTTTAATAAAGATTTCTTGATTATTATCACAATTCGGATTATTTTTTTTCAACATACGGTAATGTTCATCAAGATTTTTATAGTCTTGTTCCGTGAATCCAATACCCCACCTGTCAACAGCAGAAGCGGAAATTGTTGAAGTTTCTGATTTTGCTTGCTCACGAGATGTAATTATTTCACTTTGCTTTTGCAAATAATGATATTTCATAGAATCGAAATATGTTTTGCCGATATTTGCAACTTGTCCCAAATTTTTCTTCGCACCATAATGGCTAATACGTGATCTATCTGCCGATATTTGCTTTGCTGCTTTTAGTCCTTCAATATCGTACACCCAACCAAATTGCATACAAAAATATTCGATTGCCTTACTTTCATTACCATTAAATAAATCAACAAGCTTATAATAGTAAGCGTCTCTACATGAATTACAAATAGGAATATAGCCATCATTGCTTTGCCATAATACATCTGCTGATTTAGAAAAGTGATTTTTCTGCGTATCCCAAGAAGCCCCACAGCAAGTACATTTATATTTTTTTTCCGTCATTTGATTAGACTTTGGTATTCTAACATCGACATTAACATCTAAATTAAGAGGAGCGTCCATTTCTTCACGAATGCTTTCTTCTCTTGATTTTATTCCTGCCAAATAGATATTCCTCCTTTTCAACTATTTTTTATCTCATTTTCACTAGTCACGTCCCATCGAAAGAACTTAAAAACGCCGACCGTTTATGACCATATATATAAATTTATAAAAAACACAATAGTAGTAAAAAGTTGACAATTACCATATATGGTGATATAATGATTTCAAGTTATAATATACAACGAAAGAAGAATTAAATTGGAGAATACGACAAAACATAAATGTTTTATATCATTTAAAACTCAAGATATTGAATATAAAAAATACATTCAAGAACAATTAGACATAGACATGATAGATAAGTCTTTAAACGAGCCAATTCAATCTGAAGACGAAGATTATATAATGCGAAAAATTAGAGAAGATTATTTATCTGATTCAACGGTTACAATTTGCTTAATTGGAACACAAAGTGCCGAAAATTCACCAAATGTTGATCAAACCTATATAAAACGAGAACTTCAAGCCTCTTTGTATAACGGTAAAAACAATACAAGAAATGGTATCCTGGGTGTTGTACTACCTAATATGGAATCGAAAATATATCAAGGTTCATATACTTGTGCAATTTGTGGTGAAGCACATAGTATTGTAAAAATTAATTGTGATACAACAATATACGAATTTTGTTATAATTATTATCTTCCAAAGCCATCAGACAAATGTGCTTGGAAAGAAGATGATAGATATTGTGTTCTTGTAAAATGGGAAGATTTTTGTATCGACCCAGAACAGTATATAGAAAAGGCTTTCCAAAAACGAACTTCCCCAATAGCCGAAAAGGTGCAAGTATATCCTAAATAAATTATGAAAGATAATTATATATTTAAAGAATATCAAGACTATTTAAAAAAAATGCTCGTCAACCGAGCAAAATTATATTTATAATAGATTAATTAATCAAATTATTTGGTATGATAAACAAGCTATAAAAAAGCAG
>QTVU01000055.1 GCA_003460745.1 Firmicutes bacterium AM55-24TS
CTATAATTTTAAATTCTTTGACAGAATAATTCCTCTTTTATGCTTGTGTACTGTTACTATTGTTAGCTATATATTTATACAGGATACAACGTTTAACTTTAATCTTAAAATATATACATTAGTACTGAATAATTCCTCTTTTATGCTTGTGTACTGTTACTATTGTTAGCTATATATTTATACAGGATACAACGTTTAACTTTAATCTTAAAATATATACATTAGTACTCGCTGTATTATTGTTACGCCTATTTGCTGAAAAATATAATTATCTAACTATACCAACAAGTAAGGTTGAAAAAGGTATGGTATTGGCATATTCAACAATTATATATTTTATACCTTCAAAAATAAAAGGACTACCTAAAGAAAAAACAACCGAAGACATAAGATCAAGAATCACGGCTGAAGAGGTAGAGAGTATAAAAAAATGGGAAAACTCAAAATACGGGCAGACTGAAATAACAATTGTAAGGAAAATCCCTTTTGCAATATTCATATCAAGTGGTTCCGTTATATATACTTTTGCAAGGATGTTGATAAAATAATGAAAAACTATATTAAAGATTATAATGACGATTACTATGTGTTTAAGTTAGCAGTAAATCAAGAAAAACACATTGAGTATATGAATAAAGGTTTTAACCATATTTACAATGATAATGGGGTATATAAATTATATACTTATGATGGATATATTATATTAGATCAAGAATCTAAAAAACTTTTTGAAATCTATGCGTGTGATGATGTTTTATCAATAGATAGTAGGGGAATAGTTTATGAACTATACAGAGCAACCTCTAACGATAATGCTATTGTATGTACTTTGCAATGCAACTCAAATTGTGTTATGTGTCCTTGTAGTGAGAAGTCAAGGCGGGAAAGTGAAATATGTTCACTCGAAGAACTACAAGAATTAATAAGGTATATTCCAAAAACAGCTCCATTTTTAACAATTACTGGCGGAGAGCCTACTTTGTTGAAAGACAATTTTTTTGGATTGTTGAAAACACTGCAATATGACTTTGATGAAACAAGGTTTTTGTTGCTTACAAATGGCAGAGCTTTTTCTGACTACAGTTTTACTCAACGATTTGTTGAATGTTTGCCGAATAATATTCGTGTAGGTATTCCTATTTATGGCTATAATGAAACAACGCACGATATAATAACACAATCTGCTGGAAGTTTCAAACAAGCAGTAATAGGCATTCATAACCTACTTCATTACAATATTGAAACTGAAATAAGAATAGTTTTGACGAAACAAAATATTGACAATATTGAGAAAATTGCAAAATATGTAATTAAGTATTTTAGAGATGTTGCGTGTGTGAATTTTATGGGGTTGGAATTGATGGGCAATGCTGCAAAAAATAGAGAAAAAGTGTGGTTGCCCTTTGAAGATGCTTTCAACAAAAGTAAAAAAGCTATAAGATTATTGATTGCCCATGGAGTTAATACTCAATTATACAATTTTCCATTGTGTGCTGTCGAGTCAGCATATTGGGAAATCTGTGCTAAAAGTATTTCTGATTATAAAGTTGATTTTGGAGATGAATGTCAAAAATGCGATTTGAAAGAAATATGTGGTGGCGTGTTTGATAGTACAAAAAGAGTAATACATTTCAAAGGAAAACCGATAAAGAGGTGATTTAATTGATAAATTTCTTTAATTTCAAAAAATTTGGTGATGAGTATTTATTAACCAATGACACTGGCAGACACGTTTTTGTAACAAAGGATACTCTTCATTCATTAATTAATAAAAACGATATACCCGAAGAAATTTATAACAAGTTAAAAGAAAACTATTTTGTATATGATGAGCACGAAAGTGTTTTTACAGAAAAAATCAAATTGCTTATTAGAAATAACAAAAATTACTTATTTTCATCTACTGCACTTCATATTTTTGTCCTGACTAATATATGTAATATGTCTTGTGTATATTGTCAAGCAAAGGATGATACACACATAGTTCATCACATAATGACAAAAGAAATTGCCGAAAAAAGTGTAGATTTGGCTTTATGTTCTCCATCAAGATACTTGACTTTTGAATTTCAAGGTGGAGAACCATTGAATAATTTTAAGGTTTTAAAACATATTGTAGAATATGCAGAAGAACATAAAAAGGGAAAAAATATAAGTTATAGCATAGTTACAAACCTCTCTCTTATGACTGATGAAATATTAGATTTTCTCATTAAATATAAAGTAAATATATCAACATCATTGGATGGAGATAAGGAACTTCATAATCAAAATAGAGTATTTCAAAATGGTACAGATACATTTGATACTGTAATAAAGCAAATTAAGCATATTCAGAGAAAAGGCTATTATGTTGGAGCTATACAGACTACTACTAAACAAAGTCTCAACAAAGCAAAGGAAATAATTGATACCTATGTTGATTTAGGTCAAACAAGTATATTTATAAGACCTCTCACTAGGCTTGGAACTGCCGAAAGAGTATGGGACAATATTGGTTATACATCTGATGAATTTCTTGAGTTTTATGAAAAAAGTTTGCGATACATAATACAACTCAACATAGAAGGTGTTGATATATGTGAAAGACACGCTGCTATATTTTTAAAAAAAATACTATCAGGATATGCAGAAAATTATATGGAACTTCGTTCTCCTTGTGGAGCAACAATTGGTCAAATGGCATATTTTTATGACGGCAATGTGTTCACTTGTGACGAAGGAAGAATGCTATATGAAATGGGAAATGATACATTCAAGTTAGGAAATGTATTTGAAAATACATTCGATGATTTTATACAATCGCCAACTTGCAAAGCAACTTGTGTTTCTTCATTGTTAGAAGGACAATTAAATTGTTGCGATTGTGTATATCAACCATATTGCGGTACTTGTCCAGTAATAAATCTTGCACAAGAAAAAAATTTATTCTTCAAAAATGCTAAATCGTATAGATGTCGTGTTTACGGCGGAATGTTAGATATAATCTTTCAAATATTGCAAGAATATAAGTCGGATGAAATAAAAGTCTTTAATAAATGGATAGGAGTTGAGTCTTATGAAAAATTTTAAAGTCCTGAATTGGTTGAAATGGATAAGTGTGTTTATTATCTTTATGATTGTCATATATGTAATTAGCACATTTAACACGCCTATATTGGATGATTTGACAGGTGAAGTTGCAACAAGATATATGGAAATGCCTTCAGGTATATATGCTGGTGACACTATACTAAATACAATAACAGGACAAGGCTCATTTTATTTTGATACTGGTGAAATTTACAAAGGTGCTTGGAAAGAAAATGAAATGAATGGTAAAGGCAAATTTACTTATACTACTGGCGTTTATGAAGGAGATTTTTCAAATTCAAAAAGGAATGGTCAAGGTACATTTACTTGGCAAGACGGAGCAACATATACAGGAGAATGGAGTTCTGACAAATTATCTGGAAATGGATCTCTTAAACAAGGACAAGCAACTTATCAAGGGACATTTGTCGAAAATAAATTTAAAGATGGTACAATTACACTTGCCACTAATGTCGGAAATTATAAACTAACTGCAGTAGATGGAGTGTTATCGGATCAAATAGAAGTTACATTTGCCTCTGGAATTACTTATAAGGGAGGATATAAAGCAAATACAATTTCAGGAAATGGAACAATGACATATCCCGGTACAGGAAAATACGAAGGAAGTTTTTCAGATGGTAAAAGAAATGGTCAAGGCAAATTTACTTGGGAAGACGGTGTAAGCTATGATGGTTCTTGGACTAATGATTTAATGAATGGTAACGGTAAATATACTATAAGTAGTACAATTTACCTTGAGGGAACATTTGATAACGGAAAATTAAATGGTACATACACATATCACAATGAAAAAGGAAACTATAAAACAACTTGGACAAACAATAAAAATACCGGTGTTGAGGAGGAATAAAAAATGAGTAATGAGATAATACCAAAGATAAAAAAATCAATAGATGATTTTTTGTTTGAAGAAGAAGGTAATATCACTCGAAACAAAGTTTTGACAGTTGGATCAATGATGTTGATTATGGGTGTTATTATGAGTATTGACGCTTTTGCAGCTCATAGAAGCCATAGCTCACATAGAAGTCATAGCTCACACAGTAGTCATAGTTCGGGTTCAAGTGGACATTCTTCTCACGTTTCACATACATCTCATGCATCAAGCACTAACGGCACACATAGTAATCACAGCAATGCAGCACCATCACACGCAAATACACACGCATCACATACTAATATTATGCCTTCTATGGACGGTGTAGCACTTAAAACTCCACCAACAACAGAGACACTCGGCTTAGCGGATAATATAGCAACTGTATTTACTTTACCAGATACACCCAAAATCAAATAATATATCGAGGTGAATTTAAATGGGATTATATTTTAGAAAAAGTATTAATCTTGGCAAAGGTGTTAGACTGAATTTATCAAAAAGAGGAATTGGGATAAGTGGTGGTGTAAAAGGAGCAAGAATCAGCACTGGTCCGAATGGTACATATATGAATCTATCGATCCCCGGAACTGGCATAGGGTACAGAAAAAAATTATCGGGTTCAAACTCAACTTACAGAAGTACAAGTACTTCTTCAAGATACCCATACCAGCAAACGATTGTGAATGAATATACAGGTGAAACAAGAACTGTAAGAGCAAGTACACAATGGGAATTAAATGAGCAAATACGCAATACTGAACTTCGTATGCAAAACAATGAACTAAAAGAAAGAAGAAATACCGAAATCGCCTCTCAAAAAGAGAAGGCAGAGCAATTAACAAAAGAAGTAAAAGAAATACAGAATAGCTTTAAAACGCTAATTGCAAGCACAATTAAAATAAATGATCGTTTAGATTGGGACAAGCAATTGATAAATAAAAAATATCCAGCATTTTCATTTAATGAACCACAACCCAAAAGAAAAAATATTGGCTTATTGGGCAACCTGTTGGGAAAAATAGATGATTATGAGGATAGAGTTAGAGCATACGAAGAAAGAAAAACAAAAGCACTGCAAGAATATTTAGTAGCAAAGCAAGAATTTGAAGCAACACAACGTCAGCATAATGCTGATGTTCGTTTTTTGAAAGAAAGTTTTGAGTTAGGTGAAGAAAGTGCTATTGAAAAATATGCTTCTGTTGTTCTTGCAAATTCTCAATATCCACCTGAATTAGAAATGGATTATGATGTCGACTATGTTGCTAATGAAAAAAGCTTATATATTTCATTTCTATTACCGGATATAAATGATTTGCCAATGATAGACAGATATTCATTTCTTCCATCTACAAATGAAATTAAAGAATATCCGTTGTCAAAAGTAAATGCAATATCTCTATATGAAAATACACTTTTTGCGGTTGGTATAAGAACAATTCATGAAATGTTTGAGGCGATATACAATGGAACTGTAGATTTTGTAGTATTCAAGGGCTATTTACTGTTATGTAAAATAACAGAAGAAACTGTAGATTTTACTGATAATGTCAGGAAAATATTTGAGATTAAAGCAAATAAAACAATATTTGACACTATCCCAATATCCGATAATAATATTGCCGAAACCTTAAATGAACTCGATTTCATTCGAGTAAAGGATTTTACAAATCCTGCCGAAACACTGTAAGGAGGAAAAATATATGGCTGCAATGAGGACATCGGTAGGCAGATTATATATGCTATTTGATGCTTGTTTACCGAAAAATGAAAAAGTCAAGAAAAGATTAAATATTTGTAAAATAACTGAATCGAATGAGTATAATGAATTAAAAAACTATACTCCTTTTGCAAAACAATTTGAAAAAATATTTTCTATTGATAAGCTCTCTGAATATGATGCTGAAAAATTAGGAGAAATGGTTACTGTCATTCCTAAAATCATACCATTAGTCGAGCATATAAACAACGCAATTACATATGGGAACGCTTTGGAATTAACCGAAAAAGATATACCGGATTTCACTTCTGTAAAATCAGTTGATGACTTAATGGCAAAGCTGAAAATAGATAGTTCAACACCTAATGTAACCAATATTACTGCTGATAATTTTATGGCTATCTTCTCAAATAAGACTGTAAAATATCCAACGGAAGCATTAAAAACTATATCAGCAAGCGATATTGAAAATCCAGTTGATGCTGTTAAAAGAAATTTGAACAATACTACTTATTGCATTAAGGCAGCAGATGTAAAAGCTATCCAAGATACTTACGCTACAAGAATTTCAGAAATAAAGTCAAAATTGGATAGTATTAAAAATGAAAAATGGAAATTAAGGCGAAGAAAATGGCTGTATATAGGCATAGCAATTATTATTTTGACCGCAATCAATTCATTTGAACTACTTTCTATGAGTAATTTGAGAGGATTAAATTCTCTGTCAACGGTATTGTTAATGCTTTATTTCTTTATAGGTTAAGGGGGCGTAAAAATGGCTGAAAAAAATCTTGAAACATATTTAAGCGAACAAGATATGGAGTATCAAAAAAAGTCTGCAAAAATAGAAAAAAGAAAGAATAGATTTAAAAAAAAATTTATGATTTTCGGAATAATTTTTGCAGTGCTTATAGTTGGTATGATTGGACTCAATGCTATTACAAAAAATTCAACTTACAATGAACTGAAAAATGCAAGTGTGAATGACAATGAAGCTATAACTAAAATTGCATCATCATTAGAAAATGTCACATATCCTGATTTGTTTGATAAATATGAAAATGCGTATTTGGGCAACAAGGCAATAAATGCTTTGAATTATGGTATGCTTGCAGAAAATCAGTACGGATACACCACAATAAATGAAAATGGAGAAACCGTATTACACAGCAATGGAACAGAAAACATTATCACTAATGAGGCAATATCACAAATTAACATTGCAAAGGATATAGTTGTTTTCAGAGGTGCCGATAAAAAATTATATTCTTGCAAATATGATGGAACAGATAAGAAAGTTATCGTAGAAAATAAGGTTGGCATAGTTGTTGTAGCCGGAGATTTTATTTACTATGTAGACTACTCAAAGGCTAATAATCTGTATAGGTACTCTATAAATGATAAGAAAATTGAGCCTGTTATAGAAGCCAATATAAATAAGTTTATCATTATTGCAGATAGTATTTTATATTCGGATTTTTCTAACAAGTTAATGCTTCAAAATATAGGTTCTACCACTCCATCTTGGACTGATAAAAATGTCGTTAAATTTTATTTTAACGGTGACATATATGTTCAAAACAACAACAAAATCATAGAATTTAATGTCAATAACCACTTTCCAAAAGAGGTTGCAACAGATGTTAATGAGTTGTTGGGTGTGGATGAAAATAATGTGTATTATACGGTAAAAAACAAACTATATGCACAGGATATCGGAAGTGGTGAAAAGAAGGAACTTTCATATAATTTTGATTATTACAAAGGCGTGTATAGTATTAACGGCAAAATAACCGCATTAGGTGGTGTTAAAGAATGAGATTGAGTAAATGGCATCAAGAATTGGATCAATTCATTGAAATCAAGTCAACATTCCTTATGGAAGGCAATATTTATGATATGCAAACTTATCCCACAAAAACAGAAAACGAAGAAATACGCTGGGATTTAATGTTCTTGGATAACTATGTATATCATTATCTTAAAGATATGGGATACGAAAATATTGTGTTTTATAATCATATAGACGGATTTTATAACGAGTTTAACAAAGACGAAATTGACCAATTCTGCAATATTGCTAAATTGGGAAAAACATCGGGAAAGGATAACGTAGTCAAAGTTGAAATGTGTCAAGCTGCGGATATTATAAGGAGTGTAAATCAAAATCGAGAACATTTAAGTGCCATCGTGCTGATGATGGCTTCACGATATGTCCTGTCGGCTGATAATGTTAGCGAGAATGAAAGAGATTTCTATACAAAAATAATGATGTCCGGCTTAAAAAAGACACAGATCAAAACAGGCGATGGATTCAAAAACAACCTCATTTTTATTGTGTGTGAAAAATCAAACGATATTCCTGTGTGGTTGTATTTGGACAATCCAATGGTAAAAGCCCTCAAAATAAACGAGCCGGATAAGGCTACTCGTGAGTTGTTTATCGATACGCAAATCAATTTTTTTACTGGCGATAAAGAATATTCAGAGGATGATTTGAAAAAATATAAGGAAGATTTTGTAGAATTAACAGATGGTTTCAAAAATCTTGAATTAAATGCTCTGAAACTCTTATGCAAAAAGCAAAAGATAGCGATTGAAAATATAAAAGATGCTATCCATCTTTACAAATATGGCATCAAGGATAATCCTTGGGCAGAACTTCCTGTTGAAATATTTGAAGATGCTGAACAAATTATAAGAAAACGAGTTAAAGGTCAAGACAGAGCTGTATCGCAAGTGCTCGATATTATAAAAAGAGCAGCAACCAATATGGCTGGATTGCAACATTCCAGTAAAAGCAAACCGAAAGGAATATTGTTTTTTGCCGGTCCCACTGGAACAGGTAAAACAGAACTTGCAAAAACTATTGCGGAAATGTTATTTGGCGATGAAAATGCTTGTATTAGATTTGATATGTCCGAATACCAGCAAGGGCACTCCGATCAAAAATTATTAGGAGCACCTCCCGGATATGTTGGATATGAAGCGGGCGGTCAACTTACCAATGCCATAAAAGAAAAGCCTTTTTCTATTTTATTGTTTGATGAAATCGAAAAAGCTCACCCAAGTATTTTCGATAAATTTTTGCAGATACTTGAAGATGGCAGAATGACAGATGGCAGAGGTGAAACGGTATATTTTTCTGAATGTATCATTATATTTACAAGCAATCTCGGAATATACGATCAAGACGAATTGGGCAACAGAGTATTAAATGTAAATCCTCAAATGGAATATGAAGAATTATCACAAAAAATAATCGCCTCTATTGATAATTACTTCAAACTACAATTAGGAAGACCGGAAATACTTAACCGCATAGGTGAAAATTTTGTTGTATTTGACTTTATTCGTGAAGATGTTGCAAGAATGATTTTAGACAGTCAGTTAAACAAAATCATAGGCAACTTGGAGAAGCAAAAGAACATAAAAATGAGTATTGGCGAAGAGGCAAAAGATTATCTTATAAAAGCTGCTTTTGGGAATTTGGAAAATGGTGGCCGTGGAATTGGAAATATAGTTGAGAAAGATTTTATAAATCCATTGTCACGATATTTGTTTGATAATAAAATACAAAGCGGCAGTACGCTTAATGTTAATGGAATTGTTGTTGATAACTCTATAATAAGTTTGGAGTGCGATGTAGGATGAAATATGAAATATGTGCAATTACCGATGTTGGCTGTATTAGACAAAATAATGAAGATGGTTTTTATATCAACAATATTGGTTGCTACAACACCTCTGAATGCTTTGTTTACGAGAAAATTTCTGCTCCTCTTATAGCGTTTGTTGCAGATGGTGTCGGTGGCAGTAAAGCCGGAGAGGAAGCAACAAAAATATGTATTCAAACAGCTCAAAATGAAGTGATCCCTTATGATGACAATGAGCTTATTACTCTAATTGATAAAATGAACAAATGTGTCGTAGCGTTAAGAAAAACAGTTGATTGTGCTTGCACACTTGCTGGAATTATTTTAGGAGAAGATAGCAGTTATATATATAATCTCGGAGATAGCAGAATTTATGTGTTAAAACAAGGTTATTTGAATCAATTAAGCACAGATGATACTGTTTCGGGATTATCCGGAGCAAATTCCGATAATAATTCAGATATAAAAGAACCACTAATGCAATATATAGGTAAAGAAACAGTGCTTCCACACATCAAACAAATTAGCAATATGACGGAATTTATAATTTGCACAGATGGACTTACGGATATGGTTTCTTTAGATGAAATCGAAGAAGTATTTTCTGAACCAAGTGATATTAAGTCAGTGGCTTCTTTATTAGTGTCTAAAGCCAAAGAAAAAGGCGGACTTGATAACATAACACTAATTATTGTAAAACCCGTAAAGGAGGATGATAATAATGGCTGATTCAAGAAAGACTGAGATTATGGCGGATCAAGATAGAACTACTTCAGTATTGCCCGATGTAAATAATCCGTCAAGACAAACTGAATTGATGGGTAGCAATATAAACGATAGAGTTACCTCTATTATGCAAACTGATACTACTATTGATTTTACACGCAGAACCAGTATTGATAGAT
Organism: Firmicutes bacterium AM55-24TS; assembly: GCA_003460745.1. GTDB lineage: Bacteria > Bacillota > Clostridia > UBA1381 > UBA1381 > Hominilimicola > Hominilimicola fabiformis. Next base: position 10,255 of record QTVU01000055.1, read on the forward strand.
ATAAAATCAAGAAAGTAATTGCTGAAAATACAGGTGAAGCCTCACTTTTACTTACTGAAAATAGCGGTGTAAATCAAGTTATAAAACTATATCATATTGATGTGAAACCCGATGAGAGAATTGAAAGAGTTTTAGCAAGTATCAATTCTCCTTATGTTATGCCACATTCCAAAGGCGGAGTCTATGATGAACGAACTTATGAGATACTCCCATACTTTGAGAAAGGTGACCTTGTCAAACATATTCCTATGAGTTTTGACTTTATAGAAAATGTTGTAGTAAAAAGCGTAAATGAAGGATTAAAGGTTCTGCACGATAACAACATTATCCATAGAGATATAAAGCCGAGCAATTTGTTTTTGAGCAATGATGAAAAAAGAGTTGTATTGGGTGATTTTGGCATAAGTTCACTTTTGGACAGTAATGTTTCTGTTAGAGCTACATCTATGTCAAGAACATTTGGATACTCTGCACCGGAAGCATCAAGCGGCTTTGTTTCAAAAGAAAGTGATTATTATTCTTTCGGAATAACCATACTGCACCTTGCAATAGGACAAGATCCGTTTGCCGGAATGACTGATATGGCAATATTGTATCAAACCATAAACAAAACATTAGATATTCCATCTACCGTTCCACCAAGGTTGCAACAATTAATCAGAGGTTTAACAGTAAAAGACAGAAATAATCGTTGGGGGTATGAGGAAGTTAACCGTTGGCTAAATAATGAAGATGTTGAGGTAAAAGAGAGAAGAACCCATAAGGGGATGAAACCATATAATTTTTCAAATAGCAGGTATTATGGGCTTGATGAAATAAGTATGGCATTTGCAAGTGATTGGGAAAATGCCACAAAACACTTGTATCGAGGACTGGTAGAAAAAAATATCGTACAATATGGTGAAGAATATTCAAATAGGATAACAGATATTAAGGCACTTGATGATAAAGATGTTGCCGTGTTTAAGATGATTTACATATTAAACCCTAACGCTCCGCTATGTTTTAAAGGTGCTATTTATACAGATTTACAGGCATTGGGAATGGCAATAAAAGAAAAAAGCCCTACAATTGACGAAAATATTATGCACTTGATAGACTCTGGCTGCTTGTTAGAATATATCGACAATAATAACTTTAACGAAGCCTTTAAAGAACAAATTAGATTTATTACCCAAGAAATTAAGAAAGGGAATGTCGATTATTATTTTGCATTAATGTATTTACTTTATCCAGAAATAGGATTTGAATACAAAGAAAAAAAATATGTGAATCTTGAAAGTTTCATTGATAATTTGGAAAGTAATTCAACTAAACAAATAGTAAAAATTTGTCAGGATTTAATTTCTGACAAAATATTTATTATGTGGATATACTCTCTTGGATATTCAAAGCAAGTTGAAAATTGGATGAAGATATATGAAAAGGCGGTTTGGTAAATATGAGTGGTCCCAAATATTCTGATTATGTATTAGAAAGGCAACGGTTGTTAATTATAAAAGCTCAGTTGGAGGCTGAATTGGAACGCAGTCAATGCGAGCAGATTATCGAGAATATCAATAATTGTATAGAAAAAAGTAACATATATTTTTCACAAATAAATATAGAGAAATATGAGGAAAACATTTCAGATGCTGAAAAAATCATAAAATCTACGGCAATAACCATTGAACTGAAAAAGCTCATTTCAGAGTTAAAAACAAATATTTCTACACAATATATAATTAAGGGGAACAGTGATGCTTTAATAAATATCTTAAATTGTTATGAAAGACGATTAAAAAGAGTTAAAAATCTTGTAATGCGAATTGATGATTTAATGCAAGAATTAAATGTGCAATTTAATCAGCAACAACAAGAAAATCGTGAAATTGAGTTTGAAAATACCGAATGGGATACTCACAATGCAGTAAGTAATACTTCAGAGAATCTTATGGCAGTATATTCTGATATTTTAGAACAGCTAATGGAATGTGAAAATTTTGAAGAAGAAAAAGCTAAATATGATGATATATTACATAATCACTCGTTTGATGATAATTATAAAATTTCTCAGATGAAAATGAATTTTGATTCATATCTTGTTGAAAAGCAGACTGAAATCAACAATATTGAGGTATTAAAACTTCGTAGCGAATATACATCTCTTTCAAATCTTATATATGGGGAATGTTTAGAAATTCCAGATGATATAAATATTTTGAAAGAAGATATGTCTGAAATGTTAGTTGAAGCACAAAGTCAAAAAGTTGGCGAATATGTAGCAGAATGTATTAAAAAAGTAATGGAAACTTTGGGATATGACATTGCAAGTAGCGAAGTATTATCTGCTCAAACCATGACAAAGCAGTATTATGATTATACTGATAATTCTGCAATTAATATCGCTTCATCTGAAAATGGTTCCATGATGTTTGAAGTGGTCGGGAAGAAAAAAAAAGACGGAACAAATGTAGATACATCTGCTGTGAAATCGGATATGGAGAGATTTTGCCCAGACTATCAGAAGGTTAAACAAGGCTTGCAGCAGTATGGCATCAGTTTAAATGATAAGAAACTATGTCCGCCCGATGAAAAATATGTTAGGTTTGTGGATATAAAAAAATATGCTTCTACCGACAGAAGAATAACAGTTAGAAAGAGAAAGAAAGGAATATATAATGAGTGAGATAAGAGTTTGCGAGAATTGTAATCATCCAAATGATATAAATAATTTAGAATGTGAAAATTGTGGCTTTGATCTATCTTTTGTTATTCCCATTGATGAAAGTGAATTAGTAAAACAAGTTGAGTCGTCATCAAATACAGTAGGAACAGCTACCGTTGGCTCAAAAAATTGTAATTTGTGCCTTGTATCTATAGACGGCAAAGTTACTATTCCAATATATAATGAGCTTGTGATAGGGCGTGACGGAGTACAAAAAGAATATTTTGAAAAAAGTAATTATGTTAGCAGAAAACACGCTATATTTTATATTGAAAATGGAGAAGTCTTTGTTTTTGATGCAAGCACAAATGGTACTTTTCTTAATGATATGCGATTACCTAAGTTGACCAAATCCCCTATTCATAGTTCGGATAAGATAACATTTGCGGATGTTTCATTTGAGGTGCACTATGCAAATAGATAGAGTTTTATTTCCTGTAACAACACTCGGTCCTAATAAAAGAATTGCCATATGGACGGTTGGTTGTCCACACAAATGTTATCATTGTTCAAACCCTGAATTATGGACTTCTGATAAAAATATGGACATCGCTGTATCAACCTTAATCTCTATGTTGTCTGATTATAAAAATGAAGCCGATGGTGTAACAATTACTGGTGGAGATCCTTTTTTTCAAGCAGAAGAATTATATAAACTATTAAAAGAATTGCGAAATTTGGGATTCAACGATATTTTAGTGTATACGGGGTACTCATTTAAGGAAGTGTCAAAAAAATATGAAAATATATTATCACTTATTGATGTCCTTATTGATGAACCATATATTGAATCATTAATAAT
>QTVU01000056.1 GCA_003460745.1 Firmicutes bacterium AM55-24TS
TATATATTTATCCAATATCGTTTATTTGCAAATACTCTACCATTTGCAAATACTCTACCATTTATCCTGCATACATAAGGACAATTTGGTTCAGAAAGCATTTTTCTAATAGTTGTTTTCCCCATTCCAAGATACTCACAAAGATCTGTTACAGATAAAAGTTTTTTGTTATTATATCTATTATTAGTCGTCATATATCACCCTTTCTATAATAACAATCTCCTATTTACTTATTTGTACTTCCAAAGCCACCGTTTCTCTCTTCAACGACATCATCATCAATCACAGTTCCATACTGCACAAAAATGCCCTGTGCAAATTTGTCACCACGATTGATTCTTACAATTTTATCTTCAAGCGAATTGTTTGTCACTTTGATAAATATATGACCCTCATTATCACTGTTTGAATAATCGCTGTCGATTATTCCTGTAAGGTTATCCAACCATAAGCGATACTTAAATCCCAAACTACTTCTCGAATATATCTTCAACACCCAATTTTCATCTATTACTGCTCTGATACCTGTTGGTATTTTTATCGTTTCACCCGACTTTAATTCAAATGAAATTGGACTTTCAAAATCATAGCCAGCAGAGCCCTTTGTAGCCCTTGTAGGAGGCTTTAAAAGGTCATAATAGTCTGAAAGCTGTTGATAGTCATACTTTGTACCAAAAGTGGCTTTCATATCGTTTATAAATTGGTCTTTGGTTACTTTCTTCAAAATAGCTATATCCCGATTGTTTTCTGATTTATCTAAAAAATAATGAACCAGTATCAACGCAATAGCTATAATGAGAAGAATTGAATTAAAAGTTGCTATCATGTTTTTTATCATTCTTCCTTTCTGTCTTATTCAACTATTCTTCGTGCCGTAGCATAATCACTTCTTGCTGACAAGCTTGCAATTTTTACTACGTCACCTGTTTGAGGAGCGTGAATCATCATTCCGTCTCCTATGTACATTCCTACATGATGTGGAGATGAGCTATCACCGAAAAATACTAAATCGCCAGCAAGCAATTCATCTCGTGCCACATATCTTCCTTCATTGACTTGAGTGTAGGTTGTTCGGCTAATGTTTACACCTATTTGTCCATAGACATATTGAACAAGTCCACTACAATCAAACCCACTTGGTGTTGTTCCTCCCCATACATATGGAACGCCTAAATATTGTTTTGCAGTTTCTACTGCTTTTTGATTTAAGGGTGTTGGCGTCGGTGTAGGACTTGGGGTTGGTTCAGGTATTGGTGACGGAGTTGGCTCTAATGCTTTCTCAATGACTTGTGTTGTATAGTGAACTGACCATACATCACTTATGTCATTCGTCACATTTTCGCTTATATTTGGCATTGCATATGAATTAATCATACTTGTCGCAAAAAATAAACTTCCTAAAACTAAACTTACGGTTCTTTTTCCTTTCGTTACTACCATTAAATTCCTTTCTCCCGTTCGGATATAGCAGGTATATATCCTTTACGTTGTTCTTTGAATGTTCCAACATTGACATCAATATCCAAATTTTGATATAATATATTTGTATACGCTACGAAACCACATCTTCGTTTCAGCATAATCCGTTTTGTAAGTGTATACAGAAAGAGAGGATACTGAATGTCAGATGTTTTGAACATTGCAGTGCAGTGTAACAGCCCTGAACAGCTTATTGCTTTAATAGCAATAATGATATTTGTTTTTGCCCTAACAGTCGTTGTACTCAAAGGCATTATCAGATTTACAGGGATGGTTCTCAGCACCATTTTGCATTATCATAATGCAACTGTGAAAATCAGTGGAGCTTCAGTTAACGCTGAGTTAGAGCTCCATAATTGATTGATTGATAAGACCTCATTTTAATATGGGGTCTTATTTTCTATCTTCATAAAGTGAAGATAATTTATCTTGAACTTCCGTATCAAGATAATAATGTAGAAGCATTTCTTGATACGGAGTAAGATACACTTTAAATTGACTTTCTATGAAGTCTTTGATTCTGTTGTATGTTTTTATGTCTGTCATTTTAGTCACAATATAGAACAATCTTGTTTTGGGCGAGACTTTGTTTGACATCAATTACTCTTTGATTTGAACTTCCTCGCCATTCAAGAGTTAAATCTCTTTTCTCATCTATATATTCTCCGTCTACAACAATGTCACATAACGAAATAATCTCTTTTCGTATTTCATATAATCCATCAACATAACTTTCTTCTATATAATCAAAGTTGTCTGATGAACAAGATTTATAATTCATAATATTTTCCCAAGAATATCCCGTATATAACCAAATTGTTTTATTGGGGAATAAGTTTCGGATTTCTTTAATCAATTGCAATACTTCATGTAGGTTTTGGTCAGCCAAACATTCTCCACCTAAAAAAGATATTCTTTTAATATATGGTCTATCAATCAATTGTATAAATCGTTCTTTTATTTGTGGTGTCCATTCCTTTCCACCATTAAAATCCCAAGTATTAGAGTTAAAACAATTATGACAATGGAACGGACAACCTTGAACAAAAAGTGATACTCCTACATTTTCTCCATTTGAGATATCAAGATTGCGGATTGAGGCATATCTCATTTTCCTTCCTCCTCAATATCATCTAAGTGAACATATCTTTCTTTTATTTCTTGAGTTCGTCCTCTTCCCCAAAAATTAGTTCCTATATAACCACACGTTCTTCTTGCAACATTCATTTTATCTTTATTTCGATTATGACAGTTAGGGCACTCCCAGATTAACTCTCCGTCTTCGTCAATAATTTGAATTTCTCCATCATATCCACATACTTGACAATAATCAGATTTAGTATTAAGTTCGGCATACATAATATGGTCATATATAAAATTCATAACTTCTAATACAGCATCAATATTGTTGGTTAACCTGATGTTTCAATATAAGATATTGCTCCACCAAGAGATAAAGATTGAAACTCCGATTCTTTTGTAAGTTTATCAAATGCATTAATTGGTTCTCTTACAAATGTGTGATAAGAGTTTGTTATGTAATTTTTATTTGTTATTCCATCGATGACTCCAAAGCGTTTTTCCAAACATTTTGCAAATTTATATGTTGTGTTTTCAATTGGCGAACCATAAATTGAAAATCCAATATTATGTTCCTTGTTCCATTGAGTGCATTTATCGTTCATAAATCTCATAATTTGTATTCCCAAATCACGACCTTCTTTTGAATCGATATGGGATTTACCTGTCATATATTTAACACTTTCGTATAATCCCGCATAGCCAAGAGAAATACTAGAATAACCATTATGAAGTAATTTATCTATTGTTTCACCTTTTTTCAAACGAGCAAATGCTCCATATTGCCATAAAATTGGAGCAACATCTGAAAGTGTTCCTTCTAATCGTTTGTGTCTACATAATAAGGCTTTATGACACAATTCAGTTCTTTGTTCCATTAGTTCCCAAAATTTATCATAATCACCCTCTGATGATAATGCTACATCTACGAGATTTAATGTAACTACTCCCTGATTAAATCTTCCATAGAATTTATATTGGTTATTTTCATTTTTGTACGGTGAAAGGAAGCTTCGACAATTATGACTATATATTCCACTAACCTCAAAATGTTCACTTGATGTAGTAACATCATAACTGTACATAGTTTTATGGATAGGATTGATTTGTGTTACTTCAGATTCAAAATTATATCCTGATATCTCAGATTCGATATAATTGTCATATTTCTTCTTGCAAACAATATAATTTATTAATTCATCACACGGATAAAATTCAACTCTATATCTTATCGCATCAGGATTTTTCTTTGTATAATGGTTATGATAAATTTTTGCCGGCATTCCTAATGCCTGTACCAAAGCCATTTGTCCTAATGCAAGCTCTTTGTTCGTAGAACCAATTTGTACGACTGAATATCCTTTTTCTTTTCTAAATGAATTAATATATCCATCAGCATCAATCATACCTGCTAAAAAGGCTAATTTTGCTGTATAATTCCAAGCGAAAACTTCATTTGGAATTCGCCTATTCGCTTTATTTATTCCTTCAAATTTTGATGTAAAATAATTTATTGCATATTGTAATCCGTTATTCTCATCAGCAACGGCACATAAGTCTTTATATGTACCCTTGATTCCTCGTTGTTGTAATATTGTTTTTGTAGACAAACCGAAATATTTTGTAAAGACCGTATTGAATTTTTCTTCAATTTCGTCTTCATTGCTTGCTGCAATAGAAGCAAATACATGATTATTTTGATAGCACCCATCACAAAGCATAAAACCTAATAACCATGCTTTATCCGTATTGAATAAGATTGTCTCTTCAGTGTATTGATTCGAATTAATTAGTAACTTGTCTCCTATTTTTAAATTAGAAGCTTGAACATTATTCCCACTTCTTAATGTCAATACATGATCGGTTGTACACAAAAGCCTTCTTCCGTTCGAAAAATTAATATCTAACCAATCATTTGATATATTTCGAATAATTCTTTGGGCTGTGACAAATCCTTTTTCTGTATCATAAATTTTAACATCATTTAAATCCATATATAGATTTGGGTTATCATTTGAAAACTGATGTTCAATGTGAAATGAATCTGATAATCTTCTCCACATTCTTTCAAATGATTCCACATATAAATTGTCTTTGATTTTATATGTGATAAGCTCCTTGCCATCCACACATCCCATATTTGGGAAGCAATTTCCTTCTTTTAATTCTTTCATTTTTTTTTCAGAAATATAATCCGGCACCATTCTTTTAGCTGAACATCTAGCCGCAAGTTTCGTTAAATAATAATACGGAGAATCAGGACGAATATTATCTTCTTCAAGGACATAAAGTAGTTTTGGAAATGCTTGTGTAACATAAACTCCCACTTCATTTTTTAATCCAATCAATCTTTGTTTTAAAAATTCTTCAATGATCATTGCAAGTTCTTTTTTATACTCGGTGGTTTCTCCTAAATACATAAATACTGACAAAAAAGGACTCTGTCCATTTGAATTTGACATACTATTGCATTGATAGTTAAAGGTTTGTACTCCGTCAGATACTTCCTTTTTAGTGTCTCTTTCGGCGAACATTTTACAATCTTCTTCTTTAAATCCCCAAGATTTATATTTATTATAGTATTTCTCATAACTATCTCTTACAAATGGGGCTAAATGTGTCAAAGTAATTGTTGCACCACCATATTGCATTGAAGTAACTCCAAGAATAATTTGTGTTGCTATTGTGCAAGCCGTTATAAATCTATGCGGTTTTTCAATCATTACTTTATTGATACACGTTCCGTTTTGAAGCATATCTTCAAGATTAATTAATGAGCAATTTGTCATTGCATTCATTCCAAAATAATCAATATCGTGAAAGTGAATTATCCCTTCATCATGGGCTTGTACTATTTCTGGTGGGAGTAAAAATCTACGAGAAATGTCCTTACTGACTATACCTGCCATATAATCACGTTGTGTATTTAAAACTTTTGCATTCTTGTTTGAATTCTCTGTATTCCAATATTCACTTTCTCCATTTAATAATTCAGCAATTTCTTCATCTGTTGTATTTTCATTTTCTCTTTGAAACTCTCGAATACTTCTATATCCTTCATATGCCTTTGCTGTGAGTCTTTGTTTTTTTGTAATTAGCTTATCATATACCATCGATTCTATATCGGATATGCTTACTTCTTGTTTATCTCTACATTCATCTTCAATTTCTGATGCTATGCTTTCAGCAATTTTAGGTTTAACAATACCTGAACCATTTTTCATTGCCTTTAATATTGCATCAGAAATTTTTGATTTATCAAAATTCACCTGTTCGCAATTGCGTTTAATAACTTGCAACATCATTCCTCCTTTGACTCAAAGATTTTAATCACATCATTTAACTTCATTGCAATCACACTCAAATCAGAATGTCTTGAATTCCTTATGGTACAATCCCAATGTTGGTAATCAACATCGGCAAAAACTTCTTTGTCGTTTTTAATTCTTTCTTCAATCTTTTCTTCGCTATCCCCACGTTCTTCCATGCGAAGTTTACGTGTGGCTTCATTTGTTTCCACATATATAGTGAAGATCATTTTGTCTCTATATGTATCTTGTAGATGTTTTAGCCCCTTTATATCTATAATATAAAAATCAGAATTATTGACTTGTGTTTTTGTCGCCCAATAAACATTTCCATTAAAAAAAGTTTCTGCTACTACTTCATTATTCTCTTTATCTTTTAGATATTGTTCAACATCGAGAATATATGATTAAACTTATCATTTTCATCATTTGTTCTTATTGGACGAGTGGTATTAGATATAACTTTTGTATAACCATACCGATTACACATATAATTTACAATTGTATCTTTACCACTGCCACTTTCGCCAACTACACAATACAAGTTTTTTGTCATACGCATTTCTCCTTAAATTAAGCTATCATTTTGTTAATAACTGACTTTAGTTCTTCATCTATATCACCTTCTATCTCAACCTTAACCGGAGTAGACAAATCAAGACTATACAAACCAAGTATTGACTTACCATCAATTCTATACTTATATAATTCTTTGCCGTCCGCAATATTTCTACCACTACAAACCGTAACATCACCTATATGATGTTGGCATGCTACATTGAACTTCTTAATTTTTTCCATTGTATCTATTAAAACAATCGTTTCTATCATAGTAATTTTAATCCCTTTCTTTTCCGTGTTATATTTGCTATTGCTCTGTATTTTTTCAATTCTTCAGGAGAAGCCTGTCGAATGACGACTTCTCCACTTCTACTTTCAAATGCCCTACACTCACGCTGCAAATCGGCTTGTGCAAGTTCTCTCAATCGTGCCTTAGTTGCCAATTATTAAAATTCCCCTTTCTTATTCTGCAAGATAAACATTATAATTTCCTGTAATTGCATTCGATTCGCTATTTGATGAGGTCAATACATCAATCTTGTTACCCTTAATTGCACCGCCTGTATCACGAGCAACTCTGTAACCAATACCTTCTATGTAAACTTTTGTTCCCAACGGAATAACTTTTGGATCTACTGCGATAGCCCATCCGACTGACGAGTATAGATTATCTCCCATACAAGTTACTGAATAACCCCCATTTTCAGATGGCGAAGCAGTATAACCAGTGACATAAAAGTTTCCAAGATATGAACCTTTTACACCATCACTTGCAACTTCTTGTTTGTCCAAATCTTCTTTATTATCAACAAAATATGTACCATAGCAATATCCTTGAGTTTCACCGTCCCAAACTTCATACCACTTACCTGTTTCATCGACACCTATAACTTGAAGTTCAGTTCCTTTCGGGAATACCTTGATTATTTCACTATCTTCTGTGCTTGGCTTAATTCGACAGTTCAAACCACTTTGAGCAGAAACATAATGTGTTTCCCACTTTGTTTCGTCTGCACTTACGCTCATCATTCCTGTTGCCATTGATACAACTGCCATTACTCCACATATTACTTTTCTTAAATTTCTCATTGTTTAAATTCCTTTCTCATTCGTTTTCATAAGTTTCTTTTATACATTCATTACATCCAACAATCTCATTATTGAATATATTCTTATATAATACTTCTGCCTCTTCGTTACAAATTGGACAAATTATCGGAGAATCATCATAATCATATTCCCCATAGTTACCTGTCCTTGCAATCTCCATAGCTGAAATTGCCATTGGATCATTGTTTGAATAAATCATTTTCTATTTTTCTCCATTGGTTTAAAGATTGTTATTTCAACCTCATCACCATTTTTCTTTGTATCCTCCCATACATTTACGTTGTATTCCTTTTTACTGTCTTTCCATGGGACTTTATAAGTTTCGCCGTCAACAGTAATTGATATAATATCTTTAAGTTCTTCAAGTTTATACATACAATCTTCTCTGGCAATGCGTTCATCTTCGCACAATGCATTATTAGACGGCTTAATCTTCATATAAACTTTGTTGACGTATCTCTTTATTTCTCTACCGTTAAAGTAAAGATTAGTAGAGATATTAATACTGGCAAAATCTTTCTTTGGAATATCTATTCCCTCATTACTTTTCTGAATATGAATCATATTATTTTTCTCCTTCTATCATTTGTTTGAATTTGACTTCGCTAATAATTGGAATACCCAACTCTTAGCTGTTTTATTTTTTGATGACACACTTTCGGTATCATTGTTGATTAAATAATCTGTCTTTTTTGTAACAGAACTTACAACTTTACCACCATGACTTTCAATCTCTTTAACTAATTCGGCACGATTAGAGTAGCTGATCAACTTTCCGGTAATACAAAAACTTTTACCTTGAAGTGTATCTACTGTATTATTCTCTTTTTGTTTTTCAAAAATAAATTCATTTGCTAAATCCAAAATATCTGAATTGTATTTGTTCCAATAATCAGTTATAGATATAGCCAACTCAATCCCGATACCATCAATATGTGTAAATGCTGTTCTCCCCTTGTTTGATAATACATTCACAAATATATTAAAATCATTTTCACATACTTTTGAAATATCTTTGCTTGCGTTTTTCCCCAACAACGGAATGCTTAATGAATACAGAAACTGAGCCAATGTCGTATTTCTACTTTTCTGAATTGCTGATAATAGCTTTTCGACAGATTTTTGACCGAAACCTTCAAGAGATTGAATTTGTTCTTTAAAATCTTCAAGATGATAAATATCTTTGATGGACTTTACATATCCAAGTTGAATAAATCTTTTTAGAGATGCTTCTGATAAATTTTCAATATTAAGAGCATTTTTAGAAACTGCATGAGATAATCTTTTAAGTAACTTGCCCTCACAATCTTCATTTGTACAAATTAAAACTTCTGAATCGTTATCCTTCTTGATTATTGTCGGTTGATGACATATAGGACAATTTGTTGGAATGTTAAAATTACCACTTTTGTCTATACTATCGTGTACTTTAGGAATGACCATATTTGAGCGATAAATTCTAATTCTATCACCAATTCCAAGCATCATATCTTTAATGTACGTTATGTTATGAAGGGTAGCTCTTGTTGTAATTGCACCAGACAAATCTACTGGGTCAAATACTGCTATAGGATTAATTAAACCACTCTTAGACACGCTCCATTCGATGTCTTTAAGAACAGTCTCATATAATTCATCTTCATATTTATAAGCTATAGAATGTTTAAAGAACTTATCAGTTCTCCCCATTGATTCAGCAATGGCATAATTATCTATCGCCATTACCGCACCATCATATGGGATATTATATAAGTCTGCTTGGTTTCTTAAAGCATCTAAGATTTTAGATATGTCACCTAAGTCAGATGAAGTATTTGAATATGTGAATGTCGGAACAATTTCAAACCCATTTTTCTCTGCTTCTTTTAAATCAAAAAATACAGATTTATGACTAAATCCTTTAATAACCCTCCATGCAATAAATCTCATATGTCTTTCGGCAGCTTGCTGACTATCTAAGAGTTGCAACGAACCAGATACAAGATTTCTTGGATGCTTATACTTTTGACCCATTGGTAATTTGGCATTAATTTCTCGAAATGTGTCCCATCCAATAATTGTTTCACCATCAATGATAAGTTCGTCTTTATACGGAATTTCTTTGGGAACATTGTTCATTGTAAGTACATTTTGAAGAACATCTTGCCCTTTAGTACCGTTTCCTCTCGTTTCTGCTGAAATTAATTTACCATTCAAGTATCTCAACGAAGTGGTAAGACCGTCACACTTCACAGATAGAAAACAATTATTGTATCCAGCAAATTGAATTAGTTCATTAATAGATTTTGTTTTATCAAGTGAAAGCATCGGATGGTTATGTTCAACTTCTGCAAGTTCATCTGATATATTATATCCAACATTGTGTGTTGGGCTATTAGAGAAAACAATTCCTATTTCTTTTTCTAATTGTTTCAATTCTTCAAGTTTTAAATCAAAATCATAATCACTCATTACCGATTTATTGCTATTGTAATAAGCATTTGACGCATTATTTAATTCGACAATTAATTCTTTCATTTGTGTTATTTTATCCATTTACCCTACCTCGTCTATCCACGTTATCCCTAAATTTTCGCAAAAAATTAAAGCCTCCTCTTTGGTGTAGAAGATTTTATAACTTCCACAACCATAGAATACAACATACATTTATATATTCTCCGTCTCATCAGGAAATATCAATTCCTGTGCATACGGAAGTGTTCTCGCCCAATCGATGAATGACTTTGACCATTCTGTCAATTTGTGAAATCTTCTCTGACCTTTTGAACACATTGCCAAAAGATTTTCGTATGTCATTGTAACGGTTCTTGTCTGCTGCCACGCTGACGGCAACCATCTGATAAGCTCTTTCCAATATGCCTTATCCTTTGTTTCAAGATACTTTACACGCATACTCTCCAAAAATTCTATATGCTTGTCTATTACATCACCAAGTTTTGTGCCGTCATAATCAAGTTCCGCATTATAATCGTCAATTTCAAAGCACTCGGCGGTAATAGGTGTTGACGCAAGTTTGTGCATTGTCGATGTACTGTTCGCGGTTGTACCGACCTTGTACGTATCAAATTCTTTCCACCAATAAAGCGGAGCAGTAATATCAACCGACACAAAAATCTGACGCATAAATTTTCTGTGTTCACTGCCCGATTTTATAAGTCTTTGCGCAAGATTCAAATCGTTTTCGCCGATTATAACTTTACCGTTTTCTTCAACCGTATCATTCTTTCTCCACGATTCAAGTGGATTTCTTAAACCTCTAAAACTGTTTTCGAAGTTCATTACTGATGTATTTTCAAATTTCATTTTATGTATTCTCCTTATTTATATATCTTTAAAAATGCTATTTATAATAGCCAAAATACCTATTATCCAAATTGGACTAAGTACCCATAACCATGACCACTGTATTAACCCAAGTATTTTCAAAATAATAAAAATTATTGCCACTACATCTAAAATTCCCATTTTCCGCCTCCATCTTTCTACTTGTTCTCTTCTTCATTCGTATTTTCTGGTTCTTCTAATTGCATCACTTCTGTTTCTAATTTCAATAACCACTCATTAATTGTTTTTCTTAGAATCTTGTATATATTTTGATTACATAAGCTACCATAATGTTCTACATTAAAATCTTTTGCAATTTGCTTTATATTATCTGACAAACCACGTCCTATCTTTGTACCTGGATATTCTGTTGAGATACTTATTGTTTGATTGGGGAAACCTACCCCCTCTAAAGACTGCGTAATTATTCCATTCAAGCCTATTTCCACTGAATATTTCATATAATACATTCTCCTTTTTTTGAAACGGAAGTTTCGTTATTTAATCTTTAATTTTCACATTAAACTTTTCAGCAATAATCTTCTCTAATTTGGACACAATTAAATCAGGGATTCTAATCATTTGTCCAAAACCATCTAACGGAATTCCTTTTAGCTCTGCCTTACTATTATTTATAACATCTTGTAATATTTGTGCATATTTTAATTTTTCTATTTCTTCATTATAATTGTCAGGAAGTATTTTGTTTATTTGAAATTTAAAGCAAGAGTCTCCCCATCTATGAAAAACACATACAAATTCCTCACTTTTGTAACCAGCATCTTCTTTGGTCAGATGCTCAAATGTACAATTAGGAAGTGCACGTTCATTAATTTCGCCTTCTATAATCACTCTCTCAAGAGGTGTATAAGTTTTATCATCACTGTAACTATATTCTTTAATGTTACAATTAATATGACGAAAACAATATTCTTCAGCTTTCTTCTTCTCTTTGAATACGGCGTTTATTTCATTCACTCTATGGCTCGGATGAAGCCCCATAACCACATAAACTGTTTCCATAATTAAACATTCTCCTTTTCTTCGTTATAATATTTCTACCACAATTCCAAAGATATTGTTTTTATTAATTGTTCCATTCACATGTCCATGATTGTTAGATATTTGATAACTAACACCATTTTTGATAGCAGAAATTTTATGTAAATAATAATTTCCCTTGACCTTGCATAGCACAATATCGTTTTTCTTTAGTAGTGTATCTTTAGTCACTGGTTTACAAATTACAGGCTGACCGGATTTAAGAATAGGTGTCATAGATTGTCCATATCCAACAATTTTACAAATTTCACCGTTCTTTAAGTGCTCTGCCGTAATTGCATTTTCTTTTCCCTCAAAATCGTAATTCATTATTTGTTGAATTCCTCCTCTTTTATCGCTTTGAAACCGAACTTTCATTTGGTCATTTCCAACTGATTTCATATGCCGTCCAATAAGATGATATATCAAAAATATTATAACCAAGACTTTTTAATTTGTTGACTGTTCCATCACTCAGTTCTCCTATATACGTTATAGAAAATCCACCTTTGGCAACCGTCTCTTTAATTCGTTTTGAAATTTCACTTAGTTCTTGACTGTTATAATTTTTAAGAACTTCTTTCGTCTTTTGTTGTGCTTCTTGTGCTGACCACAAAATATCTGATGATATTAAATTATCCATATTAATATTCTCCTTCTATTTTTATTTTACAAATTCATAATATCCCTTATCAAAATACATAAAATCAATAATGACATCTTGTATATTGGCTGTGTCACATTTCATATATTCTCCGTATAGATATTCCAATGTGTTGTCTTTTTGAAGTAGGTCATTATAATAATCATTCCATTCTTCATCATCACAACCATCGAAAAAATCAATGATCTCGTCCTTAATGCAATATTCATATGCATAAGCTGATAATAATTCACGTTTTGGCAAGTCGGAGTCAGTAACCAAATCACTAACCCAACTCTCCATTTCTTTATATAATTTCTCCCTTAATTTATCCATTTCAATTCACTCTTTCCTTTATATCCTTTCTCAAACTCAAACCACGCATAAGCCACCGCACTACCACCGCCAGCTTTCATCTCATCAAACATTGCGTTCTTTGCACAAAGAATTCGGCTGCTTGATACATAGACACATTTAGGCGGATATTTTTCAAATAATTTTCTACGAGCCTTACCTTCAAGAAACTGTACTTTTAAAAACATAAATACTCTACGACCTTTAGGAATTATCTCCATTGCATGTTCAATAAACTCTTTTGCATATTTATATGGCGGATTAGTTAGAACATCTCCCTCCCAAACACCATCATATGTAAGAAAATCAATTCCACCTTTACCATAACCTCTATCAACTAAATCGGTGGAATACACATCGTAACCATAATCTTTTAATCTATCAGATAAATCCCCTCGTCCACAAGCACACTCCCAAATAGGCTTATCAAATGTCACTTTGCCATCTCTGATAAGAACATCTATTGCTATAGGGTCAGTTGCATAATAATCTTCATTTTGTCTTTCTTTGTCAGTGTGGTTACTTGCACCTAATGTTTTAAAGACACTGTTCTTGTTTCCTGTCCAATCTTTTTCTATTGTATTTTTCAATTTTGTTCACCTTTAATTAGTACCTGCGCAGGTTTACTCACTGTGAACATTCTTATCCTTCTTAATGAAATATTGTTTTGTAGCTACAATAATATATTCTCTATTTGTTTTCCGGAAAGTTTGAGCAGAATTGCTCTGTTGAATTAAAATCAAGTTAATGAATTTCTAACCTTGAAAAACATATTTCATCATCTTTTTTATAACTATATCTTGTATATATCTTGTATATATAATTTTTTAATGACTACCATAT
>QTVU01000057.1 GCA_003460745.1 Firmicutes bacterium AM55-24TS
GTATATGGAGAAAATGGCAGAGACCCCACAGTCGGTGTTGCCGATAGCTCCCCTCAAAGGGAGCCGAAAAGCTCTCCTTGAGGAGAGGTGTCACGAAGTGACGGAGTGGTGTCAACCTTACACATTAATTTCAAAATGATAACTACCGCCTACAAGTGTATGAATATCACCGTTAGGCAATTTCAAAGTTGCGGTTGTATTAGTCGGAACGGTGCAATCATACGTAAATTTACCGTCATGCAATTTCCACGCAGAACTGATTTTACCGTGAGGTGACGTAAAACTGCCTTTGGCATAAGTCAAACCGCCTCCGAATTTCGGTGCAAGCATAAATGATTTATAACCAAATTCAACGGGACGAATACCGAGTATATCGGTAAAGAACCATTGACCTATCGCACCGTAAGAATAATGGTTAAACGAATTCATTGAAACATCGCCGAAAGTGCCTGTTTCGGCAATATACGAATTCCAACGCTCCCATATGGTTGTAGCACCGTTTTTGACACTGTAAAGCCAAGACGGATTGTCTTCCTGCTCAAGCAACTTAAAAGCAACATCATCAAGACCGACTTTTGAAAGTGCAGGTGCAAGATGTGATATACCGAGAAAGCCGACTGTAAGTTTGCCGTTGTTTCTCAATATTGAGCTTTTGAAATATTCTCTTGTATTTTTAAGCTTGTCTTTGGGGATAAGATCAAAGTCAACTGCAAGTGCATATGCTGTTTGACTCGGACAGTGCGGAGTGTTTTCGGCATAATATGTATATCGCGTAACACTTCCGTCAAGTGCGACCGATTCGCCGCAATGTGCGGTTTGTGAACTCACTTCGCCGTAATACGAAACAGAGCCGTCATCATTAACCCACGCGTCATTGAATGCACGTTTTATATTTTCAAATAATTCAGTATATCGTTTTTCATCATCGGTTTTGCCGAGAATGCACGCGGTTCTGCGGAGTATGTCGGCAGAATGTGCGGCATATGCCGTTGCGGAATATATGTAAGGCGTGGAATTGTCATAAGTAAGGTGGTCGCCACGGCATTGCTGTACTTGAATATACGGAATTGTCGCGAGGTCGGATTGTTCCGGTACTTCCTTGCCGTCAACCGTTCGTACACCGTAATTACGGCGGTCAGTGCTGTTTTGATATTCAACCCACTTTTTCATCATATCATAGCATTTTTTAAGTATGCGTATATCGCCGTATGTTTCATACATTTCCCACGGCACAATCGTTGCGGCGTCGCCCCAACCGCCACAACCGTCAATGCGGTTATCACCGCCAAGAGGGGCGGTATCGGGAACAGCACCGTTTTTATTGTACATAGTTTGTGCGTCAATCAAATCATCAAGCCATTTGTCGATAAACGACTTTATGTTCATATTATATGCACCTGTTTTTGCGAAAACCTGCATATCACCCGTCCAACCCATACGCTCGTTGCGTTGCGGACAATCAGTGGGAATTAGCAGAAAATTGCCGATTTCACCCCAACGGATATTGTGCTGAAGTCTGTTAATAAGCGGATTTGAACATTCAAATTCACCTGTAACAGTGTCAATATTCGATATTGCAAGACCGTCAACCGAGATAATCATATCTTTTGATATATTGCAACCGTTACCGCTGATTTCCACATATCTGAAACCGTGTGACGCGAAAGTAGAAATAAACTCCTCCGTATCACGTCCGCAAAGTGTATAAATATCGGTATTTGCGGCGGAACGCAGATTTTTTATATAAATACAGCCGTCTTTATGCGTCATTTCGCCGTAACGAATTTTAATCGACTGACCGCATTGACCTTTAACTTTCAATTTTATTGTTCCGACCATATTTTGACCGACATCATAAACGAAATGATTTTTCGGATTTTCACACACGAATTTACCGACAAAGTTTTTTATAATTTTTGCAGTATTACCCTTTTGGGCGGTTAATTTAAAATCAGTATCGGATAGTGTGCCGTTTGTCGGGACAGGCTTTTTAGGTCGTTGTTTGATACCGCATTTAACCCAGCGTTTATCGTCCGCAAGGGGATTGTATTCAAGCCTTGCGTCATAGCTTTCACCGTCAAAATAATCGCAGTCGCTTATCGGTGCTTTATCAGTAAACTCCCACGAACTGTCTGTTTTGATAACCTCGCTTGTTCCGTCAGTGTAGACAATATTCAGCATAGCAATAAACGAACTCTCTTTGCCGTATATCATAGCACCGCTGTAACCGCAAAAGCCAGAATAATGTCCTCTTCCAAGAACTGCACTTATGACATTTTTACCGTCTGCAAGCATATCGGTAACGTCAAAAGTTTGGTATTGAATTCTTAGTCTGTAGTCGGTAAAACCGGGATTGTAAAAATCGTCACTGACTTTTTCGCCGTTTATGCAGGCATTGTAAAAACCTTGCGCAGACGCATAAAGACGTGCCGATTTGATTGTTTTTTCTATATTGAAACGTTTGCGGAGATTTACAGACGGTACGGGATTTATAATTTCAAATGCGTTGTTGATTGTGAGTTTCCCGTTTTCGTATGTGCCGAGTGCCGAAAGTAAGCCGTTTTCAAAATTATCCTCTTGCAAAACAAGATTGTTTGTTTCGATTTTTAAGTGACTGATTTCGGCAACGCTGTTTAGCTGATTAAAGCCGACAGACATTAAAAATGCCTTGCGTGGCTGATTTATGATATTTTTCGGAAGAATATCTTCATCAATTACTTTTTGACCGTTCAGACAAAGAAGTACATTTGTTTTGTTTACCGATAATTCAAGGCTGTCGGAATGTTCGGTAACGTGGAATGTACCGAGTAATTTTTTGTATTGAACATTGTTATTCCAAGCATTGTCGGATATTTCGTAAACAGAAACGCTGTCTTTGCAGATGTTAAATAGGACATAGTTATCTTTATTTCTTGCGTTCGCAACCAAGCCGAGATTGTCCGACTTGAAAGTACAAGAAATTTTATAGTTATCAACGGCATATGTGTTGACGGTTTCTTGCGGACTGCCAATCCAATCGGCATTAAATTCATTATTCATTAAGCCTGTTTCAAAATCGGCAGTATCGCTTGTGTATTCATTGCCTTGTTCGTCCCATACGCTTACTTGCCAAGAATACTTTGTCATAGCCGATAAAGACCGACCGTCGTATTCAATGCAGATTGAGCGGTCAGACGTAACTTTACCGCTGTCCCAAACCGTATCATTGTCGGAGCGAACAATAATTCTGTAAGCGGTTTGAACAGTACCGCTGATTTTCGATTGCAGTTTCCAAGAAAATCGCGGTTTCTTTTCATCAATTCCGATTGGATTTATTAAATCCTCTGTTTTCATATCGTAAATAATCATAATTCTAATCTCCGTCTGTTTTATTAATATCATTATACCATAGCACAATATAAAATGTTTCAAAATTTTGCTTGAAATCGTTTATTTTTTGCTTTGTATTTTGACATTGCATATAATATTTGATATAATATGTAAGTTAAAAGAAGGGAGAAATTAGAATGAAGAAAAATGTAAAGAAAATAACGGTCGGAGGACTGCTTATCGCATTGGCACTTGTATTGCCTATGGCATTTCATTTAACGGGAGTACCGCAACCGGGTCAAGTATTTTTGCCTATGCACATACCTGTATTACTCGGAGGATTTGTTTTAGGACCTGTGTTTGGATTTTTTGTAGGATTGTTTTCACCGATTATAAGCTCTGTTTTGACGGGTATGCCGGCAGTAGCAGATTGCCGTTTATGATGATTGAGCTTGCAGTATACGGATTGGTAAGTGGTTTGATGTATAATACATTTAAGTTTAATAAGAAGAAAATGGGTACATATATTTCACTTTTAACTGCAATGCTTTGCGGTAGAATTGTGTATGCAATTTCATTGTTTGTTGCGGTAAATCTTATGGGTATACAGTGTGGCGGACCTAT
Organism: Firmicutes bacterium AM55-24TS; assembly: GCA_003460745.1. GTDB lineage: Bacteria > Bacillota > Clostridia > UBA1381 > UBA1381 > Hominilimicola > Hominilimicola fabiformis. The sequence continues at coordinate 3,934 of QTVU01000057.1, forward strand.
TGCGGCAGTTACCGCAACAGTCAGCGGTGTACCTGGAATTATAATTCAAGTTTTGATAATTCCGCCTGTTGTATATGCACTTGAAAGGAGCGGTTACATTGACAGACATTTTAGAATATGCAAAGGAACAGTTGCATAATAATAATTTTTCTATTGTGATAGTAGGCGAAAATGATGTTTATACTTCAACGAAACACGGCGTTGCACCGCTTTTGGAAATTCTTGACGGTGGAAATGATGTTATAAAAAATTCGTTTGTTGCCGATAAAGTTGTCGGTAAAGCGGCGGCTTTACTTATGGTAAAAGGCGGAGTAAAAGAGGTTTATGCCGATATTATAAGCTCTCATGCACTTGATGTTTTTGAAAAATATAAGATTAAGACATATTACGGTAATTTGGTTGAGTATATTATAAATCGTGATAAAACAGGTATGTGTCCTATGGAAAAGGCTGTGATTGAAGTAGATGAACCGAATACGGCATATGATGTGCTGAAAAAGAAAATTGCTGAAATGAGAAAGGGCGGTCATTGATCGCCTTTTGCTATATAATAAATATTTCGTAGGGCGGCCGTTGGTCGCCTTTTTGTGTGGTTTTGTATTGCAATACGGCAAGTGTTTCGTAGGGGCGACCATTGGTCGCCCTTAAGGAGTTAGTGTGTGTGGGAAAAGGGACGGCACATCAACGTTATTTTTTGCCACCACTCCGTCACTGCGTGCCACCTCTCCTCAAGGAGAGCGTTTTGTAAGGCTCCCATTGAGGGGAGTTGTCGGCAAAGCCGACTGAGGGGTGGTGATAGAAAAATAGGCAACGGCGACCGATGATCGCCCTTACGAAATATAAAAACACACAAAAAAACACCGCCGTATCGGCGGTGTCAAAAACATATACATATTGGGGGGAGTAAATGTTTTAAATGGGGGAGTTATCACAACTATAAAAGATGTAATATATATATGAAACAAATATCAAAGATATTTGTAACTTTTGGGGGGACCCTTGCCTTTGGGGAAGGCAAGGGCATATGAAAAAAAGGATGGTATCGACTGTTTTTACACAGTCTATCAATTAAAACTGGATAGCTTATTTAGTTTTATCTGCCGAGTCTTCCATCAAGCGAACCTGTACTTCCATAGTTTCACCGTCTCTTAAAATCTTAAAGGTCAAATAATCGCCCGCTTTTTTCTTATCACGGATTTCGTTGACCTCCTCGGTAGATGAGACCTTCTGACCGTCAACTTCAAGAATCATATCGTTGACTTTAAGTCCGGCCTCTGCCGCTCCGCTGCCCTCGGAAACACTTCCGATAAACAAACCGTAGCCTGTATCTTTGATACCGATTCCGACAAGCGGTCTGCCTGTCACGTATCCTGATGCCATCAAGTCGTCAATGATTGGTTTTGCCTCTGATATTGCGATAGCAAATCCCATACCTTCAACGCCTGTGGTTGATAATTTAACTGAGTTAATACCTATAACCTCACCGTATTGGTTGATTAAAGCACCGCCCGAGTTACCTGAGTTAATGGCGGCATCTGTCTGCAATAGGTTATAAGTTCTGTTATCTATATTCATTGTTCTGTTTACGGCACTGATTATACCTGACGTAACTGAACCGGAAAATTCCTGTCCCATCGGGTTACCGATTGCAACTGCTGTTTCACCGACTTGAACTGTTGTTGAGTCGCCGAGTGTTGCGGCTGTAAGCTTTGTTGAACCCGGATCTATTTTCAAAACCGCAAGGTCTGTTTTTGTATCCTGACCTACAAGTTTTGCGGTGAATTCATCACCTGTATTAAGTATTACCGATATTTCCGACGCACCGTCAATAACGTGCTGATTTGTTACAATGTAACCGTCGTCTTGGAAAATAATTCCCGAACCGCTGCCTTGTTCAACGGTTTGACCATCTGTGCTTCCGTCGCCGCTTGAATAATAATATCTTCCGCTGAACGGATCGTAATATTTTTGCGGTTGAACTGTAGTCTTGTTTATAACACCGACAACACTTGGTCCGACTTGTTCTGCAATTTCGGGAATTGTAAGAACTTTCTTACCGTTTTTGTATGCTGCAAGTTGAGCTGAATCCGAAGATGATGAATCATCCGATTGTGTTGTTGTACTTGCAACTGCCGCGCTTTGAGTGTTGTTGTTCATATTCTTTTGCATAAAGTACATTCCTGTTCCGAATACACCTGCTGTAAATATGCTTGCTGCAAGAGCTGAACAGACAGCTGTTAGCCATACTTTTTGTTTTTTCTCTTTCTTTGGTTTTTGGTCGTAAATAATCAAGTCAGTTGATTCTGTATAAGGGTATTTCTTCATGGTCGTCATCCTCCTTATATCATTATTATCAAAACAATCTAAATTCATACTCTTTATAGCTTTCCTTTGACTATGGTTATATGATACAGTACACTTTTGACACTGGTATGAATTAAATGTAAATAGAAATGACTTATTTTATGAACAAATTGTGAACAGGTATTGACAAATAGAGATAATAAGGTTAGAATATGTATAAATGCGAATTATTTGCAACAAAATATACACGCAAAGATATTATAAAGTAGAAAGGATTTTATATGAAGAAGTTACTTATACTTGATTCAAACAGTATTTTAAACCGTGCGTTTTACGGTGTGCGTTATTTGTCCGCAAAGGACGGTACTCCGACAAATGCGATATATGGTTTTCTTAATATATTATTGAAACTGATAAAGGAGCAGGAGCCGGATTATATTTGTGCGGCTTTTGACGTGAAAGCACCGACATTTCGTCATAAGCAGTACGAGGGATACAAGGCACAGCGTAAGCCAATGCCCGAGGGACTTGCCGCACAAATGCCTCTTGCAAAGGATGTACTTCGTGCAATGGGCGTAACAATTCTTGAAAAAGAGGGTTACGAGGCTGATGACATAATCGGAACAGTTGCAAGACTTTGTGAAGAAAGTGAAATAAGCTGTTTCATTGCAACGGGCGATAAAGACGATCTACAGCTTGCGAGTGACAAAACAAAGGTCATTTTGACGGTTACAAAGTCGGGATATAATGAAACGATTATTTATGATGACAAGGCTGTTAAGGAAAAGTACCACGTCACACCGACTGAATTTATTGACGTAAAGGCACTTATGGGCGATCCGTCCGATAACATTCCCGGTGTTAAGGGGGTCGGCGAAAAAACGGCTATGAGCCTTATCGAAAAACATCACAGTATTGAATATATATATGAAAATATTGACGGCATAGGTCTAAAGGGTGCTATGCTCCAAAAGATGAAAGACGGCAGGGAAATGGCATTTATGTCAAAGGAGCTTGCGACTATCAACAGAAATACACCGATTGAATTTAATGCGGAGGAATGTGTATTTGACGGTTTTGAAAACAACGGTGAGCTTTACGAAATATTAAAGCGACTTGAACTTAACAGTATTATAAAGAAGCTTGATTTGTCAGGCGGGGATAACGTAAAGGAAAACGAGGATATTTTTAAAGATTTTTCTTATCAAGTCGGGGATAAGAATATGATTAACGGTGATAAAGTGACCGTTGTGCTTGACTTTGACGGTGATAATATTTCATCGGCGGCAGTCGGAGTGGGGAACAATGCGGTAGTATTAAATGAGCAAGACGATATAAAAGAGTTGCTTGAAGATGACAGCATAGCAAAGGTTATGTTTGACGTCAAAGAGGCTATCGTTAAATTAAACGGCAGAATTGACATAAAAAATATATCAGATGATACCGCAATCGCCGCATACCTTGTAGATCCTGCAAAAAATGAATACACAATAGAAAAATTGGCGAGCGAATATTTCGGCACGGTTATAGAAAAGCCTGAAGTCAAGCAGTTGTCATTACTTGACGATGTGGAAAGCGACAGGAGCGAATACCTTGCAAAATGTGCAGTTGCACTCGGTGTGCTTAATGATCGTATAGGCGATAAGATAAAGGAAAACGGACAGGAAAAGCTGTATCAAGAGGTGGAATTACCGCTTGTTACGGTGCTTGCACACCTTGAAATAAACGGATTTCTTGTAGACGACAATCAATTAAAGGAATTTGCCGATAAACTCGGTGAAAAGATTGATGCGCTTACAAATGAAATATATATGCTTGCAGGTGAAGAATTTAATATTAATTCACCGAAACAGCTTGGAGTAATTCTTTTTGAAAAACTTGAATTAAAGCCTGTAAAGAAAACAAAGACCGGATATGCGACAAATGCAGATGTGCTTGAAAAGCTCAGAGATAAGCACCCCATAGTTAATTTTATTATGGAATACCGTCAGCTTGCAAAGCTGAAAAGCACATATTGTGACGGTTTGACGGCGGTTGTAAATCCGAATACGCACCGCATACATTCGGTGTTTACACAGACAGTGACCGTTACCGGCAGACTTTCATCAACAGAACCGAATTTGCAGAACATTCCGACTCGTACGGAGCTTGGCAGAGAAATCAGAAAAATGTTTGTTGCGAAAGATGGTTATGTGCTTGTGGACGCAGACTATTCACAGATTGAACTTAGAGTGCTTGCGCATATCGCAAATGATGAAACAATGATAAATGCGTTTAGGAATAATGAAGATATTCACGCAGTTACTGCGTCACAGGTGCTTGGTATACCGCTTGAGGATGTTACAAAGGAACAGCGTTCAAGTGCAAAAGCGGTAAACTTCGGTATTGTGTACGGCATAGGTGAATTTTCACTGGCACAGGATTTGCATATATCGGTTAAAGAGGCTAAGGCATATATTGAAAGCTATCTTGAAAAGTATCACGGCGTAAGAAATTATATGGAGAGCATAAAGGAACAGGCAAAAAAAGACGGCTATGTTAAACTATGCTTAACAGAATACGTTATATACCTGAATTGAAGTCACCGAATTATAATATACGTCAATTCGGCGAACGTGTTGCACTTAATACACCTATACAAGGTACGGCGGCGGATATTATAAAGCTTGCAATGGTGAGAGTTGATAATAGACTTATAAATGAGGGATTGAAGTCAAAACTTATATTGCAGGTACACGACGAACTTATAGTTGAGGCACATAAGGACGAAGTGGATAAGGTTAAACAAATTTTGAGCGAAGAAATGCAGGGCGCAATGGAACTTAATGTGCCTCTTAAAGTGGATATGTCAACAGGACATAGCTGGTATGACGCGAAATAGTTTGCCACCACTCCGTCACTTCGTGACACCTCTCCTCAAGGAGAGGCATAAAAGGCGCCCCTTGAGGGGAGCTGTCGTGAAACGACTGAGGGGTGGCAAGTATAGATAATAGATAAATTCGTAGGGGACGACACCCACGACGTCCCGTATGTGCGATTATTACATCAAAACAACAACGAAAGGAAATAAAAATATGAAAAAAATCATAAAGCTGATACCGTTAATGCTTATACTTGTTTTGGCATTGACATCGTGTCAAAAAAACGCTGAAAACAGCGGCAAACCAAAGGTATACACATCATTTTACGCAATGTATGACTTTGCAAAAACAATCGGAGGTGACGATATAGATCTAACAAACATAGTACCGACAGGAACAGAGCCGCACGATTTTGAGCCGACTGCGTCTGATATGGCAAAACTTTCGGAGGCTGACATATTTATATATAACGGCGTCGGAATGGAAAGCTGGGCGGACAAAATAATCGAAACACTTCCGCAGAGCGTAAAAGTTATATGCACATCGGAACAGATACCGACAGACGGAAACGATCCGCATATTTGGCTTAGTCCGCAGAATGCAAAATTGCAAATGCAAGCAATATGCAACGCGTTGTCAGAGGTGGACAGCAAAAATGCACAGAACTATATAAACAGACTTGACAGTTATTTAAGTCAAATTGATGAGGTGGACACTGAGTACAAAAATGCTAAACTTGACGGTAAGACGATATTTGTAACGCACGGTGCGTACAGCTATCTTTGCAACGATTACGGTATGAAACAAGTTGCGCTTGAGGGGGTTACAGGTGACAGTGATCCGTCACCGTCACAAATGGCAAAGGTGGTTGACCAAATAAAGAGCGAGGGTGTAAGCTGTATTTTCTATGATCCGCTTGAGGGTGACAAAATGGCACAGGCGGTTGCGAATGAGGCTGATATTCAGGCACTTCCGCTTTATACTTTTGAGGGTGACAGCGAAAGTCGTGACTATGTAACGGTTATGAAAGCAAATCTTGAGGAACTAAAGAAGGGGATTTAAAATGAAAGCGTCAAAACAGATTTCAGAATCACTTCCGATTATGATACTGCTCACATTGTCCGGCGGATTTATGGACGCATACAGTTATCTTTGCAGAGGTGAAGTTTTTGCAAATGCGCAGACGGGTAACATACTTTTGTTCGGTGTTAATTTGTCAATGGGGCATTGGAGCAAGGCACTCCAATATGTGTGCCCTGTTTTGGCATTTGCGATTGGTATTGCGGCGGCGGAATTTGTGAGAAGAAAGTTTACAAACAGAAAACACGTCCACTGGCGACAGATAATTGTATTTTGCGAGGCGGCGATATTATTCGGCGTAATGTTTATACCGCAGGAACTGAATTTGCTTGCAAACAGCCTTACATCGCTTGCGTGCGGTGCACAGGTTGAAAGTTTCAGAAAGATACAGGGCAGCGGTATGGCGACTACAATGTGCATAGGTAACTTGCGTATGGCAACGCAATCGATATGTGATTATTGGTTTACGAAAGACAAAACCGCAATGGAAAAAGGATTTTTGTTTTTCGGCATAATTGCAATATTTACGATAGGTGCGATTATGGGTAACGTATCTGTCAGATTGTTCAGCGAAAAGGCTATTTTGGTAAGCAGTATATTGCTGATAACGGCGTTTTCGATTATGCTTATTAATAAGGAAGATTGAGGATAATATGGAACAGGAAATTTTAAAAATTGAAAATTTGTATTTTGATTATTCCGATACATCTGTATTGCGTGATGTGAATTTTACATTACATAAGGGTGATTTTCTCGGTATAATCGGTGCAAACGGTGCGGGAAAAAGTACACTGATAAAAATAATTTTAAAAATTTTGCCGTACAACAAGGGTAAAATAACACTTTTCGGAGAAGATTTATCGAAGTTTAAAGAAAATTATAAAATCGGTTATGTTTCTCAAAAAGCAAATTCGTTTAACAGCGATTTCCCTGCAACGGTTAAAGAGGTTGTAATGGCAAATCTGTACAGCAGACGCGGACTTTTTAAACGCTACAGAAAAGAGGATTACGAAAAACTAAGTACAGTGCTTGAAAAAGTGGGAATGTCGGGATACGAAAACCGACTGATCGGTAATTTGTCGGGCGGTCAGCAACAGAGGATATTTATTGCAAGAGCGTTGATTTCGGAGCCTGAACTGTTGCTTATGGACGAGCCTACAGTCGGAGTTGATGCGAAGTCGGTAAAACAGATTATGGACATAATAAGCGAACTCAACAAACAAGGAATGACGATTATTATGACAAACCACGATACTCCGGAACTTGTCAGAGTATCGGACAAACTTTTAATATTCTGCGAACACGGCAACGGCGAATTTGTAAGCCGAAACGACCTTACAATGCAACAGATAAACGAAATATTTGCAGGAAAGAGGGTGCATCATCATGGATAATATTTTTCAGTACGCATTTATGCAAAGAGCATTTGTAGTTGCGGCAATAATTGCGGTGATTGCACCGTGTATAGGTGTTTCGATTGTACTTAAAAGACTTTCGGCGATAGGTGACGCAACGTCACATTCGGCGCTGGCAGGTATCGCATTCGGACTTTTGCTTGGAATTAATCCGATTTTGGGTGCGGTGATGTTTTCGATTTTTGCGGTTATCGGAATAGAGGTTTTCAGAAAATCATTCGGCAAATATTCGGAAATTGCAACGGTGGTTGTTATGTCGGCAGGTATCGGTCTTACGGCGGTGTTGTCGGGATTTATAACCAACGGCTCAACCAATATAAACAGCTTTTTGTTCGGCTCGATAGTTGCGATAAACGATTTTGAATTGTACTTAACGATTGGACTCGGCATAGCGGTTATTATAACTTCAATATTATTGTATAAAGAATTGTTCTTCGTTACGTTTGACGAAGAGGCGGCAAAGCTTGCGGGAGTGCCTGTCGGCGGTATTAATCTTGTACTTATGTTATTAACGGCGGTTACGGTTTCGGTTGCGTCAAGAATTGTCGGCGCGCTTATGATTTCGTCACTTCTTGTTATACCTGTTGCGGCGGCAATGATGATTGCGAAAAGCTATAAGCAGACAATATGGTGGTCAATCGCGTTTGCGGAATTTTTCACTGTTGCCGGACTATTCATATCGTACTATCTTGACCTCAGACCGGGAGGTACGATTGTGCTTTTGGGTGTGGTATTCTTGATTGTAATAATGGCTTGTACAAGTAAAAGGAGAAGGTGAGAGTATGGAGGATATAAACAGCATACTTTCAAAAGTAGGTTTGAAATGTACAAAACAGCGTATAAGCGTTATGCAGGTACTGTCGGACGCAGACGCACCTCTTACGGTTGAAAATATATATGACAAGGTTGACGGAATGTCGCTTTCGACCGTTTACAGAATTGCGGAAAAGCTGTGTGAAAAGGGTATAGTTAGTAAGCATACAATTCAAGACAGTGATAAGTTTTATTATGAACTCATAAACGGCGAACACCGTCATTATGCAATATGTCTTGGCTGTAAGGAAATGCGTTACGTCGATATATGCCCCGTACACTCGCCGCATATAGATAATTTTACGGTGACGGGACATAAACTTGAAATATACGGCTATTGTGATAAATGTCAAAAGAAATTGAATACAAAAGGACGCTGATTTCAGCGTCCTTTTTGGTTGAATTATTTTTGAGTTATTGGTGTTAAGTAGAGATTGTATAAATAGCCACCGTTATAACCAAACTCAAAGTTGTTATCATCTGAAATACGACCGGCTTTAACTCGAAGCTTATCAACACCTATAAGATTTACTTTGACATCTACGGCTTTTTCGAGTCTTTTATTTGAAACTGTTGCAAGTACCTCATCGGTATCTTCATTTATGAATTGTACAGCATTTATGTCATCATCATTATCACGATCAGGTACGGCAAATAAGCCTTCTAAAGAAGAATATTTGCCGTCAAGAATAAATAAAGTACTACTATAAGGAGCAAAACGGTTATCAGGAACAATTGTAACTTGTCTAAGGGGAAATTTAGCGCTTGAATCGTTTAAAATATGGGTACCTTCAACTGGCTCGATTTTTGCCATATTAACTTTGTCTGTTTCTAATTTATCGCCGATATATATAGTGCTTGTGTCACTGTCCCAATCAACGTTTTGTCCCAGAGCGTTTGAAATGGATCTTACGGGCAGATAGGTCGTGCCGCTGGAGATAAACGGCTTAACAGGGGTGCCGTCACTGTCACGCGGTGTTGTCGGCTTTCCATTTACGACAACTTTGATGTCAGTGTAAGCCACTTCAAGAAATTTTCTGTACGTATCGGCAAGCGCGGACGCACCACCGATTGCCATTGACAATGCGCAGCCGACTGCAATTCCTTTTACAAAATCCTTTTTCATATAAAAACTCCCTTTCAAAATATATTTGTTAATATCAGTATAACATACAAATATAGCTAATTACAAGTGTAAATGAGTATATAATAAAGGGGACACTAAATTTGATGTGACCCCCAAAAGTTAGACTTTTTATAGCGTAGTAGTTTTAACGACTGCTACGCTATTTTTATGCAGCCAAGGTGTTGAGCCGATACTCAACCGGACTCATCCA
>QTVU01000058.1 GCA_003460745.1 Firmicutes bacterium AM55-24TS
CTATTGAGTGTAAATAAAACATTGTTTTTCCATCAGGTCTTAAAAGTGTATAGCAATATGCAAATCCTATAATTTTATTATTTTCTTTAGCTATAAACCCAAATGAACTGGTATCATTAAGAAATCCTTTTAAATTATCAATATCAAAAACCATATTATCATCAATTAAAACTTCTTCCATAAACTCAGTCAAGTCCAGACTCCTGTGTAAAATGCTATACAATGTTTTTACCATTTCTACTTATCAAAATTGATGTATTTTCTTGAAGAATAAATCCATTCATCATGTAGGTCCATAAGAACGGCTCCAATTAAGCGATTGGCTGATGTTTGATTGGGGAAGATGCGAATAATCTTTTCTCTTCTGCGTACTTCTTGATTCAGTCGTTCAATTAGATTGGTACTCTTTAGTCGATTGTGGGAATTTCCTTGTACGGTATATTGAAAGGCGTCTTCGAATCCATCATCCAATGATGCGCAAGCTTTTGAATATTTTGGTTGATCGATATAATCATGAATCAATCGATTTTTAGCCTCACGCGCTAAGTTAATATCTGTGAACTTAAAAATTCCTTTAACAGCTTCTCTGAAAGATTTTGAATTTTTTTTAGGAATGGTGGTAAAGATATTTCTTAGGAAGTGAACTTGGCATCTTTGCCAACTTACGTTGGTGAAGGATTTTCTAATGGCAGAGACTAATCCTTTGTGCGCATCAGAAATAACGAGTTCCGTACCTTGTAAACCGCGTTCTTTTAGGTATTCAAAAAATGTTGTCCAGGTCTCTTCGCTTTCGCCACTTTGAATCATGAAGCCGATAATTTCACGGTCGCCATCTTTGGTTATTCCAATCGCTATATGACAGCTTTTTGAGAGTACTCGATTTTCTTCTCGTACTTTTATATAGAGTACATCGGTCATTAAGTAAGGATAATTTTTTTCTGATAATAAACGATTCTGCCACTCGTTAACCATAGGTTCTAGCTGTTCTGTTAAGCTAGAAACGAAGGACTTAGAGACGGATTTACCACAAAGTTCTTCCACAATTTTTGATACTTTACGAGTTGAAACGCCTGATACATACATTTCCAACATTGAAGCCATGAGGGCTTTTTCGTTTCGTTGATAACGTTCAAACACTGTGGGTGAAAAATGGCCATCACGTGTTCTGGGTACTTTTAATTCTAGCGTGCCTACACGTGTCGTAAAGCTGCGCTCATAATAGCCATTTCGTTGACTTTGTCGGTTTTCTGTTCGTTCATATTCTTTTGCTTGAATATATTCTGTTCGTTGATTTTCCATTAGTTGATTAAATACCGTTGTTAAAATATTTTTAGAAACGTCATCCTTTACAGAATATTCAATAATGCTTTGAATCTCTTCGCTTTTCAGTGTAAAATGTACTTGGGTCATGTAAAAGTCCTCCTGGGTATGTTTTTGTCGTTAATAAAACAGCTAATACACCGGTTGAACCAGCAAACATAGAAGTAACAATCCTACGTTTGTCATATCACCTGTTTTTACAGGGTTCTTTTGTCCGCTAGGCTTTGTTGGAGTAGTTGGCTTGCTCGGTTTCTGTGGCTGTTGTGGACTTACAGGTTTATTTGTTACTTTTTCTTTTACGGTAACTGTAATTGTTTTTTCAGTAATTGCACCATTTTTATCTACTACACGGAAAGTTACATGATAAGTGCCAGCCTTAGAAGTATCTACATCATTTGCAATAATGTTATCTTTTGTTAAAATAATCGTTCCGTCCTCTTTATCTGTTGCTGTCACATTTGCCAATGGGTCGAACGTATCGCCTACATTCAATGTAACATCATTTGCTGAAATGATTGGAGCAGAGTTAAGGTCGCCTGTATTTTGTTTCACAGTTACAGTAATCGTTTTTTTAGCAGAAGCTCCGTTTTTATCTGTTACTTTATAAGTCACATGGTAAGTACCAGCCTTAGAAGTATCTACATCATTTGCAACAATATTATCTTTTGTCAAAGTGATAGTTCCGTCCTCTTTATCTGTTGCTGTTACATTTGCCAATGGGTCGAAAGTATCGCCTACATTCAATGTAACATCATTTGCAGAAATAGTTGGTGCTGTATTATCTTCTCCTTGTGAGTTTAACGATAATTCTACTTTTAAAACAACGTTTCCGTCTTTATAAGTACCGCAATCATACTCATAAGTAACTGGTTTTTTTACATCATCTACCGTTATAATTCCTGTATCTTTATCTAAAGTTCCATTTGCAGTAACTTTTACTTTTGAAATATCTATTCCTTGTTCAACATCTTTTTTTAAGTCGATTTTATTCCCTTTAATATCAATATAACCGTTGCCTACAAAAGCATGATTATTTTCAAGAACTTTATTCTCTCCGACATTTAACCAGTATAAATCATCGCAAATTAATTTTTTAATTTTTGTGTTTTTACTTATATCAAGACCTCTTATCCCTTGTTCAAAAATTTCACCGCAACGTAGCATTTCAAGTTCTAAATTATTGCTTAAATCTAATTTTTTAATAGTTGTATCATGACAAAAAAGGCGTGTCAGTTTTGTGTTTTTTGTTACATCTAATTCAGCTATATTTGTCATATAACATGATAGTTGTTTCAAATTAGGGTTCTTACTTATATCAAGTGTTTTTACTTTTGTATCTCCTATATCTAAAGTGACTAATTGCGGATTATGTGTGACATCAAGTTCCATTAATCCTGTATTGCTACAAGATAGTTGTTCTAAGTTAGGATTGTTTGTTACATCTAAATTGGAAATAGAGGTACTATCTGCAAATAACGTATTCAATTTTTCATTCTTAGATACATCAAGACTGTTAATTGATGTATTATCGCAAACGAAAGCTTCCAAATTCGGATAACGTGTTAAATCAACGCTTCTTACTTTTGAAGAACGACAATCTAATCTTTTTAAAGATGAGTTTTTAACCGGACTTAAGTCTGAAACAGAAGTCGTAGAAACATCTAAAGACTGCAAATTTGTTAGATATTGAATACCCTCTAATGAAGATATCGTTTTCATATCATGCAAGTTTAAGAATTGGGCTTTTGATATTTCATCAACAGATAACACACTATCGCCGTCTTTATCAAATTCTGCAATGATTTGTTCTCTAAATACTTTGTCTGGAAAATGTGCTTCATCAATAGCAATGCTTCCAGCTTTTACTTCTGTATTTTTGCTTGCTTCAACGGTCTTATCTTCGGTAACCACTTCTTTTTCTGGTGTTGCAGGTGTTTCCTGTTTTGTACTTTCTTCTTTTAAAGTTTCTGCATTTTCAGCAGTTTCTTCCTGTTCCTTGTCTGTTATATTCTCTTGTACTTCTGCGTTTTCTGTTTTCTGTTCCACAGGAACTTGCTCTGTCTTGTTTTCTTCTACAACGGCTTCCTGCACAACTTCTGTGTTTTCCTGTGCCATGACAGGAGTAGGAAGCCCTGTAAGTGCAGTTGTTGTTCCAATCATCAATGCGGAACTTACTGCAAGGACTTGTTTTTTCTTCATAGTTTGTTCACTCCTTATTTTTCATAAATTCTTTGCATAGAAAAACGCACAAACTCCCCCTTATAACTGGATAATCTGTGCGTTCTGTTTATTATTGATAGAATTGAAAAAAGGGCAGAATTTACTTGTCTGTCTGTCTGTCTGTCTGTCTGTCTGTCTGTCTGTCTGTCTGTCTGTCGCAAGCGTAACAATGTGTGAACATGACTGTCAACCCTTTCTTTCAAAAAAATTCAATCCTTGCTTCTATACAAAAAACATTATACTGGAAACAAACACCTCTTTCAATCTTTTTATGCGTGCAAGATAAAAAAATTGAGACATCACACTTTTCCTTTTTTCCTCTTGAGTACCCACAACAGAAAAGAAAAAGCCCTGTCAAGAGCTTGCCACCATTGGTGGTGCTTTGCACTCTTGATCGGGCTTTTTGTTTGCTGTATCTTCTCGCAAGAGGAAAAAGATTACTCGTCCTCATCATCAAAATGGTTATTCCTTAATACTTCCCGTAACAGTTCCATATCCTCTTTTGAGTTCGGATTTATCATTTTCACGACTTGATAAGGTGTCCTATATTTATGTCCCTCTATGCTTTCCCCAAACATATCCATACTGTATAAATCATCATAGCGGTCTAGTAATTTTTGAAACTTCAAATGCTGGATAAATTCTTTGATTGGGTAAAGGTCGGACGCTTCAATGCTTTTCCCGTTGATATAGTCTGTAATGTATTCCCGTAACTTTTCCAACTCATATTCCAGCCATTCTTCCTCGCTGTCAAAGAAGTTATCATAGTGTCCGTGTTTCAGTTCTGCATTTAGACGTTCTTCTGTTCTTAAAAACTGACAGACTTCTTTTTCAGACTGATTGACATACTTCCATTCTCCCGATAATAATTCATTCGGCGTTACGTCCAGCACTTCCATTATCTTTTCCAGCGTTTCATAAGCAGGATAGTTCAACCCTCTTTCAATCTTGGAAAGGCTCTGCATATTGATACCGATTTTGTCCGCAAGTTCCTGTTGTTTCATTCCCCTAAATTTTCTTATGGTCTGTATATTATTTCCTAAATGGCTTATTTTCATTGCACAACCCTCCATATCTCGTTATATCTTCACTGTTATAAGTCTATCATGCTTAATATGATTTGTAAAGACAAAAAAAGATATTGACAAATAAGCATATAAGAATTACTATGCTATTGTGAGTGAATAAGCACAATAGCATGAAATACAAAAACATTCAAAAAGAAATACCCATCTGATTAAACCCGTAGATATGAATATTGGTTGAAATGGAACTTGTTAGAAAAGGCAAAACAGGACTTGCTGACAAAGTATTTCTGACACGGTGGCGGAAGCCTCTCAGGCTTACCGCCATGACACCTTGTGTCAAGGGGAAGAAATGCTTTGTCGGCTGGCGAGCCTGCGAGCCTTGACTGTGCCCCCGTTATCTAACAGGGGGGCACTATTTCACAAAAGACAAGTCAAAAACCATACAACCCCAAACCTGTGAGTAGTAATGAGAAGTTTTAAGAAGATAGTAATTTCACATTCTTTTGAATAGTGGTTTACAGGTATTTCAAGGCTGTTGTGGGATTGGAGGAATACAATGAACAATTTAGAATTTGCACTTGAAATGAAGAACAAACGTCTTGCAAGCGGTCTTTCACAAGGAGAACTTGCAAGTCTTACCCATGTATCAAGATATAGTATCAACCGCTTTGAGAACGGAAAAGCCAACGCAAGTAAAGAAACACAGAACATTATCCTGCGTTGTCTGAATTACTATGTCTGTGATAAGCCTTTTTATCTGCTCGTTGATTATCTGTCTGTCCGTTTTCCAACGACTGACGCATTAGAAGTTATCCGAAAGGTGCTTGGCATGAAAGCGGACTATTTTATCCATTATGACTATGGGTATTATGGCTATAAGGAGCATTATGCCTACGGGGAAATCAAGGTCATGGCTTCTGATGATGAACACATGGGTGTATTTTTAGAATTAAAAGGGGCAGGCTCACGCAACATGGAATATGTCTTACAGGCACAGAACAGGGATTGGTATTCATTTTTAAACCGCTGTCTTGACTGTGGCGGTGTTATCCGACGTTTTGACTTGGCAATCAATGATATGTGCGGTCTGCTGGATATTCCCGTTTTGTCTGAAAAATACAAAAATGGCGGTGCGGATTGTCGCTGTAAAAACTATGAAAATGTACAAGGTGGAAAACTAAGCGGAAAAAACCGTAATTTAGCAAGTACCCTTTATATCGGCTCAAAGGCAAGCACAAAATATTTCTGCCTGTATGAAAAACAAAAGGAACAGGCAACCAAAAAGAAACATACGGATATTATCAACCGTTTTGAAATTCGTCTGCGTGATAAAAAGGCAGTACAGGCAGTTGAGGAATTGTTATTGACATATAACCCTCATGGGTTGGTGTTTTACCTTATTACTGATTTTGTGCAATTTCCCGATTATCCGCTGTGGGAGATATTCATTTCCCATGACAGTTTACCTTTTGAAATGAACCCCGTACCTGTCAATATGGAACGCACTCTGCAATGGCTGGAAAGACAGGTCATGCCGTCAATCGTGATGATAGAGGAAATCGACAGGCTGACAGGCTCAAACTACATGAAAATGATTGATGAATGTACCAACCTTTCCGAAAAACAGGAAATGCTTGTAGAACAGATGTGTACGGATATAGCAGATGTAATCGAAAGTGAGGGGGTGTTTTATGAGTAATGCACAGGATATTCCCGTATGGGAAAAATATACCCTTACCATTGAAGAAGCGTCAAAGTATTTCCGTATCGGAGAAAACAAGTTAAGACGCTTAGCAGAGGAAAACAAGGACGCTGGCTGGCTCATTATGAATGGCAACCGCATACAGATTAAACGCCGACAGTTTGAACAGGTTATTGACAAATTGGACGCAATCTAATGCAAATGAGCCTTGTATGTGTTATGATGAACACAAGTCATATCAAGGCTCTTTCCAACAAGGAAAGGAGCAGACACCATGAAAGAAAAAAGACGGGATAGTAAAGGACGTATCCTGCATACTGGAGAGAGCCAACGAACAGACGGGAAATACTTATATAAATATGTAGACGCATTTGGAAACACAAAATATGTGTATGCTTGGAGATTGACACCCACAGACCCGACACCAAAGGAAAAACGGGAAAAACCCTCACTTCGTGAACTGGAACAGCAGATAAGACGGGATATTGAGGACGGTATCGACAGCACAGGCAAGAAAATGACGCTTTGCCAACTCTATGCCAAACAGAACTTACAGAGGGCGAATGTGAAGAAAAGCACACAAAAACAACGGGAACAACTCATGCGGTTATTGAAAGAGGACAAGTTGGGTGCTAGGAGCATTGATGCGATAAAACCCTCTGACGCTAAGGAATGGGCGTTACGCATGAAAGATAAAGGCTTTTCCTATAACACCATTAACAACCATAAACGCTCGTTAAAAGCGTCATTCTATATCGCCATACAAGACGATTGTGTAAGGAAGAACCCTTTTGATTTTAAGTTAAGTGAAGTCCTAGAAAATGATACCAAAGAGAAAGTCGCATTGACAGAGGAACAGGAACAAGCCTTACTCTCATTTATCAAGACAGACAATGTGTATCACAAGCATTATGATGATGTGCTGATACTGTTAAAGACTGGACTTCGTATCTCGGAACTGTGCGGACTGACAGTAGCTGATATTGATTTCAAGAATGAAGTTGTAATTATCGACCACCAGTTACTAAAGAGCAAGGAACAGGGCTATTATATTGAAACGCCTAAGACGAAAAGCGGAATAAGACAAGTGCCATTAAGTAGAGAAACAATACAGGCATTTCAACGGGTTATGAAGAAACGCCCAAAGGCAGAACCATTTGTGATAGACGGACAGAGCAATTTCTTATTTGTCAATCATAAAGGCAAGCCCAAAGTTGCGATTGATTACAACGCCTTATTTGTCCGTATGGTAAAGAAATATAACAAGCACCACAAGGACAATCCCTTGCCACATATCACACCGCATACGCTACGCCATACATTCTGCACAAGACTGGCAAGCAAGAACATGAACCCAAAAGATTTACAGTATATCATGGGACATTCAAACATTAGTATCACAATGAACTGGTACGCTCATGCGTCCATAGATACCGCAAAATCAGAGGTTCAGCGTCTAATCGCATAGAAGTATTTACCACGATTTTAACCACGCTTGATAGCGAAAATATAAGAAGATAGACCTAGATATGTGAGGTTTACCACAAAAGCAAAATGCCCGTAGAGCCTATAAAATAAGGCTTTGCGGACATTTAAGGAGATATAAAAAGATAGTCAAAAAGACATATATAATTTTAATGTTAAATGTTTGAACGATTAAGCAAAAAAATGATTCACACGAAATTTGTCACGGGAGGATTGATGCTGAATACACAACTGACACCTGTTACTAAATATATGTAAATAATAAATACAATAAAAACCATGGTATGGGGGCGAAGAACGTCATAGACCATTTTAAAATATGTAAACAGAAAGGAATGTTCTTAGTTATGAAAAAAACAATAAAACTAACATCAGTTTTACTCGTATTATCAATGTTTTTATCGAACATTGCATATGCAGATGAGCTGATAGAAAGTGAGGGTATAGCAAATAAAATCTCATCGGCTATGACATATGGTGTAGATAAAGTAAAAAATACTGTTTTAAATGCTATTCCATATGAAGTACAAACTGATAATGAATCAAACAATAAAAAATTACAGTTTCATGACCCAGGTATGGATTTGACATCAAAAGATATAAAGACATTATATGATATGGGCTACTCAATGGTAGACATATCAAATGCAATAACTTTATCTGCCGTGTCAGATGAAACACCATACGAAATTTTGCAGCAAAAAGGATTGAAAACGGCCGATAGTATGATTAGTCTGATGTCTGATGACAATGAAGCACATGAGAAAGGCACTAATGAAAAATCATGGCAGGAAGTCAAAGAAGGTTTGGATTTATCAGAAGATGTTGAGGTAGAAGAAAACTCGGAAATCATATATGACGGAGAACCGGATGATATTGAGACTATTTTCAGGCAATTAGGGATTAATGAAATTTTGAAAGAAAATAAATTTCAAGAGTCAGAAATAAATGAAGCAATAGAAAACGGTGTTGTTGAAGCAACTGACATAGATGATGAGGGTGATGAAGAACAATTAGATGAGGAGAATCAAAAGACTATTTTTCTTTCTGATGCGCCGAGTAATTCCGACGAAATATCACTTATGTCTGTTAGCAACGATGATGATATTGTATCATTATATAATGGTTCAATATATCCTATGTTTAAATATGATAGTGAAAAAACGAGTGGCTATTCGGTGGAATCTGGGGTCGATATTAATCCTGTCAGCGGTAATTTAATGACTGTTGAAAACGATCTCAGTTTAAAAGGTATAAATGGTCTTGATTTAAACTTAAATAGAGTATATAGCTCAGAGAGAGCTAATATGTTTGATGCTGCTGCTAAACTGTCAGATGATTCGCAATATCGAAAAATCGGATATTATAGAGTTAATGCGGCTGCAGAAATAACAATAACATATAGGGAATCTGCAACAAATGGTGGATCAATCCAAACCGTAAAATACTCGGATACGCTTACATTAGTCCCACCCCAAGAAAATGGAGAGTATTATATATATAGCGCAGTAAAACAAAAATATGTAGATGAGCAAATGGAACGAGGTAATATTGCAAGCCTGTTTGATCATAGTCAAGAAGCAGAACAAGCCAGAACTGATGCATATGACGGAAAGTATGATAAAACCATATCTTTTAAAAATGGTAGGATTGCAAAAATTAACATATCAATAGTAAATGATATGGATTGTATTATAAAAGAGGTATGTTATGTTAACATTCCTGACATTCCATATAAGACAGAGGAAAAGTTTATCAATAAAAGTAAAAGCTTTTCTGACTTAGGTCTTGGTTGGGAATTTGATTTTCCATATATCGAAATAAGAAACGAAACAAGATATATTGACGGAGAAGAAATGGAACTACCATATGAATATTTCCATTATGGAACTAAAGGTACATGGTGTTTTGATAGAGGCTCAACATATTCTAACCTTGTAGGATATTACTTAAAAGATATGCAATTATCTTATTATAATTCAACTTTTGACGGACGTTCAACAAGTTATTTATTAACGGAAGCTGATGGCAAAAAAAGTTATTTTGGAACGCAAGGTGAACTGTTAGGTATAGAAGATAGGTTCGGCAATAAGATTCGTTTTTACTATGGCAAAAATCTTCATGATTATTATGTCTTAAATAAAATAATCGATAGTGTTGGTCGTGAAATTACATTTGATTATAAGCCATGTACAAAAGTTGAGAAATTTGATAATTTTACTCAATCTACTGTTGATGTAGACAGATATACGATAGTTGTTACTGTAAAAGAACCCACAACAAATACAACAAAATCTATAACATATACAAAAGACCAAATATTTGGGATAAGACTGACATATATAGATATTGATGGAGAGGAACAGCTTGGTGAAGATATATCTGATAATCTTAATGATTCGTCTAATAAAAAACTGTTTAATCTATCTGTAGTTACGGACTCGGAAGGATTATCAACTAGTTATAGTTATAGCAATACCTATAGCTCGCTCTCTCTGACGGATAAAAACTTAAAAGCACATGGTACTGAGATACCATATTCATATATGAATTCAATATCTTATCCGACAGGTGCTGTATATACTTTTACAAAACGAGACACAACAGATAATTTTGGTACAGATGGTATTAGGAAATATCAAACTTACTATATGGCAACGTTAAGAAACGAGTATTTTAACGATGAAACTAATAAGCTGAGCAGATTTAACGTTAGTCAGGAAACTATTGTCCATGATAATTCAATAAAAGAGGAAACAAGTCCGGAAATTCCTTTAACAACAGCATCAGGTTATCCGTATTACAGAAATGTATCAGAAATACCCTCTGATATAAAATATGTCGTTGGTATAGAGAAAGTAGATGTTAATAAAGAAGGAGAAAAAAATTTAACAACCAATTCATATACATACCAAAATGATGAATTGTTGCTTTCAGATAGTACGATTGAAGGTGTGGGGACACAAGTAATTGACGGTATAACGTCTTATCCGGCATTCATGCGAACAACATCATCATTCACATATAATGATAAAAATTTATGTATAGTTCAGGAAACAAAAACATTCTCTGATCCAGAAAATAAAACACATAACAGCTTTGTTACAAACAAAATTAGTCGAACATATGACGACTGGGGCAAGGTGTTGACAGAAACTTTAAATGGAGATACCAACCGCAAAACCACATATATATATGATTCTACGTATCATTATCCTACAAAAAAAGAATACAAACGTGATTCCGGTACTACTATTGTAGAAAATTATACACCAAATACCGACAAGAAAACAATCAAGGAAAGTACAGTTGTAGAAAATAACAGCACCAAGAAAAAATCAACATATGAATATGACACATACGGCAATGTCACAAAGGAAAACCGATATGGAGTAAATGGTGACATGGGCCAATGCGCGACAATAGAGTACACATATTCAGACAGTAATAATGTTATATCAAACGCGTATGTCACATCTGCAAAAGTATCAAATCTGAAAAATGTTGACGGTACTGCATTAAGTGATGTCAAACAAAATATTGTTTATGACTGTTGGGGAAATGTAATAAAAGAGACGGATTGTAATGGAAATGTTTATCAGTATGAATATGATAAAAATAATCGTTTAACTAAGATAATAAAACCGGATAACAGCTTTAAGACATATTGTTATGATATTCAATATGACAAAAAGAATAAAATAGTTAAAAATCAAGTCACCGAAACTGATGAAAACGGCAAGGTAATTCAGTATAACTATAATAGTATCGGTCATTTATTATCTGAATATAATGTAACTGACAGTAAAAAAATATTATCATACGAGTATGCTTATAAAGACGGAAAGGATATTGTACAAACATATAGTGATGTAAATAATTCCTCAAAAACTGTAACAGCATATGATTCTCTTGGCAGAAAAATATCCAGTGAGGTTATTGACAATGATGGCAACACTCTGTCAAAACAAACATATGAATATGAGGTGTTGCCTACTGAGAAGCAGTTTAAAACAACCACTACTATAATTGGCGATAACGATTCTGAGAATGTCAAGAATATTCAGTATACCGACCAATACGGCAATGTTGTCAAGGAAGAAACGGTATACAATGATAACGGAACAGAGAAAACCGCGACAACGGAGTATACATACGACTACCTTGGCAATGTTAAGACTGTCAGAGAGCCGAGAGCGGCAGATGAAGGCTGGTCTGCAACACAGTATTCGGCTCAATATAATTATGACGTAGACGGCAATGTCATAAAGGAAACCGATATTAACGGCAAGAATATAATAAACACTTATGACGGAGTTGGCAATCTTATTTCCGTAAAGGACAAAAACGGCAATATCACAACGAATACTTATGATAACCTTGGCAGACTGCTTAAAGAGCGTATCCCATTCCAAAAGAATGGAACAAGCACGGTTTATGCCGAGAACAAATACTACTATGACGGCAACGGAAATGTTACAAAGTCACAGACTGCGAACAACGCAGTAGGTTCAAGTGCTTCATACACTACCACAGAGTATAAATACAACTGGCAAAATCAGCCGACTAAAGTAATGGGCTATGACGGAAGCACAGTTAAAAACAGCGTACAGTATTACTATGACAGCGTAGGAAATGTTTTAAGAATGTATACGGGTGATGTCAACTCGCTGACCGTGAGCGGACTTGATAAAGTCAGCGGTTCTAATGATTATACGGTTACAAAATATGCGTATGACAGTATGAACAGGTGTATATCACAGACTGATGCGCTCGGACAGACTGTAAACAATACCTATGACATTAACGGTAATCTCATAAAAACTGTTGACAGAAACGGAAATACTTTAAGCTATACTTATGATGGACTGGGTCAGCTTAAACAAAAGAGCTCAAGCAAAACAACCGACGACACCTACACCTATGCATACAACAAAAAAGGAAACCGTATCTCAATGACAGGCGGAGGAGTTAATACCACCTCAGTTTACGACGGTCTGGGCAGACTTACAAAAGAAACATTGACAGACGGCACGGTCAAGGAGTATACTTATGATATAAATGGAAACCGCAAGAGCTTCAAGCTGACAAAGAGCGGTACAGTACAGTATACACTGACATACGACTATGACAAGATGAACCGTCTGACAAAGGTATACGAGAATGGCACAGTCAAGGCTGAATACACCTACAACGCTGACGGAACACTGAAAAAGTCCTCGTATGGCAGTCAGACAACAGATTATACTTATAACCTTGCAAATATGCTTACAGAAGTGAACAACGCAAACGGAAGTACACAGATTTCCAAATACACTTATACATACTATGTAGACGGAAACCAAAAGAGTAAGACAGAAAGCGTTGCAGGTACTAACAAGGGTACAACAAACTACACTTATGATGGATTAAACAGACTTGTCAGCGAGCAAGCTCCGGACAAGACCTACAGCTATCAGTATGACAGCTACGGAAACAGAAGCCAGTTAAGCGTTACGGGCGATGAAACATACACCACAAGCTACACATACGATAAGAATAACCGTATGCGCAATCAGACC
>QTVU01000059.1 GCA_003460745.1 Firmicutes bacterium AM55-24TS
TGACTGTCATTTTTTATCTTATCGTTTTCCACCACTCCGTCACTTCGTGACACCTCTCCTCAAGGAGAGGCTTTTGTACGGCTTCTATTGAGGGGAGCCGGCAACGCAGGATTTTATGCCTACTTATCCACGAAAAAAAGGGATTATCGTGGATAATCCCTTTTAATCATATCACCATACCGCCGTCAACGTTGACAACCTGACCTGTTATAAAATCTGCATTTTCGCTTGCAAGAAATCTTACCGTCTTTGAAACCTCCTCCGGTTTACCGAGTCGTTCAAGCGGTGTTTCTTCACAAAGGCAATCAAAGTCTTCTTTTGTCAAATGGCTGTTCATTTCAGTTTCAATAACTCCGGGTGCAACACAATTTACGCATATACCCGACGGTCCCAACTCCTTTGCAAGTGCTTTTGTAAAGCCTATAACCGCCGCCTTTGCGGCACTGTAATGAACCTCACAGCTGCCTCCGGTAACACCCCACATTGACGAAATATTAATGATTTTACCGCTGTGTTTATAAATCATATCATCAACAAAAGCCTTTGTAACGAGATACATACTTTTCATATTCACATCAAACATTCTGTCCCAATCATTTTCAGTTATATCTGTAAACAGTTTTTGTTGTGAAATACCTGCATTATTCACAATTACATCTATTTTACCGTAATTTGTGTGAATAAATTCAGCCATATCATTTACTTGTTTAGAGTCTGAAACATCTGCTTTTACTATAACCGCACCTGTTTCATTTTTTATCTTTTCCGCCTCATCACTGCTTTTGTTATAATTCAAAAACACTCTGTATCCGTTATTTGAAAATTCATATACACAAGCCTTACCTATTCCGCGACTTCCGCCTGTTATCAAAACATTTTTCATAATCTTTCCTTCTTATTCTTCTTCCGGTTTCATTTTAGGTATAAACACCCTTGATGTCTTTTTCTCAACAACCTTGTTTGCACGTTCAACAGCCTGTTCCATGCAATATTCCTGACAGTCAAGTTTTTTCTTTCCGCGTCTGTCTTTTGTATAAACACCGTCATGCTGAATATGTGCACGCATTGTATCGCTAAGCTGTACATCAAGCACGTTTATAACATCTTTTTTCAAATTTTCATCATCAATAGGGAACATTATTTCAACACGTCTGTTAAGATTTCTCTGCATCCAATCGGCACTTGCACAGAACACATTTTCTTGACCGTCATTATAGAAATAATATATTCTTGTATGTTCAAGGTATCTGCCGATAATAGAACGAACCGTAATATTTTCCGACAAATCCTTTACACCTGCTCTCAAGGCACAAATTCCGCGCACAATCAAATCAATCTTAACACCGCTGCAGCTTGCTTTATATAAAAGTTCAATAATTTTAGGGTCAACAAGCGAATTAACCTTTGCAACTATTCTTGCTTTACGTCCTTCTTTTGCGTGTTTAACTTCACGTTCAATCATTTCTTCCGTCTTTTTTCTTAGCCATAGAGGTGCAAGAATAAGTTTGTTCCAGTGTGACGGCTCTGAAAATCCCGAAATCATATTAAAGAATGCACCGGCGTCATCACCGATTGGTTTTGAACAAGTCAAAAGTCCCATATCGGTATAGAAATTAGCGGTTATATCGTTATAGTTACCCGTTCCGAGATGAACATATCTTCTGATACCGTCCTCCTCACGTCTTACTATTTCGGTAATCTTTGAATGTGTTTTAAGTCCTAAAAGTCCGTATATAACGTGACAACCGGCTTTTTCAAGTTTTCTCGCCCAAATAATATTGTTTTCTTCATCAAATCTTGCCTTTAATTCAACAAGTACGCTCACTTGCTTACCGTTTTCCGCCGCACGCGAAAGTGCCTCTATAATAGGCGAATTACCGCTTACTCTGTACAATGTCTGTTTAATTGCAAGTACATTTTCATCAACTGCAGCCTGTTTTATCAAATCAACTATTGTTGAAAAACTGTCATACGGGTGATGAAGAAGTATATCGCCCTCACGGATTTTTTCAAATAAATCAACATTTTTAAGTTCAGGTCTTACCTGTGATTTAAACGGCTTATATTTATACTTGTCAAATCCGTCCTCCGAATACAGCTTATTTAAGAAAGTAAAATCAATAGGTCCGTTGATTTTATAAATATCATCATTCTTAACTTTCAATTCTTTCTTTAAAATTGAAAGCAATTCACTTTTAACCTTACTGTCCACTTCAAGACGGATTACACCGCTTCTTTCACGTTCCTTAAGGCTCTTTTCAATTTCAATAAGCAAATCTTCACTGTCGTCCTCATCAATAGGAATATCCGCATCACGCA
The DNA here is from genome assembly GCA_003460745.1 of Firmicutes bacterium AM55-24TS. GTDB lineage: Bacteria > Bacillota > Clostridia > UBA1381 > UBA1381 > Hominilimicola > Hominilimicola fabiformis. The sequence continues at coordinate 2,320 of QTVU01000059.1, forward strand.
TAACTCTGTATGAGTATGAGCAAAGCACGTCATAACCCATAAACAGCATAGGCAAAAACTCCTGTACTATTTCTTCAAGCAGAATAAATTGTTTTTTACCGTTTTCTGACGGAAGTTTCACTATACGTTTAAATACTGACGGTATCTGTACCGTTGCAAAAGCCTGTTCCTTGTTTTCCTTTTTGATAAGTGCACAAATGTTAAGCACCTTATTTTGAATAAGCGGAAACGGTCTTGACGAATCAACCGCCATAGGCGTCAAAACAGGGTATATTTCATTTTTGAAATACTTTTCAATAAATTTCTTTTGTTCTTCAGAAAGCTGATTTCTGTTTAAGATTGATATGTTTTCAACAGCCAGCTGCGGCAGAAGTAATTTTTCATATGTACTATACTGCATATCAACCATATTATGAGTTTTTTCAGATATTTTTTCAAGCTGTTCGTGAGGTGTAAGTCCGGACGCGTCTTTTTTCTTATAGTCGGAAATCTCCATATTTTTAAGTGACGCAACACGTACCATGAAAAATTCATCAAGATTTGAACTTGTTATGGCAAGAAATTTAAGTCTTTCAAACAACGGATTTTCTTTATCCCTTGCTTCATGCAATACACGCAAATTAAAATCAAGCCAAGAAAGTTCTCTGTTTATATAGTTTTCACTTTTATTATAGTCCTGCATAATCATTTCAATCCTTTCTTCACAAGTACGGCTTTGATACCGAACACTTCTTCAAAAAATTCCTGTGCTATGTTAAATTCACGTTCTTCAAGACTTATATCACTGTCCGTATAAGCGGTTATCGTAAGTATTCCGTTTCTTATTGATGTTTTTATTTCGTCTATTTTTTGATTGTATTCAACATCAAGTGACTTGGCAAGTGAAAGTATTGCCGCAAGTTTTGAAATAAGCAATCTTCTGTTCTTTGAATATACGTTATATTCATTAAAATCAAAAATACCGTTTTGGAACAGCACCGCACCCGATATTACTTTGTGTTCCTTTTGTGACAAACCTATAATAGGATTTGATTTTACAATGTCGTATGAGTATTTGCTGTAATCGTTTATATTTATATAGTAACCCGTATCCGCAAATATTGACGCAACTTTAAGCAATACCGCATGACGCTTTGAAAGTCCGAACTTTTTAGAAAGTGTTGCCATTATATTTACTCCAAACTCCATAATTTTAGTATAATGGCGGTGGCTTACATCATATTTGCCTGCATAATATTTTGCACTTGATATAATATCATCTGTAAATATATGCTTTGTATGCGTATAAGCATTTTTTTCGACATATTCGACAAGTATTCCGTCAACAAGCGATATTTCAGGTGCAATGATTATCTGATTTTTGTCTTTTGACATAAACATCTTATAGAAAAGAATTGACGGCATCATCAGCTTTGCAATATCATAAGGTACTTCGTACTTGTCCTCCACATATTGCGGACCGTATTCAGATATAATCTTGTATACATCATCTATATTTTCTTCTGTTATGCTGTCCGAACTTATACCGCAGATTTTTTTGATATATCTTACTTGATTACCCATTATTACGAAATACTTATAGTTTGGATTTTTGTAGAATACATTTTTATAGTTATTGATACCTGCCTTAATAAAATCCTCAAGCACACTTGAAAAAGAGGTTGTACTGTTTTTAACCGTTGAAAGATTTTCAAGTACACGAAGTGAACCCATAGGCAGGTTTTGAGAAAATTGAAGTTTGGACTGCTCATAATGTGATACCTGCACACTTCCCGACGCAACGTCAACCAAAACAGCACCTGCCTCGATAATATCGTCAAAATAGCTGTTGTTAAGTGCAAATGCCTTGTTATGCAAAAATCTTTCCTCTTCATTCGATATAATAGTGACCTTTATCCCCGTTCTTATATTAATCTGGTCAATTATATACTCACTGTTTGACGCCTCTCTTACGGCAGTTGTTGCATAACAGACATATTCGTCAACTCCGTAGCTTTTCATTATCCTTAAATATTCTTCAAAGCAGTTACATATCTTGTCAACAAGGTTATAGCTTATTTTTCCGACTGCATACGATTCTTTACCTATTGACAAATCATATTTGACGGTATCCAACACAGAAATGCCGTTTTTCTTTGAAACTTCCGCTATCTTCATTGTTATTTCCGTAGACCCCAAGTCTATTGCCGCAAAAACTTTATATCTCGGCACATTTCATCATTCCTTCCTATAGTTTTGTATTAATTTTATTATACATAAAACTTAAAAAAATCTCAATATTTTTCTTGATTAATTTACTTAAATTTGATATTATAGAGTGTAGACTTAAATATAATGGCGATATGTTTGATTTTAATACAATTTGTTAACAATAATGAAAAAAAGGAGGAAAATAATAGATATGGATATGTTAGAGATTTGGAATCAAGTTCTTGAAAATCTTGAAGGCAATGTATCTCCTGTCGGATTTAATATACATATAAAAACAGCAGTTCCCGTATGTTTTGAAAACTCGACTTTTACTATTTCCGTAGCTACTTCTATTAATAAAAATCTTGTAGAATACCGTTACAAAAAATACATTGAATCATCACTTGAAAAAGTTACGGGTGCTAAAATTTCACTTGCTGTTTTGGTCGGTGACGCAAACGAGTTAAAGCAAGAAATCGAATCAAAACAAAACTCGGAATATGACAACAGTGAAATAATAAGCAGTGACGGTTTAAATTCAAAGTATACATTTGAAAATTTTGTACAGGGTTCTTCAAATTTATATGCGTATACCGCCGCAGAGCAAGTTGCCAATCATCCGGGTGAAAGCAATAATCCTCTTTTTATTTACGGTAACAGCGGACTTGGAAAAACACACTTAATGCAGGCAATCGGTAATAAGATTAAAGCTAATAATCCAAATGCAAAGATAATATATGTTTCAGTGAAAACTTTATGAATGAATTTATCACATCAATCAGAGAAAAAACAGGCGATAAATTCAGAAGTAAATACAGAGCCGCCGACGCACTTTTAGTGGACGACGTTCAATTTTTGAAAAATAAAGAGGCTACACAGGACGAATTTTTCCATACCTTTAATGAACTCTTTAATTCAAAGAAACAAATTGTTTTGACAAGTGACCGACTTCCGAACGAACTGAAAACTCTTGAAGACCGTTTAAGAACAAGATTCGGACAAGGTCTTACCATTGATGTATCTGTACCTAACTTTGAAACAAGAGTTGCAATTCTTCAGCAGAAAGCATTGGAACATAATAAAGAAATTGAAGAAGAAGCATTGTTATATGTAGCGGAGCATATTCGTTCAAGTGTCCGTGAACTTGAAGGTGCACTTCTTAAAATCATATCAATGTCGGAATTTAAAAAATGTAAAATAACAAAAGATTTTGCGGAAGAAGTTCTGAAAAAATTAATTCCGAAGAGCGAAACAGTAACTCCTCAGACTATTATAAAAAAAGTTTCTACTTTTTATAATATTTCAGAGTCTGATATTACCGGTAAAGTTAAGACAAAAGAAATAGTAGTTCCAAGACAAATTTCAATGTACCTTTGCCGAAAGATTTTAAATATGAACGATACAAACATAGGTAAAGAGTTCGGAAAAGACCGAACAACAGTAGGACATAACATTGAAAAAATAGAGGAAAGCATCGATACTAACAGTACGATTAAATCAGATGTAAATTACATATTAAAAGACCTAAATTATAACGAGGGATAAATGTATGGATAAGTTGTTGATAACGTGTGGATTTCTGAATAAGGAAATTTCAGTAAAAAATCAGATTTGGGTTATCCAAAGTTATCCACCGACAATACATACTGTATGTGTTGATAAAATATAGCTTGTCTATGCACTCTGAAATGACTTTTCCATCAATCCACGCTCTCTACTACTACTATTATTATATTATATATTATATATTATTTATATATAAATATATATGAAAAACAAAATTGCAGTGATATGTTGATAAATTTATACACAAGGAGATAATTAAAATGAAATTAGTATGCAGTAAACCACAACTTGTTGATATAATAAATACTGTTCAAAGAGCTATTGCTCCAAAGACATCTTTACCTATACTTGAATGTATTAAGATTGATGCTAACGGTGACGGTAATGTTGTGTTTACAGGTAACAATATTGATATATGTATAGAATATAATACCGAATGTACAGTTACAGAGGGCGGTACTATTGCACTTGCTTCAAAGATGTTCGGTGAAATTGTAAGAAGACTTCCTGACGGTGATGTTACTATAAGTGTTAATCCGTCTAACTATGTTACTAAAATAAAGAGCGGTTCAAGTGAATTTAATATTCAGGGTATTGCTCCGGATGAATTTCCCGACGCACCTATACTTGAAGAAAAGTTCAGATTTTCAATTACACAGGACGTACTTAAAAAGCTTATAAGAAAGACAATAGCGTTTGTTTCTCAAAATGAGGGTAAAAAGCCTGTTTTGACCGGTGCATTGTTTGAGATTAAAAACAATTATCTTAACGTTGTTGCGTCAGACGGTCACAGACTTGCTGTTGTTAAAGAAGAAATAAATGATAATGTTGAAAACAATAAACTTGTTGTTCCGGGTATGACACTCCGCGAACTTTTGAAAATTCTTAAAGATGATGAAGAAAATGTTGATATTATAGTATCGGACAGAACTGTTTTGTTTGATTTTGGATATTATCAGGTTTATTCGAGATTGCTTGACGGCGAATTTTTGAAGTATGACGCGATTATATCGGTGGTAAATACGTTAAACGTAGTTGTTGAAAAGAGCCTTATTACAGATAGCTTGGAAAGAGCGTTGCTTTTGATTAACGATGATATATCAGCAAAATCTGAAAATAAAGTTCCTGTACGTTTTAATATCGGCTATGATAAGATTGACGTTTCTTGTATAACAGGTAAGGGACAGGTTAATGACACAGTACCTGTTGAGCTTGACGGCGATAACCTTTTGATTGGGTTTAACTGTAGATTTTTGCTTGACGCATTGAGTGCTTGTGACGAAGAAAAGGTTAAGATGGAATTTTCTGCTCCGACAAGCGGTTGCTTTATAAAGAGCGTAGAGGGTGACGATTCTTATATTTATATGATTCTTCCTGTAAGACTTTATAACTAAGAGGTGCTTTATGAAGATTAAGACAGTCAATAATTATTATACAGATGAAAATACTTATATAGTTTATGATGAAAATACAAAGAACGGTCTTGTGATTGATCCGGGATATAAGTGTGACGGAATATTGAAAGCGGCTCAGGACGACGGAGTTAATATAAAATATGTGCTTATAACTCATTGTCATTATGACATATTTCAGATATGGAACAGCTTCGTGAAAAAACAGGCGCTAAACTTGTTTCCGGCGATAAGGCGAGCATAAATATAACAGACCCGGACATTAATTTGTCGTATTCGGGACTTGGTTATGAATTGTCGGCTAAAAAGTCTGATATTGTTTTGAAAGATAATGAAGAACTTAATATTGACGGACTTAATATCAAATGTATCTATACGCCAGGTCATACAAATTGCGGCGTATGTTATTTGATAAATAATAAAAAATTGTTTACGGGCGATACATTGTTTTTGAGAAGTGTCGGCAGAAGTGATTTGCCGACAGGTGACGGGGATATTCTTGTAAAATCAATAAAGACAAGAATATATACGCTTGATGATGATATAGACGTTTTTCCGGGACACGGCGGACAGAGTTCTGTTGGGTATGAGAAAAAGTATAATATGTATATAAAGGACTAAAAAATGTTAATTATTCAAAACGGTTATGAATGTGATTACGAAATGAAGCTTTTTTATAAGCTTTATTTTGATATGAACGAAGATATATATGTGTATTCAAACTTTGAATATAAGGATAAAGTTATAAACGTGTATACGGAGATAATCTATAACGGCGGTACATATTTTGACGATTTCTATTATGATTTTGATACTGAAAATCAAAAGGCACAGTTTATAAAAAAAATCTTTACCGCATCATGTACAAAGTCGTTTTGTCACGCAGCGGAAAAAATTAAGCATATAAATCTTCCTTGGGGAGTAATGTGCGGTATTCGTCCGGCTAAAATTGTCCGTGAACTTATGGAAGAAGGACACAGTGACAGTGAAGTTGTTGAAATATTAAAGAAAATTTATGAAGTGTCCGATGAAAAGATTGACCTTGCATATAAGGTTGCAAAGAATGAAAAGATTTTGCTTGACGAAATCGGCGAAAATTCAGTAAGTATATATATCGGCATACCGTTTTGTCCGACAAGATGTTTGTATTGTTCATTTGTTTCAACAGATATACGCGTAAGCGGAAAATATATGGACCCGTTTGTGGATAAATTGCTTTTGGAGATTGATAAAACTGCGGAAGTAATTGATAAAATGGGTGCATATGTTGAAAATATATATATCGGCGGCGGAACACCGACAACGCTTGAACCGCACCACTTAAAAGCAATATTTGACAGATTGAAAGCAAATTTTGATTTTTCAAAAATAAAGGAATTTACTCTTGAGGCAGGCAGACCGGATACAATAACAAAGGATAAATTGTATGAGGCAAAACAGGGCGGTGTCAACAGAATAAGCATTAATCCGCAGACTATGAACGAACAGACTTTGAAAAGAGTCGGCAGAAAGCATACTCCCGATATGGTGCAAAAATGCTTTGAAATGGCGAGAAAAATGGGCTTTGACAATATTAATATGGATCTTATAGCCGGTTTGCCGGAAGAAACCGTTGATATGTTCAAGTACAGTCTTGATGAAGTAATTAAACTTGATCCTGAAAATATAACCGTTCATTCAATGTGCGTAAAAAGAGCGGCTTCACTCAGATTTTCAGATGCGGAGCTTGCAAAAGCAAATGATATGAACGAAATGCTTTCGTATACTCAAAAACATATGGAGAAAACAGGAAGAAAGCCTTATTATATGTATCGTCAAAAAAATATTTCGGGTAATCTTGAAAATGTCGGTTATGCAAAAGACGGCTGTATGAGTACATATAACATAAACATTATGGAGGAAAAACAGACTATTATTGCACTTGGCGGCGGCGGTTCTACCAAAATTGTTATGGACGACAGAATTGAGAGAGTGTTTAATTTTAAAGACCCTCTTGAATATATAAGACGTTTTGATGAAATATTGAAGAAAAAAGACGAAATACTTGATATATTGGCAGGTGAAAAAAATGGCTGACGAACAAACTTTAAACCGTATAATGAATGAGTATGAAGAACTTCGTATCAGTGCGGCTAATGAAAGAAAAAAACGTATTGAGAAAGTTAATAAAAAAATTCCGCGAGTGGCTGAAATTGACAGAGAGATTTTTCAATGCGGTATGGAGAATACTAAAAGAATATTTAAAAATCCCGATAAGGCTGATGAATATAACAGGGATTTTAAAGAAAATCTAAGAAAACTCGAAAATGAAAAGAGTAATCTGCTGAAAGTAAACGGAATTTCTGCCGATTATAATAAATATAAATATAAGTGTGAAAATTGCAGTGATACAGGTTATGATAAAAACGGTAAAAAATGTAAGTGTTTCAAACAGAAACTTATAAATGCTGCATATTCAGTGTCAAATATAGAAGAAACAATAAAAACACAAAATTTTGATACATTTTCGTTTGATTATTATTCAAAAGATGTCGGTGAAAACGGTGTTTCGGTGTATGATAATATGACGAAGATATATAATAACTGTAAACGTTTCTGCGATAATTTTGATAATGAAACCAAAGGCCTTGTTTTTTACGGCTCGACAGGTTTGGGAAAAACATTTTTGTCAAGTGCCATCGCAAAAGAACTTATGGATAAGGGCAAAATGGTTATCTACATAAGAGCAACAAAACTGTTTTCAATAAATGAAGATTATAAGTTTGGCAGAAATACCGACAGGTCTGTTATTGATAATATATATAAGGCTGATTTGCTTATAATTGATGATTTGGGTACAGAGCCGTTTAATAAAAATAATCTTGCGTTTTTATTTGACGTTATTAACGAGCGTACAGCGAATAATAAAAAGATTATTATTAATACTAATTTGCAAATAAGCGAAATTACAAAAATGTACAGTATGCGTTTTACTTCAAGATTGTATGAATATTTTATGATGTACAAGTTTTACGGGGAAGATATACGTATACAAAAATTAAGAAGAAGCTAAGATGATTGATAAATTGTATGGACCGTGCATAATATTTATAATTCAATAAAAACAAAAAGCAAGCCTATCTTTGATATACGGCTTGCCTTTGTACTTTTTTTGAAAATAAACTCTAACGTACCTATGTACGCCGACGAGTTCATTTTCAAAAAATCCAAACTAATTTCTCAACCTCTTACAGTATGAAGGGACTGCTATGCAGTCCCTTTAATGATTATTTGCCGTTGTTGTTTGCGTCATTACCGCCTACGGCGTCACTTACACCCTCAGCAACATCGGCTGCTGCGTCACCGACACCTTCGACAACGTCGCCTGCCGCGTCACCGACGTCTTTAACTGCGTCGCCTGCCGCATTACCTGCGTTATCTACATCGTTTGAAACATTGTTATTGTCATTTTTATTTTCATTATTTGTATTTACCGTTGATTCCGGTGACGGTGAAGTATTGTCATTTGTATTATTCATACCGCATGATGTAAGCATTGCGGCAGCCATAAATGATAATAAAATTAATTTTATACCTTTCATTTTTATGCCTCCATTATTTATTAATACAACCTTAGTATTGTCATTATTTTTGATTTTATAAGTTTATTAATAAAAAATTCATATTTTTTTGGGAACAAAAGTGATGTTACTTACGTCTAATAAATTGCAAACAGATAAATGCAAATAATAAAAAAAAAGGAGATTATAAAAATGAAAAAAAATCTAATCGCAATAATTGCACTAACAGCAGCACTTGCTGCAAGTACATCTGCTTTTGCAGACACAGTACAAATTTCAGAAGAAGAACTTAATAAGCCTGTTTCGACATATGCACCGGATGCTATGCCGACACCTGAAATTCAAGGCGACATTATGCTTTTGAACGGTGAAGAAACAGACGCAGCAGCACCTGTTGAAACTGCAAGCTATATTTCTGTAGACGTAACAGTTGTAAAAACAGACAGCGACGTTGACGGAATTATCAAAACAACAACAGACGTTAATAACAAGGACGATCAAAACAATACTGTAAATCTAAAGATTACAGATGATACACTTGTATATGACAATTTGGGTAACAAAAAGGCTCTAAGTGATTTGACTGATGGTTCAAAAATTACTGTATTTACAGGCTCATATGAACCGACTCCGCTTATTCTTCCTGTTCAGTACACAGCAAATGTAATTATCATCAACGGTGACAAAGAAGGTAATGTAAATGCAGATACATACCTTGCTGATGAAGAAGGCTATACAAATGCCGCAAATACTTTAAAAATTGCAGCAGCTGACGATACAAAGATTGTTGATAAGGACGAAAAAGAATATAAGGGTGATTTGGATAAGAATGACCTTATCGTATTCTACGGTGTATCAACAAAGAGTATCCCTGCTCAAACAACACCTACAAAGGTTGTAGTTCTTGGTAAAAACGAAATTGCTCTAAAGCAGATTGAAGCTGCAAAAAATGCTACTCCAGCTCCTACAGCTGCACCTGAAGTAACAGAAACTCCGCAAGTAGCTATGCAGGTCTTGTAAATGTTGTAATCGGTGACAAGAATGTTTCAGATGTATATGCAAAGGATAATACAACAATGGTTCCTCTAAGAGAAGTTGCAGAAGCCGCTGGTTTCACAGTAACTTGGGATGCAGAAAACAGAGCAGTTATTCTTAATGACGGTGTTTACAGTCTAAAGATTGGTGAAAACAGCTATGTTAAGGGTAAAATGATGCCACTAACACTAAGTGCCGCACCTGAAATTGTTAATGATCTAACATATGTTCCTGCTGAATTTTTCGCAGAAGTAACAGAATCAGCTACAGTTGACGGTACATCACTTGTTGTAACAGCTAAATAATTTTTGAAAATATAAAAAAAGATGTTCGCGAGAACATCTTTTTTTTGTTTGTATTATCAATTGTTTTTAAAACTAAATGTCATTTGTGCGTTTACTTCGTTTGTTATACTCATTAACGGACCGACTTGTACAGTTATAGGGTTTGCAGTATCATGCAAACTGTATGCACATTCTAATGTGATAGTTCCTCCCGGTTGTACTTCCGCTAATGACGGTTGTGCGTCCATTACATCGGGCATCATTGTAGCTACATTACATTGTATGGAATTTTGAAAAGCATTAGCACTTACAGAAGTAAGGAATGATGCGTTGGCATTACTGTTATTTGTAAAGTTATATGTTACTATAATTGCCGGATTACCCTGAAAATCTGTTGCTGTTTTTGCAGTTACTATTTCAACATCATATTTACCGCTTACGGTTCCTTTGTTTTTCTGTTTAGGCTGTTCCGTAGCAGGAACAGCCGTTGGTTCTGATACTGAATCAGTTGTTGTTTGCTGATTTGATGTTGTACTTTGTGTATTTGCAGTTTGACTGTTTACACAAGAACACAATGATAAAGTTAAAATAATTGAAAATAACAAAATTGTTTTTTTCATAATAAAATCCTTTCTCTCTATATGTATTTTTGCTGCAAATGACGGTTTGCACCCCGCTTCTCCTTTCCGTCAATATTTCCACATATTAAAAAATGCGTGGTATAAAATTCTATACCACGCATAAAAACGAGGCTTAGAATTTGTTACCACACATTTTCTGATATATGAAAAACTTTAATTTTGCAGCGAAAATAACAGTATTTCAATATATAAAGCCTGCGTTTTATACAAACACAAATATATAAAGCCTGCGTTTTATACAAACACAAACTGTTATTATATGTACTGCAAAAAAGAATATTCCTAAAAATTGAATACTCTAAA